>CACZMA010000004.1 GCA_902782125.1 Oscillospiraceae bacterium | reverse complement strand
AAAAACCGGATTTGACTCCGGTCTGTTTGCTATGCCCAGTTATTTCAAAACAGAAAACTGCCAACAAGCTCTTGATTTTTGTTAGCAGGTTTTATGCTATATTATTCACATGGTCATCACGAGCAAGGACAATCCTAAGATCAAAGCACTTACAGCTCTTCACAGGCGCGAGAATGCGCGCCGTGAGGGCGTAGTCTTCATTGAGGGCGAGAGGCTCTGCCGCGATGCCATAGAATCCGGTGCGGTCCTCCGTGAGGTCGTCGTTACCGAAGCCAATGAGGATTGGGCTTTGGACTATGCCAAAGGTGCTGATGTTACCGTAGTAAGCGAGAAGTGTTTCGAGAAGATATCGTCTACGGTGCATCCCCAGGGTATTGCCTGCGTCGTCGGTCAGCCTGATATGGCAGGAACGATCCCTTTCAGAGGCAACGGCAAGGACATCTACTGCTACCTTGAAGATGTGCAGGACCCCGGCAATCTCGGTACTATCATTAGGACTGCCGATGCGTTCGACTTTACTGCGGTCATCATGAGTCCCGGTACTTGTGACCCGTTCAACGAGAAGACCATCAGGGCCTCCATGGGTTCAGTATGGCATCTGCCGCTGGTAACGAAGACTCCTGACGAGGCTTTCGCGTTTTGCTCGCGAAAATCCGTTTCCAGCCTTGCAATGCACCTTAAAGGAGAAGAACTCGATAAAGCCGGCATAACGCTTCCGGTCATGTATCTCATAGGAAACGAGGGCAGAGGCCTTACAGACGAGACATCTGCTAAATGCACGCAGCTGGTAAAGATTCCCATGCCCGGAAAGGCTGAATCGCTCAACGCGGCTGCGGCTTCTTCCATCATGGGGTATGTGCTCTCGACCCTGCGTTGACTGTTTACATAATCATTTGGCCTTATATACTTGTTTTTTTAAATAATATTATCGCGTAAAAGATGTTATAATTTCATGGCTGAAATCATAAGCACGATTATGTGCAAAGAAGGAAGATGCAATGGAACCCGATAAGAAAGAAGAGATAATAGGCATGCTGACTGATGTGGCAAGCGTTAAGAGCCACATCGAACCTACTCTGTATACAAAGTACAATGTTAAGCGCGGCCTTCGTAATAACGACGGCACGGGCGTTCTAGTAGGACTTACCGAAGTCGGCGAGGTAATGAGCTACATCGTTGATGATGCAGACAGGATCCCGGTAGAAGGCAAGCTCTTCTATCAGGGATATGAGATCTCCGATCTTGTAAACGGTTTCTTCCCCCAGGGACGCTTCGGTTTTGAAGAGACTGCTTTCCTGCTCCTTACGGGAGACCTTCCCACCAAGAGCGATCTCGCAAGCTTCAATGAGCTTCTGTCGAGCTCGAGACCTCTTCCTCCGAACTTTACCGAGGACATGATCATGAAGGCACCTTCGCCGGATATCATGAACAAGCTCGCACGCTCGGTCCTAGCTCTGTATTCATATGACGATAACCCGGATTCTACTGATATACACAATGTCGTAAGACAGTGCACCGAGCTCATCGCGAGATTCCCGGTGCTCATCTCTTATGCTTATATGGCACGCAGACACTATATAGAGCACCACAGCCTCTATATCCACAATCCTGTCGCCGAGTACAACACCGCTCAGAATATCCTCTATCTCATGAGACCTGACGGAAAGTTCACAGAGCTCGAGGCAAGGATCCTGGATCTTATGCTCGTTCTCCACGCAGAGCACGGCGGCGGCAACAACTCGACTTTCGTAACCCACGCGGTATCTTCCACCGGCTCTGATACCTATGCCGTTATGGCGGCTGCCGTAGGATCTCTCAAGGGTCCCCAGCACGGCGGAGCTTCAGGCAAGGCTTACGGAATGATGACGGATCTCCGCGCAAACATCAGCAACTGGGAGGACGAGGACCAGATCAGAGATTATCTTACAAAAATCCTCAAGAAGGAAGCTTACGATAAGTCCGGCCTGATCTACGGTATCGGCCATGCGGTTTACACACTGTCAGACCCGAGGACCGTAACCATCAGGAAGCACGCTCAGCTCCTTGCTGAAGAGACAGGCAACATGGATCTTTACAACCTCTACCTCAGAGTTGAGAAGATCGCACCTGAAGTATTCCACGACGTAAAGAAGTCGGATAAGCTCGTATGCGCCAATGTTGACTTCTACGCAGGACTCGTATATTCGATGCTCGGTATTCCTTCCGAGCTCTATACGCCGCTGTTTGCGTGCGGAAGGATCGCGGGATGGAGCGCGCACAGGATCGAGGAACTCGTCTCCGGCGGCCGCATTATGCGTCCCGCATTCAAGTGCGTCAATAAGAGAAGACCTTACCAGGCAATGGAAGACAGAAAGAACATAATCTAAGACGTAAATACATTAGAAGGAGTAACAGAAGATGTTAGAGTTATTCAAAGGCGGAGCTTATCTTAAGAACGGCACAGAGCTTATCGCAGAAGACGATATCGGAGCACTGGGCGCAGCAGGCATCAAGACAGACGACGCTTCCAGGGAAGCTGCAAAGAAGGGTACCATGGCTTACGGCATCCTTTCCAAGCACGATACTTCTGACGGCGGAGATGTCCTTAAGATCAAGTTCGACAAGATGACATCGCACGATATTACTTTCGTAGGCATCATCCAGACCGCAAGAGCTTCGGGCATGACTGAGTTCCCGATACCTTACGTTCTTACCAACTGCCACAACTCCCTTTGTGCCGTAGGCGGTACGATCAACGAGGACGACCATGTTTTCGGTCTGACCGCAGCAAAGAAGTACGGCGGCATCTTCGTACCTCCCCATGAGGCAGTAATCCATCAGTATGCCAGAGAAGAGCTTGCCGAAGTCGGAGCGATGATCATCGGTTCAGACAGCCACACCAGATACGGCGCACTCGGTACGATGGCAGTAGGCGAAGGCGGCGGAGAGCTTGCCAAGCAGCTCTTAAGTAAGACTTATGACGTTAAGCGCCCCGGCGTTGTTGCGATCTACCTTGAAGGCGCTCCCGTAAAGGGCGTCGGTCCCCAGGACGTTGCGCTCGCACTCATCGGCGCCACATTCAAGAACGGCTACGTCAAGAACAAGGTAATGGAGTTCGTAGGCCCCGGCGTATCGAATCTTTCCACAGACTTCCGTATCGGCGTAGACGTCATGACAACAGAGACTACATGTCTGTCTTCCATCTGGAGAACAGATGACAATACAAAGGACTGGTACGATACACATTACAGGAGCGAGGCGTACAGCAAGCTCGATCCTGCCGATATCGCTTACTATGACGGTGCCATCAGGGTAGATCTGTCCAAGATCCGTCCTATGATCGCACTTCCTTTCCACCCGTCCAATGTCTTCACCATCGAAGAACTCAACGCCAACCTTGAGGATATCCTCCACGAGGCAGAAGAGAACGGCAGAAAGCAGCTTACGGGCAATGTTGACTTCAAGCTTACGGATAAGATCAAGAACGGCAAGCTCTATGTTCAGCAGGGCGTAATCGGCGGCTGCGCAGGCGGCGGATTCGAGAATATCTGTGATGCAGCTGATATCTTAAGAGGCCACTTCATCGGATCCGACGAGTTCTCGCTCAACGTTTATCCCGCTTCCATGCCTGTCATGATGGAGCTCGTTAAGAACGGCCGCGTAGCTGATATCCTTCAGACCGGTGCCGTTGTTAAGACAGCATTCTGCGGACCCTGCTTCGGTGCAGGAGACACTCCTTCCAACGGAGCTCTCTCCATCCGTCACTCCACACGTAACTTCCCGAACCGTGAAGGTTCCAAGATCCAGAGCGGCCAGATCGCATCCGTTGCCCTCATGGACGCCAGATCCATCGCGGCTACGGCCATCAACCAGGGCGCGCTTACACCCGCAACGGACATCGATGTCGAGTTCACCGGCCCGAAATACTTCTTCGACAAGGACATCTACGGCAAGAGAGTATACGACGGCTGGGGCAAGGCTGATCCTTCCGAAGAACTCAGGCTCGGACCGAACATCAAGGACTGGCCCGTCATGCCCGCACTTACGGATAACCTCGTACTCAAGTTCTGCTCTGTCATCCATGACCCTGTTACCACAACAGACGAGCTCATCCCTTCTGGCGAGACTTCCTCTTATCGTTCGAATCCCATCGGACTTGCAGAGTTCACGCTCTCCCGTAAGGATCCCGAATATGTCGGCCGCGCGAAAGAATTCCACAAGGTCGAGATTGCAAGGGAAGAGGGCGGACACCCCTGTGAGATCTATCCTGACATCAAGCCTGTCATGACGGCCATCAAGGAGAAGTTCCCCGAAGTATCAAAGGACAATACGGGATTCGGTTCCACCATCTATGCTGTAAAGCCGGGCGACGGTTCCGCACGTGAGCAGGCAGCTTCCTGCCAGAAGGTACTTGGCGGCTGGGCTAACATCGCCAATGAATATGCTACCAAGAGATACAGATCCAATCTCATCAACTGGGGCATGCTGCCGTTTGTTATCGCTGAAGACGCAGGCTTCGAAGTCGGTGACTATGTATTCGTTCCCGATATCAAGAAGGCTGTGGAAGAGAAGACTGAGGAGATCAAGGCCTATATCGTCAACAAGGGAATGAAGGAGATCAGCCTTACTCTGGGCGATCTGACAGACGATGAGAGACAGATAATCTCCAAGGGATGCCTCATCAACTTTAACAGACAATAATAAAGTGCTTGAATTAGCTTTGCCCTTATGGTAATATACACGGGCAAAGCAAATCGGCCCCATGGTCAAGTGGTTAAGACGGCGCCCTCTCACGGCGCAATCAGCGGTTCGAATCCGCTTGGGGTCACCAGTAAGACAAGCTCCGGATATTACCGGAGCTTGTTTATTTTTATAACACGTATGCCTCATATTTCACAGACAAACACAGGCCCCGGGTGTTATAATCTCTTAGCAGAATAAGGATGGATCTGATGGAAGAGAATAAGTATATAAAGATAAGGGGTGCCAGAGAGCACAACCTCAAGAATATAGATATCGATATCCCCAGACGCGAGTTGGTCGTTGTGACCGGACTGTCCGGTTCCGGCAAGTCGTCTCTTGCTTTCGATACGATCTATGCGGAAGGCCAGAGACGCTATGTTGAGTCGCTCTCGTCTTATGCGAGGATGTTCCTCGGTCAGGTGGAGAAGCCTGACGTCGATAATATAGAAGGCCTGTCTCCCGCCATCTCGATAGACCAGAAGTCAACCGTGGTGAACCCCAGGTCCACTGTAGGTACCGTTACGGAGATCTATGACTACTTCAGGCTTCTGTATGCCCGTGTGGGTCAGCCGTACTGCCCGAACTGCGGCAAGCCGATCAAGACGCAGACCATCGATCAGATCATAGACAAGCTCAAGGAATATCCCGAAGGCACCAGGATGATCATCTATGCCCCCATGGTAAGAGGCAAGAAGGGTGAGTTCTCCAAGCTTTTCGAGAGCTTCAGGAAGCAGGGCTTCGCGAGAGTCAAGGTCGACGGCATCATGTATGAGCTAGACGAGGACATCAAGCTCAATAAGAACAACAAGCATGAGATCGAAGTCGTGGTTGACAGGATCGTCATGAAGGAAGCGAACATCACCAGGCTTACGGATTCCTGTGAGACTGCGCTCAAGCTCGCAGGCGGTCTTCTCTTGGTCGAGACTCAGACCGCAAGTGAGGACGATAAGGGTGAGAAGGTATATGAGACGGGCGAAGAGTTCTTCTCGCAGAATCTTGCCTGCCCGGACTGCGGCATATCGATCCCGGAGATAACGACGAGAAGCTTCTCGTTCAACAGCCCCGAGGGTGCATGTCCGAACTGCTCGGGTATAGGTACTCTCATCAATGTGGATCCCGAACTCTGCGTGACGAATCCCAAGCTCTCGATCAACGAAGGCGCGGTAAGGACTGCCGGATGGAACTTTGACGATCCCAAGAGCTGGGGCAGAGGCTTCATAACTGCACTTGCAGAGAGATACAAGTTCTCGCTTGATACCCCCTATTACAAGCTGCCCGACAAGATCAAGGACATAATCATGTTCGGCAACGACGGAGAGAAGCTCAAGATCGACACGACTAATTCCGTATATCCGCGAGAAGGGGACTACTATTCATCGTGGGAAGGAGTCGTGCCCAGCGTGTACCGCAGGTGGCGCGAGTCTATGAGCGAGGATGCGAAGGCATCTTACGAGAGATACATGAGCATTGACGTATGCCCTGTATGCGGCGGTGCGAGACTTAATCCGAACAGCCTGTCAGTAAAGGTAAAGGATAAGAACATAAGCGAACTCACGGCTCTGTCCGTAAAAGAACTCCTGAAGTTCTTTAAGGGACTGTCGTTCAGAGGTAAGAACAAGGAGATTGCAGAACCCATCTTAAGAGAGGTCGGCGCGAGGCTGCAGTTCCTCAATGATGTAGGACTCGAATATATTACTCTTGCCAGGTCTTCGGCAACTCTCTCGGGCGGTGAGGCTCAGAGGATCAGACTTGCCACCCAGATAGGTGCAGGCCTTCAGGGTGTGCTGTACGTACTTGATGAGCCTTCCATCGGACTTCACCAGAGGGATAACGACAAGCTTATCAAGACGCTCTTCAAGCTCAGGGATCTCGGCAACTCGATCATTGTGGTTGAGCATGACGAGGAGACGATGCGCGCAGCAGATCACATTATAGATATCGGTCCCGGAGCAGGTTCCTTCGGAGGCAATGTCGTAGCCCAGGGCACGATAGACGATATCATCAATACACCCGGATCTGTCACCGGCCAGTATCTGTCCGGCGAGAAGTTCATCCCTGTTCCGATCAACAGACGCCCCGTAGACAAAAAGAAGATGCTGACGATCCACAATGCATCCATCAATAACCTTAAGAATATCGATGTTGATATCCCCATAGGTCTTTTTACAGTCATTACGGGGGTATCAGGTTCAGGCAAGTCCTCGCTCATCAATTCGACGCTCGTACCGTATCTGTCTCACGAACTCAACGGCGCGCGTAAGTCCAAGGTGAAGTGCGATCGCATCACGGGCTATTCGAACCTCGACAAGATAATCTGCATCGACCAGAGCCCGATAGGAAGGACTCCGAGGAGTAACCCTGCCACATATATCGGACTGTTCGATCTCATAAGGAAGCTCTTTGCCTCCACGCCCGATGCGAAAATGCGCGGCTACACTGCAGGAAGGTTCAGCTTCAACACAAAGGGCGGCAGGTGCGAAGCCTGTGCGGGAGACGGTGTCAACAAGATCGAGATGCACTTCCTTCCGGACATCTATGTTACCTGCGACGTCTGCCACGGCAAGCGCTATAACCGAGAGACGCTCGAAGTAAGATATAACGGCAAGAACATATCGGATGTCCTTGAGATGTCCGTCGATGAAGCCTGCGTATTCTTCAGGAACAATCCGAGCATCTTCAAGAAGGTAAGGACTCTTCAGGATGTAGGTCTGGGTTACATCAAACTCGGACAGCCGTCTACGACCCTGTCTGGCGGTGAAGCACAGAGGATAAAGTTGGCAGCCGAACTGTCCAAGAGATCAACGGGCAAGACGATATATGTGCTCGATGAGCCTACCACGGGACTGCACATAGCGGACGTCCATAAGCTTGTTGACATTTTGGAGCGCCTGTCTGAAAATAAGAACACTGTCGTCGTGATAGAGCATAATCTCGATGTTATCAAGACGGCGGACTACATCATTGACATGGGTCCGGAGAGCGGTGACGAAGGGGGAGAAGTCATTGCAAAAGGTACTCCGGAAGAGATATGTAAAATAAAGCGATCCTATACGGGTCAGTTCCTTAAGCCTGTACTCGATAAGGCAAGAGCATCCGGTCAATATAAAGACCTTGCTGCGTTTATCGATACCGAGAGGCTCGAAGAGGAGCAGCTCGACATTCTGACAGGACCTAAGGTCAGACGAAGGATCAAGGAGAAGGAAGATCAATAAATGGCACTTTGCAGTATATGTAAGACAAGACATGCGATCATATTCACGAGCCGTTTTGAGGCCGGAAAGAGGATAGACGAAGGTTTCTGCCTCAAGTGTGCATATGAATCAGGAATAGCCGGTGTATCTGACATGTTCAAGGCTACCGGCATCAACGGTGACAATATCGACGAGATGAGCGAGAGGATCGAGGACATGATCGGCAACAACGATGTCAATGCCGATCCTTCGGAGTTCTTAAGATCGCTCGCATCCGGTGAATTCGGAAACAGCTTTGAAGATGATGATGACGGCTATGAATTCGATGAGGATTCTACCCCCATCAATGTTGCCGATGCTGACGATTCCAAGTCGGGCGATGAGGAAGAAGAGCGTAAGCAGGGCTTCCTCGGAGGTATGTTCGGCAGAAGACCCGGTTCCATGGCCGGCAAGGATGACGAGAAGAAGGGCGAGAACGGCAAGAAGCTCAAGAACCGCTCACGTCTTAAGTATCTGAACGAATTCGGTACCAACCTCACCCAGCGCGCACAGGAAGGCAAGATCGACCGCATCATCGGCAGAGATACCGAGATCGAGCGCTGCATCCAGATCCTGAACAGAAGGAGCAAGAACAATCCGGTTCTCATCGGTGCTCCGGGTGTTGGTAAGACAGCTGTCGCTCAGGGTCTGGCAGTGAAGATAGTTGAAGGAACTGTACCCGAGAAGCTCCTCAATATGCAGGTATGGCAGCTCGACCTTCCCGCTATGGTCGCAGGCACTCAGTTCAGAGGTCAGTTCGAGAGCCGAATCAAGGGCGTTATCAATGAAGCCATCAAGGCTGAGAACATTATCCTCGTAATCGATGAGCTTCATACTATCGTCGGCGCAGGTGATGCTGAAGGTTCCACCAATGCTGCCAATATCCTCAAGCCCGCACTCGCCAGAGGCGAACTCAGGATACTGGGATCTACGACTACAGCAGAGTATAAGAAGATCGAGAAGGATTCGGCTCTTGAGAGACGATTCCAGAAGGTCATGCTCGACGAGCCTTCCATCGAGGATTCAATCGAGATCCTCAAGGGCATCAAGGATTACTACGAGAAGCACCACAATGTCACTTATTCTGACGAGGTAATAGAGTTTGCTGTTAAGTCTTCCAAGAGATACATAACGGACCGTTTCCTGCCTGACAAGGCCATCGACCTTATCGATGAAGCCGGTTCTGCTGCTAATCTCAAGAATGTTAAGCTCGTTAAGCTTGCTAATACGAAGAAGGCTCTTGCCGAGGCTCAGGATGAGCATCAGAAGCAGCTCGATTCCATGGAGAATTCTTCTCCCGAAGAGCGCGAAGCTGACTACGAGAAGGCTGCCGAGCTCAAGGCAAAGGTAGACAGACTCGAAGCCGAGCTCAATGCACTGGAGAGTGACATAGTACCGGATCCCATCCAGATAGAAGACATCGCCAGGGTAGTGGAGATGTGGACAGGTATCCCGCTGAAGTCGATCTCCGAGAGTGAGACGGACAAGCTCCTGCATCTTGAAGAGAGACTCCATCAGAGAGTAGTAGGCCAGGAACAGGCTGTACATGCCGTCGCTGAGGCCGTAAGACGCACGAGAGCAGGCTTCACCAAGAAGCATAAGCCGACGTCATTCATCTTCGTAGGACCTACGGGTGTCGGTAAGACAGAGCTTGTTAAGGCTCTTGCTGAAGTAATGTTCGATACAGAAGAAGCGCTTATAAGAATAGATATGTCCGAATACATGGAGCCGCATTCGGTAAGTAAGCTTATCGGTTCGCCTCCGGGATATGTCGGATTCGACGATGCCGGACAGCTAACAGAGCAGGTCAGGAGGAAGCCTTATTCAGTCATATTGTTTGACGAGGTAGAGAAGGCGCATCCGGATGTGTTCAATCTGCTCCTGCAGATGCTCGATGACGGTGTGCTGACTGATTCTCACGGCCTGCACGTTAACTTCGAGAACTGCATCATCATAATGACATCTAATGCGGGAAGCTCGGCAAAGGCTTCCACCATCGGTTTCTTCTCCGGTACGCATGAGGCGCTCGAGCAGCATGTTCAGACAGCGCTCAAGGAGACATTCAGACCCGAGTTCCTGAACCGTGTGGATGAGACCATCATCTTCAAGGAACTCACACCTGATGAGATCCGTAAGATCGCAGACATCATGATGAAGGATGTCTACCAGTCTCTCGCTGATAAGGGCATCAAGGGCACCATGACCAAGTCTGCAGGTGACAGGCTGGCTGAGGTCGGATATGATGAGAAGTACGGAGCAAGACCGCTCAGGAAGGCGATCAGATCCAATATCGAGGATGCTCTTGCGGATATGTTCCTCAAGGGCGAACTCAAGGATGTATCAGAACTTAAGATCGGATACCGTTCAGGTAAGTTTGTTTTCGATACGGTCAAGGCTAAGGCCTGAGGTAGGATAAGATGTCTGAAGAGAATACCAACATTACTCCGGTCAAGACCAAGCCTGCAAAGGAGAGGTCTACTGCGGCCGTGTTGGCTTTTTTGCTCGGCTGGTGCGGGGCTCATAAGTTCTATATGGGATATGTCTCGTCAGGCATAGTCTATCTGCTTACCTTCTTGTTCAGCCTGTTCATGATATTCTCGCTCTTCTTCTCGATCATAGGAGTATTTACGATCTATATCCCGTTTGTATTCTCGTTAGTGGACGGAATACTGTATCTGACCAAGACTGATGAGGAATTCCAGAAGCTCTACGTCGAAGGTCACCGTGAATGGTTCTGACATATTAAAAATGTGTAATTAAAAAGAGGTTGCATATCGCAACCTCTTTTTGTTTGTTCATGTCAGGTCAACATCAGTTCCAGTCGAAGTAGCAGCTGTTATAACCGTACTTGGTTACTGAAGATTCTGTGTTTACATAGACTGTGAACGAGTACTCATCGCCGGCCTCGATCGTCGCGCCGTTAGGAACGCCGACCCAATCCTTGCCGGAACCGGTGAATGTCATCTCATCACAGGTGATGCTCGTGATATCAGAGTTGGCATAGAAGGTGATGTCAACCTCTTCAAGGGAGGCCTTGAGATCAGCCGTCTCGTTGCTCTTATTTGTAAGAGTGATATCGAACTTGAAGCCGCCGGAAGTCTGCTTGAAGCCTGAGAGCTTGGTGTTGAAGTCTGTAACGACTGAACCGCCGGATGTGGAAGGCTTCTTTGTAGTCTCAACCGTTGTAGCTTCCGTGGTAGCCTCAGTTGTTGTCTCTTCAGTAGTCTCCGTGGTCGTCTCTTCGGTAGTTTCCTTTGTGGTCTCTTCCGTGGTTGCTTCAGTAGTCTCTTCGGTTGTTTGTTCTGTGGTCTCGGTCGTAGTCTCGACAACTTCTTCAGTTGTAGTCTCTTCCGGTTCCTCAGACTCTTCAGAAGTAGCGGTAGTGATCTTCTCTGTCTCAGTCTCCTTTTCCTTCTTGGTCTCGGAGAGTGATACGATGCTCGAACCGCCGAACAGGCTTGAGATCTTGTCAGTATTGGAGAGGATCCAGAGAACGCCGACGAACGCGAGCATTACGCAGACAAGAGTTATAACGCCTGCAATTCCGGGCGAACGCGATTCCTTGACGGGCTTGGACTTACTCTTGCTCTTGGCAACAGGGGTTACACCCGTGATCTGCTTATGATTGTCATGAGGTACGGCCTTGCTTGCTGCCTTACGCTCGTTCCTATCGAAAGCGTTCTGTGCAGCAGTGTTATTTGCAGCAGGTGCAGCAGGCTTTCTGGGAGGAATGGCAGGCTGCTGAGGTGTTCCTCTCGGAGCTGGCCTCTTAGTCTCGGGCTTGACGGAATTGTCGAGCTTTGCATCAGTTTTGCTGTCTGCAGGATTAAGCTTGTTGACGGGAGCCGCAGGTGCAGCTTTAGGAGCTTCCTTGGCAGCGGGTGCTGCAGGAGCAGCCTTAGGTGCTTCCTTAGGAGCTCTCTCGCTTGCAGCAGCCATTCCGGTGTTGCTTACGGGTCTCTTTGCCTGGTCAGCAGGCTTAACAGGTTCCTCGTGTCTTGCAGGCGCAGCAGGCGCAGCGGGTGCCTTAGGTGCGTTTATATTAGCTGCCGGAGCCTTATGAGCGGGTGCTTCCTTGGCAGCGGGTGCAGCAGGCGCATTGGGAGCTTCTTTAGCAACATGTGCGGCAGGAGCAACAGGCGCCTTGGGTGCTTCCTTGGCAACAGGTGCAGCGGGAGCAACAGGTGCCTTGGGTTCTGCAGCTTTAGCGGCAGCAACTCCGGCAGCAGCGATACCTGCTGCAGGGATATCTTTCTTCTCTTCTACAGCGGGAGCCTTCACTTCTGCCTTTGCAGGAGCTTTATCTTCGGGCTTGCCTGAATCGAAATGAACAGAAGGGGAGGGCTTTGGCGAGAATGGTTTGCCGAACGGGCTCTTCTTATCGGCAGGCTTAGCAAATGCACTCTGTGCAGGCTTAGCAGGTTCTGCCTTTGCTGCGGGAGCAACAGGAGCTGTGAAGGGAGACGGCTTTGCCTCAGGCTTCTTGGGCTCTGCAGGAGCCTCTGTCTTCTTGAATGCATCTACGCCTGATGCTACGGTACCGAAAGTCTTGATGCCTTCGTCCTTGGCATCCTTTGCTTCGGGCTTGCCGCCTGCGAACGGGCTTGTAGCCTTACCCTGTTCGGATGTTGCAAAATCAAGATCGTTGCCCTTCTCGAAGATCTTATTGCCGGGAAGGTCCTTAGAATCCTTATTGTCTTTGCCAAAACTGTTGAATTCCAGATCCTGAGGCTTGAATTCAGGTATATCATCAACACCTGCAGTCTTCTCTGGAGCCTTGTTCGCGGGAGCGAAAGCAGGCTTTACGGGTTCTGCGGGCTTATCGGGAGCTTTGCCGAAAGGTGCAAATGCCGGCTTCTCAGGTTCCTTGTTTACAGGAGCAAACGCAGGCTTTGCCGGTTCTTCCGGTTTTACTTCAGCCTTAGTATCGGGAGCTTTCTCTTCGGGCTTAGCCGAGAAAGCGGGCTTCTCAGACTCAGGCTGAGGGGCGAGAGGCTTGAAGGCAGAGATGGAAGAATCGAATTCGAAGTTATCGAACTCATCCTTGAACTCATCTTCAAATCCGTCATCGTATTCATTGGACGGATAAGAATTCTGCTTCAGCTTGTCTGATACTGAACCTGCGGGGTCATTCGGTTTGAACTGAACAGCAAAGGAAGAATCGATAAAATCATCATTAGGATCCATTCCGCTGTTGGGACCAAAACCGTTCTTGTTCTCGTTTGGATCAAATTCCATATTTGTCTCCTCACAACTATAGATTGTAAATATAATATCACTAAATATTTTATTTAAAGCACTTTCTGTTCACAGAGAAGCATTTGTTATAAACTTGACATTATTCAGGGGTGATGTTATTATTCTTTGCGTTCTGAGGATAAGCTCGTGTGGCGAAATTGGCAGACGCAACGGACTTAAAATCCGTCGGAGTAAAATCCGTACCGGTTCAAGTCCGGTCACGAGCACCACATTTGATATCGCGGAGTGGAGCAGTTGGTAGCTTGCCGGGCTCATAACCCGGAGGTCGTGAGGTTCGAGTCCCACCTCCGCAACCAGTAAGAAAACAGTGGCAATTAGCCGCTGTTTTTTTATTTTTTTATTTTTTTATGTATAATGAATTGAAAACTTCTTATGCGGAGGTTGTTTTGTTATGTCAAATTCTTATGGTGATCCTAAGGCAGGACAGACGGATATAGTTAACCGTCTTGTCCGTATTGTCATACTGGTCATCGTATCTTTCCTTATATCCATTGCCGCAGTCTCTTTTGCTGTTCACCACATGAGACTGCAGTTCGAGGGAGAATTCAAGAGAATATCTGATTCCAAGGTCGAGCAGGTATGCGACATCGTCAAGAGGACCATTAACGGTGATGATATCTCCGCTGATTCCGGCGCTGCCGCTCAGAAATACGCTACTGTATTCAATCTCATGCTCGCTGATACCTCCACAGAGAACCTCTCCCAGGAGAGCTATGCTCTGTATGCCTATAAGGACGGCCAGCTGTCAGTACTGCTCTATAACGGCGCTGCCAGCGAGAAGGATTTTGCCGTTGCCGGCAGGAAGGTATCCGAATGGCTAGACGGAAGCTTCCAGAATACCGTTGTTGGCGGATCCAATTTCGAGAGTATCATAGTCCCCATTACCGACAGTACCGGTATGTGTGTGGGCGTTTTCGAGTACAAGGTATCGTATGACGGCCTGTATGAGATCGGCAACACACTGGAGTCGAGGATACTCCTTGCCGTAATAATCGCTGTTGTTGCAGGCGTTGTCCTGTTCATCGTTCAGGAGATCTTCGTCAAGATCATGCGCAGCAAGCAGGGTGACAAGGGCAGAGGAGAGTCTGCAAGGAGCAGGGACAAGAGGATAACATCCACTACGATAGGTTACTGCTTTGCGATAGTCCTCATAGTCCTTCTCGTTATGTCCTCGCAGCTGTCTTCCGTCTATGTTAAGGCGCTTGAGAGCGAGCGTGCCGATTCCATGGAGAAGTGTGCGCTGTCTTCAGCCATCGCGCTCAGCTATTCTCCGATCGTTGAGAACATGAGCTATCCGCTGCCCGTATATTCTTACGGTACGGATAAGAACTATACTTTCAATATCTATACGATGGCCGGTGATTCGTTCCTGAGACTCTATACGTCTCAGACAGGCGGAACGACCGATCAGTACTATCTGTCCGGTGCAGGCGACCAGTATGTAAACTGTTTCGTCGAGCAGCAGGTAGCGTTCACTTCGCGTAAAGAGGGTAACGACAGCTATGTTACCGCCATCGCGCCCATCATATCATCGGAGAATACCGTTGCGGGCATACTCGAGGTAATGATGCCCCGTGAGGATTTTGAATCCACGGTCAACGGCATGTCGCTCTCATGGATATTCACGATCTTCTCGATCGCGATCTCGATGGGCATCATCGTGTTCGAGCTGAACCTGTTCATCTCGACGCTGTCCAGAGGCATATCCGGCAATGCTCCGGTCATCGTAATGTACGGCGAGAATGCCATAAGGTTCCTGTCGTTCTTCATGTCGCTGGGCTCCATAATGATCCCGATAACTTATGCCGACTTCTATAAACAGACGCTGGATTATCTGCCGCAGCCTGCGATACAGGCTTTCATCGCGGTATCCTGCCTGCTGTTTGCCTTCGGCTTCTTCGGCCTGTCGAACTTCAGGCTCTATATCAAGTCCAAGCTTACCAGCAAGATCGCCATCATCAGCATTACTGCATTCGGATACTTCCTGGCGCTCGTTACGGGCATCGTAAGCAATCCGTACGTCGCGATCGCTCTGACTCTTCCCATGGGATTCTGCTTCGGTATGCCTTTCAGCTACATGAGAGACTACAGGATCAATGCGGGAAGACTCGGCTACAAGGACTTTAGCGACAGAACTATCCACAACATCCAGAGCGCTGCATGCTTCATGGGTGTATCCGTAGGTACAGTCATTGCAGGTATCTGCTATGAGAGATTCGGACTTCTCATCGTATCAGTAATAAGCGGTGCGGTCCTCATTCTCTCGGCATTCGGCATGATCTACTTCATCCAGAACAACAATCCGGTAAGAGAGGCACCTCTGAGCATCAGCGGATGGCTTCAGATCGCTACGGACAGGGATGCGGGCAAGTTCCTGAATTCTTCTTTCCTCATCCTCGGCATGGCTGTGTCATTCCTTCTGGTGTTCGTTCCGAATTATCTTGAGAAGGTCGGTATCTCGCTTGCCACGAGCTCGTTCTATTTCCTTATCTGCGGCCTCTTCGCCTGCGTGATCACAGGATTCGTCAAGAACAGATACAGCAATGTGCTGACTTCAAGGGTCAGAGTGATAATCGAGGGCGCTTCGGTACTTATCGGTATACTGATATTTGCCCTTATGCCTTCTGCCAAGATCCTCATCGTAACAGTATCACTGTTCGGTATCGCACTCGGTATACATGACTTCTATTACATCTATGTCCTGTATCTCATCTGCGGCAAGAAGTATAAGGCTAACCTCAGGAAGTGCGCCGAGTATTCTTTCTACTTCGGCTTCGGCATCCTGATCCCCGTAAGCATGGTATCCTTCATGATCGGCGATGTCAGGATCGTATTCCTGATCGCGACTGTCATACTGGCCCTTCTGGCTTTCATCTATCCGATATCTGCCATCTCCGGCCAGATCGATGAAAGAGATACAAGCCTCAAGGCTTCCAAGAAGAATAAGAGAGTTGATCCCGCTACAATGGCTCCTGTTCAGAATGCAGGAGGAGTTCCCGGATCGGCCGAGCTTCCGCCCCAGGCTGCTCCCGCACCTTCCATGCCTCAGGAACCTGTACCTGTATCTGCTGAAGACTTCTATGCCAACAGACCTGTTCAGGGTCCTGACATGCAGCAGGCGCCTGTCGCACCTGATCCCACAGCATTCCTGAACAGCGAAGTTCCGGGCTCTTATGCGCCGGAAGGCGACGACAACGGAAACGGAGGTGATTACAATGGCTGATGATCTGTGGAATGCCCAGCTCACCCGTGAGAACTTCAAGGACTTCTATATGTCGACCGTTGTAATGGTCTATCCCTCTGTGTATAAGATCACAAAGGAAGCGACCAGATGTGAGAATGCCATCGTAAAGTCCTATCTCGATGTATATTCCAAGCGTGCGGCAATACCGGGCGATAAGGTCATATATGTTTTCGGCGACATATTGCTCGAGAATGCGAAGCATATTGTGGAGGAGTATCCTCTTCCTGCCGACATGACGTATGCAGACAGGCTTCTGGACGAATATACAAGGAACTCAATGCTCGAGAAGATCACTGCAAAGATCGATTCCAAGACATTCAAGATGGCCGAGTTCATCTCGACTGATGTCAAGAAGACCGGCATGACGATGGTTACCCGCAAGAAGAATGATATTTTCGCGGTGACACCCCTTCTCGTGCTAGAGATAATAGTGCTGTCCGTCATCATCTGGATGGTAAGCTATGCGGCTGTCACGGTGCCTTATACGAAGGATGTCCTCATCAATGAGAAGGGAATCTTCGAGAATTCATCGGTACAGGAACAGTTCATATCTGCCATGGGTTATTTCCCGCTGAACGTCAAGTTTGTCGAGCAGACACCGGGCGAAGAGGGCGGAGAAGCAGTACCTGAAGGCGGAGAGACTGAACCCGCACAGCCTGAGGCGCAGATTGCTGCAAGCCTTGCCGAGACCACAGAACCTGAGATCTCTGCTACCAGCGGCTGATACTGAGGCCTGAAGGTTACTTTTTACCCTTATCCGGATCAAAATTTGCCAGCGGATTGCTCTCGATGGCACTCTGCAGCTGGCTCTCGTCTACATGCGTGTAGATCTGCGTAGTCGATACGCTCTGATGTCCGAGGATCATCTGAAGGTTACGGATATCCACCTGACCGTATTTATACATCAGCGTGGCGGCAGTATGCCTGAGTTTATGCACCGAATACACCCTGGTATCGATCCCCGCCTCGGCAAGGAGCCTCTTGATGGTTATCTGGATCATATCGTCGGATATCCTGGTGCCTCTCTTGGAGATGAACAGTGCTTTGGCTGCTTCCGGCTTGATCTTCATTGTAGCGCGCTTCTCCATCCAGTCGCTGATGGCAGTAAGACACGCTTCATTAAGGTATATGGTGCGCTCCTTATTGCCCTTACCGATTACGGTCAGAGTCGTATCGTGGATATCGTCTGTATCGATGCCCCGGAGCTCAGCCAGACGCATACCGCAGTTAAGGAACAGCGTCAGCATGCAGTAATCGCGCTCGTTCGAATCATGAGGGGAGTTGTACGCTGTCTCCAGCAGTTCCCGGCTCTGATCGAGTGTAAGATACTTGGGCAGACGCTTGCCTATCTTGGGTGACTCAAGGTCATATGCGGGGTTCTGGTCTATCAGGTGCTTCTTGTTATACAGATACTTGAAAAAACTCCTCAGGGAAGCAACATGTCTCGCGCGTGCGGCATTGGACTGCTTCCTGTTCCTCGACAGCCATATTATGAAGGCCAGAAGATCATCCGTGGTAACCTTGTTCAGCATGTCGATACCGACATGAGACACATCTATCTCCTCGAAAGGGGTATCCGTCGGGACAAGGCCATGGTCCTGCATATAGAACCTTGCAAAACATATAATGTCATACGAATACTCCTTGACGGTAAGCTCGGATCTTCCGAGAGCCGCAAGCATGTAATTACTGTATTGATCCAGTATCGGAAAGGTTTGCAAGGTCTTCATCTCCGCATTGTTAATCTTGTTACATTTTATCATAGGGAAATGAACGTTTTTTGTACCTGATGCGCTTGTTATAAAAAAGTCATTGTGTTAGTATAGTGCACAGGTCATAGACAACTGTGCGCGGTACGCGGACAGAATAAGTTAAGAAAGTAGAGATTATTTGAAATGGAAAAGAAGCTGAGAGTCGGCGTAATTGGCGCTACAGGCTACGTAGGACAGCGTTTCGTAACGCTGCTTGAGAATCACCCCTGGTTTGAGTGTGTTGCGGTTTGCGCGTCACCCAGATCTGCAGGCAAGACCTACGAGGAAGCATGCGGTTCCCGCTGGAAGCTTGATATTCCCATGCCGGAATACGTAAAGAACCTTGTCGTATACGGTACGGATAATATAGAAGAATACTGCAAGCAGATCGATTTTACTTTCTGCGCCGTTGATATGAAGAAGGACGAGATCAGGGCTCTTGAAGAGAAGATCGCCAAGCTCGAGACACCTGTTGTATCCAACAACTCTGCAAACAGATGGACAGAAGATGTTCCGATGATCATCCCTGAAGTAAACGCAGATCATGCTGGCCTTATCGAGGCACAGAGAAAGAGACTCGGTACTCAGAGAGGATTCATCGCAGTTAAGCCCAACTGCTCCATCCAGAGCTATGTTCCTGCTCTCACACCTTTCCTTAAGAACGGTATCAAGCAGATCTCAGTATGCACATATCAGGCAATCTCCGGTGCCGGTAAGACATTTGCAGACTGGCCTGAGATGGTCGGCAATGTAATCCCTTACATCGGCGGAGAAGAGGAGAAGTCCGAGAAGGAGCCTCTCAAGGTCTGGGGTAAGCTTGCAGGTGATCACATCGAGCTTGCAGCAAATCCCGTTATCTCCGCTCAGTGCTACAGAGTAGCTGTTCAGGAAGGACATACTGCCGCAGTAAGCGTATCCTTCGAGAACAAGCCTTCCATGGAAGAGATGATCGAGGTATGGAACAATTACGAGAGCGAAGCAGTTAAGCTCGGTCTGCCTTCAGCACCCAAGCATTTCCTGCAGTACATCGCAGAGGATAACCGTCCTCAGCCTAAGCTCGATGCAAACTTCGAGAACGGCATGGGCGTATCCGTAGCACGACTCAGAGAAGACAACATCTTCGACTACAAGTTCTGCTGCCTCTCACACAATACTTTAAGAGGCGCTGCAGGCGGCGGAATGCTCTCTGCAGAGCTTCTGACAGCCAAGGGCTACATTACTGCAAAGTGATTTATAAAGGGGCGGGGAAGTCATTCGGAATAAGTTAAATTTCCGCTTGACTAACCCGCCCTTTATATTTATACTAATCAAGCGCTTTGAGAAAAGCACCGCAAGTGTAACGTGGGCCTTTAGCTCAGTTGGTCAGAGCATCCGGCTCATAACCGGCGGGTCCTGGGTTCGAGTCCCCGAAGGCCCACCAACTTACACTGACAATCTACAACATGGGAAGATTCCCGAGCGGCCAAAGGGAACAGACTGTAAATCTGTCGTCTTCGACTTCGGTGGTTCGAATCCACCTCTTCCCACCAAATAGGAGTTGCCTTTACGGTGACTCCTTATTTTTTTTTGCTTGAAAGCCTTGTGGGACAAGGGATTCAGAGGTTTTGTCTATCATAATCGTACATTTACGAAGATGTATAAAATCTTCGAAAATCTGCTCAAATCTGCTCAAATCTACGGTAATTTGTCGTAAGCTTGTCGTAAGCTTGTCGTAAGCTGGCCCTTTTTGAAACCGCATTTGCTGTTGAATTTTGAATGAATAATTATGCAACAGCTTTGAGAGAATTTGTCGTAAGGTCTGATTGAAAATACATGAAAATGTAATGCTGTTTTAAGAACATCTATTTCCGGTCTTTGAATCCAAAAGAGAAATTTCTTTTCTTTTGAATTCACCCGAAGTGTCTGTATAAGTATTGAGTGTTATGTCCACTTCGTGATGTCCCATAATGTCGGATGTCGCTTTTATGTCTGCTCCGGCCTCCCGCATACGTGTTGCAAATGTGTGTCTTAACATATGGCTGTGTACATGAGGGAAGCTTGTAAGTCCATAAATGCTGCCTTTCCTCTTGATCTCGTTGTCGATAGCTTCAGAGATCCTGTCTAACCGGTGATTGAGCTTTTTGTAATCGAATGGTTTTCCGCTGTCAGCAAGGAATACGAAGTTTGTATATCCGTCTACGCATATCGCACACTTTATTCCTTTGGTTTTCTGACGATTCTTTTCTTCGATCAAAGCTTCTCTGACTTTGATGTTCATCGGGATACATCTCTCGCTTGTTCTTGTCTTGGGCGGATTCAGTGAGTATTCGCTTTTACCGCCTTTTGTCTTGCTTTCGTAGATAAGAGTGTGATTGATGTGGATCTCGTTGTTCTCAAAATCAATGTCGCTCCATTTGAGACCACCTAATTCTCCGACTCTGATCCCTGTGTATAACATGACTGTTATAAGAGGGGAAAGGCTGTTATAGACACCCGGTCTGGTTAAGAATTCTTCTAAGAGTGTCTGTTCTGCTCTTGTTAAGGCATTTACCTTCTTTACAGTGCCTGAGTACTGGTGTTTGAGCTCTTTCATTGCTCCGATGCTCGGATTGGTCCTGATAACACCGTCTCTGAGTGCTACATTGAGGATCATGGAAAGGATTACATTAATATTGTCTACGGTTGAAACTCCGATTCCGTGATTCTCAATAAGATCCTTGTAAAACATTACAAGTCTGCTGTAATTCAAATCTTCAAGTTTAGTGTTTCCGAAGTCTGACTGGATATAACGGTCGTATACTCTAAGGTAAGTGTTGATTGTCGTCTCTCTGACTCCGCTCTTAACTCTTCTCCATATCTTGAAGTATGAGTTGATAGTGTAATCAGTTTTGAGTTTAACTTTGTCCAAAGAATCCTTAAGGACTTCTTCTTCCTTCTTTCTTAACCCTAAGAGTGTTTCAGCATAAACCGAATGTCTTTGGCCATCGTCGTCGGTCCACTTATACTCGAAGGTTCCGTTTGGTCTTTGATACTCTCCTTTCTTTAATCTAATTTTGTTTGATGAGAATCTATTATCTGTCATTAGTAATACCTCATAAAAATAGAAGACAGACTAATTGAGGATAACAAAGCACTTAAATTATTCCTTTCAGTTCCTGCCGCGTTTTTTCCATTAAAAGTGCGTTCCTGACTTTAGGATTCATAGGTATGCATCTTTTACTCTTTTGTGTTTTGGGCGGATTCAGAAAGTATTCGCTCTTTTTACCGGTAGCCTTACTCTCAAACAGCAGAGTGTGGTTGATATGAATCTCGTTATTATCGAAATCAATATCTTCCCATTTTAAGGCTCCAAGCTCCCCGATTCTGATCCCTGTGTATAACATCACTGTTATAAGAGGGGACAGACAGTAGAAAACACCGGGTCTGCTGATAAATTCTTCGAGTACTTCCTGCTCAGCGCGGGTTAATGCTTTGACTTCTTTTACGGTTCCGGAATATTTGCGCTTCAGATCTTTCATCACACCGTTGCAGGGGTTAATTCTGATTACGTTATCTTTGAGTGCGACATTGAGAATCATTAAGTTGATTATAACTTGAGCCTAATTTCCGAACAATACGATTAATGGGTCAGATTGAGTACTGAGAATAAAGGAATTCCTCGAAAGCTTTGCGCTTGATAAGGCGCCTGTTACCGCTCCATAAAACATAGGGACAATCCTCATCGTTAGTCATGGATCTGATTTTATTGACGCCTATATTGAAGTATTCGGCAGCTTCTTCCGCTGTGAGCAGCGGTTTTTCCGCTATCTTTACTGTTTCTTTCATAGTTAGTACCTCCAAATATAATCTTTTTCCTTATTCAGATGTGCTAAGGTATCTGTCATTAGTAATACCTCCTAAAAATAGAAGACAGACTAATTGAGGATAACAAAGCACTTAAATTATATCCTGTGCTTTATTAATGAACAATCCGATTAATAGGTCAGATCGAGTACTGGCTGTTAAGAAATGCTTCAAAAGCTGCCCGCTTTATGAGCCTTCTGCTTCCGCTCCATAAAACATACGGACAAGCTAGCGCTGAAACTGGTATTAATAGAGTGAGTATTAGCAGTGTGTTGAGTGAGAAAACAAAACACGCTGGTGGTTATATCTGGAAATACGACGAATCATGATTGGCTATATAGTTATGTCTTAATGGACTGAGGTGAAAAAGGTATACAGGTTTTATAATGCCATATCATAAAGGTACGGGATTCTATAAATGTTTTATTCCGAGCGCCGTTCCCTTAAACAGGTTGGTTCAAATTAAAGCGATTTAATTATTCTGCAAATAAATATTGACATAGTATTAAAAATGTACTAACATTCTACCATAGATAGTATTTTGTGATTACTAACTCAACTGCCGTATTGGAGGAAACAACTATGAAGAAGGTCGTCTCTTTGATATCGATGCTGTCATTGCTTGGCTCTGCTTTGGTTCTCTCTTCCTGTTCATTGTTTGGAATCCGTGTTGATGAGTATCACTTTCCGGATCGGGGATTAAGGAATGCAGTTAGCGGTTATGTTGACGAAGATAATAATGGTTATTTGAGCAAGGAGGAATTGGAAAGCTCAAAGATACTTCCTGTTTGGGGCCCGTGTTTTGATCTGTCGGGTGTTGAGTATCTGACAAATCTGGAGACGATAGGTTTTAATGAATGTTATGATCTGTCAGGTATTGAGAAACTGACCATTTTGAAAAAACTTGATATAAGCAATACATGTCCTGATCTGTCAGCCATTGAGGGTCTGACTAACTTAGAAGAGATCAATATAGAGAATTGCGTATTCAGCGACACATTTGTTTTTGATAATGAAGTTCCGGTTACCGATCTGGTATTCCGAGAATGTGTATTTGAGAATGGCTTTATCTTAAATAATGATTATGTTGAAAAAGTAGAATTCGGTTCACAGGGGTTTCCAACCTGTGAATTTAGCGGCGATTTTGTTTTCACGGATTGTGATGCATTGTATGAGTTCAACGCAAGTATTGACTCTGAGCAGGGACGAAACTGCAACATAGATCTGTCCGGATGCGATAATCTGGACTGGTTTTTAATCTGTATAGAGACTGAACAGACGATCACTTCTGTTGATCTTAGTAATTGCAGCAAACTTCGTACATTCTCTATATATGAGTTTAATAAGCTCAATAGTGTTAATAAAACTGAGATAACCATAAATATCAGCGGTTCCCCGAATATTGAATCAGTTGTTCTCTCAGAGAGCATCAATGAATTAGACATCAGTGACTGCCCGTACTTAATATCCGCATCAGAGCAAACTCCAAGTGAAAAGAACTATGGCGGTCTGATATATGAGAGTGACAACGGATATATTGATACGGAAAATGAACAATTGGTGTTCATTAAATGATCTTACGAGGAGCTGAATGTCTGAACAAAAGAGTATGAGCAAGCTGTGTCTGACGGGATTTATCCTAGTGATCCTGTCTCCGGTATTGCTGGTGCTGGTAGATACTGTTTTCGCGAAGTTCCTGAACAGTACAGACCTACAGACCTCTGGATCATGCTGTTGGTTTGGGCTATATTGCCGGTAGTCGGATTAGTGATTTAGATAATCGGAATAGCAACTGCCGGGAGAAATAGGAGGAGGGGCAGAGGATTCGGTATAGACGGAATAGTTTTGGCGAGTATCTATGTGTGCTTTGTCGCTGTCATTGCCTTGATAGTCGGAGCGGTTAGATATATGTTCACGGATATAGTAAATGACAAGACCGAAGAAGGAATGCAGAGCGATCTGTACTATATGGGCAGTACAGGGGCGCCTGTAAACACTGAATATGATGTCAGCCTGTACATGATCGAAGAAGGTTACTATGTGGATCTCGCAGACATAACCATAAGCGACACGGATCTTGATACATACGCCCGGAGCAAACTGCAGACGGTTTTTTAGTATAACATCATAAAATCGGCATAATTCCGAAAAAATAACATCCTAAAAACGGCATTATCTGTAGATTCCGATATCCTAAAATCGGCAAAAACTTGACTGAGTTTGTCTTTGTGCTATTCTTAATACAAGAGTTATGAGGTATTATTATGCTGAAACGCAAGGTATATAGTCGGCTCCTTGAATGGAAGAATAGTGTCAATAAGAAATGTCTGATCATCAAAGGTGCGAGACAAGTAGGAAAGACATATGTGGTCCGTGCTTTTGGCGAAGCTGAGTATGAGAGTTTTATAGAAATCAATTTCTATCGTCAGCCTGAATTGAAACAGATCTTCAGTGGCGGTTTATCCGGTGAAGAGATCTTTAAGAAAATGACAGCAAGTATACCCGGGATAAAACTGATACCCGGAAGGACTCTTGTGTTTTTAGATGAGATACAGAAGTGCGCAGCCGCCAGAACAGCTATAAAGTTCATGGTTGAAGACGGAAGATTTGATGTAATAGCCTCGGGATCTCTATTGGGTTTATCATATGGAAGAGATGCAGACAAAGAGGTTGAAGAGGTTGAATCTATACCTGTCGGTTACGAGATACCGGTTATGATGTATTCTTTGGATTTTGAAGAATTTCTTTGGGCAAATGGGTACTCTTCAGATGCGATTTCTTATCTGAAGGAGTTTTATGATAATAAGAAACCCGTTCCAGACGGTATTCATCAGCAGTATGGAAAACTGGTCAGAGAGTTTATTGTAATCGGAGGAATGCCTGAAGTCGTAGCTGATTATGTTCAAAACAAGGATTTCAATCGAGTCAATGATATTCAATGCAGGTTGATTTCAGATTATGAAGATGATATTGCACAGCATGCCAAGGGTGTTGAAAAACCTAAGGTGAGAAGGTGCTATGATTCTATTCCAAATCAATTGGCCAGGGAAAACAAGAAATTCAAATATTCGGAAGTGGAGAAGAAATCAACAGCAAAGAAGTATGGGAATAGCATTCAATGGCTTGTTGATGCCAACATGGCGTTCTCGTGCAGGAATTTGCGAATCCCTCAATTACCATTACGTTATAATGAGAAGGAAAACGAATTCAAGATCTACTTAAACGACACGGGTCTCTTGATGGCTTTGTTCGGATTTGAGACAAAGCTTGCCGTCATGAACAATACACTCGTAGGATCCGCTAAGGGCGGTATATATGAGAATTTTGTTGCTGAATCTCTGGTAAAGAAAGGTTATTCTCTGCATTATTATAAACCTGACGATGAATTCGAATTGGAATTCATTATCGAAAAGAACGGCGAGGTGCAACCCATTGAAGTTAAAGCCGGGAATGCAGCTACCAAATCTCTTAATCGTTATATAGATATGTACAAGCCATCAATGGCATACAAGATCATAAGCGGTAATATTGGTGAGGCAACCGGAAAACTGTCGATGCCGCATTATATGATCATGTTCCTTTGAATAAGAAATATGCGTGGAAAGAACTATAAGCCAGATATAATTACATTGGAACAAACACCTAATATTTTTAAGGAGATGGGCCGATGAAAAGCGCTAAATTTTATGTATCTCTGTTACTCGCTTCCTGTTTTGCTTTTGCTTCCGCAGGCTGTTCGGCTAAGGAAGTCAGATTCGGCCCGAAGGCTCTTGCTGACTATGCTGAGAAGTGTGATGCCCAACAGTATAAAGATGCTGATGAATGGGTGGATGATGCTAATTCGAATCCGTTAACTTACTATAAGCTTGATGAAGAGGGTGTATATTGTTATGCCAAAGGTGATGAAGTCGAAGATTTTATGGATGACTTAAACGCCGCAAAATATTATTATGATGATTCCATCGATGAAGTTGCAGTCTATCTGTTCGCTGACGGCAGAGCTACATTGATCGTTGTTTCAATGAAGTATTCTTCCGAAGATGATGCAGAGGACATGTATGATTACTATGTTGATCTATATACCAAGGCGCTTGTGCATGGTCCGGACCTGATAACGGATGATTTTGATGATAAAGAAGGTGAGTGTGTGTTAGCTGTTGATGTAATGGAATCATATGATAACGTCTATGGCTTATATCTTGAGGGTGATACGGTAATGATAGCTTCGATTGCCAGCACGTCTTCGGATAATCTTGACTATATTAACGATTATATGGATGATTTCTGCGATGAGTTCGAGATCAAAGCTCCGAGTGAGCTCCTCTAATTGATCTCTCCAAATTATGCTTTCGATCCCGGATCTGAGTATCCGGGATTTTTTTATCTGAATATGTAACCTTCCTTGTGTAAAATTCTACTTATAGGTAAAGAGAGAAAGGAGGCGACGTAAAGAATGAATGATACAGACATAATCAATCTGTATTATGAGCGGAATGAAGATGCTGTCCGCGAGACGATGAACAGTTACCATAACCGGCTGCTCAGGTTCGCTATGCGTTTTCTCTCGGACAGCAGAGATGCGGAAGAATGCGTAAATGATGCATATGTCCGCGCCTGGAACACCATCCCGCCGAACCGTCCCGAAAATCTGTTTGCCTATCTTGCTGCACTCTGCCGTAATGCCGCGCTGGATGTTATAAAGAAGAATTCAGCACAGAAACGTTCGGTCCAGCTGGTGGAACTGACCCATGAGATGAACGAGTGCATTCCGGATCAGAACAGCATATCAGATGAACGCAGTGATGAGTTGAAAGGGTACATAAACGAGTACCTCTCGATGCTGCCCAAAGACAAGCGCGCAGTCTTTCTGGGCCGCTACTGGTACAACGAGTCGGTGTCGGAGATTGCCAGGTGGACAGGTTACTCTCAGAGCAAAGTCAAGACAATGCTGCATAGAACGAGAGAAGGCCTTAGAAAGTTTATCATCAGAAAGGAAGGTTCACTATGAATGAACATGAATACATGAATATTACTGACGGTATCGATGAGCGTTATATTACAGAGTACCAGGATATCTCCGCAGGACGCGAGAAGCGTGTCAGGAGAAGGATCCGCACAACAGTCCTCATCGCTGCGCTTGTGGCGATAATGATCCCTGCAGGCGTATATGCCGTCTCGCAGCTTACACATCGCGAGAATGTCTCCATCTACTATTCCGAAGACGGTGTGCAGATGCTCGAAGACAGCTTGCTTGCCAACGGATATACAGTAGAGAACGGGCAGATCCGACTGACTGTAGACGTTGAGATGTGCGACGGCGATTTTACTCAGGGTGTATATACGCTTACAGCATTGACTGAAGATGCAAAGGCACACCTCGATTCAGTAAACGTTAAACTGGTCTATGCGGATACAGGCGAGTGGATATATCCGGTCGGCGGCGGAAGTCAATTCACAGACGGCGATGCCATGGGCGACGGAGAGATATCGACGCTGTTCATATATCCGATCGACAGCTCTTATATAGATAATTCGCGTCCTGTCAGAATGATATTCTTCGAGAATGCAGAGACAGGCGAGAGCGATGGCTTTGGCGACATTGTTGTCGAGGACTACACTTACTATGAGGGGATATATTTTGATCTGCTGACTGAAGCTAACATCCCGACCAAGACACTGCAGTCGGCAGACGGCAACAAGATCACACTTACGCCGTATGGTGTGAGCCGGCTCGATGAGGACTGGGCTTATCCTGATGATGACCTGATAATGGAGACTCCTGTTAACAGTGTAGTCGTAATATCAACTGACGGAGAGCGCACCGATATTATGACTATCAAAGAAGATAATGGCACGGTGACTACAGATCTTGATCGTATATCACTTGTTACTACCGGGGATATAGGCAGCGGTAACTTTACGATCGGTTTTGGAACAATTCTTAATGTGGAAAACATAAGCGGTGTTGAGATCAATGGCGTGTCCTATACTGAATGATCACTGATCCCGAGAGTACTCTGAATTATTAGCGCTCACTATACAGGATCCTCTCTGATTATTGTTAGAGAGGATCCTGTATATTTAATAACTGAAAGGCAAGTGATTGGTATAATATAGAGGCAAATATAAAGGGGATACTACTATGCGAAAACCATTACTGGCAACTCTTATTGTAACCTCGATCCTCTGCACATGTTCATGCGGCGTGGTCGGAGGCGAGAAACTGTATACGGAAGAAGAGTTCCTTGCTGCGTTGGAGAGTAAATACGATGCAGACTTTGAGGTCGTAGACAGCGATAAGATAAACAATAGTGAGATCGTCTATACGGTAATCGTTGAAGATGACCCCGATGTCGAATTTGAAGTAAAGAATTATCTTATGGCTTCATCTGAAGTAGGGCCTGCGGTAAACAGGATCGAGTGTGAAGCACTTACGTACTACTTTGTCAGCGAATATGCATATGAAGGCTATATGCTCTATCAGAGCGGTGATCTGGAATCGGATTACTATATTCTCCCTAAGCTTTATGATTCTGACAGCTATGATGGCAAATACACAGTCAGTCTGACTTCAGAAGATAAGGAGTGCATTGTAACAGTCTCAACCGGAGATGATGATGTGTTCGAATTTACGGCTGGCAGCGAATCCGAGTTCAGGGGCGTATGCTGGGATAAGGACAGTTATGATCTCTGGCTGCAGTATCAGGACGGTGTTCTGATCTGTTACAGAATGAATGATGAAGAGTGGAAACAAGATAACGCAGCAGAGAAACCCGACTATATAGTTTATAACATCCATCCGAACTGGAAATAAGGCGGTTGTACAGTAATAATCCGTGGTAGCGGCAGATAATATCATTCGTATATAATTACCGATGTAACAAAAATCCTTTTGCATCAACCGAAGAAATAATGGATAAGACAAGCAGTAAACATACGATCTTAAGCATATATCATTACGGCAGACTTGTTATAAGGATCATTGCCTTTCTCTTTTTGCTTGATCATTTTATCCTCAGCAGGTATATCGGGTTACCTGACCTTCTGGCTTCATCAGCTGTCAGCGATGCTGCAGTTATAGTTATCTTTATTGCTTTCACTATCGAGATGGCATTCCGTTTCTTTCCGAATCCGCTTGAATGCAGAGGCGTACAGAAGCAGTTCAAACGCAATCTGATCAAGACCGGTAATCCTCCGGCCGTACACGGAGACCATAAAGGTACGATGCTTGTGGCCATACTGTTCTTCGGAGGGAATGCTGTTTTCGGGCTGTTGCATGATTTCGGTGTGTTTGATGACGGGATAATGGTATTGCTATCGTCACTGTATTCGATAGGAGACATTGTCTGTATTTTGTTCTTCTGCCCGTTCCAGTCCTGGTTCCTGCATAACAAGTGCTGCACCACGTGCCGTATCTACAATTGGGATTTTGCCATGCTGTTCACGCCGATGCTCTTTGTTGACAACTGGTACGGCCGCATACTGCTTGGCATGGCATTTCTGTTGATGCTCAGATGGGAACTGGCTTTCTTTTTCCGTCCTGAGAACTTCTATGAGAGCAGCAACGCATATCTTAAGTGCGCAAACTGCGATGAGAAACTGTGTGTACACAAGAAACGTTTGAGAAAGAGACTTACCGGGAAACCCGTGTCGGTCGGTGAAGAGGAAGGAATGCCATGAATGATATTGAAGCGATAAAGGCAAGGCACTCTGTCAGAAAGTATAAGCCGGACAGGATCGAAGCGGAGAAGGTTACCATCCTGAAGGAGAAGATAGATGAGCTTAACAAAGAAGGCGATCTGAATCTTCAGTTTGTTGAAGATGCAGGGAAGACATACAACAAGTTCTTCAATGTTGTATCCGGCCTTGGTTCAGCGCCCAGTGTGATCGCATGTGTCGGCAAAGATGATGCCGGTCTGGACCAGAGAGTCGGTTACTACGGCCAGCAGCTGGTCCTGCTCGCCCAGAAGATAGGGCTTAACACCTGCTGGACGGGAACATTCAACAAGAAGAACATAGATGCAGACGTTCCTGACGGGCAGAGGCTTGTCATCTGCATAGCCATAGGTTACGGTGCGGATTCAGGCAAACCCCATAAATCCAAGACTGCAGCGCAGGTCAGCACTTCGGGCGAAGACATGCCTGAGTGGTTTGTGAAGGGCGTTGAGATGGCTCTGCTTGCTCCCACAGCGATCAATCAGCAGAAGTTCATGATCAACCTTGGCCCTAATGATGCTGTCGAGTTTGTGGACAAGGGCGGAGTACTGAGTCAGGTCGATATAGGAATAGTTAAGTATAATTTCGAGGTAGGATCCGGAAGGAAACAGACACCGGGAGCCTGAATATCTATGTTATGGAAGAAACGCACTCAGAGTTCGGCCGAGGATTTCAAATTTGATCCTGAGACTCAATATGCCGTGATCAGGAGCTCCATCTGCACGGGAGAGAAGGTTGCCGGGTTCAAGAACAAGAGAGACGGGCATTTTACCGAAGTCATGGTCATAAGAACGGCTGCTGACGAACAGCGTTTCAAAGATCTATACGGGATAGACAGTGTCCGTACCGAGTACTGATCTTTATTCGGAGATAATGTTCAGGTCGCTGCCAAGCCTTGCGATTATCGCTTTCGAGCCGGGATCGTATTCTTTCTTGCCGATAAGTGTGTGGATGTTCTGATCTGCAAGTCCCTTGACACGGTAACTGCCGTCGTCGTTCTTGCCGATAATCTCGCCTGACAGGAATTCATAGTCCTTCTTCTTGAGCGCTTTGGCGGTCGCAAAGATATTGTAGATCGCAAATGCCGGATAGAAGATGCAAATCAGGCCGAGCGTGCTGAAGATGAGCCGATTGAAGAAATATATAAGAAGTGCGATGACAGCGATCACTATAACGCTGACGATTATCGATATCGGAAGCAGCTTCCAGGAAGCGCTTCTGGACTTCTTGATGAATTCCTGTTCGAGTTCCTCGCTTACCGTTACGGGAGTAAGGATCTGCTTGTCTACCGCATCTTTTACATTGAACTTTACATCTGCTGCCATATAGTGCCTCCATTACCATGATAGGATCAGTTCCCATCCAAATAAGAGATTAAATCTCAAAAATGAGTAAGTGTCAATTCTTGTCTTTGCTCACGATGCTCTCAGCTCTTGCAAGCGCATCGTCGATGTGAGGGCAGAAATTATCCTGTCCGAGCTTATCGTAGAATCCGGCCTTGGTGATGACCTTCATTGGCTGCTCGTTTACATGGGACATGATGAGCTGTACGCCTCTTGTTTTGCAATCGTCTGCAAGTATCTCAAGATTCTTCATCGCTGTCGCGTCAATGGTGCTGACGCTTCTCATACGGAGCACGAGCGCCTTCGTATCCTCCTTGGGCGAGATAGACAGTATCTTGCCGGCAGAGGCAAAGAACATCGGACCTGAGATCTCATATACGAGAGTGTGCTCGGGCAGTACTCTGAGGTCGATGCTGTCCGGATCGTTCTCGGGATCTACATCCTTCCAGCCTGCGACCTGCGTGACTTCGCTCATCCTCTTCATGAAGAGGACTGCGGCAAGGAGCACGCCTACTTCTATTGCTACGACCAGATCGAAAACGACCGTCAGTGCGAACGTTATCAAAAGCACCACGATATCGCTCTTGGGCGAGCTCTTGATGAGCTTAACGAACCTTCTCCAGCCGCTCATGTTGTATGCGACCTGGAACAGTATCGCTGCAATGCAGGGCATGGGAATGAGCTTTGCATATGGCATAAGGAACACGACAACAAGCAGGAGCGTTACGGAGTGGACCATGCCTGCGATCGGTGTGCGGCCGCCGTTCTTGATGTTGGCAGCGGTCCTTGCGATGGCACCCGTAGCAGGGATTCCGCCGAAGCATGCGGATGCGATATTACCCAAGCCCTGTGCGACCAGCTCGGCGTTTGCCCTGTGCTTGGAGCCTATCATGGAGTCTGCAACGACTGCAGACAGCAAAGACTCTACACCTGCAAGGAATGCGATGGTAACGGCATTCGAGAGCTGTCCGCGGATATTCTCGAAAGAGAACATCGCAATGTCCACCGTGACGGGAGGGAGACCGGCAGGAATATCGGCAAACTGCTTGCCTATGGTGTTAACGTCGAGGTGGAAGACTTCTACGATAACTGCAGTGACGATAACCGCAACAAAAGAACCAGGGATCTTCTTGAAGAATATTGGCCATACGATCAATATGACAAGCGTGATCGCACCTACCATGACAGTCTGCCAGTTAACGGTAACCGCATTACCTATGAGAGCCATGACCTTCTCGCCGGTCTCGATGGGCTTCTCGCCGTTCTGATACACAATGCCGGTAAAATCCTTGATCTGACCGATGAAGAGGGTAACGGCAATGCCTGCGGTGAATCCGGTCGTGATAGGGTCGGGGATATATTTGAGAAGGCTTCCGAATCTGCAGATGCCCATAACGATGAGGATGATACCTGCCATAATGGTGGCGATCATAAGGCCCTGCGTGCCGTCCTTCATCACGATGCCTGCAACGATAGTGGCAAATGCCGCCGTAGGTCCCGCGATCTGGACTCTGCTTCCGCCGAGGAAAGATACGATAAATCCTGCTACGATCGCAGTGTAGATGCCTGCTTCAGGGCTTACACCCGATGCGATGGCAAGAGCTATGGACAAAGGCAGAGCGATTATCGCTACGATTATGCCGGATACGATATCTTTGACGAGTTGAGAACCTGAATAGTTCTTCATTACCGAGAAAAGCTTTGGTTTAAATTCTTTCATATGACCCTCTCTTATTCAAACTTCGAAATTATAAAAATAAGGTCTTAACGTATCAATTAATAAAATGCACGAATGTCGGGTCTTTTAAGCCTTCTATAGTATCCGCTATAAACATATGAAAATGTTGTTACGTATATCAATGACAGCGTAACCAAATACATCCGTAAGATGTGAATGACTGCCTGAATGTTTGAGTGACGGCCGGAATTGATACCGACGGTTTTTGTTTAAACTACAATTAGGTCTTGACATAGTAGCGAGCGTATACTAACATATGGTTGTAAGTATAATAATGATACTAACTCGCTGCTGAGTGAAGAGAGGAAATAATTTATGACATGGATACTTGAATGGACCTCGATAATCCTTTTTATAATCGAGAGCATCAATGCAAAGAAAGAAAACCGTAAGCGCAAGACATGGATCAAGGTGGTGTTTGGCATCGGGATCGGGGTTATGGCATTAGAATTACTGATTGCCGGCCTTATCATTGGTTACTATTTCTTCGGCATGTTATTCGCTTGGTAATTCTGCATATAATGCATTCTTCCCCAGGTGATGATTATTCTTATTTGTAACTTTCTCTGATATAATCATTAGGTTTTTAGTTATATCACTGACTAATGATCGATCCTGTAATACGGATCAAAGGAGAGAGGTACAGATTGGTATGAAGCGAATTGCAAGACTGATCGTAGCGCTGGCTACGGTCGCTCTGTTATTGCAGGGCATTGGAGGCGTCACCGTAAATGCAGCCGGAGGAGTTCCGATTACGGCCAATACTTTCCCGGATGCTAATTTCCGAGCGATAATTCAATCCTCGACTTATGACAAGAACGGCGATAAATATCTGTCAGCTGATGAGATCAGCAAGATCATCAATCTTCACTGTGAGAATTCCAACATCTACTCGATCAAGGGAGTTGAGTACCTTACGGCTCTTGAGGGTCTGTGGTGTCTGAACAATAATATATCTTCCATGGATCTGTCGAACAATAAGAATCTGGTAGGTGTATGGTGTTCAAAGAACGATTTTACTTCTCTTGATTTCTCGGGTTGTCCCAAGCTCGAGTGGATATACTGCTTTAATTGTAATCTTTCATCTCTTAATGTCAGCGGCAACCCTGAACTGGCATATATCGAGTGTAATGGGAATCCGAATCTGAAGAGTCTCGACTTCTCCAAGAACAGCAATCTTGAGAATATCTTTGCGAGTGAGTGCGGACTTACTTCGATCAATGTGTCCAATTGTAAGAATCTCTGTGAGCTTGCTGTCTTCAGCAACAATCTGTCTTATCTTGATGTATCCTCAAATACCAAGCTTAAGAGACTCGATGTCTGGGACAACCAGAACCTTGCCGGTGTTGATATCAGCATGCTGTCGGGCCTTGAATACTATAACTGCGCTGATACGGCAGTAACAAGCCTTAACATGAGCAATAATCCTCAGCTCATGTATCTTGTTGCAGGATACAACGAGCAACTCACCAGTATCAATCTCAAGAATAATCCCAGACTTGCCGAGCTTCATCTGGAGTGTGACTACAATCTCGGTTCTCTTGATCTGTCAGGTAATCCGCAGCTCTACTATCTCCTTGCCTTCGGCATGGGTGAGCTGAATACTCTCAATATCAGCAATAATCCTGCGCTCATTGAAGCATATAACAGGGGGTATGTTGTTGATGAGACCAATAACCTCGGTGCTCCCATACATTCATATACCATTGAATTCGGCGGAAGCTACGAGCCTTTTGACCTGCTTACCAACTGCATCTGCAAAGATGACGATATGTCGCTCATCACAACAGGCGGTAATACCAGTGTGGCGATGTGCTATATCGATACTAATGACGGACATTCGAATTCCGAGTCTTTTGCTACCAGGGGACAGGCTATCCAGCTGCTCTATGAGTTATGCGGAAGCCCTGCGGTATCCGGATCTTCGATCTATACTGATATCTCGGGTTCTCCTTACGCAACGGCGATCACATGGGGTCAGCAGAACAACATCTGCTTCGGCTATCCCAATATCTATTCGACTACATTCTGTCCGGATGAACTTATATCCAGAGAGGATTTTGCCCTCATGGCACACAGAGTTGCCGTGTATAAGGGTCTTGGAACGGCCTTCGATTACGGCAGGACCGACTGGTACACCGACTTCTATAATATCGACTTCTACGGCTGGGGTGCATTTACCTGGGCAATGCAGTGGGAAGTACTGAAGCCTACAGGCAATTACTGCTATCCGCACGGAAGGCTTACACAGGCTGAACTTACTGCCGGCGCCAATAAAATCTTCAATCTTAATCCCAATGCATCATATTCAGCTCAGGTCAACGGCAACGGTACGGCAGACGGAAGCAAATCCACTTTCGTGCCTTATAAGGACAAGAATACTGTAGCAGCCGGCACCATAACTGCACCTGCTCCCGCACCTGCGCCTGCAGGTTCCGTGCCTTCAGTTCCGCCTTCGATCCTCGGATATACCCAGAAGGAAGTATCTGTTAATTACTGCACGCATGTCCAGGACATCGGGTGGCAGGGCTACGTTTACGACGGAGCTATGGCAGGCACGACAGGCATGTCATTAAGGCTTGAAGCCATGATCATCAATATTGATACCAATCTCGATATCGGCGTTGAGTACAGAACACATGTCGAGAACATCGGCTGGGAATCCGGCTGGAAGTCAGGCGGAACCCTCTCCGGTACCCAGGGCCAGAGCTTAAGGCTCGAGGCAATGCAGATCAAGCTTACCGGTTCTGATGCTGCCAATTACGATATCTGGTACAGGGTACACGTCCAGAACATTGGCTGGATGGACTGGGTCTGCAACGGTGCTATGGCAGGTACCGAAGGCCAGGCATTAAGACTTGAAGGCATGGAGATCAAGATCCTGCCCAAGGGTCAGTCTCCGACTCCTATCGTCTCTTATCAGACTCACGTCGAGAACATAGGCTGGCAGTCATATGTAAATGACGGCATGCTGGCAGGCACTACGGGTCAGTCATTACGACTCGAAGGTATCCGTATCAGCGTTGACGGATTATCCGGCGTCGGAGTTCAGTACAAGACTCACATTCAGAATATCGGCTGGGAATCAGGCTGGACATCAGACGGAGGCTTCGCAGGTACTGAAGGCCAGGCTCTGAGGCTTGAGGCCATACAGATCCAGCTTACGGGTGAGAATGCCGGACAATACACGATCTGGTACAGGACACATGTACAGAATTTCGGCTGGACAGGCTGGGCATGCAACGGGCAGTCCTGCGGAAGTGCCGGATACTCGTACAGGCTCGAGGGAATAGAGATCATCATCCTTCCTGCCGGAACGCCTCCTCCGGGATCTACGTCAAATACCTTCTATCAGGCATAAAAGTAAAGGGCTGTCTCACATGAGGCAGCCCTTATAGGTTCTAATGTTTTGTTGCGGTTACAGCATTTTCGAGCGCTGGCCTGACTGCTCTCTTCTGCGCTGTATTATCTTGCGTCTGAAGATGAGGAGCGCGATTATGAGCACCAGTATGAGGCCGGATGCCGCAGCGAAAGTGATAAGGATGTTCCTGAAGGTCTTAAGTCCCGTCTTTTTCTCAGGTGTTATCTCGACGACGGATCCCTTCTGGGTTATCTCTATGTTAAGGCTGCCCACTATGTACGTCTTGTCCGAATAGCACTTGCACAGCGGTATGTTTATGGTCTGTTCGCTTGCCGATGAATCCACAAGGACTTGCGACAGGTCGACCTTATCCGAACTTCCGAGCTGGGCACGCTCGGTCGTAGTCGTAACGTAGGACGACATGGCGCAGGTCTGGCTCTCTACGTATAGATTGGTATCGGCAAGAAGATCGTCTAACTGAAGTCTTGCTTCGTCTATGAGGGAGGAGAACTCTTCTTCGCTTACGGGGACCGTAGTATAGTGGCTGAACCCGTATTCGAAAAGGCTCACCAGATCACGATACCTTACCTCGGAGTCTTCAGCATTGAAAACAACACCTACGAGCGTTCTACCGTCCTTGCAGGCAGCGGCGCAGAGCGTGAAGCCTGCGGTATCGGTAAATCCTGTCTTGCCGCCGACATAGTAATCGTAGGCAAAGTCGGAATCCTTGATGAATCTGTTGGCATTGGTAAGTTCTCTTGTGTCACTGTACTTGTTGGTGGCATTGACCGTATAAGAGTATGTCCTTGATATCTCCGTGAATTCGGTATTGGATACTGCTTCATAGAGAATGAGACTGAGATCATAGGCAGTGGTCAGGTTCTCGGGATCTGCATATCCGAAGGCAGATGTGAAGTTGGTGTTCTTGCAGCCGAGTTCTGCAGCTTTCTCGTTCATCATGGCACAGAATTCAGCCTCGGTACCGGCCATGTACATGCCGAGCGCGAGACAGCAATCGTTTGCCGAGATAAGCTCTGCGGCATATACGAGATCCTTAACGGTGATCTCTTCGCCTTCCTGAAGACCGAACCTGACATAGTCGCCGGGGATCTCTGCCATGGCGGCAGCCATCTCGGGCGTAATGGTTACGATATCAGTCATCTCGAGCTTCTCTAATGCAAGAAGGATAGTCATGACCTTGGTCATTGAAGCAGGTTCCTTCTGAACATCATAGTTGCTTCCTCTTAAGATGGTGCCTGAATTGGCATCGTAAAGGATATATGCATCCGCTGATACTGCCGGGGCATCTTCGGGGTTCTCGGACAGAAGATCCGTCAGCTGCTCGTTCTGGGATATCAGGTCATCGTCGGGGTTGTCAAAATTCTCGTTGATAGCAAGCGAAGTCAGCGGCATATACACAAAGACGGTTATAATCGCCATAAGTATTGACGCGACTGCTTTGGATATGTGGTTAATTCTCTTCATGTTCACTCCCATTTGTCTTATATCCCGCTTATTTTAAGCATATTTTATAAAAAATACAAAGAATAAGGATTTTGTAATATAATTGACCCGAAAGAAACGAGGTCAATAATGTCGATCGTAAGAGTTACGGATGCAGATTCCGGAGAATTTTCAAATGCTCTGAAGGAGCTTTCCATATATTTTGCAAGGCTTTCCGAGGAGAAGGGAAGACCTGTCACGTTCAACCTGCTTACTTACGGCTGTCAGCTGAATGAGGCCGACAGTGAGAAGCTGTCCGGCATGCTCACGGCCATGGGGCTTACCAAATCCGAAGACACCGGCAATGAGCTTGCTCCCGCTGATGTTATCGTGATGAATACATGCTCGGTAAGAGAGAATGCCGACCAGCACCTGTTTGGCAATCTCGGCGTGTTCAAGACGGCAAAGAAGAAGGATCCGGACATGCTTATCGCAGTATGCGGCTGCATGATGAAGGTCCCCGCCAATGTCGAGAAGATAAGGAAGTCTTACCCGTTCGTTGACATGGTCTTCGATTCACAGCAGATACACAAATTCCCCCTGTTTCTCAAGGAAGCACTCGGTTCGAGAAAACAGGTCGTAGAAGTCGGTGATACAGACTATATAGCAGATGACAGTTTCTTCCCGATTGACAGGCAGAGACAGTTCCGTGCGCTCGTTCCCATCATGTACGGGTGTGATAACTTCTGCAGTTACTGCATTGTCCCCTATGCGAGAGGCAGAGAGAGGTCGAGGGATTTCGATAAGATCAAGGCAGAACTCGAAGAACTTGCCGCCATCGGATACAAGGAGGTCATGCTCCTGGGCCAGAACGTCAATTCATACGGCAAGGGCAATCCGGACGGCAAGAAGTTCGTTGACGTTCTTGCCGCTGCATCCGACTGCGGGTTCTCGAGGGTTAGGTATATGTCATCCCACCCCAAGGATCTGTCCGATGAAGTCATAGAACTCATGGGAGAGCGTCCCAATATCGAGAAACACCTTCATCTGGCGATGCAGTCCGGATCCGATTCCGTTCTGAAGCGCATGAACAGACCTTATACCATCAGTGATTTCTACAGGATCGCAGATCTGTTCAGGGAGAAGGTCGCTGACGGCTCGCTTACCACCGACATCATCGTCGGTTTCCCGGGTGAGACAGATGTGGAGTTCGAAGATACCCTCAAGGCCGTAGAGTACTGCAAGTTCGATGCCGCTTTCACTTTCCAGTATTCGGTAAGACCGGGCACTGCCGCAGAGAAGCTTCCCGGCAGAGTGCCGCAGGAAGTCGTGACGAAGCGCTTTGCCAGACTCCTCGAGATACAGAACAGACTGGCGGCAGAGTCCAATCAGAAAAAGGTCGGAAAGACTCACGAAGTCCTTATAGAAGGTATAAGCAAACAGGGCGAGGGTACTTATACCGGAAGGACGATCTCGAACCATCTGGTCAACTTTACCATCCCCGAAGAGATAATGCCGTGCGGAGGCGGAAGCCTTGAAGGAAGACTTGCGCTTGTTCGTGTTGACCGCGCGAGACCGTATTCCGTAGACGGCGTAATGGAGAGACTTATAAATGAGTGAGAACGAGAACAATGCTGTATTCCCGATGAGCCTTTCCGATGTTGACAAGGCTACGCTGTCGCCGATGATGCAGCAGTATGCCGAGATGAAAGAAAGCCTCGGTGATACGTTCCTGTTCTACAGGCTCGGCGATTTCTATGAGATGTTCTTTGACGATGCCGTAAAGGGATCGAAGATACTTGAGCTTGCGCTTACCAAGAGAGACTGCGGTTCCGGTATGCGCGCACCCATGTGCGGCGTTCCGTTCCATGCCTACAGGTCTTATGCGGACAAGCTCGTTGGGGCAGGATACAAGGTCGCCATATGCGAGCAGCTTGAAGATCCGGCCCTCGCGAAAGGCCTCGTTAAGCGCGGCCTCACCAGGATCCTGACGCCCGGTACCATCACAGACGGCGGTGCCATGGAAGACAGGCGCAACAACTTCCTCATGAGTGTCATGTGCATCGGTTCCCAGTTCGGAGTTGCCGTAGCAGATATATCGACCGGAGACTTCGAAGCGACCCAGCTTACGACATCCGGCAGCGGCGAGCATTTCATCAACCTGGTAAGCAGGTATTCTCCGTCTGAGATAATCCATAACAAGGCTTTCGTTGATACACCGGAATATAAGACCATAAAGTCTGCGACCGGTATTGCCCTGACTTTGAGAAACGAGAGGGATTTTGCTTCGGATATAGTTAAGGATTCCGGCGTGACCCTGACTGATTCTGATAAGTTCAACGATCTTGTAATGCTGAAGGAAGCGTGCGGCGCTCTTATCGGCTATGCAAGAGAGACACAGACCGAAGATGTAGCGCACCTGAAGACAGTCAGATGCTTTACCGTATTCGATGCGATGGAACTCGATTACTCCACGAGAACAAACCTTGAACTCACGCAGACGATAAGATCCAAACAGAAGAAGGGGTCGCTTCTCTGGGCAATTGACAGGACCGCCACAGCCATGGGCGGAAGACTGCTCCGCAAGTGGGTGGAAGAGCCTCTCATATCTGTCAGGCAGATCAACAGAAGGCTCGATGCGGTGGAAGAAGCCTGCGGTAAGTATATTGCAAGGCAGGAGATCATCGAAGGACTGTCGGGTCTGTACGATATAGAACGTCTTGCCGGCCGCGTATCTCTCGGTTCCTGCAACGGAAGAGACTTCATATCTCTCAGGAATTCGCTTGCTAAGCTCCCGTTCATATGCGACAGCTGCAGGAACTTCGACAAGGGTCTGTTCAAGGAGATCAATTCCATTCTGGATCCTCTCGAAGATATCTACACACTGCTTGACAGTTCCATCAATGAAGACTGTCCCGTTACCATCACGGAAGGCGACATCATCAAGCGCGGATACAACGCGGAATGCGAAGAACTCTATGAGATAGCTACCGGCGCCAAATCCTATATCCTTAACCTGGAGGCAAATGAGAGGGAGAGGACCGGCATCAAGACACTGAAGATCTCTTATAACAAGGTCTTCGGTTACTATATCGATGTCCCCAGGAGCCAGTCAGACAAGGTTCCGGAAGAATACATTAGAAAGCAGACACTCGTAAATAACGAGAGATACATAACACCTGAGATCAAGGAACTCGAGACCAAGATCCTTACGGCATCTTCAAGGAGAGTCTCCCTTGAGTATCAGCTGTTCCAGGAGATAAGGCAGAAAGTAAGCGAGGCATCTGACAGACTGTTCAATACTGCCAGGGCGGTCGCGCTTGCAGATGTCATAACATCTCTTGCAGAACTTGCCGAGTCCGAGAACTATGTAAGACCTGTTGTCGATGATTCCGAGGTTATCGAGATCAAGGGCGGAAGGCACCCTGTCGTAGAGAAGATGCTCCAGGGAAGCACGGCAAGCTTCGTTCCGAACGATTCCATGCTGGATGACGAACGCAGGCTTATGGTCCTGACAGGTCCCAACATGGCAGGTAAATCGACTTACATGAGACAGGTGGCTCTTATCGTACTCCTTGCTCAGATGGGATCATTTGTTCCGGCTGAGTCTGCTCATATCGGTCTGGTCGATCATGTGTTTACCAGGATCGGAGCATCGGATGATATCGCGATGGGTCAGTCCACATTCATGGTAGAGATGAAGGAAGTATCCTATATACTGAAGAATGCCACCAGGAAGAGCCTTCTCCTTCTCGATGAGGTCGGAAGGGGTACGAGCACATATGACGGTCTGTCCATAGCATGGGCAGTGATCGAATACATAATAGATCCCAATATCCTTTATGCCAGGACCATATTTGCCACGCACTACCATGAGCTCAATCAGCTCCAGCGCCTTAATCGCGGTGTGTTCAATAATCACGTCGCCGTAAGGGAAGATGATTCCGGCGTTGTATTCCTCCATAAGATCGTGGAGGGCGGTACTTCGGACTCATACGGTATTGAAGTCGCAAGACTCGCGGGACTCCCTTCGGATGTTCTCGTAAGATCCGGAGCAATCCTCAAGGAGCTTGAGAGGATAGGTAACTTCAAGGTAAAGGGTAACAGGGATTCGTTCGATGAACACGATACCGAGCTGTCATCTGATGTCATGCCCGGACAGGAATCCTTCTTCAACCCGGATAATGTTGTATACAGAAGAGAGGATAAGATAAGGACAGCCATCAAGGATGTCGATGTATCCAGACTTACTCCGATCGAAGCTATGAATATCCTCTATGAGCTTACAAAGATGGTCGAGGAGGAGAACAATGGGGAGGATTAACGTTCTTGACCGTGAGACCTGCAATGCCATCAAGGCCGGCGAGGTAATAGAGCGTCCTGTATCAGTCGTTAAGGAACTGGTGGATAATTCCGTAGACAGCGGAGCCACTCATATCAAGATAGAATTCACCGGCGGAGGCATCTCTCTTATAAGGGTTACCGATGACGGATGCGGTATGGACAGGGAAGATGCTCAAAAAGCGTTCCTCATCCATGCGACTTCCAAGCTTAAGAGAATAGAAGATATCTATAATCTCTCGACTATGGGATTCAGAGGAGAGGCCCTTGCTTCGATAGCAGCATGCAGTGACGTTACCCTCAGGACGGCGACCGAAGGCGGTACCGGAACTGAAGTCATATATAAGGACGGCGCACCGGTAAGCGTAAACGAGACCTGCGACAACAGAGGCACCTCAGTCACAGTCGAGAACCTCTTCAAGAGCTTTCCTGCCAGATATAAGTTCCTTAAGCGTGATGCCACTGAGGGTATGTACATTACGAGCCTTGTAGAGAAGCTGGCCGTGATCAACCCGGCGGTATCGATCAAGCTCATCAAAGATAATGTGCTGTTGTTCACGACCCCGGGGTCAGGTTCCATGCTTGATGCCATCTATTCCGTATACGGCAAGGAGACGGCAAACTCCATGCTCGAAGTAACCGGCAGCATCAACGGATACAGGATAGAGGGATACACGGGTAAGACGAGCTTCACCAGAGGCAACCGCGGACTTCAGTGCATATATGTAAATGACAGACTGATCCACAGCAAGACTGTGACTGCTGCCATAGATGAAGCTTATAAGAATGCCGTAATGAAGAACAAATATCCCGTTTGCTTCCTGAAGATCTATTGCCCTGAAGGAACGGTCGATGTCAATGTCCATCCCCAGAAGGCCGAGGTGAAGTTTGCAGACGAGCGTGAGATTTTCTCGCTGGTGTTCAGAGGCGTGAGAGATGCTGTTTTCGGGAACGGAGCGGCCGGAGATGATTTCCTCGGCAACGAAGAAGATGTTTCTGCCAGAGAGCCGGCATCTTCCGGAGTACAGCTTAGAATGGACTTTGCCAGAACGGAGAGTTCTGCTACGCCTGAAGCGTCAAGACAGCAGTCACACACTTTCTCGCGTGAACCTTCCAGAACACCTGCGGGCGATCCGGCGGCAGCAAACAGGCTCCTGGAAGTCCTGTCGGGATTCAAACCGGATATCAGTGAACTTGACGGTGCTTCCTCGGAGGCTCAGCCGGATGCGGAACAGATGCCGGTCTTCGAGCAGGAAGCTACGATAGCTGATGACGATACCATCGCGGCAAAGACGGATATTGATCTTCTGGCAGGCGCGGAATTCATAGGTATTCTCTTCACGACTTACATAATCATGCAGAGTGAATCGGATGTATTCTTTGTTGACCAGCATGCTGCGCATGAACGTGTTATGTATGAGAAGTTCATGGCTAAGAAAGCTCCCGGCAAACGTGTTGAAGACAGAGAGACGCTGCTGGTGCCGCAGATAATCTCAGTATCCGCAGCGGATTACGGATTCATCTCGGATAATCTGGACAGGTTCGATGAGAACGGATTTGAGATCGAACTGCTGGGTGACCGAGAGATCGCATTGAGATCAATGCCTCTTGGCTCCGGCAACAAACCTTCGGTCATGTTCGAGCAGATAATGACTGATCTTAAGAGAGATGTTCCTGCCGGATCAGACATCTGGTATTCACTGATTCAGACTACTGCATGCAAGGCTGCCATCAAGGCAGGAGACGTCATATCCAGGGAAGAAGCGATCTCGCTCGTCATGCAGATGACGGGACTTGAAGATCCGTATCACTGCGCTCACGGAAGACCTACGTTCTTCAAGATATCGCGCAAGGATTTTGAGAAGAACTTCAGAAGGATCGTATGATCGAAGTAAGCAAGTTCATTCCTGAGTATAAGTATATTCCCGTTATTACCGGACCTACGGCCAGCGGTAAGAGTTCTCTTGCTCTCGAACTCTGCAGACGCACGGGCGGTGAACTGATATCCGCTGACTCCATGCAGATATATAAGGGCCTGGATATCGGAACGGCTAAGGACAGTGCAGCTGAACGTGCGGAGATCCCGCATCACATGACGGATATCGCAGAGCCGGGAACATACTTCAATGTCAGTGATTATGTGACTGCCTGCTACGAGACTATCGGCGGACTGCTTGCCAGAGGCGTGCTCCCGGTCATCTGCGGAGGTACGGGTCAGTACATCTCAGCTCTGTACTACGGATTTGACTACGGCAGGGATGCTTCTGCCGATGAAGAGACGGCAAGGCTCGAGAAGGAATTCGAGGAGAACGGCATTGACGGAATCTACGCAAGGCTTAAGAAAAGAGATCCTGAAGCTGCCGCCAAGATACACCCGAATAACACAAGACGCGTTATACGAGCTTTGGCTGTTATCGAATCGACCGGAAGGACGTTCACGGAGAAGAATTCAGAATCGACCAGCGAAGGACCGAGATATCCTTTCAAGCTGTTCATGATAGATATGGACAGACAGATCCTGTATGACCGTATCAACAGACGTGTTGATATTATGATGGAAGAGGGGATAGAGCAGGAAGCACGAGATCTCTATGACTCAGATGCCGATAAGAAGTCCACATGCTTCCAGGCTATCGGCTATAAGGAATTCAAGGACTACTTCGAGGGTAAGTCTGACATTGATGAAGCGGTCTACCACATCAAGCTGAGATCCAGACACTATGCCAAGCGACAGCTTACCTGGTTCCGCGCCATGGGAGATGATGTTATCAGACTCTCGCCTGATGATAGCGGGAAGAATGTACAGAAGGTATTGGATACCATTAGTCAATAGTTTCTCTTAAGAATGAGACTTTTTAATCAAACGATAACCGGATTAACACTTTATCGTCAAATATTCTTGATAATCTTAAATGTAAACCCTTCGAAATCCCGAGTTTAAAACCAATGCCCCGATATTCATTGAATTCGAGGCACCAAGGTTGATATAAAATATGTTAGTTGCGCAATTCGAGGGAGGTGATCACGATATTGAATATCGATGAAGTCCGACAACTTTACCCAGAATGCGGCAGTCTTCCGTATTGAATTCTATGGGAGAGAAGCTCTCGTTCTCCGGGAAAAGGTAAGGTACGCCGTTCTTACGGCCGAAACGCTTGACAGTTGCCTCGTCTCCTATGAGGGCTGCAATGATATCGCCTTCGTCACAAGTGTTCTGCTTCCTGACGATGAGATAATCCCCGTCAAGTATGTGAGCGTTGATCATACTGCTGCCCTTGACCTTGAGCATGAAACATTCGGAATCTCCGATGATAGATCTGTTAACGAAGAAGCTCTCTGAATAGTCTTCGTGAGCAAGTATCGGAACTCCGGCTGTAATCTTACCGATGCAGTAGAGCTGTCTGACTTCGCCATCATCGTTAAGTTGTGTGGTAACAGCAGGTTCAGACTGGAAACCCTGATCCTTGATAATGATCGCGCGTCTGATTCCGGGACGATATTCGATCTTGCCCAACTGATCGAGCTGCTTAAGATAAGCGTGAACAGAAGAAGTGGACTTAAGGCCGACACCCGCACATATATCTCTTACTGAAGGAGAGATGTTGTTCTTACGGATATAGTTACATATATATTCATATACGCGGTCGATCGACTTGGCGCTTCTGGATTCCGAGCCTCTTGCAGTCATAAGATACCTCCCGAACAAACTTTCGATTTTATGATATCACACTATGGGTTAGTGTCAAACATATGTTTGATACGTGAAAGGAGGAAAACATGATTAATAAGGAAGAATATAAAACAATGGTTCAGAGACTTAAGAACCTTAACAAGGATCTCAACGGATCAGGTGATGACGAGACTGATTTCTTCGTAAAGCTCTGCAGATTATATGAAGACAAGAAAGTAAACCTTATGGAGATATATGCCAAATACTATTCGGGAGCGAAGGTTACCGATACAGCCTACATCCCGGCCGGAACTTCGGATATGTCCGACTATATGATCCATTTCTCTGAAGGCTACGATATCTTCGTCAAGAAGATCGAGAAGCATTATGCCGAGATCGTTCAGAAGAGGAAGGAGGCCATGCGTCTTTTTACCTGCATGGTATCACTGCCGCTTAACATGTCAGCAGTACTGTATCTTACATATTTTAAGTGCCTTGATCCTGAAGAAGTCCGTGTACAGCTTTTCATGAGCCGATCCACTTACTACAGGATCAAACAGAAAGCCATACAGATGCTGATAGTCAGGTGCAGGGAACAGGAAGCAAACAAATAGTTATATCAGGAAGAATAATGATATAATTACCGTGAACTTTGAGGAGGTTGCATGAGTAACAACGGCAGTGCGGCATCAGACTTCATGGATACGGTAAAGGCTTTTACGAAGTCTTCTGCTAAGGCTACCGTCAGATACTTCAAGGGACTGCCTTCCAGGTTCGTCAGATTCGTAAGGCGTAAGGTCAATGAAATCAGGAACCGTCCCCCTCGTAAAGACATCAATAAGGTCTATGTCCTTGTCGGATATACGACAAAGGCTCAGGTCGATGCCAAGTTCAATGCGGAGAGACATATGATAATCCTGCGCAGAGGCCTTCTCGCACTTATATTCCTTTTGCTGCTTTTCATATCGGTCAACAGGTTTACTGAGATGATCAACTACGGTGAGTTAAGCCAGATGTTCGGAGTAGATTCGATGTCTGACTTCCTTAAGAACGACCCGTTCAGTTCCAATAAGCCCGCTACTGAGACCGGGATTGCAGGTCAGCTTACTTCGCCTACATCCACGGTATCCGATACTACTTTGTGATCCTGCTCAAAATGAAGGATTAACAACTCGAACTTTCATTATCAAATTTTCTGTTGCACAACTAAATAAGTTGTACTAATATATGTCCGTTGAGTTTTGCCAAGACTAACCGATAGAGTTAATTTGGCTCAAAAATGAATTTTTTGCTTTCGCAACTTGCAAAATTGAAAGCAACAGAAAGGTGGAACATTTATGGATTACACAATTGAGAATGAGTACCTCAACGGCCTTATGCAGAGCGTTATGGCCAGGAATGCAGGCGAGCCTGAATTCTTCCAGGCAGTTTACGAGTTCCTTAACTCTATTGCTCCTGCACTTCCGGTACACCCTGAGCTTATCGAGAAGCAGGTCCTCGAGAGGATCGTAGAGCCTGAGCGTCAGATCATGTTCAGAGTATCTTGGATCGACGATAACGGCAAGATCCAGGTTAACAGAGGCTACAGGATCCAGTTCAACAGCGCTATCGGACCTTACAAGGGAGGTCTCAGACTTCACCCTTCAGTAAACCTTTCAATCCTCAAGTTCTTAGGCTTCGAGCAGATCTTCAAGAACTCCCTTACAGGACTTCCCATGGGCGGTGCTAAGGGTGGTTCAGACTTCGACCCTAAGGGTAAGTCTGACAACGAAGTTATGGCTTTCTGCCAGAGCTTCATGAGAGAGCTCTACAGACATATCGGTCCTGATCTCGATGTACCTGCAGGTGATATCGGAACAGGCGCACGTGAGATCGGCTACATGTTCGGTCAGTACAAGAAGATCGTAAATGAGTTCTCCGGCGTCCTTACAGGTAAGAAGCTTTCTTTCGGCGGTTCACTCGCAAGAACAGAAGCTACAGGTTACGGCCTCTGCTACTTTGTAAATGCTCTTCTCCGTGAGAAGATGAACACTTCTTTCGAGGGCAAGACAGTTGTTATCTCCGGTTCCGGTAACGTTGCAATCTATGCTACTGAGAAAGCTCAGCAGCTCGGCGCTAAGGTTGTCGCACTTTCCGACTCCAACGGTTATGTATATGATCCTGAGGGCATCAAGCTCGACATCGTTAAGGAGATCAAGGAAGTTAAGAGAGGCAGGATCAGCGAGTATGCAGATCAGGTTGCTTCCGCTACATACACAGCTGACGAGAACGGCTCCAAGGGCATCTGGACGATTCCCTGCGACATCGCTCTTCCTTGCGCTACACAGAACGAGCTTAACCTCGAGTCTGCAAAGGCACTTGTTGCTAACGGCGTAAAGGTAGTAGGTGAGGGCGCTAACATGCCTACAACACTCGATGCTACAAAGTTCTTCCAGGACAACGGCGTATTCTTCACACCCGGTAAGGCATCCAACGCAGGCGGTGTTGCTACTTCAGGTCTTGAGATGTGCCAGAACAGCGCAAGACTTTCCTGGACATTCGAGGAAGTTGATGCAAAGCTTAAGGACATCATGGAGAACATCTTCCACACAGTTGATAAGACAGCTGCAGAAGTCGGCTGCGAGAACAACTATGTTGTCGGTGCTAACATCGCAGGTCTCCTGAAGGTTTCCGATGCTATGATCGCACAGGGCTGCATCTGATAGGATCAGAACAGACTGAATTCCATGCCGTCCGCGGGATTATCCTGCGGACGGTCTTTTTATGTAAGTTTTTGCCTGCGATGCTCCTTTCAGATTGAATAATGCACTGCGAGACTATATATTTGTATTATTAAACTTTAGGAGTGTTTATATGAAGAAGGCAAATGCGATTACAGCGATCTCGCTGGTCCTTGCGGCTTCTTTTGTCATGAGCAGTTGTGCTCTGATGAAGCCTGAGGGATTCAGAGGTCCGATGGTAGGCAAGCAGGCCGAGAAACCTGCTGCAACGCTTGAAGACAATGCTCCGCAGGTATCCAGCGGAGAGGACGCAGGTCTTGCTGAAGACCAGGCTGTCGTTGATATCAATTTCGATGATAACGATGTCGACGGATTTACGGTATTCACTGACGGCGGTGATCTGACACTTGAGGCCGAGGACGGAATGCTCGTCTGCTCGATTGCGAGCTGCGGCAAGAAGGATTATGCGAACCAGGCATACTGGGACGGATTCGAGCTCGCTGAGGGGTGCGAGTACACATACAGCTTCGATATCTATTCCGATATCGACAGACAGATCGAATACCGTCTGCAGCTCAACGGCGGCGACTATCATGCATATCAGGGTGAGTACATCCAGATAGGTCCCGAAGTAACTAATTTCTCGGTCGACTTTACTATGGAAGAGACTTCGGATCCCGCACCCAGACTCGTATTCAATATGGGTAAGATGGATGACATGACAGAAGATCCGGGCAGCCACAAAGTCTATATCGACAACATCAAGCTTGTCATCAAGGATGCCGAGAATGCCCAGACCGTGGCTATGCTTCCCACTTATCTGAACGTAAACGTCAATCAGATCGGATACCTCCCGGAGGATACGAAGACTGTATTCGTGAAGACAGATGCGGACCTCGAGGATTTCTATGTTGTTAATAACGATACAGGTCTTGTTGTGTACCAGGGTAAGCTTGGCGGTGCTGTCGGCGGTGCCAACTACGATCCTGCAAGCCAGATGAACGTTGCAAAAGGAGACTTCTCCGAGGTTACGGATCCCGGTACTTACTATATCTACACGAATGCCGGTTCTTCGTATACATTCAAGATCGGTACTGATGTATATGATGACATCTACAGTGATGTCGTTCTCATGCTCTACAGACAGCGCTGCGGCACTGAACTCGATCCTGCGATCGCAGGTGACTTTGCTCACGGTGCATGCCACACTGAAGAAGCAGTAATCTACGGCACGAACCAGACCAAGGATGTCTCCGGCGGCTGGCACGATGCAGGCGACTACGGAAAGTATGTCGTATCCGGCGCGAAAGCAGTCGCTGACCTTCTCGTGACGTACGAAGATTACGGGGTAAAGGCTGATGACTTGGGACTTCCCGAGAGCGGCAACGGAGTTCCTGATCTTCTCGATGAGGCGAGGTATGAGCTCGAGTGGATGCTCAAGATGCAGGATGAGGAATCCGGCGGCGTATATCACAAGGTAACCGGTATGGTCTTCTGCGGCATGGTGATGCCTGAAGAAGATACCGAGGAACTTGTCATCGCTCCAATCTCAACCACTGCAACTGCTGATTTTGCTGCAGTCATGGCTAAGGCTTCAGTTGTCTACAAGGATATCGATGCAGACTTCTCGGCTTCCTGTTATGAAGCAGCGGTAAAGGCCTGGGCTTATATCGCAGACATCGAAGATACGACAGGATTCATCAACCCTGAGGGAATGGATACAGGTGAGTATCCGGATCCCAATGCTCTTGATGAGAAGACCTGGGCAGCGGCAGAGCTCTATCTCGCTTGCCAGGCAGGCGTTACGGGCGCAGAAGCTTCTGACGCTTCGGTTTATGCCGACTTTATCCAGAATGCCTGGAACGGTGAATTCGTAGACGGACTCGGATGGCTCGATGTAGGTATGTATGCCGAGTATGATCTTGCCAAGTCCAAGACTGACCTTGCAGAGACCGCTAAGGCGAGACTTCTTGCAGAAGCTGACAAGCTAATCTCATTGGCTTCTCAGGATGCTTACAAGCAGAGCCTCGGAACCAACTATTACTGGGGTTCCAACATGGGAATCGCCAACAACGGCATGATCCTCTATATGGCAGCCAATGTCTCCGAAGGTGCTGATGCGACTAAGTATAAGACTGCGGCAAGCTATGAGCTTGATTATCTGCTCGGCGCAAATGCGATGGGTTATTGCTTCGTTACCGGTTACGGCACATTCAGCCCTTCTGATACTCACCACAGACCTTCACAGGCCATGGGTGTCTGTATGCCCGGTATGCTCGTAGGCGGTGCCTGCGCAGAACTTGCTGATCCTTATGCCCAGATGGTTCTTGCTGATGAGGCACCTTCCATGTGCTACGTTGACAGTTCTCAGAGCTATTCGACCAACGAAGTTACAGTCTACTGGAACTCTCCGCTGATCTACATCATGTCGGCTGAGCTTGCATAAAGTCTTACACAACTGACTTTACATTGAACCCCTGAAGAGTCTTCAGGGGTTTATTACTGCCTGACTGCTGCGATAAAAAGACCCGGGAATTGAACCCGGGTCTTAAGTGATTCAATTGTCCGAACGATTACTCGTAGATGTCTGTCTTATCAGCGTTGCTGGATCTTACGAGGCAGATATAGGACTTGCCGCGATTGACTTCAACTTCTTCGCCGTCTTCGTTGTAGATCTTGATGGGCTCATGAACGTCTGTCTTTGTCCATGTTACGTTGATGATCTTGCCATCGCAGATGTAGTAACCGGAACCGCCTTCTTCGAAGAAGTAGTCTGTACGGTAGTTATCGTCTGCAAGAGCAACTCTTACATAGAGTACGAATACGTTGGTTACTGCGATCTGGTTGCCGTTGTTCTCGTCGATCTGAGGATCGCCGTACTGGCTCTTGTAGTAGAGACCGTCACCTTCGTTGTACTCGAAGTATGCGTCGTCATTGGAAGCTGAGAAGTAAACGTTGATGGCAGAGCATGTCTCTGTTGCATTCTCGATATCCTTTGAATTGTCGGGAACGAAATTGAACATCATGGGTGCCTCGTCTTCGCCGCAGGAGAGATCGATGCCCTTGTATTCGAGCGCTTCCTTGATGTGGGTACCGTCAGATACTGCCGTGTGCTCGATGGCTCTCTTGCTTGCCCAGTCCTTGTCTCTCCAGAAGAATGTGCTGCCGGGGAGATCAACATAACCGTCTTCATAGTCGGAAGAACTGTACTTGCCTGCGCACAGATAGTTACCGTCGATGTGAACGATGTTGTTGTTGGAGAAGTAGGATACAACTCTTGCCTCACGTCCGAAGTGAACAAAGATCGCACCAAGACCTGCGGAGAGGTTTGCCGTTACGACACGGGCACTTCTGAGGGAACCGATCTCGGGAATCGTGTTAACATCAGCGAAAACGCAGAGCAGACGGGAGATACCGCCCTCTGTCTCATACTCGAAGATGGCGTCTGCATCGGATACGCCTCTCTGGGGCATAGCCGCATAAACATTGTTTACAACGATGGTGATAGGCTTGTTGCCGACATTCTCAAGATCCATATCCTGAACGCCTGTAATGGGGTTCAGGCCATACGGAAGATCGGGATCATAGAGCTGGGGTTCTGTCTCTGTTGTTGTCGTAGCTTCAGTCGTGGTCGTCTCAGAAGGTTCTGAAGCCATGACGGTCGTAATAGTTGTTGTCTCAGGAGTCTCTTCCTTCTTGCATGCTGCAAAGGGGAATGCAAGTGTCAGAATGAGCATCGCTGAAAGTAATTTTTTTGTTTTCATAGTAATACCTCGCTATAAAACTTAATTTGAGTATAACATTCTTTATAAATTCTCTATGTGTTGGAAAATTACAATTTGATGTTATAATACGTGGTGCATTAAGGCCCTTAATGATGGAGTTAAATTATGAGTAAAAAGAGCTCGGATTCTTCTTTTGTTCAGACAAAGAAGAAATCTAAAGCCATGAAATATTTTGTAAGATGCATACTCGGCATCCTCGGTTTTGTCGTGGGTGCTGCTCTGTATTTTGTATGGATCTTCGGCGGCACATATGTTGCCATCCCGATAGTTTCCGAGGAAGAGTACGAGACCATGGTCTTAAGTGCGGATATGAGCACGACCGGCGGTGATGTCACGTCGCCCTGGTCGGCAGGCGGCCACACAAGGCTCTATTATGACCCGGAGCATCCGATAATCAAGGTCGAGCAGATCGATCCCGATGTTGAGAATATACTTGTTTTCGGTGTCGATTCGAGAGGAACCGATGACTATAAGTGCAGGACAGATGCCATGATCATCGTGTCCATTAATAAGAAAGCGGGAACGGTGAAGCTCATATCACTCATGAGAGATACCGGCGTTTATATCGGCGATACCGACGAGACGGCTTCCACCAAACTGGATAAGCTCAATGCCGCATATGCTTACGGCGGTGTCGGGCTGATGATCAATACCATCAACAGGAATTTCGGTCTTGATATACAGAGATTCGTAATGCTCGACTTCGGCAGTTCGGCTGAACTCATCGACCTTGTCGGCGGTGTTGAGATCGATGTCGCACCCGAGGAAGTAAAATACGCCAATCCTTATATACAGGAGATCAATGCCCTTAACGGCACGGATTCTCCGCTCCTTACGACCAGCGGCCTTCAGAATCTTGACGGTACGCAGGCTACGGGCTGGGCCAGGATCAGATATCTTGATTCGGACTTCGTAAGAACATCCCGCCAGAGGACGGTAGCCATGGCGATGATGACGAAGGTGAGCAAGATGAATTATGTGTCCCAGCTCATGCTCCTTAATGACTCCGCCGGAGTCTTCGAGACCAACATGGTATCAATGGACCTTATGCGTGTTGCAACAAATGCGCTGGGAGGCCTTGATAATATTCAGGAATACCGCGTTCCTGCTGACGGACTGTATTCCGTTCAAAGTAATCCGTGGATGATGATAATTGACTTTGAAACTCAGAAACAGTTATTATATGATTTTATTTGGGGAGATGCTTAACCTATGAGTAAAACAGTAGCAACTTGTATTGCAGAGACAAACCAGGCCCAGAATATGCCTCAGGAGAATGTGTTCTTCCTGACGCTCTCTCGTAAACTGGAGGATTTTCCTAACGAGTTCCTGAGAACGGCAAGATCGACTTCGCCTATCCAGATCTGTGCTATCTTCTCGACGATCGGTCCCGACAACCTTGCAGCGGTCCTTAACCTTGAGCTCAACAACGAGCTTGAGAAGATCGTTGCGGCTGCATCCAACCAGCCGGTCCTCGACTTCGAAGGTTTCTCCAATCAGGTCATCAATACGCTTAACGTAAGAGTCTGCAACTTCGCTGCCAATAAGGGTCAGCAGTTCAAGACTTCTATGACAATGCTTGTAATAGAAGGTGACATCCTCCGCGTTATCCACGTAGGTGTTACTAAGGCTGTCCTCTTCAGAGACCAGCGCATCATGCTCCTCACTGAAGAGCAGACTGTTGCTCACAGATATGTACAGCTCGGTTCCATCACCGCTGAGCAGGAGAAGACTCACCCCGAGAACATGAACCTCACACAGTATCTGGGCAAGATGCCTCAGGACGGTCAGGTTCAGGCTGACAGGAAGATCCACCTCAAGCTCAAGGACGGCGATGAGCTCTTCCTTATGGGTCTCGGTATCTCCAGACAGATGCCTCCCCAGATGCGCAACCAGATCATAGCAAAGCCCGTATCCACTGAGAACAAGGCAAAAGAGATGATTGCTTCCGCCGTAAACTACGGCATCAAGTCAGGTCTTACATTCGTTGACCTCAAGGTTGAATCGACATTCCTGCTTCCCGGCGATGCAGTTATCGGCAGCAACCTCAATTCTGACGGCAGAGTTGCCCAGCAGAAGGCAAAGTCACCCGAGGATGCATATACATCTTTCGGCGGCGCTGCAGGTGCAGCCGCAAAGGGCGGTGAAGAGGAGAATACCATCAGCTTCGTACCCGGCCGCGGCGGCGATGATGATTTCGTGCCCGTAGTAAACGAGAAGAAAGAGAAGATAATGTCCATCGTTATCCCGCTCGTCATCTTCCTCGGATGTGTCGTACTCGGTTTCGGCGTGATGTTCCTCGTATTCAACATGAAGAACCTCATCGACCTCGACCAGGAAGAGACAACTCAGACGATAACCATCGGCTCGGTCCTCTATGTCATCAATGACAACACGCCCGTATATTCACAGAACGATACTAATTCAACGATCATCGGCTATCTCAACAGAGGCGATGTTGTAACGCTTTCCGAAGAGACAGACGAGACTTTCAAGAAGGTAGTTACAGGCGATGCCAAGGAAGGCTACATCATGTCGGCAGCACTCTCGACTGAAGATCCTACGATCTACGATGAGACTTCTTCCGAGATGCTTGAAGATCCTACACCTGTACCGGAAGAGACAACAACGACTGCTGCAACTGAAGCTACAACTGCAACTGCAGACCCTGCTCAGAATACCCAGGCTACAACGGCAGCAACAGAGGCTACAACTACTACAGCTGAGACTGAACCTCCGGAAGATGATCAGCCGACTTCTGAGACAACAACTGAATCTACAACGGAATCAACGACTGAGTCAACTACAGAATCTACTACAGAATCTACGACTGATCCTAATGCCGGCGTTGGTGAAGGCGGCGAAGGCGAGAACGCATAAGTCGCTCAATAACTCAAATGCAAAAGGCTGTCCGAGCGGGCAGCCTTTATTGTTTCAAACTGATTTATCCTGATATCAATATCTGAACAGCTCTTTGTACAGAACTCTTACGGCATATGAGCAGTAGGACTCCGATACACCGAACATCATTGAGATCTCGGATGCACCCTGGTTGACGATCCTGAGGTTGATACCTGCGGAAGACAGGGCGGATGCTGCTCTTGCCATGATACCTACTGAATTTGCCATGGCTTCACCGACGATCATGACAATGGCGAGATCGCGGTCTACCTTGCACTTGGCATCGAGTTCCTTCTCGATGCGGTTTACGATGATCTCTTCCTTCTCGGCAGTGAAGTACTTCTTGCGAAGGACGATCGTAACCGTGTCGATACCGGAAGGAATGTGGTCGATAGAGATTCCTTCGTCTGCAAAGATCTCGAGGAGCTTCGCGAGGAAACCGACCTGATGGTTCATCATGTACTTATCTACGGTGACAGTGCAGAAACCCTTATCGCCCGCAATACCTGTTACGAGAGAATCGTAATGGGTTCTCTTGGAGACGATCCAGGTTCCCTTAGCGGAAGGGTTGTTGGTGTTCTTGATGTTGAGCGGGATACCGCGGACGAAGACAGGGAAGATGGCCTCTTCGTGAAGGACGGTAAATCCTGCATAAGAGAGCTCTCTCATCTCGTCGTAGGTGATCTCCGTGATCGGGAACGGATTCTTAACGAGGTTCGGGTTGACCGCGAAAACGTTATCAACATCGGTCCAGTTCTCATATACCTCTGCGCCTACTGCGGCAGCGAGGATGGAACCGGTGATATCAGATCCGCCTCTGGAGAATGTGATTATGTTGCCGCTCTTGGAATAGCCGAAGAAACCGGGGAAGACTGCAATGGTGTCTTCTTCGTCGGCAATGTGAGCGAGATTGTCGTATGTTTCAGGAAGGATGACTGCCTTACCTGCAGCATCATGCTCAAGGTAGAGACCGCACTCGGAAGGATCACAGTACTTTGCCTTGTGACCGGATGCGTTCAGGTAGTAAGCGACAAGTCTTGCGCATGAATCTTCGCCCATGGCCTTGACCGAGTCGAGATACATAACATCATCCGTATAATCTGCGGCACAGATCTTCTTGAGATTCTCTTCGATGCCGGGGATGACCTTCTCCACGTTGAGTTCGTCAGCGATCTCTTCATATCTGGTGAGAACGGCAGCGAGCTCCTTGGAGTAATCGTTGCCGGCAAGTCTTGCCTTGGCAACTGCTATGAGCAGGTCGGTAACCTTGGTATCGTCCTTCGTGCGCTTACCGGGTGCGGATACTACCATGATCCTGCGGTCAGGATCAGAGAGGACGATGTTGCAGACCTTTTGTATCTGAAATGCATTGGCGAGTGATGAACCGCCGAACTTTGTGACTTTCATAATGTTGTGCTCCTTGACTTGTCTTGTAGCGTTAATATAATATCACAAGCAAATTAGCTATAGTTTTATATTATTATTACAGTAAATCAGGCGCGTAAGCGCACGGGAGAGTATATCTTGAACATATTCAGAGCGATGAAGCCCGAGAAATTCTATGACTCACTGGCCGTTATGCCGTGGGAAGAGCTTGCAGGCGAAGGCATTAAGACGGCTCTTCTTGATTTTGATAACACTCTCGGACCCGATCGTGCGACTGAACCCGAGGAATACAGCTATAAGTGCGTGAAGATGATCGAGCAGACCGGTATCAGATGCTGCCTTGTATCCAATGCCAAGTCCGGCAGGTCTTCGAAAATCGCGGAGATGCTGGGTATCCCTTGCGTCACTTTTGCCGGCAAGCCCGGAACTTCAGGTGTTCTCAAGGCGATCGAGCTCATGGAGTCTGCTCCCGGCGAGTGCATTATGGTCGGCGATCAGATCTTCACTGATGTCATAGCCGGCAACAGATCGGGAGTAAGGACTTTCATGGTGGAGCGTCTCCATAAGAGAGAGGCCTGGTATATAGTTCTCAAGCGTATACCTGAATGGATAGTCCGTGCCATTGCTCATTTTTGAGGACTTGCAAGAAATATACCTTTCAAGTAAAATTAGTCAGTTATACCTAATTAAGAATTTAAGGAGTACAAAATGATCAGCGCAGGCGATTTCAAGAACGGTTTATGTTTTGAGATGGACAATCAGGTCTATCAGGTAGTTGAATTCCAGCACGTTAAGCCCGGCAAAGGTGCGGCTTTCGTACGTACAAAGTATAAGAACGTTAAGACAGGTTCTGTCGTAGAGCGTTCTTTCAACCCTAACGAGAAGTTCGAGCAGGCTCAGCTTACAAGAAGAGATATGCAGTATATCTATTCTGAGGGTGACCTCTACTACTTCATGGATCAGGAATCTTACGAGCAGATCCCGATCTCTGGTGATAAGATCGGCGATTCAATCAAGTTCCTCAAAGAAGAGATGGTTTGTAAGGTTGTATCCTACAAGGGTGATATCTTCCAGGTTGAGCTTCCCATCACTGTTGAACTCGTTATCACTGAGTGCGAGCCCGGCGTAAGAGGCGATACTACAAACAACGCTTCAAAGTATGCTACACTTGAGACAGGTGCTGTTGTTAAGGTACCTCTCTTCGTTAACCAGGGAGAGACGATCAGAGTAGATACAAGAACGGGAGAGTATCTCGAGAGAGCTTAAGTCTTCAGCTTAAAGACTACCGATTTTTGACATGGAAAGTAACTTCAATTCCGAATCTATCAAGGGCGACCGCTCGATGACACAGGGCTTTGTGGCCCAGTATGCCGCCGAGGCTGCGCTCAGGATAGACGGGGTTGTATCGCTAGTACCTTCATTCGCTGTTGCGTTGAAGGAGAAGGCCGGGGTAGTACACGAAGGTAAGGGTGTAAGGGTCGTTTTCGATGAGAATGACGACAACACCGTTTCCATTACATGCTACCCCGTTATCAGTTACGGCAAGATTATTCCCGAAGTGGCGTGGCTCATCCAGGAGAAGGTCAAGGGTGACGTCGAGAAGTTCACGGGACTGAACGTTGATACTGTGGATGTTTATGTCTGCGGAGTAAGCGATACTGAAAGTTCCGGGGATGTGAAAGGAGAACAGGAAGAATGAATGGATTTGTCAGAGTACTGATGTTCATCTATTCCGTTGTTATTGCGGTTATTTCCGTTGTACTTTTATATGCGCTCGTAGATGACGGTATCTTTGCGGATATCTTATCGCCACTTTCATCCGTTGTAACGGGACCGATCAGCAGATGGGTATACTTTGCGGTGCTCCTGCTGCTGTTCGTTACATCTATCATTTCAATTACTAATGCTATTACATACGGCAGACTCAACAGGACCAGACTCAGAAAGACTGACATAGGTTCCGTGGATATCGGTGCCGACGCGATCGAGAACATTGCGCTTAACAGTGCAAGAGCAGCTCAGGTCGGTATAAAGAATGCAAGATGCCGCGTAACGCCCGGTAAGAACGGCGCCATCAGGGTCATCATCTCATGCGTTCTCTATTCCAACGTCGAGATCCCGGCATCCATGGCTAAGGCTCAGGAGAAGGTCAAGAAGGATATCGAGCGTTATACAGGTATCGTTGTTCAGGACGTTTTCGTTAAGGTCACCAAGGTTGAAGCCACAACGGCAAAGGTTGAGAACAGATAATGGAGAGATTCCTGTCCAAATTATTCGAGAAGCTCAGCAACACCAAGGCAGGTGTTATATTTGCTTTTTGCTTTTTTGTCACCGGAATCCTTCTCTGCATATTCGGCTTTTTCAAGACGCTGTTCATCATTCTTTTTACCGCAGCCGGCTTCTTCGTAGGTTCGTTCCTGTTCTCGGATACCAGCAAGTTCAAGAAATTCCTTGACAGGATCCTGCCGCCGGGGAGGTTCAGATGAGCAGAATAGAGACACGTGAACATGTAATGATGTTCCTTTTCCAGGCATCTTTCCGTACTGATCCTGTTGCAGGACAGCTGGAGATGTTCAAGGAAGATTATCCTGAGGTCAACGAAGACCCCGTTTATTTTGTGGACATGGTATACGGCGTTATCAACAGACGTGCCGAGATAGACGAGAAGATCGCGCCTTTCCTCAATAAGTGGAAGCTCGACAGGATCCCTCTGGCTGACAGGATCGTATTAGAGATAGCGGCATATGAGATACTCTTCATGGAAGATGTCCCTGTAAGCGTATCCATTAACGAAGCAGTTAAGCTTTCCAAGAAGTACGGCACCGACAATTCCTCTGCATACATCAACGGAGTGCTCAGCAGTTTTGAGAAGAGCCTCTGACGGAGGAGTGCGCCTTGGTATTCGATTCGCTGAGTGAACTCGTAAGTCACCTTAATAACGTTACCTTTCAGGATGACCCGGATATTCTGGGGTTTGAAGTAACGGGTGAGATAACAGGCTATAAGACCAGGCCCTGGAACGATATCGTATTTATTAACTTCCAGCTTCAGGAAGATATCGGTAAGGGTAAGTTCCTCAAACTAGCATGCAATACGAGAGAAGACAGGTGCAGATTCACAGGCTTCGAAGTTAGTCCCAAGGACGGCGATAAAGTAACTGTCAAAGCATCGCTCCAATACAACAGGAACATCAGCATCCTTCAGGCTGATGTCTTCGAGATGCGTAATACCGGTAAGGGCGATCTTCTCCTCAAGTTCCAGGAGATTAAGGAGCGCCTTGCCAAGGAAGGACTGTTCGACGAGGACAGGAAGAAGGAACTGCCCGTTCTTCCGAGAAGGATAGGACTCATCACCGGTTCTGACGGCACTGAGGGACGCAGAGACTTCCTTGACGAGATCGAATGCAGATCTCATTACTATGATATCCATATCTACAACGCGAGGATGCAGGGCGAGAACTGCCCTCCGCAGATAATCGCGGGACTTGACTACTTCGAGAAGGTCAAGGACGATCCTGACAAGCGTGTCGACGTAATAGTCATTACAAGAGGCGGAGGAGACAAGTATACGGATTTTATCTGCTTCAATGATGAAGCTCTCGCCAGAAGGGTCAGTGTCTGCACGATACCTGTTGTCTGCGGTGTAGGACACTCTTCATATGAGACCATTCTCGATTATGTTGCAGATGTCTCGGTTAAGACGCCTACTGCGGCAGCTGATGCGGTCATCCCGATATATGATGATGAGACAGCAGGAATAGAAGCACTCGTATCATCAATGGAGCAGGCTGTCACATCCCGTCTCAGACTGTCAAAGGGTACTATAGATTCATACAGGAACCACAGAGCCTTTGCCGGCGGATTCATCGACAGCAGAAGAACTTATCTGTCCGGTCTTACCGCACTTCTCGAGAAGCATAATCCCTCGTCGGAACTTGCGGACAGACAGAGAAAGCTCTATGAGCAGAAGCTTAAGCTCGAAGTTTTCCCGGAAAGGCTCGAGAGGTTGAAGATTGAGCAGGATGCTCTGACTTCAAGACTTGAGTCGGTAAATCCCGATAATGTCTTAAGCCGCGGTTATTCATATGTGGAGTCTGAAGAAGGCAATGCAATAGATTCCGTAGCAAAAGTTACTGCAGGACAGGAAGTTAAGATTGTTTTCGCCGACGGAACGGCAAAGAGCACTATAATAGATACTGGCAGAAAGGAAGGCTAAGATATGGCTGAATTTGAAAAGAAGATCGAATCCGGTGAACTCAGCTACGAAGAAGCGCTCGAGGCACTGTCTTCCGTAGTTAAGAGCCTTGAGAGCGGAAAGATAATAAACGGCGGTGAGGAGAAGGATCTGACACTGGATGATTCCATCAAGCTGTACCGCACGGGCAAACTCCTTTCGGATTATTGCGAGAAGCTTCTCACTGAAGCTCAGAACCAGATAAAAGAGATTAACAATGGCTGATATTACAAGACTTATTGAAGAATGCGGCGAGTGGATAACTCCCGAACTTGAGAGCTGCTTTACCGATAAGCAGAAGGAAGACATCACGGTCAAGGCTGCGATGTACAGCCTTATGGGAGGAGGCAAGAGACTCAGACCTCTCATGATGAAGATGACAGCCGAGATGATCGGATGTTCTGATGCTGAGATGGCTGACGTAAGGTATTTTGCCGCCACGCTCGAGATGATACACACTTATTCTCTCATCCACGACGATCTTCCTGCGATGGACAACGATGACTTAAGGCGCGGCAGACCTACATGTCACAAGGCGTTTGGCGAAGGCATCGCGCTTCTTGCGGGAGACCTCCTGCTGAACAGTGCTTACGAGAGGCTTTTCGCGCAGACGATAAAGAATCCCGGATATGCGTATGCTTCCGGCAGGATGTGTACGCTTGCGGGTATCGAAGGCATGGTGGGAGGCCAGAGCATAGATCTTGCTTCCGAGGATAAGAAGATCTCCATCGAGCTGCTTACGGAACTCCAGGAGAAGAAGACAGGCGCACTTATCGAGACAGCGATCGTTACGCCCTGTTATCTCAAGCACAACATGACTGAAGAACAGGCCGGATCAGACAAGACCGTCAGACTCTTAAGGCAGTTTGCCGCGCACCTGGGTCTCGCATTCCAGATCAAGGATGATCTTCTCGATGTAACTTCGACCGCAGAAGTCTTAGGCAAGAGTGTCGGCAAGGATTCCAGAGACGACAAATCAACGTTTGTTACCCTTATGGGACTTGAACAGGCCAAGGTATGCCTCGAAGATGAGACCGCTGCAGCAATCAGAGTTCTCAAAGAATTGTCTGACATGGGTTATAATACCGAAGATTACAGGCTTCTGGCTGACTATATGATAAGCAGGGAGAACTGATGGAATACAAGATACTCGGCAAAAGCGATCTGACACCGCAGGCAATCGCTTCTCTGTCAAACAAGGACAGGGAAGAGCTCTGCGCTGAACTGCGTGACAAGATCCTTCAGACTGTATCTGCCAACGGCGGACATCTCGCTAGTAATCTCGGCGTGGTCGAACTGACTGTCGCCCTGCTGTCCGTATTCGATTATACAAAGGACAAGATCGTCTTTGACGTCGGTCACCAGTCCTATTCCTATAAGCTTCTTACCGGTAGATTCGACGAGTTCGATACACTTCGCAAGAAGGGCGGTGTGTCGGGCTTCCCGCGCATCAACGAGTCTGATTACGATGCGTTCGATACCGGTCACAGCTCCACTTCGATCTCTGCCGCCATCGGCATGGCAAGAGCCAGAGACCTCAACAAGGATGATAACTATGTCATCGCAGTGATCGGTGACGGAGCGCTTACCGGCGGTCTGGCATACGAAGCCATCAATGACCTTGGTCACAGCAAGACCAGGATGCTCGTTATCCTGAACGACAACGAGATGAGCATCGACAGAAATGTCGGCGGTCTGTCCAAGTATCTGTCCAAGCTCAGAGTATCTTCCGGATACATCTCCGCGAAACGCACCACAGAAGGCTTCCTTCGTAAGCTCGGATGGTTCGGCCGCGGCATCATCAAGATAATCCTTGCCATCAAGGATTTCTTCAGGTTCCTGCTCTACCGCAAGAAGCCGTCGATGTTCGAAGACCTGGGTCTCAATTACTACGGTCCGGTAGACGGCCACAATACTGCTGACCTTATAGAAGCACTTAATGCCATCAAGGACATCAAGGATCCGATGCTCCTGCATGTTATAACCAAGAAGGGCAAGGGATATGCCCCTGCGGAGAATAACCCTTCCGATTACCACGGTGTAGGTCCGTTCGACCTGGAGACAGGTGTTACCAAAAACGGAAAGGGCAGCTATACAACGGCTTTTGCCGGTGCTCTTCAGGAGATAGCCGAGAAGAACCCCAAGGTCGTTGCCATATCGGCAGCAATGGCACAGGGTACCGGCCTTGATCATTTCTCCATGAGATTCCCCACAAGGTTCTTCGACTGCGGTATCGCCGAAGAGCACTGCGTAACAATGGCAGGCGGAATGGCCGTATCAGGTTATGTGCCTGTCGTAGCCATCTATTCATCGTTCCTGCAGCGTGCTTATGACGAGATGATCACAGATGTCTGCTTCATGAATAATCATGTGGTATTTGCTCTTGACCGTTCGGGCTTTGTCGGTCAGGACGGACATACTCATCACGGACTTCTCGATCTGTCTTATCTGAATTCAATGGTCAATATGACATTGTTCGCACCCCGTGATTACAAAGATCTCAGGAACTGCCTTGATTATGCGGTCAACACCTGCACAGGTCCTGTTGCCGTAAGATACCCGAGGGGAGCTTCGCCCTTTGAGGCTGAAGGACCTTTGTATGAAGACCCTGCAGACTGCATCAAGCCGCATCTCGCATCTCAGAGAGGATCTGATTTTGTCATCATATCAATAGGCAGGATCTGCGAGGAAGCAGAGAAAGCCTGCGCTCTCCTTGCTGATGAAGGCATATCCGGAACGCATATCAACCTGTCTATGGTAAAGCCTGTTCCCGCGAAGGAGCTTATTGATCTTATAGGCAGCAGCAAAGATGTATTTACTCTCGAAGAAGGTATATTAAGCGGCGGTGTCGGTGAAGATATCCATGTTCAGCTTCATAGAAACGGCTGGAACCATAATGTTGTCAGCTTCGCTGTTGAAGATCCTGTCATCAAGGCATCTTCTCCGGAAGACCAGCTTAAGACTGCAGGTCTTGACGGAGCTTCTGTTGCCGGGAAGATCAAATCATCTCTCGGTAAGGTCTGAACTATATATGCCGTCTGATCCTATTGCTGTTTTCCTTTATCTGTTTTTTGCCTTTGTGATCCTTATTGCCTTCAGCATGTTTGTTCTGTCTGTTTGTCTTTTGATCAGATGGATCCGTGCTTACTTCAATAAGCAGGGCAAACCCTACAGGATAAGGATAGGCATTGCAATGCTTGTAATCTCGATCGTGTTCCTGGTCTTTGTTTGTGCTGAACTTCTTCCGCAGTTGAATTGGCCGTTCGGTTGAAATGTGACCCTGCATTCCTTTGCTATGTATTTTTATGCAAAAAAGTGATTAAATATATAGGCAGAAAACAGGAAAGGGAATACTTATGAATTACGGCATAGTATCTAACAACACCCGTGATGCAGGGTATCAGACAGCGGTAAAGACTGCAGAGATTATCCTCGGCAGCGGTAATACGCCTGTTTTCGAGCAGGAGCTGGAAGGGAAGATAGATAACGTTCCTTCCGGTGTTTTGTTTGCCTCTTTTGATCAGATCCCGGTCAAGACGATAATATCAATCGGCGGCGACGGTACATTCCTGTCTGTTGTCACCAAGTACCGTGACCTTGATACCGAGTTCATCGGCATCAACAAGGGCAGTATCGGTTTCCTTACAGAGATTACAGAAGCCGGCCTTGAGAGCGACCTCGCAAAGCTTATGTCCGGTGAATACTCGACAATAGAGAGAACTCAGCTGAGGTGCGAAGTATGGAATAATGCCGGCGATTTCAAGGGTAGCGCCGTATGTCTTAATGACATCCTTATCGTAAGAGGACAGAAGCCGCATATTACTAAACTCGAGCTCTTCATCGACGGACAGAGGGTAGAGAAGTTCTATGGTGACGGTCTCATTGTATCTACTGCGACAGGTTCTTCCGCTTACTCGCTTGCGGCAGGCGGCCCGCTCCTCATGCCGTCCATGAAGGACATCATTGTTACTCCGGTAAGCTCGCACACTCTTTACGGACTCAAGTATGTTGCCGGTCCCGAGAGTGAAGTAAGGGTTGTACTTGATGATTTTGAATCGGCTCCGATCATCTGTCCGGACGGCAGGGACTTCGTAGACCTGGAGCCGTTCGATTCAATAACGATAAGAAGGCACAATAAAGTACTTAAGACTGCTACGCTGAAGCGCGATAATTTCTTCAGCGATGTCCGTAAGAAGATAGTACAGAGAGGTTCTTTCTATGAAAACAGCTAAGAACGCCCGCCAGGAGATGATCATAAAGCTCATCAAGGAGCACGATATATCCACACAGGAAGAACTGACCGCCAAGGTAAAGGCGGCAGGCTTCGAGGCAACGCAGGCTACTTGCTCCAGAGATATCAAGGAGCTCGGAATCATCAAGATCACCATGCCGGATAAGACGACAAAGTATGCAGTCCTGGACAGGACCGGTGATGTCGCTCCCGGAAGGCTTCTCGCGGTATTCGCCAATTCGCTTATATCCGTACAGTCTGCGATGAACATGCTCGTTATCAAGACACTTCCCGGTATGGCAGCAGCAGCAGCATCCGCTCTTGATTCCATGCATCTTGAAGATGTGGTCGGAACCATCGCCGGAGACGATACGGTATTTGCATGTGCAACTGGCCCCAGCGAAGCGCAGGCACTCGTTGTTACGATAAGAGACATGATGGAATCCGGCTCCAGTCCGGACAGAGCATAATATGCTGTTAAGACTTGAGATCAGGGATTTTGCCGTTATCTCGAATATGGTATTCGAGCCCGGTTACGGCCTCAATGTCATAAGCGGTGAGACCGGTGCCGGCAAGAGCCTTATCGTCGGTGCGATCGGTCTCATATTAGGTGCCAAATCCACCCGCAATGTCATCCGTACAGGTCATCCAAGCTGCTTTGTCGAAGCCTGTTTTGACTGCTCGGATATCGACGATGCGGATTTTACCGAATGCCTTGATGCGTATTCCATTACACCTGATGATGGAATGCTGATCATTAGCAGGACAATATATGAGAACGGCAAGAGCGTAGCGAGGATCAACGGTGAGGGCGTTACACTGACTGCGCTTAAGGCAGTTACATCATTCCTCGTGGATATCCACGGCCAGCACGATACTCAGAAGATCTTCGATGAGAAACAGCATGTTAAGCTGCTCGACCGTTACGCAGGCAAGAAGGTCGAGTCTCTCTATTCCGACTATCTTGAGCTTCTCGGAAAATACAAGGACATCGTTACCAGGATCCGGGGGATATCTTCTTCTCCGGACTACCTGGACAAGCGCAGGGAATATCTCGAGTTTGTCGTATCCGAGATCCGCGATGCAGGATTCAAGTCCGGAGACGAGGAGAAGCTTACGGAGACACGTAAGAAGCTCATCGCTGCAGAAGAGACTGCAGGCGACATCAACGAGGCGGCATCAATACTGTCAGACGAAGGCATGAACAGGAGCGTCGTTGCCAGTGTCCAGGAGGCTTCAAGAGCTTTGGAGAAAGCAGCTTCGACCAATAAAGAGTACAGGGAACTTGCAGACCGCGCGAACTCGCTCTATTTGGATCTCGATGCTCTGGCATCTGACCTTGGCGCTGTCCTGGATAAGATGAATTACGAACCCGAGCTTAAGATTCGTACTGAAGAGCGTCTCGGACTTCTCTTCGACCTTAAGGCAAAGTACGGTTCCACTGTTGATGAGATCAACGCGTTTGGCGACAAGGCAAGTGAAGAACTGGCATCCATCGAAGGCAATAAGGATCTTCTTAAGGAACTTAAGGAGAAGCGCAAGGCCATCGAGCTTGAACTTGTGGCATGCGCTGAGAAGCTCTCCGATGAGCGTGTGAAAGCAGGCAAGAAACTCTCATCCGAGATCGTTCGCGAACTCGCTGACCTTGAGATGCCCGATGCTGTCTTTGAGGTAAGCTTCACAAGGCACGACAAGAGCAAGTATTTCTCTTCGTCCGGTATCGACGATATCGCTTTCAGGTTCAGCGCCAACCCCGGTCAGGAGGTCCGCTCTCTGTCCGCGATCGTATCCGGAGGCGAGGCTTCGAGGATCATGCTCGCCATCAAGAACATCCTCGGACGCTGTGATTCCACTCAGACACTCATCTTCGACGAGATCGATACGGGCGTATCCGGCAAGGCTGCAGGTGCTATCGCATCTAAGCTCAGATCCATATCATCCGGCCGCCAGGTCCTCTGCGTTACTCATACCGCACAGATCGCTGCCGCTGCCGACTGCAACTTCAAGCTCTCGAAAAGGGTCTCTTCAGGCAACACCGAGACATCCTGCGAGCTACTCGGCATCGACGGCAAGACGGATGAAGTATCCCGTCTGTTATCAGGCGGCTCACAGGACAGCTCTGTCAAGCTGGCGAGAGATCTGATCGATACTTATTTTGGCTGAATCAGTAAATGACAGCTTCCATGTCTGAAGGAAGCGGCGCAGTGAATTCCTTGTCTTCTCCGCTGAACGGGTCCCTGAAGCACAGCTTATATGCATGAAGAGCACATCTTCCCATAAGTTCGTCCAGTTCTTTTGAATTCGGGAATGAATCGTTCGGATTGTCAACGGAGTTCGGCCCGTACAATCCGTCTCCTAGAAGAGGATGTCCCATATATGTCGAATGAACCCTAATCTGATGGCATCTGCCGGTGATCAGCTTGAATTCAACAAGTGAGATGTCCTTATCCGGATAGTAGGCAAGGCTCTTATACAGAGTTGTTGATTCTTTGCCTTCGGGATCCACGTCTCTTATCATGACCGAGTTCGGTCTTCTGGCGATGGGCTGGTCGATCATGCCTTCGTCCGGGATGTATCTGCCGTAGACAAGGGCCTTGTAGGATTTCGAGATATTGCCGTACAGATGAAGAGAATTGTGGGAATAACCGTCCTTGGCAATAATGATGAGTCCCGAGGTCTCGCGGTCGAGCCTCATGACGGGGTGCAGCGTGCGGTCTGACAGCTGTGTCAGGAGAGAGTCGTCGAGATGTCCGTGGACAGGATGGGTAACGATACCTGCAGGCTTGTTGATGACTGCATAGTGTGAATCCTCGTACAGTATCGGGATCGAATCGATCCGGTTAAGCGAGAATTCTGAATCGCCATACTCCAGATAGAGTTCGTCACCTTCATGAACATGTTCACGGACAGTGGCATGTATCCCGTTGAGATTTACGGTTCCGTGAAATTTGAGACGTTTGATCATAACGCCGCTCATGCGGAACTCACGTACAAGAATTTTATATATTTCTTGATCTTCGTAACATTTTGGGACTTTATAGCAGATTTTCATACACATATTATACCGATTGTTGACTTTAATGGCATTTATTTATAGAATTCTAAAAGGCTTGTCAGAGCCAATTATAAATGTTCTTTGACAACTAAATAAACTATTTGGAGGTGAGTACCAACGTGCCAGACATAGATTTGGGTCTAATATTGGCCGCAATCGTTTGTCTTGTGATTGGTCTGCTTCTGGGTTTTGGAATAACTGCGCTTTACTTTAAGAAGAAGATTTCTGAAGAGCAAAAGCAGCTTGAAGAAGATAAGGCGAAGTCTCAGGATAACGCAAACATTTATCTCGCCAACGCACAGAAGGAAGCTGAGAACAACAAACGAGATTTACTCTTGCAGGCAAAAGAAGAAGTTGCCCGCGTCCGTTCCGAATTAGAGCGTGATGCTAAGGAAAAGAAACAGGAACTTGCAAGAGAGAGGAACAAGCTTGAGCAGAAGGAGAGCAATCTCGCCCGTATCGAGGCAAGCTATGAGCGCAAGCAGGAAGAGATCGAGAAGAAGCAGCAGTCTGTTGCAGAACTCGAAGCACGTGCGAAGGATTACGAATCGCGTAAGAGAGCAGAACTCGAGAGAGTTTCCGGACTTTCTGTCGCTGAGGCAAGATCACTCGTACTTGACGAAGCTCAGCGCGAATACAGCCACGACATGGTCCTGATGCTTAAGCAGATGGAAGAAAAGACCAAACAGGATGCTGATAAGATCGCAAAAGACATTATCGCAGGAGCCATCCAGCGTTACGCATCCGATTATGTATCTGAGGTTACTGTATCAGTTGTTAACCTTCCCAACGACGAGATGAAGGGAAGGATCATCGGCCGTGAAGGTCGTAACATTAGAGCAATCGAGACAATTACCGGCGTTGATCTGATCATCGACGATACACCTGAAGCAATCGTTCTGTCTTCATTCGATCCTATCAGGAGAGAGATCGCGAGACTTACAATCGAGAAGCTCGTAGTAGACGGAAGAATCCACCCGGCAAGAATTGAGGAGATGGCTAACAAAGCCCGCAAAGAACTCAATAACACAATTAAGACCGAAGGTGAGAAGGCTGCATTCGACACAGGCGTAATGAATCTTCACCCTGAGCTCATCAAGCTCCTCGGAAGACTTCGTTACCGTACGTCATACGGCCAGAACGTACTTCAGCATTCGATCGAAGTGTCATGGCTTGCATCTATGATGGCAGACGAGCTCGGACTTGACAGCACACTGGCAAGAAGAGCAGGACTTCTGCACGACATAGGTAAGGCCGTTGACTTTGAACAGGAAGGAACCCACGTACAGCTTGGTGTTGACATTGCCAAGAAGTATCACGAATCGCCCAATGTCATCAATTGCATTGAAGCACATCACGGCGATGTGGATGCCCTTACACCCGAAGCAGTTCTCGTCGCAGCTGCAGATGCAATATCCGCAGCAAGACCTGGAGCGAGGAGAGAGAATCTCGAGACCTACATCAAGAGGATCGAGAAGCTGGAAGAAATTGCCACAAGCTTCGACGGAGTTGAGAAGAGTTATGCCATTCAGGCAGGACGCGAGATCCGTGTTATCGTTCAACCGGAGAGAGTATCCGATGATGAGATGGTCCTCAAGGCTCGCGATATCTGTAAGAAGATCGAAGAAGAGCTCGACTATCCCGGACAGATCAAGGTAAACGTCATTCGAGAGACTCGCGCAACCGATGTTGCAAAATAATTTGTATATATTATTTTGGCATTTGGAATTTGCTTACATCAAAAGAACAAAGAGGGACTGTCATTTGGCAGTCCCTTTTTTACGTTTGTAACTGCAGAGGAGAGCATTGCTGTATAAAATGATTTGTATGCTATAATGCGCTTTATGGAACGCAAAGACTACAACATCACACTTATCGCACTTGGCTGCTCGAAGAACCTTGTCGACTGCGAATGCATGTCCAAGCTTCTCAAAGAAGCAGGCTACAATGTCATTTCCGACGTTGAGACCGCTGACGTCGCTGTCATAAACACATGCGGCTTCATCGAGTCTGCGAAGAAAGAAGCCATCAGCACGATCCTTGACGTTGCAGACTACAAAAAGGAAGGCAGGCTCAAGCACATAATCGCTACCGGCTGTCTTGCTCAAAGATACAGCAGCGAGATACTTGAAGAGATGCCGGAGGTCGATGCCGTTCTCGGTACCGCTCACTACGGCGATATCGTAAGTGTTGTAGACGGCCTCATCAGTGAGGGTAACCCCGATATAGAACTGACTTCAGGAGTGGGCGGCCTTACGCACCTTCTGGAAGACAGAGACATCTCCACTCCGGGCTATGCATGGCTCAAGATAGGAGAGGGATGCCTTCACCGCTGTGCATTCTGTGCCATCCCTCTTATAAGGGGAACATTTATCTCCAGACCGATGGAAGACATCGTCAGGGAAGCGGAAGTCATCGCATCGAAAGGCGTGAAGGAGATAATCCTCGCGGCACAGGATACGACCAACTACGGCATAGACCTCTACAAGAAGAAGTGTCTGCCGGAGCTTCTGCGTAAGCTGTCTCAGATAGATGGCATAGAGATGATCAGGGTCATGTACGGCTATATGGACGGAATGACCGATGAACTGATAGATGAGATCGCTTCCAATCCCAAAGTACTGCACTATTTTGATATTCCGATCCAGCACGGATCAGCAAAGATACTGAAGGCGATGTTCAGGAAGGACACGCCTGATCTTATTACCGAGAGGCTTGCTGCCATAAGGAAGAAGATCCCTGATGCGATCATCAGGACCACGGTCATGGTGGGATTCCCGGGAGAGACGGAAGAGGATTTCGAGGAGCTTAAGGCAAACCTCGTAAGATGGGAGTTCGACCGTCTCGGGTGCTTTATCTTCTCGCCTGAAGAAGGCACCAAGGCCTACGATATGGAAGATCAGATCCCTGATGAGATAAAGCAGAGAAGGTATGAAGAGATCTATGCCGTACAGCAGGAAATATCGTCAAAGCTTACAAAGAAAAGACTCGGTACAACCGTAAAAGTTAATATTGTCTCCGTCTCTGATGATGGTATATTCTATATCGGTCGCAGCTACGGAGAATCTCCGGAGGTTGATCCGGTGATCTATGTGGCAGCTGAGAAGGGCGAACTTAACATCGGTGACATCGTTGATGTTAAGATCGTTGACTGCTCGGATGACTACGACATGACAGGAGTAACAGTATAATGAATCTTCCGAATAAACTATCGATCTTAAGAATAATCCTCGTGCCGGTCACGATGCTGTTCATGCTTCCGGTAAATATCTACGGATGGCAGCCCGAAGGTTGGAATGCCTTCATTAACAGCAACGGCATGACAGTGGCGGCAGCAGTATTCATCATCGCCTCGCTGACTGATATGGCAGACGGTAAGATCGCACGTAAGTACAATCTCATTACCGATCTCGGCAAGTTCCTCGACAGCCTTGCGGATAAGATCCTGGTCATAAGCATCATGCTCGGCCTGGTCTACCTCGGCAGACTGTCTCCGATCCTTGTCATGATAATCATCCTCAGGGAGTTCGCAGTATCCGGTCTCCGTATGATCGCTGCTTCCAAGGGTGAGGTAATCGCCGCAAGGATGATAGGTAAGGTCAAGACCGTAACCCAGATGGTCGCCATTATCTATATCATGTTCGAGCCGCTCCTCATCAGGATATTCGGTCTTACATACAACGGATATCCGCTCGAGACATCAGCCGTCACTATCATCGGAGACGTGCTCTTCGGTATATGTGTGATCATGACCATCGTATCGGGAATAGACTATCTCATCAAGGGCAAGAAGTACCTTAAGGGATAAAATACTTCGATAATCAAAATAATGCCTATTGACAAAAGTCGAAGTTTACATTAAAAACAGTTTGTAGGTTGATTTAAATCACGGAGGTAAATACAAATGACAAACGAAGAACTCTTTAAGAGCATTAAGCAGATGATCGTAGACCAGCTCGGTGTTGACGAGGATACAATCACAGAAGATTCCTCCTTCGTTGACGATCTCAACGCTGATTCTCTGGATATGGTAGAGCTCGTTATGGCAATGGAGCAGGAATTCGATATCGAGATCCCTGATGATGTTGCTGAGAAGGTTGCTACGGTTAAGGACGCTGTTGAGTACGTTCAGAACCTGATGGAGGGCTGATCTCAGTCCCGCACTTAGACTGCAGACTATGGCTGAATGTGTATTTATGCGCATTCAGCCTTTTTATTAAGTTATGACTGATTATTCTGGATTTGAGAAGGCGCTGGGTTACGAGTTCAGGGACAAGGCGCTGCTGGAAGAAGCTTTCACGCATACGACTTATGTCTTTGAGCGCGGCGGTGGCCATTGGCAGTCCAACCAGAGGCTTGAATTTATCGGAGACTCTGTAGTAGACCTTATCGTCGGCTGCGAGCTTTATAAGATGAAACCGACTGAAGGTGAAGGTTATCTTTCCAAGATGAGAGCGATCGTCGTGTGCGAGAGGTCTTTCGCGGAGACTGCGCGCCGGCTTGACATGGGCCGGTATCTTCTTCTCGGTAAGGGCGAGGAGCAGTCGGGCGGTGCCGACAAGGATTCAACCCTGGCAGACTGTTTTGAGGCAGTGATGGCTGCTGTCTTCTTTGACGGCGGGTATGAGGCGGCGAAGTCTGTAATCTTGAAAAATCTTTCCGATACCATGCAAAAGGCAGTAAACGGTGAGATCTTCCTGGATTACAAGAGCAGACTGCTTGAGCTGGCGCAGGTAAAGGGCAGACAGCACAGTATTAAGTTCACTGTCACTGATGAGCGCGGTCCCGCACATGCAAGAGAGTTTGATGTAGAGGTTTATGCCGACGATACATTCCTGGCAAAAGCATCCGGTAAGAGCAAGCGTGATGCCGAACAGAAGTGTGCTCAGGAAGCTATCGAGACTTATCTCATGCTTTTTCCCGAGAAGTGATATAATTATTCGGTATTTTTAATTAAAGGATCAATTAATGTTTCTAAAGAAGTTGGAGCTCCAGGGATTCAAATCTTTCCCTGACTATACCGTTATCAAGTTCGAGAAGGGCCTTACTGCCGTTGTCGGACCTAACGGCAGCGGTAAATCCAACATAACAGATGCCGTAAGGTGGGTCTTGGGCGAGCAGAGCGTAAAGTCCCTTCGCGGCGGCAAGATGGAAGACGTTATTTTCGGTGGTACTGCAGCAAGAAAGCCCATGAACTATTCCGAAGTTACGATCACATTCGATAATTCGGATAAGTATCTTGATTATGATTTCCCCGAGATCCAGGTCACGAGAAGACTATACCGTTCAGGTGAGTCCGAATACAGCATCAACAAGGTGAACTGCAGGCTCAAGGACATTACAACACTTTTCCTGGATACAGGCCTCGGCAAGGACGGATATTCCATCGTAGGACAGGGCCGAGTCGATGATATCCTCTCTCCTAAGTCTGAAGACAGACGCCGCGTTATCGAAGAGGCATCAGGTATCGTTAAGTATAAGGTGCGTAAGGATGAAGCCGAGCGCAAGCTTTCCAATACGGAGCAGAACCTTCTGAGGATCGATGATGTCCTTAATGAGCTCAATGAGCGTAAGGGACCTCTCGAAGAGCAGGCCGGCAAGGCAAGAGATTATCATAAGGCATACGAAGAACTGAAGGAACTCGAGATCTCGCTTCTTGTTCATAAGATAACAGAGGCAGAAGAGCAGATCGGCGGATCTGCATCCGTAAAGAGTCAGCTCGAGAAGGAGATAGAAGAGCAGCAGGATGCTTATCTCCAGCTTCGTAAAGAACATCAGACTGAACTTACCGAGAGCGAGAATCTCGAAGATGCGATCGAAGACAACAGGCAGTTCCTGTCTGACCTGACTGAGCAGGAGCACGATCTCATTACCGAGAAGAAAGTCTCCACGGAGCGTAAGAATCAGACAGAAGCCAAGATCAGGGAAGGCGAGGCGGCAAATGAAGATGCCGAGAAGCAGAAGCTTGAATTTGCCGAGCAGATCAAAGAATACAATGTGAAGGCTGACAAGCTTCTCGTCGAGGCTAATGATGCCAAGTCCAAGGCTGAAGCAGTTGCCGAAGAGCAGAAGGAACTCTATAAGACATATGAGGAATCCGAGCTCAGCAGGAAGAGCCTGAACAGCGCAGTTGATAAGAAGACACAGGAACTCTTTGACATAAGGAGTAAAGTGTCCGAGTCCAAGACCCGTATAGAGGGAATGAATTCGAGGATAAGAGAGCTCTCCGAAGAGAGACAGAATGCTGCCGGCAATCTTGAAGCACTCGAAGGCGAACTTGAAGCCAAAGACCGTAACCGCATCGACATGAAGCAGAAGAAGGGCGAGGTCAATGCGGATATCGAGAAGCGTAACAAGAAGCTTGAAGAACTCAGAGGCAAGCAGGTTGAACTCAATCAGTTCTTTGATGAGCACAATAAGAAACTCTTATCTGATGAGGCAAGACTCAGGACTTTGAAGGACCTTGAGCGCCGTAAGGAAGGCTATCAGGAATCAGTTAAGAAGCTCGTTGCAGAAGCTGAGAGTGACAGGAGCATCAAGAACCGCATTGTAGGTATATTAGGTGACCTTATTACAACTGACACCAAGTATCAGACTGCCATCGAGATAGCACTCGGCAACAGCATACATAACATAGTAACAAAGACAGAAGAAGATGCGTCCAGACTCATCGGTGTCCTTAAGGACAAACACCTCGGACGTGTTACCTTCCTGCCTATCGAGAATATCAGGCCCAGAGACCTGGAGCAGACACTTCAGGATAAGGCCATGGGCGAGGACGGCTATATCGGCATCGCTTCCGAGCTCGTAAAGTGCGACAAGGATCTCGAAGATATCGTGTCGAACCTTCTCGGAAGGATCATCGTATCTGATGATCTCGATTCCGCGAGAAAGATCGCATCGAGGATCAAGTACAATGCCAAGGTCATTACGCTGAGCGGAGACTCGGTCAATCCGGGCGGTTCTCTTACCGGCGGCAGCGTCAAGAAGTCAGGCGTGGGCATCCTTGGAAGGGCCAAGGAGATCGACAGTCTCACTGCTTCCATTGCAAGCCTTGAAGAGAAGCTTGCCAATTCCGAAGAGCAGCGTCAGGAAGTTGATGACGGCATCGGTACTCTGAAGCGCGAACTCGAGATGCTCGGTGAGCAGCTCAAGTTCTATACTCTCGAAGAAGTCAAGGCAGAGAACGAATATGCCAACACTGAAGAGAAGCTCAAGACTGCAAGAGAGGATTCTGCAAGCTTCGATGAGAACATAAGCTCACTGTCCAAGGATAAGATCAGGCTTGAAGAAGACATCGAGGAACTCGTTCGTATCGAGAGCGAGATCGAAGATGAACTCGCAGAGTACAAGGACAGCATTGAAGAAGGCGATGCCAAGGCCAAAGAGTTCAATGACAAACTCAACGAGCTCCGCGAGAAGGAGACAGAGTTCGTTACCCTCACCGACAGGAAGATCGCCGAGCGTAACGGTGTGCTTAATCTCGCTGATCATATCAAGGGACAGATCAAACAGACCGATGCGGCCATCGAGGCCAAGAAGGCAGAGATGGAAGAGACTCGTGCACTGATCGCACAGATCGACAAGGAGATCCTGGCCTTTGATAAGCAGATCGAGGAGATCACAGTTCAGGAGAAGGTCTACGAAGAGAAGATCGCCGAGCTCTCTGCAAAGAGGGAAGAGGTCAATGCCAAGATCTCATCGTTCGGCGACAGGCTTACCAAAGCATCAGATGCCATCAATGATCTTCAGAATAAGCTCAATAATCTCGTTGCCAAGTACGACAGGTATTTTACCGAGATAGATATAGACAAGAACAAGCTCTGGGAAGACTATGAAGTCACCTATGACAATGTAAGAGAGACTGCAAAGCCGGTCGAGAAGCCCGGTGAACAGGCAAAGCAGATAACTTCGCTCAAGAATAAGATCAAGCAGATAGGTCCCGTTAACCTCGGCGCCATCGATGAATTCAAGGAACTGTCAGAGAGACTCGAGTTCATGAATGCACAGAGACAGGATATCGAGAATGCCAAGAAGGATCTCGAGAAGCTGATCTCTGACCTTATCTCTGAGATGGAGACACAGTTCAATGAGCACTTCAAGATAATCAACGATAACTTTAAGCAGGTATTCGTCGACCTCTTCGGCGGCGGTACTGCAGAGATACAGCTCGAAGGCGAAGATGTCTTAAGCTGCAACATCGAGATCAAGGCTCAGCCTCCGGGAAAGACACTTAAGACACTGTCTTTGCTGTCCGGCGGTGAGAGGTGCCTTACGGCGATAGCGCTTCTTTTCGCGATACTGGAGCTCAAGCCTTCTCCGTTCGTAATCCTCGACGAGGTCGAGGCGGCTCTCGATGATGCGAATATCGTAAGGTTCACGGACTTCGTTAAGCGTTACAGCAAGAAGACTCAGTTTATGCTCGTCACACACCGTAAGGGCACGATGGAAGCATGCGACCAGATATACGGCGTGACCATGGCAGAGCGCGGTATCTCTAAGATACTTTCTATGGAGCTTGACTGATGGGTATATTTGAGACATTCAAAAAGGGCCTTGCCAATACCAGGAACTTCTTCAGCAGCGGTTTTACCAAGCTTGCGGCGGGAAGCGGACATTTCGATGAGGATATGCTGGATGAACTCGAGGAACTGCTCGTAAGGGCAGACTGCGGTTTCCAGGCATCCGAAGAGATAATAGACAGCGTCAAGGCCGGCATCAAGAAGTCCGGCGACGACAGCAAGGAAGCTGTGTACGGTTCCGTCAAGAGCAAGATGCTCGATATCTTGGGAGACAAGCAGACCTACGAGCCTATCCCCGGCAAACTCAACATCCTTCTGATGATCGGTGTTAACGGTACCGGCAAGACAACAACATCCGGCAAGCTCGCACTGAGATACAAGAAACAGGGCAAGAAGGTCATCCTTGCTGCAGCAGATACTTTCCGTGCGGCTGCCGTTGAACAGCTAAAGGCCTGGGGCGAGAGGACCGATACTACGGTCATCTCTCAGGGTTCAGACGGGGCAGACCCGGCAGCTGTCGTGTATGACGCAGTACATGCCGCCATTGCCCGAAAAGCAGATGTCCTCATCATCGATACTGCCGGAAGGCTGCACAACAAGAAGAACCTTATGGATGAGCTGTCCAAGATCAGAAGGATCGTAGTAAGAGAAGCTCCCGAGGCATCTCTTAAGTCAATGCTCATCATTGATGCCACAACAGGACAGAACGCAGTGCTTCAGGCAGAGGCTTTCTCTGAAGCGTGCGAACTTGACTATATCGGTATCACCAAGCTCGACGGCAGCGCAAAGGGCGGAGTAGCAATTGCGGTAGCATACAACACCGGTAAACCTGTAGTCCTCGCAGGATTAGGTGAGGGCGAAGAGGATCTGGTCGATTTTGATCCGGAGATCTTCGTTGATTCGCTGACGGAAGAATAAGATATTGTGATTTGACTTATACGGCTCGCTTAGGCGGGCCGTTTTTTATGTTCTAATACTCGGTGCATGGAGAAATACACTGCTTTATACACTGCATAGCAAGGATTTTGCAGTGTAAAACATATCACGTCCGAAAAAATGGTACAAATGGGTGATAGTCTCAAGAATGTTTAATTAGTAGAATCAACCTAACAACTCAAGGAGGATTTGAACTATGGGATTTTTCAGTGATTTATTCGGTAAGAAGACATGCTGCCTTTGCGGTGCTGAGTGTGGTGCTATGAAGAGGGAGAAGATCAAGAACAAGGAATACGTTTGTAACGATTGTAAGAGAAAGTGCAGCAGCTTTGTCAGAGTATCCGAGATGGACAAGGAGACTGTTCAGGAACACATCGCATTTATGGAGAAGAGAGAGAAGATCTACCAGGAGATCCTCGTTAACTCCAAGGTTCAGAGATTCGAGAGCAAGAAGAAGGATAAGGGATTCTATTTCTATGATGATCACGGATTCGTTGTGATCGAGAATAAGAAGGCAGGCGTGACTAAGGAAAATCACGAAGTCATAAGATATGACGAGATCGACAGCTATGAGATATATACAGAGATGAATGAGCCTACAGAAGCAGGCAAGCCGAAGACATTCAAGGAAGACGGTGTCCTCATCAGACTGGTAAATGTGAAGCCGGGTGTTCAGCTCTCGACAGATACGAAGAACAAGGGTGCTCACGCATATCCTTACAACACAAGGGATATCAAGATCTGCCTCAGGACTTCCGAGAAGGATACGCAGTATGCAGATAATGTGATACAGCATTTTGATTATATCTTCGGTGTACATGACAGTTCGAAGGGACTCTTCAACTTTGGTCTGAGCAAGCAGGAGAAGAGAGATCTCCAGGCTCAGGTCGATATGGCCAAGCTGATGGGCGGTGCGATCAAGGCAGCCGTCAACGGAGAGACAGAACCGTCAGATCAGCTTCAGGAGCAGATGGCTCAGGCACAGGAGTCTGCGGCAGCTGCAGAGACCGGAGGTCTGTCTGTATATTCGGCAAGGGCTGATGCTGCAGAGCAGCAGGTTGGATAAGCCATAACTTTCTGCCCGTTTGGGTTAGTTCGATCCGATAATGGGGTGGCAGCGAATGACGCTGTCACCCCGAATTTTATTGAATTGAAATATATTGTTCGAAGATTTCGCAGTAAATCGCATAAAATTCTCCGTATTCACGATATTTTGATTGCCAAACCAAATCATTATCAGTATAATCTTTGCGGTAAATTCCAATCAATTCCTATATTTAATAAGGAGGAACCATAGTCATGCCTTTAACGACTTCCTGGTTAATCGTTCTCGGCGTAGTAGTGCTTGCACTTGCCTATGTCGCTTACAACTACTTCCGTATTAAGAAGATGCCCGAAGGAACACCTGATATGATCGAATTGTCAGGCATCATTCGTTCCGGTGCGCAGACCTTCCTTAAGACGGAATATAAGAGCATCGCCGTCGTGGTTGGTGTTGTTGCTGTTATCTTCACACTCTTCGTTGAGAAGACAGCAGGTATCACTTTCCTCATGGGCGCACTTATGAGCTCTATCGTATGCGTTCTCGGAATGCAGAGCGCTACATATGCCAACGTTCGTACATCGAACAAGGCAAGAGAGAGCCTCTCCATCGGAGAGACCGTAAAGGTTGCACTCTGCGGCGGTTCCATCAGCGGCCTTGCAGTTCAGGGCTTCGGTATGCTGGGACTTCTTGCAGTTCTTCTCTGCTTCGGCGGCGTAAAGCACGATGCTGAGAGCACAGGCCTTATCGCAGGTCTTACATGCAATCCTTACGTCATGAGAATATCCACATATTCTCTCGGCTGCTCCATCGTTGCTATGTTCAACCGTGTTGCAGGCGGTAACTACACAAAGGCAGCTGATATCTCCTCTGATATCCTCGGTAAGCTCAGACACGATCTGCCTGAGGATGACTCCAGAATACCTAACACTATCGCAGACTTCATCGGTGATAACGTTAACGATATCGCTGGTAACTGCTCAGACCTTCTCGAGTCTTTCGTTGCTACAATGTCTGCTTCCATCATGATCGCTGTTACTCTCTATCAGACACACGGCGGCAAGGTTGCTGATACTACTTTTGATGCTACGATCCTTTTCCCGATCATCCTCGCAGGCTGCGGTCTTGTAGGATGCCTTATCGGTCTCGGACTTGCCAACATCAAGAAGATGGGTGACAACCCTTCAAGAGAGCTCGACCTCTCCACATGGATCTCTGCTGGCTGCACAGTCATTTTCGGCGGTGTTGCTTCTTACGTGATCTTCAACAACATTCCTCTTTATGAAGACTTCAAGCTCGGCTGGGCTTCCCCCTGGGTATCTTCGATAATGGGTATCGTTGCAGGTATCGCTATCGGTATCATCACAGAGTACTACACATCCACAGATCACAAGCCTACCCAGAAGCTTGCTGAGATGTGCACAGAAGGTGAGGCTTTCGTTGTTACAAAGGGTGACGCTGTAGGTTCAAGATCAGTTCTTCTTCCTGTATTCGTCATCGTCGTTGCTCTCATCATCTCCGGTGTTCTCGGCGGTTCTTACGGTATCGCCATCTCCGCACTTGGAATGCTCGCATTCGTTGGTGCTACGGTATCCATCGATGCATTCGGTCCTATCGCAGATAACGCAGGCGGTCTTGCAGAAGCTTGCCACCTCGATCATGACGTTCGTAAGATCACAGATAAGCTTGATGCTGTAGGTAACACAACAGCAGCTATCGGTAAGGGATTCGCTATCGGTTCTGCAGCATTCGCTACAGTTTCCCTCATCATGGCTTACGTTGGTAACTACACAACAGTTGGTGAGCCTCTGTCCCTTAACTTCGCTTCATTCTTCGTCGTAGCCGGCGGTATCCTCGGCGGTGCGCTCGTTGAGTACTTCTGCGCTATCCTCACGGATAACACGATCGACGCAGCTAAGATCATGGCTGATGTCGGTGATAAGCAGATGACACAGGAAGTTCTCGATGGTAAGGCTAAGCCTGACTACAACATGATGATCGAGATGGCAGCTAAGGAAGCTATCCACAGAATGGTTCTTCCTTCGGTTCTCGCACTTCTCATTCCTATCGTTGGCGGTCTTATCCTCGGCGTTGAGTTCGTAGGCGGTATCCTCGTAGGTGCTACTATCGTTGCTATCCCGAGAGCTATCTTCATGGGTAACTCCGGCGGTGCATTCGATAACGCTAAGAAGTATATCGAGCAGGGTATGCTCGAGGGCCACGGCAAGGGTTCTCCCGCGCACAAGGCTTCCGTTACCGGTGATACGATCGGTGATACACGTAAGGACGTTGTAGGCGTTGCTCTGGACATCTTCATCAAGCTTATGTCCACAGTCGCAAACACGATCGCTCCTATCATCAGGAACTTCAAGCTCTTCGGTTAATTACCGGCTTATAGTTTGGAACTAATGGCGGCTGTCTTCGCGGACAGCCGCTGTTTATTGGCCCGGACACTTTACAAATAAATGAACTGATGGTATTATCACCAAGTTGCCTTAATCGCAGTTTTGCGGAAGACTCCGACCCTTACCTTCGATTTTGGCGTATTAATTCATAAGGAGGAAAGATCAATGTCAGCATCTTTCGACAAGCAGGCTATTATCAAGGAATATGCACTCTCTGAGGGCGATACAGGTTCTCCTGAGGTACAGGTTGCACTTCTGACTTACAGAATTAACCATCTCACAGAGCACCTCAAGACTCACAAGGGTGACCACCACAGCAGAAGAGGTCTTCTCATGATGGTTGGTAAGAGAAGGAACATCCTTGACTATCTTGCAGCTATTGATATCGAGCGTTACAGAACTCTTATTGCTAAGCTCGGCATCAGAAAGTAATCTTTCAAACAGATTATTGAAGAAGCGGTTCCATACGGAGCCGCTTTTTTACTGAAACAGAATTACTTCTAATGTTATAATTAATAGTTAGAACTTTCCGGAGGTATCCTTATGCTTGACGGTTTTATCAGAGTAGCGGCAGCAAGTCCCGCCGTAAAGGTCGGAGATGTTGAATACAATGTCGCCCAGACTGTTCTTTGTGCGAAGAAGGCAGCGGAGAATGATTGTGCCGCTATTGTTTTCCCTGAGCTTGGTCTTACCGGATATACCTGCGGTGACCTGTTCCTACAGGCTGCACTGCTCGATAAGGCTATAGAAGGCCTCTTTGAACTGGCAGAGGAGACAGCAGACCTTAATACGATAATAATCGTCGGTCTCCCGTATCAGCTTGGAGACAAGCTGTATAATGTTGCAGCTGTCCTGCATCAGGGCGATATCCTTGGCCTTGTTCCCAAGCAGAATATTCCCAATCATTCCGAGTTCTACGAATTAAGACACTTTACGCCTTATGTCGATGAAGGCGTCATCATGACTAATGACGAGATCTGCTTTGGCAGGGCTGTATTCAACTGTGGTGAATTCTCTTTCGCGGTCGAGATCTGCGAGGATCTCTGGGTAGCTTCAAGCCCCTCTGTTGAATACGTTCAGAGCGGTGCACAGGTCATATTCAATCTCAGCTGTTCTGACGAGATCATCGGTAAGGCGAAGTTCAGAAGAGATCTCGTTAAGATGCAGAGTGCCAAGCTCATGGCTGCATATGTCTATGCCGATTCAGGCCTGGGCGAGTCCACGCAGGACCTCGTGTTTGGCGGACATAATCTTATCGCAGAGAACGGCAAGATCATCGCTGAGAGCAAGAGATTTGCAAATGACAACGAAGACGAGGCCGTCCTTTATGCCGATATCGATATCGACAGGATCGATGCTGACAGGAGAAGGAGCAATACTTTCTATGGCGATCTGGACGGTTATAACGGCGTTGACATCGTTGAGTTCGATGCCGAGTTTCCCGATATCAGTCTTAACAGGAAGATCAGCAGGACTCCGTTCGTTCCGTCTTCCAAGGACGATCTCGAACAGAGATGCGAGGATATACTGAACATGCAGGCTGCAGGCCTCTATACAAGGCTTAAGGCCATCGGTTCCACCAAAGCCGTTATAGGACTGTCCGGCGGACTCGATTCGACATTGGCACTCATTGTTACCATCCATGCATTCGATAAGCTCGGCCTTGACCGTAAGAATATCATCGGGATCACGATGCCCGGCTTCGGTACGACAGATCGGACCAAGAATAACTCGATCAACATCGCGGAAGAATACGGATGCACCTTAAGAGAGATATCCATCTCTGATGCCGTCACTCAGCACTTCAAGGACATCTCACATGATCCGGAAGTAAGGGATATCACTTATGAGAACTCTCAGGCGAGAGAACGCACCCAGATCCTCATGGATATTGCGAACCAGGAGGGCGGACTTGTCATCGGTACAGGTGATCTGTCTGAGCTTGCTCTCGGCTGGGCTACATACAACGGCGACCATATGTCCATGTACGGTGTAAACTGCTCAATCCCCAAGACTCTCGTAAGATATCTCGTTTCTTATGAATCAACACGCACGGCAGACGTTAATCCGACTTTGTCCAAAGCACTGGCGGATATCGTTGCAACGCCCGTATCTCCCGAGCTCCTTCCTCCGACTGAGGACGGCAAGATCTCGCAGAAGACTGAGGAGACGGTCGGCCCTTACGAGCTGCACGACTTCTTCCTGTACTACATGATCAGGTACGGCTTCACCCCCTCGAAAATCTACCGCATGGCCTTGGCCGCTTTCGACGGCGCATACGATGCGGATACCATCTATAAGTGGGAAGAGACATTCATAAGAAGGTTCTTCACGCAGCAGTTCAAGAGATCCTGCGTGCCTGACGGTCCCAAGGTCGGTACTGTCTCGCTGTCTCCGAGAGGCGACTGGAGAATGCCTTCTGATGCGAAGTACACACTTTGGATGGAAGACCTGGAGAGCGTTAAGGGCTGATGAAGATACTCTCGATGTCCGGTTTTGTGCCGGAAGCAATCTGCGATACGGTAAGGTTTAACGGCTTCAAGGGTGATGCCGGTTTCTCGCATTACTGTACTTATGCATCTGACTATATATCTCAGGTGTTGTCTGATGATACGATCGACGGCGCAGTATTCCCGAAGACCTGCGACAGTTCGAGGTCGATATCTTCCTATATCGGCGAGTCCGGCAAGTTCGTATATTCGCTTGCAGTCCCGGTCGTAAGAAGTGAAGATGCCATCAGCTATTATGCATATGTGATCCGTGATTACAAGACTGCCGTTGAGGCTCATTACGGAATCAGCATCTCTGAAGATGAGATCTACGACAGGTTCCGGATGGTCGAGGCACGCAATGCTTCGATCAATTCGCTTTATGAGAGTCTTGCTGACGGACTTTCCTATTCATCTTATCTTAATGCGATCCATGAGAACTTTACCAAGCCTTTGGCTGAGCAGAAGATCGAAGCTTCCGGTCAGTCGGCGGGAATACCTGTATTCTTGCTCGGATCTTACATGACAAATGCCGGCATCGTTGATTCTGCAGAGAAGAACGGACTCCGCATAATAGGAGACGACCTGCCTGAATCAAACAGGATCGCCAAGAGGGCTTTCCCCGTAGTTGATGATATCTATCAACTGGTCGCGCTCCAGGTGCTCTCGAGCAGGACTTCGCCGACTCAGAATTCGTATTCTGACAGGATAAAGGAGACGATGGAAGAGATCGGCAAAAAGGGATGCAGGGGAGTGCTCGTAGTTACTCAGAGATTCTGCGAGCCTTACGACTATTACTATTCAGTCCTTAAGAAGGCCTTGGATGATGCAGGTATCCCTTCGCTTAAGTTAGAACTTGACGGTTCACTTGATCAAAACCTGCACGAGGCTGAACTCGGAGCTTTTGCATCCATGCTGGAGGCTTGTCATGGCTGATTCCTACCTCAAGTATGTTGCAAGTTCCATGAGAAGCTACTATAAGGACTTCTCTAAATACGCCAAGGGCAGAGCGCCTGAATGCAAGGTCGCATGGGTCACATCTTTTACTCCTGTCGAGATACTTGACTGCCTTGGCATCGAATATATCTATCCTGAGAGCTATGCAGCGGTAATAGCCGCAAGCGGTAAGGAGCAGGCTTTGCTCGAGGAATCCGACCGTCAGGGGCTGTCGCTCAATTGCTGCTCTTATTCATGCTGCTTTGAAGGCTGCCTTGCCACAGAGAGCGGTCCCAGAGGACTGCCGCCGAAGCCGGATGTACTCATTGCCACAAATAACCAGTGCAATACGCTTCCCGGCTGGTGGAATACTCTTGCAAAAAAATACAATGTTCCCTTGATCATTCTCGATTATCCCGGTGAGTTTACTTCGCCTGAGATCGCTGCTTCTTATGTAAAGGAGCAGCATCAGGAGTTCATCTCAAGGATGGAAGAACTCTCCGGCAATAAACTTGATATGGATGATCTTAAGGCTGCCATCGGGCGCAGTAAGGCTTCGGTCGAGGCATGGAAGAGGGTAATATCCTGCTTCAAGGACAAGGATATACCGCCTACGCTGTTATTCGACAACATTAACTTCCTTATCACTGCAAGGTGCAAGGAAGATACGGCGACCATCTATAATCTCATGGCTGATGAGCTTGCACAGAGCCCTGACAAAGATCCTTCGCTGATGCCTTTGTTCTGGATCGGATATCCGCTCTGGTATCATCCTGACAGATATCTGAGCGAAGTTACGGAAGGCTTTGCCGTAGTTGGTTCCAACTACATCAACTGGTGGAATCTTGATTACTCCGGAAGTGATGTCTGGGAGAGCCTGTTCAATGCTTATAACTATACTTTCCTGAATCTTAAGCAGGAGACTAAGACAGCGAGACTTCAGGCACTGATCGAATCATCCGGCGCTAAGTGCGCCATATCCTGCCGTAACAAGTCCTGTAAGTGCGACTTCGTATCCGCCAAGGATGTCGGTATCGTACAGACCGAACTCGAGATAGATATGATCGACCGCGAATACCTCGATCTGGACAGGGCGAAGAGCCTGATAGCTGTAATGAAGGAGTCTCTTAACTGATCTATGACTTCCATCGGCATCGACATAGGATCCACATATACCAAATACTGCATCAAGGACGGCGATGATCTTAAGCTGTTTTCAGTTAAGACTCCGGTCAGACAGAAGGAGTTCTTCGCAGACAAGCTTAAGCAGCTTCAGACTGATCATCCCGGTGCTAAGATAGTGTCCTGCGGGTACGGCAGGAACAATATCGTTGCCGTCAGCGAGATAAGCGAACTAACAGCACTTGCTGAAGGCGCTGCCTATATGGCTCCTGCAAATGATGTGATACTCGATATCGGCGGTCAGGACACCAAGATAATCGTAAGAGACGGGTCCAGGCTTAAGGAATTCTTCGTTAATGACAAGTGCGCTGCCGGATGCGGCATGTTTGCCATCAATTCCCTGAATCAACTTGGCTTAAACTTCGAAGACATTGATCTTAAGGGCGGTGAAGAGCCGAAGATAGACCTATCTTCTACATGTGCCGTTTTCGCGCAGACGGAGATCGTGAGCCTGATAGCAAAAGGAGCGGATCCTTCTGATATAATGACTGCTGTGATCTGGCAGATCCTGGCGCAGTCCAAAGTGCTGCTCCGTAAGGTCAGGTACGATTCTATCGCGCTGAGCGGCGGTCTTACCCTGATCAAAGACATAGATAAATGTGCGTCCAAAGTCTACTCTGCCGAAGTCGTGATCCCTGAGGATTCGTACTATCTCTCGGCTATCGGAGCTGCTTTGTACGCTGAAAGACTGTGAGGCTTATATGAGAGAGAGAGACGACAGACAGTATGCAAAAGAACACGAGTGGGCGATCTTCGAAGAAGACGGTACCTGCCGTGTCGGCATAAGCTTCTATGCGCAGAAGGAACTGGGCAATCTTGTTTTCGCGAATCTGCCAGAGGTTGGTGACACCGTTACGGCAGGAACGCCTTTTGCTGATGTAGAGAGCATCAAGACCGTATCTGACGTATATTCTCCCGTTACAGGCGTCGTTAAGGAGATCAACGAAGCTCTGCTCGACAGTCCTGAACTCATCAACGAAGATCCGTATGGAGCATGGTTTGCCGTGATAGAGAAAGTTACGGACAAGTGCAACCTTCTCAGCGCCGGAGAATACGACGCGTACATTGATTCTCTCTCGTAATGAACGCTTCTCCGCTGATCCTTCACGGTAAAGGCTTTGATCCCTATTACAACCTTGCCGTTGAGGAGGTCCTGGCATCAGTCTGCACCGGCAGGAAGGGCTTGTATCTGTGGCAGAATGACTGCACGGTCGTTGTCGGCAGGAATCAGGACATATTATCTGAAGTCGATACTTCTTATGCGGAGGCTCACGGTATCAGGCTCAGCCGCAGGTTATCGGGTGGCGGCGCGGTATATCACGACAGGGGCAATCTGAATTTTACTTTCGCAGGTTCTGATAACGAGACTGACATAATAGTCAGTGCCATGCGTTATCTCGGACTTGACGTTCAGACCACAGGACGCAATGACATTGAGATCATGTGCGGAAGGAACAGCGCCAAATTCTCAGGCAACGCATACTTCAAGAGCGGCTCGAAAGCATTCCACCACGGCACAATACTCATCAACACTGACCTTACTGTCATGGAAAGAGTGTTAACACCGGATAAGGCCAAACTTGCATCTCACGGCGTGGCCAGTGTGAGGTCCCGCGTTATCAACCTTAGTGAAGTAGATCCCGCACTTACCGTATCTGACGTAAAATCTGCTATTATAAAAGCGTTTGAAGATAAATACGGCACGGCTGAACCTTCAGATATCTCAAGCCTTAATGCTTTTGATATCGAGAGTGCAAGACAGCGCCTAATCAGTACGGAGTGGATATATGGCAGCAAATGACATCTATGATCTCATCGTGATCGGAGCTGGTCCCGGCGGTTCTGCCGCTGCCATCAAGGCTGCATCAGCAGGGCTTCGTACACTTATAATCGAGAAGGACGCGATAGGCGGCACCTGCCTTAACCGCGGTTGCATCCCGACCAAGGCTTTACTCCATGCTTCCTGTCTTTACAGACAGGCTGCTGCCGGTTCTTCTATTGGTGTTAACTGTACACCTGAGATCGATGAGTCTGTGCTTGCATCTTACCGCGACAAGACTGTAAGCAGCCTTGTCGAAGGGCTTAAGACTTCGCTCAAGGCAAGCGGGGCGGAAGTTGTCATCGGTAAAGCTTCAATAGTATCAACAGAAGATCTTATAAGAGTAAGCATCGAGACATCTGACGGCATTATGGAATGTCAGGCAAAGGATCTTATCCTTGCCACCGGAAGCGAGACTGTAATTCCGGATATCCCGGGTATAGATCTGGATGTGGTTACTGATTCAGACAGGCTGCTCAAAGCTGACAGGCTTCCTTCAAGTCTCGTCATAATCGGCGGCGGTGTCATCGGTACAGAATTTGCTTCGTTCTTTACTGACCTTGGCCGCAAGGTTACTGTCATTGAAGGCCTTCCCAGAATGCTGAGCGGCTTTGACAAGGAGATATCCCGTAATGCCCAGATGATCCTTAAGAAGCGTGGTGCGGACATCCATACCGGCTCCAGGGTCACTTCGATTTCAGAAGGCGAAGACGGCTCTGCCGTAGTCGCTTATGAGTCAGACGGAAAAACCGCTACCGTTACGGCCGAAGCCGTGATGATCGCAGTCGGCAGGAGAGCCGTGACGGATGTTGCAGAGAGTATCGGCATCAAGGTTACTGACGGCAGGATAGATACTGAAGGTCTCGGAAGGACTTCAGTGGAGCACATATATGCGATAGGTGATATTACAGCAGGTCCGCAGCTCGCACATAAGGCTTCTGCAGAAGGAGAAAATGCCGTGATGAGCATACTGGATGATAACTCCATCATCTGGCCGGATCTCATCCCGGCATGTGTCTATACAAGTCCTGAGATCGCCTGTGTCGGTATGACAGAGAGCGAAGCAGAAGCTGCCGGCATTGATGTTGTCAGTGTCAGAGCGCTTACATCTGCCAATGCCAAGTCTGTAATAACCGGAGAAGAGAGAGGCTTCGTCAAACTCGTTGCCGACCGTACAGAGCGTAAGCTTGTCGGTGCACAGCTTATGTGTGCCAACGCCACCGATATGATCGGAGAGCTGACACTTGCAATCTCTCAGGGCATTACGACCATTGAAGACTGCGCTTCGGTAATGCGTGCCCATCCCACATACGAAGAGTGCGTCGGTGAAGCGTTCAGATTACTTGAGAAGAAGCTGGATGAGTCCTGAGCGCGGGTTGTTGTTTTATTTTGCCATTAGTTTATAATTAATAAGTTACATAAGGAGCGTAGTGTGTAGGCTGACTGCCCGAACACCGGCGTCGGACCGTGAACCTGCGGACTACCTCCTTTTACGAATACTTTATTTCACAAAGGAGAATGTCTATGGAAAAGATTTTCAAGACAGAGATCGCCGGCAGACCGTTTACGGTTGAAGTCGGTCATTTCGCGCAGTTCGCCAACGGCTCTGCGCTCGTTAAGTACGGTGATACCACCGTGTTGTCCACAGCTACTGCTTCAACACAGCCCCGTGAAGGAATCGACTTCTTCCCGCTGTCCGTTGACTATGAGGAAAAGATGTATGCAGTAGGCAAGATCCCGGGCGGATTCCTTAAGAGAGAGGGAAGACCCGGCGAGAAGGCGATCCTTACATCACGTGTTATCGACCGTCCTATCCGTCCTCTGTTCCCTAAGGATCTCCGTAATGATGTCAGCGTCAACAATCTTGTTATGTCTGTTGATCCCGACTGTTCACCTGAGATCGCAGCGATGCTCGGTACTTCCATCTCGATCGCTATCTCCGATATCCCGTGGAAGGGACCTATCGGCGGTGTTGTATTAGGCCTCATTGACGGCAAGACCATCATCAACCCTACGCTCGAGCAGCGTCAGGAATCCCAGATGTATGTTACCCTCGCAGGTACGCTTACCAAGATCTGCATGGTCGAGGCAGGCGCTAACGAAGTACCTGATGACGTTATGCTTAATGCTATCGCTGAAGGTCATGAGGAGATCAAGAAGATCGTTGAGTTCATCAACGGAATCGTTGCCGAAGTAGGCAAGGAGAAGTTCACATACGAGTCAGCTGATGTTCCGGAAGAGGTTTTCGATGCCGTTAAGGAATATGGCTGGGACAAGATGAGAGAAGCTGTACTTGCTGTTGACAAGGAAGTAAGAGATGCCAACGTTGCAAAGCTTCAGGAAGAAGTAGCTGCAATGCTCGAGGAGAAGGAAGAAGGTCTTTCCAAGTGGGCTGCAGATTCCATCTACAAACTCGAGAAGAAGGTTGTAAGAGATTATCTGTTCCGTGAGCACAGACGTGTTGACGGACGTGCACTCGATGAGATCCGTCCTCTGTCATGCGGTATCGATCAGATCCCGAGAGTTCACGGCAGTGCATGGTTCCAGAGAGGTCAGACTCAGGTAATGAACATCTGCACACTCGCTCCTCTCGCTGAAGCACAGAAGCTCGAAGGACTCGATGAGCAGGAATACAAGAGATATATCCATCACTACAACATGCCCGGCTACTCCACAGGCGAGGCTAAGCCCTCCAGAAGCCCGGGAAGAAGAGAGATCGGTCACGGTGCTCTTGCTGAGAGATCACTCATTCCTGTACTTCCTTCAGAGGAAGAGTTCCCTTATGCTATCCGTACAGTATCCGAGATCACAATGTCCAACGGTTCCACATCACAGGGTTCAGTATGCGCTTCCACACTGTCTCTCATGGCAGCAGGCGTTCCGATCAAGAGACCTGTAGCAGGTATCTCTTCCGGACTTATCACAGATCCCGATAACGACGATAACTTCCTGGTATTTATGGATATCCAGGGTATCGAGGACTTCTTCGGTGACATGGACTTCAAGGTTGCAGGTACAACAGAAGGTATCACATCCATCCAGGTCGACATCAAGGTTGAAGGTCTCACACTCGAGATCATCCGCCAGGCATTCGAGATGACACGCAAGGGAAGACTGCAGATCATCAATGATGTTATCCTTCCTTGCATCTCCGAGCCTCGTGCTGAGCTTTCTGCTTATGCACCCCGTATCATCACGATGAAGGTTCCTACGGACAAGATCCGTGAGGTAATCGGTTCAGGCGGAAAGGTAATCAACAAGATCATCGCTGACACAGGCGCTGACATCAACATCAACGATGATGGAACGATCTTCATTTCCACACCTGACCTCGAGAAGGCTGAGAAGGCTAAGATGATCATCAACGGTATCGTTGCAGATCCTGAAGTCGGAACAGAGTACGACGGAACGGTAACACGCCTTATGGACTTTGGTGCATTCGTCGAATTCCTGCCCGGCAAGGAAGGTCTCGTTCACATCTCCAAGATGGCTTGGAACAGAGTCGAGAAGGTCGAGGATGTTCTCCACGAAGGTGATAAGGTTCATGTTAAGCTCATCGAGATCGATTCTCAGGGCAGACTCAACCTCTCCATCCGTGACTGCCTCCCTAAGCCTGAAGGCTATGTAGAGGAAGAACCCAGAAGACGCGAGAACCGTCCTAACCGTGAGAGAAGAGGCGGATTCCAGGGTCGCGAGAGACGCGAGTCCGATGATTCCGGCGACGAGAAGAAGGGCAGAAGAAGATCCTTCTGATATCGCGTTTAGACAGTAAAACAAACAGCCCGTGCAATTAATTGCGCGGGCTTTATTTTTGAATTGAAGTAAATATCAGTTACGGTTCTTGTTGATGAGAGTGAACTGTTCGATCCTCTGAGTGAGGGGAATGGCAATCTCGAAGCAGGCGCCGCCTTCTGGTTTGTTGTATGCGATGATTCGGCCGCGGTGCTCTTCGACGATCGCTTTCGCGAGGGCAAGGCCGATGCCGTGCTTACCGTCGGAACCCTTGGAGAAACGTTCGAACAGGTGTCCGAGGACATCTTCCGCGATACCGGGACCGTCGTCAGAGATCTTGAAGATGATGTAGTTCTTGTCCTTGTCGGGTTTGCAGATGAATTTGACCGAAGTGCTGCAGTAACGCAGACAGTTGGAGAAGATGTTGCCCAGGCATCTGATCATGTCGTTCTCATTGGCGTAGATATACATTCCGTCGCAGACGATGTCGTTGATGATGTCTTTGTCCATATGGATGAAGTTGCCGCGGACTCTGTCGATTACCGTATCGCAGAGTTTCTCTACATCAAGGAGTTTCTTCTGTACTTCGTAGCTGCCGCTCCTGGACATATCCATCTTTGAGATGGACAGCAGGTTCTCAACGAGGTTTGACAGCCTCTCTGTCTCGGCGATGATGACATCGACGGCTTCGCCCTTGGATTCCTCGTCTTCGAAGACTCCGCATTTGATACCTTCTGCATATCCCTGGATGGACATGAGCGGAGTTCGAAGTTCATGCGAAGCGTTCTGGAAGAAGGTTTTTTGCTCGACGTCATTCTCTTCGAGTTTGTATGCCATCTGGTTCATGACGTCTCCGAGATTTGACAGCTCGCGTGAGACTATGTGGCCGGATATGGGGTTGAAGTCACCTTTCGCGATGCGTCCTGCGAACTTGGAGAGTTTGCGCGTGGAGCGAAGCAGGGGATATGTCGCGATAAGGCTGAGGATACCTGCGATCAGGAGTGAGATGAACGCCGCCTGGATCATCGCGAGCATGATGGCTGCCGTGAATGAATAGTACGAACGAGAGTTGACATATACCAGCATGTAGTAGTTATCGAGGTCAAATGATATATCGCCCTCGGTCGTGATCTTGAGCGTCCTGTAGTAGATATAGCTTCCGTCCATAACTGTCTTCTGGGTGCTGCCGATCTTCAGGTGACCGCCCTCGGCAATTACCTGATCGATGATGCTGCATGTTGTGTTGTAGTAAGAGACGGAATACTGGGGACTCGGCCAGAGCAGCTTCATGCTGTCGGGGAATCCTTCGTCATATGTATAAAGCGCGATGCTGGCCTGGTTCGACAGGTCGGCTGCGGAAGCGATGGAGTTAAGAAGGTATGCCTGGATGTTCTCGTCGGATCTGTCGTCTGTCAGGTCGATCTGGGTGCGGAAAGCTTCGGAGAAGTTCATGCAGGAACTTACGGCCGTCTCGAGTCTTGCTTCGCACTCGCTCTCGATGTAGCTCGCGACGATAGACTGGATGTAAAAGTACATCGTACCTACGACTACAATGATGACGAGGATGGATGCGACAAAAAAGTGCAGTGAGATCGGGATCCTTATCGCGGATCTGTTACGGACATATCTCTTTGTTTTGGGATTGACCGACGGAGAAGACATTACTCTTCGTCTTGATCATCGATGTCGGGAGTAAAGTTCTTATCGACAAGACGGAATCCGTAGCCCCATACGGTCGCGATCTTTGCAGAAGAATCCTGGATCTTCTTGCGCAGACGCTTGACTGTATCGTCGGCAACGCGTGTCTCCACCTGAGTCTCGTAACCCCAGATCTTATCGAGAAGTTCAGCTCTCGGCACAGCGCGATCTGAATTGATGATTAGATATGTAAGTAGCTGATATTCGTTAGGTGTGAGGGGGAAGGGCTTGCCGTTCTTGGTAGCTTCCTTCGTCTTCCTGTTGATGACGATATCCGCGAAAACAAGTTCCTCTCCGTTGTCAGGCTTATCGGAAGACTTACCGGTAAGATCTTCCTGACGCTTAAGGATGGACTTCGCTTTGGTAACGAGCTTGATAGGGGAGAACGGCTTGGTAAAATAGTCGTCGCTGCCGAGATCGAGACCCTGGATATAATCCGCATCGGAATCCTTTGCGGTCAGCATGATGATAGGTACGTTGGATATCTTGCGTAATTCCTTGAGAATGAAGAAACCGTCGTGTCCGGGCATCATTACATCAAGAATTACGAGATCGCAGGGAGAATCCTTGAACCTGTCGAGGAGTTCGTCACCTGTGGGGAAACCCATGACTATGAATTGTTCCCTCTCAAGGAAAGACTTGAGCAGGTTCCTGATGTTGTTATCGTCGTCAGCAATATAAATTATCTTATCCATACAAAGTACATTTTATCTGATATGTTTCACATTTGTAGACGAAATTGGTGTAAATGTGAGGGAATTATTTATTCAATTATTTATTTGTGGTTTAATAATTATCGAAATAAACCTAAAGGAGTTTAATATGTCTACTGTTCTCGTAACCGGTGGTAACGGATATATCGGATCTCATACGGTCATTGCTCTTCATGAGAGCGGCTATGAAGTGGTAATTGCAGACAACCTGTCTAACAGCAAACTCGAGGTTCAGAGAAGGCTCGAGAAGATAACAGGCAAGTCATTCAAATTTTATAACGTCGACTGCTGCGACAAGGAAGCTCTCCGTCAGGTGTTCGAAGAGAATAAGATCGACAGCGTTATTCATTTTGCCGGCCTTAAGGCTGTCGGCGAATCGGTAAGGATACCTCTCGATTACTACAGGAACAATATAATGAGCGCCATTACGGTAGCCGAACTCATGAAGGAATACGGTGTGGGCAAGCTCGTATTCAGTTCTTCCGCGACAGTATACGGCATGAGCGAGGACGTTCCTTTTACAGAAGAATCTCCTCTCGGTGTCTGCACAAATCCTTACGGCTGGACCAAGTGGATGATCGAGCAGATCCTCCGCGATTTTGCTTCCGCAAATCCAGAGATCAAAGTATGCCTGCTCAGATACTTCAATCCGGTCGGAGCTCATGAGAGCGGACTTATCGGGGAAGACCCCAGGGGGATCCCCAACAATCTTTTCCCTTATATCTCGAAAGTAGCCGGTGGCACACTCGAGTGCCTTACGGTATTTGGAGACGACTACAACACTCCGGACGGAACATGCCTCAGAGACTACATCCATGTATGTGATCTTGCTGATGGTCATGTTAAGGCCATAGAATACCTCGCAAAGACTGAGGAGAATGTCTGCGTATTCAATCTCGGTACCGGTAAGGGTACTTCCGTCAAAGAGGCGATCGCTGCTTTCGAGAAGGCGTGCGGTCATGAGATCAAGCATGTTTTCGGTGCGAGAAGACCCGGTGACATCCCCGTGTGCTATGCTTCGACCGAGAAGGCTGAGCGCGAACTCGGATTCAAGGCCAGATTCGGAATCGATGAGATGTGTTCATCCTGCTGGAAATGGCAGACAATGAACCCTGACGGACTTGCCGATTAATTAATTAATGATATAATTTTTTGCTGTGGGGCGTAATATGGACGATTTTAACAACAATCAAAATGAACTCAGTTTCCCTGAGACTAATAACAACAATGGCAACATGCCTGCCGTAAGGCCGGGTTCAGCTAATGCTTTGGATAACAATGCTCCGAAGGATGAGCTCCTTGAGCAGTCCTTCGAAGAGTCATCTCTTGCTGAAGCTTCCGGAGACACAATTAATCTTGCAGAGCTTCATCAGGCTGACATTCCTGTAAGGAAAGAGCCTTCGGCAGTTCCGCCTGTTGATCCTACTGTAGGTGCACTTCCGTACAAGTCCAAGCATGACATGTACGAAGAGAAGCGTAAGAAGAGGATCAAGAAGAGAATTATCTTTGGTGTTATCGCAGGTATCTTAGGCGTTGTAGTAGGCGTCATCTGCTTTGCTTACTGGTATAAGAATTATCTCTTCAATAAGGTTACATATGTTACTGACGCTGCAGTCATTACGATCGTAGACGAATCCGGTAATACTGTAGCCTTGTCTGATGTAACCGAGACGACCGAATTTGAAGTGATCGAGGATGAGAAGATCGTTAATATCCTTCTTATCGGTATCGACTCGAGATCAAAGAATTATGCTTCTTCAGAGAAAGGCTCACGTTCTGATGTTATCATGATCATGTCCCTCGACAGTAAGAACGGAACGATCAAGCTCATCTCCATCGCGCGTGACTCTTATGCTTATTTCCCGGGCTATTCTTATGCCCAGAAGATCAATGCCGCTATGTCTTACGGTGGACCTGAACTCCTTGTAGAGGCTGTTCAGAACCAGCTCAGGATCGACATCGACGGCTATGCTTATGTTAACTTCTACAACATGGCTAAGGTTATAGATGCAGTTGGCGGCGTATACTGCAATGTCACATCTGCAGAGGCTTCCATAGCAAATACTTACATCAATGAGCTCTATGACAATGCTACACCGATCACTTCCACCGGTGACGGTACCTGGCTCAATGGTATCCAGGCAGTAGGTTATGCACGTAACAGATATTCCGGTGACGGTGACTATGAGAGAATGTCAAGACAGGAGGAAGTCCTTCAGAGCCTTCTTAAGCAGTTCATGGCACTCGACTCTGCCGGTAAGCTCGCCGCAATGGATGATATCCTTGAGTGCATCGTTACCAACGTTCCCCAGGAAGATATCGAGAAGTATGCTTTTGACTTCCTGCCGTCGCTCAAGAGTCTCGACATGCAGTATCTGCAGCTTCCCATGGACGGCTTCTTCAATTGCGGCATGTATGGAGACGAGTGGTCTATCAGACAGAACTGGAATGCTGAGATCCCTTATGTACAGATGTTCCTTTATGGTGAGACTACTGATTTTGACGAAGTAACACTGCCTAAGCATGCTCCTTCGGACAGTAAATGTCCTACTCTCGATGATACTCCGCTCGAGGATCTTCTCAAGGTTGCATAAGTCTTTGACTTTTTTTGATATTCGTATTGACAACCCTTAAAGACTGAACTATATTTAGTTGTGGTTTAGCACTCGACCTATATGAGTGCTAACCACAATTATTTTAGTATTGGAGGTCTTACATATGACGATTAAACCTTTATCAGATAAGGTAGTTGTAAAGAAGCTTCAGGCTGAGGAGAAAACCGCAAGCGGTATCATACTTTCATCCGGAGCACAGGAGAAGCCCCAGATTGCAGAGATCATCGCTGTTGGTCCCGGTGGGATCGTTGACGGCAACGAGATAAAGATGCAGGTCAAAGTTGGCCAGAAGGTCATCATCCGTGATTATGCAGGCACGAACGTTAAGCTTGAAGGCGAGGAGTACATCGTAGTACGCCAGGACGACATCGTTGCCGTAGTTGAGTAATTTCGATTAACAAAAAGGGAGGAATATCATATGGCAAAGGATATTAAATATGCTGAAGATGCCAGAAAGTCTCTTGAGAAAGGCGTCAATAAAGTAGCAGATACAGTTAAGGTCACACTCGGACCTAAGGGCAGAAACGTTGTTCTCGACAAGAAGTACGGCGCACCGCTCATCACAAACGACGGTGTTACCATCGCTAAAGAGATCGAGCTCGAGGATCGTTACGAGAACGCAGGCGCACAGCTCGTTAAGGAAGTTGCTTCCAAGACAAACGACGTTGCCGGCGACGGTACAACAACAGCTACACTTCTTGCCCAGGCTATCATCCGTGAGGGCATGAAGAACGTTGCTGCAGGTGCTAACCCGATCATCCTTCGTAAGGGTATCTCACAGGCTGTCAATGCAGCTGTTGATGCTATCCACACTTCCGCTAAGACAGTTGACGGATCCAAGGACATCGCACGTGTTGCTGCTATCTCTGCCGGTGACGAGGAAGTCGGCAAGATGATCTCCGAGGCAATGGAGAAGGTATCTTCTGACGGTGTCATCACTGTTGAGGAGAGCAAGTCAATGCTCACAGAGCTCAATGTCGTTGAAGGTATGCAGTTCGACAGAGGTTATATCTCACCTTACATGGCAACAGATACGGATAAGATGGAGACTGTATTCGACGAGCCTTACATCCTTATCACAGATAAGAAGATCTCCAACATTCAGGATCTTCTCCCTATAATCGAGCCTCTGGCACAGTCCGGCAAGCAGCTCGTTATCATTGCTGAGGACATCGAGGGTGATGCTCTTGCAACACTTATCGTCAATAAGCTCAGAGGCGTGTTTACATGCGTAGGCGTTAAGGCTCCCGGCTTCGGTGACAGAAGGAAGGCAATGCTCGAGGATATCGCTATCCTCACAGGCGGTCAGGTCATCACATCAGATCTCGGCCTTGAACTTAAGGATACTACACTCGATCAGCTCGGCAGAGCTCATCAGGTAAAGGTAAGCAAGGATAACACCATCATCGTTGACGGTGAAGGCGAAGAGGGTGCAGTTAAGTCCCGTGTTGCTCAGATCAAGGCTCAGATTGAAGAGACAAAGTCCGATTACGACAAGGAGAAGCTCCAGGAGCGTCTCGCTAAGCTCTCCGGCGGTGTTGCAGTTATCAAGGTCGGTGCTGCTACAGAGACAGAGATGAAGGAGAGAAAGCTCCGTATCGAAGATGCTCTCAACGCTACCAAGGCTGCCGTTGAAGAGGGTATCGTTCCCGGCGGCGGAACAGCTTATATCAATGCTCTTCCTGCAATCGCAAAGCTTCTCGACGAGACAGAGGGCGATGTAAAGACAGGTGTTAAGATCGTCTTAAGAGCTCTTGAGGAACCGATCCGCCAGATCGCTACAAACGCAGGTCTTGACGGCAGCGTCATCTGCGAGAAGATCAAGAACTCTCCTGTCGGCACAGGCTACGATGCACTGAACGACAAGTATGTTGATATGTTCGAAGCCGGAATCGTTGATCCTGCAAAGGTTACACGTTCTGCTCTCCAGAACGCAGCTTCTGTATCTTCTACGGTTCTTACAACTGAAGCAGTAGTTACGGATATTCCTGAGAAGGAAGCTCCTGCTATGCCTCAGCAGCCGATGTACTGATCGTAACTACTTGCTCGCTTAGGTCCTCGGGGCTAAAGCCCCTGCGGAAATCGCTCGCAAGCAGTTACTCTCAGGGATTAATCTGGTAATCTACATTCTTGAGAACCCGGGCAGGTTTGCTCGGGTTCTTTTTTATTAAAAATATTATAGAAAATGTGCTATTATAACAAAGATGTATACGTCTGACACTTTTATTGAAGCTAGCATTAAACGCAACAACGGCATAAAAGGCGTTGTTTATATTATCTTGTTGATCATAGTTGCGCTACTTATATTGGCGGCAATCTATGCCGTACCGATTGTTATCGGTTTCTATGAACTGCTCTATGCATCCATTCCTCTTACGGCTCTTGTTATTTGGGGTTTGGTCATATTGATCCAGAGACGCTATGTCGAATATGAGATCGAGATAGTTAATGATCTGTTTACCGTAACTAAGATCGTAGGTAAGAAGAAGAGGATCGATCTTGTCGAATTCTCTGTTAAGGATTGCGATTATATCGGACCTGTCACTGAGGACAGATATGAATCTGACTACAAGCGCGCTGAACTTAAGCTGGCCATAACAGAGAAGAGGGAATATCCGATCACCGATGATACCTGGTATGCATTGGTAAACAGACCTGACTTCAAGTACCTTGTGGCTTTCCCTTTTAAGCCTGAGATGTTTCAGGTATTCAGAAGATACAATCCCAGGAACGTATTCCATTACGTTAAGCCGGCAAAAGCAAAAGATAACGAAGGGGGTATGTGATCTTGGCTGATCAGGATTTCTATACGGATCTTCCGGTATATTGCAAAGCAACTGAATGCGGTATCGGCGATAAGCTTTTCGCATCGGTTCTTATTGGTGACCTCCAGGAAGCTGCGGAGAGGAGTTCCAGCAAGGAAGGATACGGCACGGATTTCCTCCGAGAGAACAATATCTGCTGGATAGTCTTAAGGATGCATCTGAAGTTCAACAGACTTCCTTCCTGGCATGAGCAGTTTACAATCAGGACATGGGGTACTGACCTTAAGAAGATCAGCTACGGCAGGGATTTTGAGATACGTTCGGAAGACGGCACCCTGATAGGGCAGGCTACATCTACATGGATCCTCGCTGATATGGTTACGCACAGACCGGTAATCGCCAGGAAGAGACCGGAACTTCCGCCTTATGATCCTACAGACAGGCCGAAGGTTTTCGGAGAGGATTGTCCGAAACTGGATTTCCCGGACAGGGCAGAGGTAGAGAATATAACGTCGAAGCCTGTTATCTCCAAGTATGCCGACTTCAGCGAGCTTGACCGTAATCTTCACGTCAATAATTCCAGGTATACTGCCTGGGCTTACGATGTTCTCTATAAGTACGGCGTCGATGTCGATTCAGTATCGGAGATCATCATTAATTACGTTTCCGAAGTAAAGGCAGGCGAGAAGGTCGCTCTGTTCCTTGTTGAACAGGAAGGCTCCATGCTTATCTGCGGTTATAAGAATGAGGACGTTAAGGCTTTTTGTGTTGAGATCAGGCTCGGCGGTGCTTAAAAGTTTTGGAATAGAAGAGTTTGAGATAAAATAATCTGTATCAGATGCGGAGGATGCCATGATTGAGATAAATAACCTGGTTAAACAATACGGTGATAAGCGTGCTCTGAAAGGTATTTCATTTACAGTTAACGATGACGAAGTATTGGGTTTTCTCGGACCCAATGGTGCCGGTAAGACTACGACCATGAATATAATCACAGGTTTTCTGTCTTCCACTTCAGGTTCAGTAAAGGTTAATGGTCATGATATCCTTGAAGAACCTGAATTGGCTAAAAAAGATATCGGTTATCTCCCTGAACAACCGCCACTCTACTTTGATATGACAGTCAAAGAGTATCTTGATTTTATCTGTGATCTTAAAAAGGTCAGCAAAGAGAATCGTAAGAAACAACTTGATTCGATATATTCAATGGTTAAGATCGCGGATGTAAAAGACAGACTGATCGGAAATCTTTCCAAAGGATATAAACAGCGTGTAGGCATTGCTCAAGCGCTTGTTGGAAATCCGTCCATTTTGATCTTGGATGAACCGACTGTCGGACTCGATCCAAATCAAGTCCTTGAAATGCGTAAACTTGTTAAGACTCTGTCAAAAACTCATTCTGTTATTATCAGTTCACATATCCTTTCTGAGATACAGGCAATAGCTGACCGAGTAGTAATAATTAACAACGGAAAGATAGCTGCCATAGATACTATTACTGATCTTTCAAGAAGGCTGTCCGGGTCGTCAAAGCTTCTGCTCTCGTTCCAGGGGCCGTTAAAAGATGTTTCATCAAATATACGTGCTATTCCAGGTGTTGCGAATGTCGCAACCAGGAACAGTAATGACCGATTACATGAGATAGAGATTACCATCTCTAATACATCTCCTGATATAAGGGCATCGATATTCTTTGTTATGTCCAAAGGCGGTTGGCCCATCTTTGAGTTCAGGTCGTTAGATCCTTCTCTTGAAGAAGTATTCCTGAACATTACGGCAGGAAAGTGAGAGGAGACAGTATGTACGCTATTTTTAAACGAGATTTTCTACAGTATTTCAGATCACCGGTAGGTTATGTTGCGATAGCAATATTCTCTTTCCTCGCCGGTTTTATCTTCTATTCCCAGTATGCTAGTGGTGCTGTCAGCATCTCAAGCGAAGTTATCTCTTTGAGATCGTTTTTTGTTATTATAGTTCCCATCATTACAATGTCTTCTTTCGCAGAAGATAAGAAACGCGGAACAGAGGTGCTTTACTATACCACTCCAGTTGATCTGTTCTCTGTTGTTGCAGGTAAGTTTCTTGCTGCCCTTGCTTTGTTTGCAGTAATGTTTATAAATGTGTTTGTTCAAATGATAGTAACTGTGTCAAATGGAGGAAAAGTTGGCTACGGTGAATGGGGTTCAGTTATAGTTTTCTTCTTTATGGCTGCCATGTTCATAAGTGTCGGTTTATTGGCATCTTCTCTTAATGACAATCAGATCATATCTGCAATCGTGGCTTTTGTCTGCATTCTCTTATTCCAATTGTTATCTACGATCTCATCATATGCAAAGTCAGCAGTAAATGCGGTTGTGTTTATCATTACTCAGGATGTCGAAGCGTCAGCAAAAGCTGGAGACGGAATTGCAAACGTTATCAACTGGCTTGATCCCTTTGCAAGGACAAGCGATTTCAGGACCGGTGTCTTCTCCGTATCTGCATTGGTCTTTTGCCTTTCTATTGCAGTGATATTCCTCTATATAACTTACCGTGTGCTTGAGAAGAAACGTTGGAGTCAGTCTTAACGGAGGGATGATCAATGAGTAATAAGAATACAGTAGCAAAAAATAGTAATTTCCGTTCTTCTTCCGTTAGACCCGATTCCAGAGCTAATACGTTGAAGATCTATTCAATAGGATCAGTTATTCTTTTGATTGCAATAGTTGTATTGATCAACATTTTAGTTACCGGACTTCTCGGCGATCCGCTTACTTTTGATTTTTCAGCTAACAGTCAGAATACTATAACTACTCAGACACGCGACTATATCGATTCGATGCCTGATAATACTCATATTAGGATCGTCGGTCTGCTTGAACGTCCTTCAAATCTTCAGAATTCTCCTTATGAGTACATTTGTCCGCTTCTTGATGATTATGAAGCAAAGTCTGGTGGAAAGATCACTGTAGAGTATAAGGATCCCGAATTGTATCCTTCGATCATTAGTGAATTGGATCCCAATAATGTTTATAACCTTGAAGAAGGTTCTTTTGTTATTCAGTATAACGGACAGATCCAAGTAATATCTCCGCTTGATTGTTTTACTATCGATGAGGATTATCTTGTGCTGTACAATGCGTATATTCCGACCAGTAATAATGTTGAATATGTCTTTACTAATGCGATAGCAAGGCTTTTGTCTGGATTTAACCGTAAGGCGTATATCATTACCGGTCTTCAGGATGATTCTTCAATGGCTGTTAAGACTATACTTAATGCTCTCGGATGTGATGTGGATTCAATTCAGGTATCTGATAGTTTTGCGATTCCCGATGATTGTGATCTGCTGATCTTGAATGGTCCCAATACTGATATTACTGAGAAGGTAATGCTGGCAATTGAGGATTATCTTGCAAACGGAGGCAAATTCATTTGTGCCGTTAATTTTACAGATTTCAATTCCAAAGAATCATTTGCGAATTTGAATTCTGTTCTAAATACCATGAATATTAATATTGATCCTTATATCGTTAAGGAAAATGACGTGAATTACATGCTTGATGATTCAGGTTACAGTTCGCTTGTATCTGTCAACAGTACATTCCTTGAACTGTCAACTACAGATTTTGAGATGTATTATACATTTAAGAACAGTTATACCAGACCTGTAAGTATCCTTAATAATTCCGGTTCTTCCTTTATGTCTGTAGCAATCGGCGGAACAAGTGAAAATGCGATCTGTGTCAAAGTTGCCGATTCCGGAGTAACTCAGTATGGCGAGCCCGGAAGATACTATACATCTGCTTATTCAACTATTCCCGGATTAGTTAATAAGCCGGAGGTAATCGTATTCGGCACTACTGATTTTACTTCTGATAGTTATATTTCTACTTATGGAATGAACGATGACAATGTTAAGTTCTTCAAATCATGCGCCAGATATCTTCTCGGTGCAGATTCGAGTGCTTCGGTCGATGTTCCGACCAGGGGAATTAGTGATTATGCTCTGGATGGAGAGAAGGTAACGGAGACTTCATCTACAGTTGTACTTGCGGTCTTTATGATCTCTATTCCACTGGTGTTCCTGGTAGCTGCTGCGTTTGTCTATGAGAAGAGGAAAAACCTATAATATGAAGAGTTGGAAGAGCCTGATCATTCCTTTTATTATTATGGTGGTCCTTATCATCGGGGTCGCGATCTATTTTGCATTCACAGGTTCTCAACCTTTGGACACTACTCAGAGTGTGTTATACGTTAATGCGTTATATGTCGGCGCTTCAGACGTCAAATCTCTGACAGTAACGTCTTCAGATCCAAGTTTTCCTGAAGTAAGGATTGATGTCTCCAAAAATGACGATGATACTTTGTCATATGATTATAATGGAACGGATGTTGATCCTGATGAGGAGTATTCCGACACTAAAATGTCTGAATACATTTCGTTTCTAACTGATTACTCCGCTGTTTTACTTGTTGCCGAGAATGCAAATATGGGTGAGTATGGTCTTGATAATCCAAGATATACTGAGATTATCGAGACTGTTAACGGTACGACCAGTAAAGTATCATTCGGGAATATTTCTTATAATGGTGAGAATTGTTATATCAGGATCGACGGCGGGTCTACGGTATATTCTGTTCCTGTTCTCAAATATGATTATATTTCAATGAAATCCATAGATTTTATCGATTCATCTGTTCTTTCAATTGAACAATCAAGTCTTATGATGGTCGAATACATACGCAAGACCGATTCACTTGATCTTAAAGCGGTATGTCAGACAGATTCTGACGGAAATGTTACGTATAAATTCGATGAACCCGTTGATATGGGCACTAGTATCTATTTTGATAATCTAATTGAGAAGATATGTCATTTGGAAATCCTGGAGTATATAGATCTTGATATTGATGAACTTGATGATTATAGACTTGATTCTCCTGAATTCCACTTCATTCTTACCTTACTGAACGGTACAAAGACAGACGTGTACATTTCCGAAAATATCGGCGGAAAATATTATGGATATGTCGCAGGTAGTGATCTGTATTTCCTTATCAATGAATCAATGCTCCAGGGACTGGAGCTTCCTGATGTGCAATATCTGGCTCCGTATGTATTCTATTGTCAGGCTTCGGAGATATCAAAGATTAAAGGTTCTTATGACGGATTGAATTTTACTTTTGAGATTGAGACTGATTCTGAGGGTTCTATCTCAGGCGATGATGCTGATGTCTATTTAGACGGCAGGAATGCCAAGGTGTTCAATTCTGACGGAAGATCGTACTGTGCCGTGCTTTTCGAGAGTTTTGCATGCATGGAAATCGGCGGTCTCGATCCCGATGCTGTTTTCAATACTGATTCTACACCAGTTATGACTTTGGACTATACTACAACCAATTATGAGAATCATACGATGTCTTTCTATCAGCGCAGTGACAGTTCCTACTATGTAGTAATAGACGGCGAATATACCAAGATATTTGTATACTCCAAGGAACTGTTCAATGACGGCGGTACTGATACATATAATTACGGTGTCTGGGCTGCATATGAACTCCTGAAGACTGCGATCGACGAGAATGTAAACGGAGTATACGATATACCTGTAACTACGGAAGAGGCTGCATAGTAATAAATGGAAAACAAGGATAAGAACAACATTAAGATCAAGACACCCGCTAGGTCAACTAAGAGTCTGACTGTCGTTGTCTGCGTGCTTGCGGCAGTGCTCGTCATAAGCATTGCCCTGATCTTCGTCGTATCACAGAAGATCGATTCTCTTGCAGGTGCCGACAAACAGCTTAAGCTTTCCGGTCAGAGCGGCTTCTCATGTGAGTATTCCGAGGCTCAGAAGCTCTATCCGTTCTCGGAAGGCGTTCTTAAGGTAACCAACGAGAGGATCTCATATCTGACTATCTCCGGTAATGATATCTATTCATCATCGATCTCATACCAGAATCCGCAGTGTGTAACTTTCGGGGATTATGCTGTTGTCTTCGACCTCGACGGATATGCCTTCACTTTGGTTGACACCGATAAGGTCTTATACAGCAAACCCACCGAAAACAAGATCAAGGCAGTAGACGTATCCGAGAACGGTACGGTCGCCGTGATTACTGACAGCGATTCGTCTTATGGTGTTCTGCTCCTTTATGATGTTAACGGAACTCCGCTCTCCCAGTGGTCTTCCTATAACTCCGGCTATCCCATCTCATGTGCTTTCAACGGAGATTCTTCGCTTCTTGCCGTATCCACGCTCAATACCAACGGAGCTGTTGTCGTTCCTTATGTGAGACTGTTTACGCTTACTGAAGGAGATAAGGGGACGGAGGTCGCAGATAATGCGATCTTTACCACTGAAGACAGTGTTATCTTCTCGACTTTGTATTTTGTTGGAGATAAGATCTATTGCTTTACCAGCAACTCGGTATATCAGATCTCAGGCACGGAGATGTCCAAGATTGACTTCGATTTCTCTTCGATCAACAGGGTTACTCTGGTAGGAGACAAGATGTATATCGTCTATTCTGATGGTGTCAGCCAGCTCAACAAGCTCGCCATCATCGACGGTAATAATACCGTATTGTACAAATCCGACATCGGTTCTGAAGTAAATGCGGTATGCACGAACGGTGACCTCTATGCGATCAGCGTTGACAAGAGGATCTTCATCTACCGCGGATCTGCTCTTACAGACGATATCTCAGTAGATGAGGATATCTTAAGGATGGGCTTCATCTCAGGTGATAAGCTCTGCGTTGTCTCTTCCGGCGGCGTTCATACCGTTAATTAAGGGATAAGCTATGGAGACCGAGATCAAGCTTGGCTTTATTGATAAGGAATCACTACTGGCAGTAGCAGATGCAGACTGGTTCAGAGCTTATTGCATTGATAACGGTGATACATCATTACTTGAGAATACATATCTCGATACCAATGATCTCAAGGTAACAGGCAACGGCGCGATGATAAGAGTGCGTCACTATTCGGGCGATGCCAAAGATTACTATGAATTCACTGTAAAATACGGCGGCGGTGTATCAGACGGCCTTCACAGAAGATTCGAATGGAATGTAGAGTCTGATACGGATTCGTTCGATGTGGACGGCTTCAAAGCTTCTGCCGAAGGTCAGAGCGACTCAGGTGATCTTCTTGATAAAGCGCTTGAAGGTGTTAACGGCAAAGAACTTACCGTACTGTGCAGGAATTCATTTACCAGGACCATAATCCATCTCAAATACGGTGACAGCACCATGGAAGCTTGTTTTGACCGCGGTACGATAGAAGACGGAAGAGGCAGGGTACGTGAGCACATTTGCGAACTCGAACTTGAGCTGGTATCCGGCAGGGTCGAAGATATCGAGGCAATGGCCGGGATAGTAATTGATAATGCTCCTTGTGGGCTTTTTAATGATACCAAGTATCACAGGACACTCAAGTATATAGACAGGGGCTGCTGATATGGAAGGTAATGTCAGTGATGTTCTAATAATCGGCGGAGGCGCATCGGGTCTTTTTGCCGCTGCACGGCTGATCAAAGAATGCGGCAGGAGACTTGATATTAAGATACTTGAAGCAGGATCCAAACCCGGGCGTAAGCTTCTTCTCACCGGAAGCGGCAGATGTAATCTGAGCAACCAGAACTGCACAGTATCTAAGTACAATACTGATGATCCCGATAAACTCGAACATATTCTTGGAAGTTTCAGTCCGGCTGATTCCGTGGATTTCTTCGAGAATGATCTCGGCGTCCGCATAGTATCAAAGGGTGAACTGTATTATCCGGCAACATACAGAGCTGCGACTGTCACGGACTCGCTGAGACTGTATGTTGAAGATTCAGGCTGTGAGATCCGTTCAGACAGCAGGGTGATTAAGATTACGCGAAGTGAAGACTTATTTACGGCCGAGACCGAATCCGGCGATGTGTTTACGTCCCGGTTTGTGATCCTTGCGACCGGCGGCGCATCTTATCCTGCAACAGGATCCGACGGAAAAGGCATTCATAGCGTGGACGGTTTTGTCCTTGATGATGCCATTGTGTCATTTGCTCCCGCACTTGTTCCGCTTACTTCTGACAAGAAGGCACTTAGAGATCTTGCCGGCATCAGATGCTCCTGCAGTACCAAGGTTATATCTGAAGGGATCACTGAAGATGAATCTGAAGGTGAAGTGCTATTCACAAAAGAAGGCGGCCTGTCAGGAATATGCATACTCGACATATCTTCAACAGCTTTGAAGCTTATCGATTCCGGTAAGACTGTATCTGTTCAGCTTAACCTTATGACTGCAGATACAGATGAAGTAATCAATATGCTTGCAGTAAGAAGACATATATTCTCCGTAAGATCTTGCTCTGATGCGTTTGCCGGTATGCTCGACAAGCGTATCCTCGAAGTCCTCATGAATGATATGAGGATAGATCCCCAAAGCTCTGTCGCCGATCTTAAGGACGGAAGGTTGATCCAGCTTGCCAATGCTCTTTGTGCATGGGACATACCGGTAACCGGCTGCGAGGGTATCGATAATGCGCAGGTGTCGTCCGGCGGCATCAAACTTTCAGCTCTTACAGACGGACTTGCAGTCAATGAGAATACCGGACTGTATTTCATCGGAGAAACGTGCAATGTGAACGGAATCTGCGGAGGCTTCAATCTTCAGTGGGCATGGGCTTCTGCAGCAACGGCTGCCCGTGATATAGCAAAACATGTTTGAAGCATCGTTTAAGCCATCCAAAGGAACTGATAAGATTCCTGATTCGGTAAGGATCATGGAGCATTGTCTCGGGTCAAGGGACAAAAAGCTCAAAGCCCTGGCAGATTCGTGCAAAGAAGGCGATCTCAGACTTAACATCAATAAGAGATTCATCGATGCAAGACACGGCACGCCCAAGATCAATTACCGCTTTGACTTTGAGGATAATGCAGCCTTTGAGCAGCGTGAGAATGAGATCATGTCTCTGGCATTCCCCCATAAAGAGAAGGCAAAGGAACTTGCAGGGAATGTCTTACGCCCGGTTGTCGTAGGGTCAGGTCCGGCTGGGCTTTTCGCAGCATTGATACTTTCCAGATACGGTCTTCGTCCCATTCTGATAGAACGCGGAGAGGCGATGGAGCAGCGTGTCAGGACTACCGAAAGCTACAAGGACGGCAGATCCCGGATCAATCCCAAGTCCAACATTCAGTTTGGAGAGGGCGGAGCCGGTACTTTCTCCGACGGCAAGCTCTATACGGGAGTATCTTCGGGACTTAAGGCATTTATCGGCAGGATGTTTGTCGTACACGGGGCACCCAAGGATATACTTTATGATTCACACCCTCACATCGGTACTGATTATCTTCGCAAGTCTGTAGTAGGCATACGTAATGACATAATTTCGCTCGGCGGTGAGGTAATGTTCAATACTTTGTTCCAGGGCTACAGGCTAGAGAACGGTAAGCTTTATTCCATTGTCGTTGAGACCGAGACTGAACAGAAAGAGATACGATGCGATAAGCTGATCCTTGCCATAGGACACAGCAGCAGGGATACTTTCAGGGCATTGGACAGGCTCGGTATAATGATGGAGCCAAAGCCGTTCTCCGTAGGAGTCAGGATCGAACATCTGAGAAGAGACATTGATATTTCACAATACGGCATGGATACAGAAGAATCTCCGGAACTGTCGGCGGCAAATTACAAGCTGGCAGTAGACACCGGGACAGGCCGCAAACTTTATACTTTCTGCATGTGTCCGGGCGGTGAGGTCATCGCGGCACAGACAAATCAGGGAACCGTCTGCACAAACGGAATGAGTTACCGTGCAAGAGACGGCGTAAATTCCAATTCTGCTCTTCTTGTGCCTGTGGATTCGAGTGATTACGGTCCCGGCGTGCTTGCGGGAATCGATTATCAGGAGAAGATAGAGCATCTTGCTTTCGTAGAAGGCGGATCTGACGGCTGTGCTCCTGTTACAAGATATGAAGATCTGTGTAATGGCCGGATCACAACGGAATTCGGCAAGATCAAGCCTACCTTCAAGCCCGGTGTAAGGCCTGCTGACTTTGCCAGGATCTTCGATCCTGTCGTTCTGGACTCCATTAAGGACGGTATCGGGAGGATGGGTACCAGGATCAAGGGCTTTGACTGTCCGGATGCCGTTCTGACTGCCGTTGAAGCCAGGAGTTCTTCTCCTGTGAGGATACTTCGTGACCGTGAGACTTACGAGAGCGTCAATGTCCCCGGACTCTATCCGTGCGGTGAAGGCGCCGGTTATGCGGGCGGTATAATGTCGTCAGCAATCGACGGGATTAATTGCGCAAATGCGCTTATTTCTTCATATATTTAGAGTATAATTTCTTTAGGTTTTTAACAGCCGGAGGTTTTCTATGGATAAAGAGAAGAATACGGCCGTCGTTACCGTTCTCGGCCGCGACAGGGTAGGCATCATTGCCGGCATTTCCAATCTGCTTGCCGGATATGACATCAACATCAATGATATCTCCCAGACAATATTAGACGATATCTTCACAATGGTAATGATCGTGGATCTCAAGGATCTCGTCATCGAGAAGTCTGATATCTCCGATAAGCTCAAAGCATTGGGTGATGAACTCGGAGTTCAGATCACTATCCAGCACACTGGCCTGTTCAACGCAATGCACAGGATATGATTCTTAGGTTCAGGACTAATACTAATTATGATCAACGATTATGAGATTATAGAGACCATGAAGATGTTCAGCCAGCAGCATCTGGACATCAGGACAATAACTATGGGCATCTCTCTTTATGACTGCTGCGCTTCAACTCCGGAGGAATCCTGTCAGAAGATCTACGACAAGATCTGCAGATGCGCAGGAAGACTTGTGGAGGTAGGAGAAGAGATCTCCAGGAAATACAATGTGCCAATCATCCACAAGAGGATATCAGTTACTCCGATATCAATGATCGCAGCAGCTTCGGGCGCTTCTGATTATACGATCTTTGCCAAGACCTTAGACAGAGCGGCAAAGGACTGCGGCGTTAACTTCATCGGCGGATTCTCTGCTCTCGTACAGAAGGGATATACAGCATCAGATAAGACCCTTATCAACTCGATCCCGCAGGCTCTTGCTGAGACTGATTTTGTATGCTCCAGTATTAATGTCGCATCCACAAGATCCGGTATCAACATGGATGCGGTAAGAGATCTCGGCGTCATCATCAAGAAGACGGCAGAAGCCACAAAGGACAGCGATGCTTTGGGATGTGCCAAATTGGTTGTTTTCGCGAATGCTCCTGAAGACAATCCGTTCATGGCAGGTGCTTTCCTTGGTCCCGGTGAACCCGAGTGCGTCATTAATGTCGGTATCTCAGGTCCGGGCGTTGTAAAGCATGCTCTGGAAGGCGTTAAGGGCCAGGATCTCGGTGTAGTCGCAGAGACTATCAAGAAGGCTGCCTTCAAGATAACAAGAGTCGGAGAACTCGTTGCAAGAGAAGCATCAGAACGACTCGGAGTTCCGTTCGGAATAATCGACCTGTCTCTTGCCCCGACGCCTGCCGTAGGTGATTCTGTTGCAAGGCTGCTCGAGGAATTCGGTCTTGAGACATGCGGTGCCTGGGGTACGACTGCGGCACTTGCAATGCTCAATGATGCCGTCAAGAAGGGCGGAACAATGGCTTCATCTTTTGTAGGCGGTCTGTCCGGTGCATTCATTCCGGTATCCGAGGATGAGGGCATGATCGCTGCTGCAAGCTCCGGCTGCCTCAGGCTCGAGAAGCTAGAAGCCATGACATGCGTATGCTCTGTAGGTCTCGATATGATCGCCGTTCCCGGTGATACTACTGCTGAAGTCATATCCGGCATCATAGCCGATGAGATGGCTCTCGGTACTTTCAATAACAAGACTACTGCCGTAAGGATCATCCCCGTTCCCGGCAAGGGCGTGGGTGATTCAGTCGAATTCGGCGGACTTCTCGGAACTGCTCCGATAATGCCCGTTAATACTGCGTCCTGTGCTGATTTTATCCACAGAGGCGGAAGGATACCTGCACCGATCCATTCTATGCGTAACTGACATATGGCTGATGAGAACGAGAACATAATTGAACAGGAAGCTCAGCCTGTAGAACAGGGTGAGCTTATTGATGCCAGTGCTCCGAAGCAGTCGAAGTTCAGGCATTTCTGGGATTATGTGACAGATTATAAGCGCACTACGGTCGTCATGACGCTGCCTTCTGTGCCTTTTGATATCATCTATTCAGGATTCTGTCTCGTTATGTCCGTTCTGTCACAGTCTTTGTGGCTCTTTATAATGGCCATCTATTATTTCCTGCTCTGTATGCTCAGAGTCAATGTGCTCTACAGAGCGGGCAGGGGAGCTGTCTTCAAGAACAAACGCTTCAGCGAGATGCGCAATTACAGAAAGTTCTCGAGGAACCTGATCTTCCTTGATGTCGTCTTCGCTTATGCGGTGTATCTCATTGCCAAGAATAATGTTATCCACGATTATCCCGGTATTCTCGTATATGGTTTTGGTCTATACGTAGTATATAAGGTGCTTCTCGCGGTCATCAATCTCTTCAAGGCGTCCAAATCCAAGTCGCTTACAGCACTCTCGCTTCGTAAGATAGGTATAGTTGACGCAATGGTATCCGTTCTTGCATTAGAGTGGGCTTTCTCCCACAGGAATGAGGGTGATCTGTCTGTTTTCGCACAGCAGATAGAGCAGTATATGGGTATTGTGGTCGTAGTGATCATCTTTGCCATGGGCGTTGGCGGTGCGATAACCTGTATCAGGATAAGAATGAAAGAGAAGAAAGAAGGAAAAACATAAATGTGGTTTGAAGAAGCAGTCTTCTATCAGATATATCCGCTCGGTTTTTGCGGTGCTCCGTTCGAGAATGACGGCGTACCCGCAGACAGGATCCTCAAAGTACTGGACTGGATCCCTCATATAAAGAAGCTCGGCTGTAATGCAATATATTTCTCTCCTGTGTTCGAATCTGACACACACGGATATAACACAAGAGATTACGGCCTTATTGATACAAGACTCGGAACCAATGATGACTTCAAGAAGGTGGTCGATGCTCTCCACAAAGCGGGAATTAAGGTCGTGTTAGACGGCGTGTTCAACCATGTCGGAAGAGGCTTCTGGGCATTCAGGGATGTTCAGGAGAAGAAGTGGGACTCTCAGTACAAGGACTGGTTCCATCTCTCGTTCGACGGTAACTCCAACTACAATGACGGCTTCTGGTACGAAGGCTGGGAAGGAAACTTCGATCTTGTAAAGCTTAATCTGAGAAATCCTGCAGTTATCGATCACATTCTCGATAAAGTCGGATACTGGATCGATTTCTTCGATATAGACGGCTTAAGGCTCGATGTTGCTTACTGTCTTGACCATGAGTTCCTCAGAAGGCTCCGTGAATATACAGACGGAAAGAAGAATGAGTTCTTCCTTCTGGGCGAGGTCCTTCACGGAGAGTACGGCAGGATGCTTGGAGAGATGCATCTTCATTCCCTTACGAATTATCAGTGCTACAAGGGGATCTATTCGTCGTTCAATTCTGCGAATATGTTCGAGATCATGCATTCTCTCATGCGTCTGTTCGGACCAGAAGACTGGACTGTCTGCAGGGGAGCGCACCTTCTTTCTTTTGCCGATAACCACGATGTTACCAGGATCGCATCCATTCTTAATGACGAAAGGTATCTGCCTTTGGTATACACTCTCATCTACACAATGCCGGGCATTCCTTGTGTCTACTACGGTTCCGAGTGGGGCGCGAAAGCACGCAAGGAGGAGGGAGACCCTGCCCTCAGGGCATGTTTCGAGGCACCGGAATGGAATGATCTTACTTCGCACATAGCAAAGCTGTCCGAGATCAAAAAGACATCCAATGCTCTCAATTACGGCGGAATCAGAATCGTTGTGCTGAACAATAAGCAGTGCATATTTGAGAGAAACTCGGGAGATCAGCGTATCATGGTGGCAATCAACATGGATTCCAATCCGTTTACCGCACACTTTGATGCGGGATGCGGCCAGGCAAGAGAACTCCTTTCTGACACCATCCATGATTTTGGCGGCGGATCGACGCTTCAGCCTTACTCTTCGGAAGTCTGGCTGATGGAACGATAATGTTCTCACGCAATCTTTTGATATCGAGTATAATTGCATAGGAATTATTTCAGGAGGGTTAATATGAGAAAACTTGAGAGATTAATGTGTCTTGTTCTTGCATTCACTTTTGTTATCGGACTTGCAGGATGCAAGAGCAACAGCAGATTATCACATGAGAAGCTTGCAGAGTTCTTTAACGGACGCGGATTAACAAAGTATTCGGATTCCAACGGTTTCCTTGCTGCATGCAGCGACGGTACGGCAGAGTGCGAAGGCTATATCTCATGCAAGGATGCCGAGTCACAGGCGATCTTTGATGAACTGGTTACCAGCTACAAGCAGGAAACCGGTGCAAAAGTAACAGAGACTACGGCTTGTGTCTTATCACAGGAACAGATCAACGGCTTCTATCTTGTCTTCCTTTTCTCTTTTGAGAATGCCAATTCGGCTTCCGAATTTTATAACTACAATGCCTCTGCATTTGCAGGAACAGTAACGGGAGAGGAGAAGGATTATTCCTATTCTTATACCGTCAATAATGTTTCTAGTGACATGTATCAGATGAACTGCTTCTATCTTGCTGATAATCAGGTTATGTATATTACGGGCTGGAGCACAGAGCTCGACTTCGTAAACAGCATCTGCAGCACAATGGACGTTGTATCTCCGTTCCAGCAATAATACTTAAAAAATAATGTTTTAAAGGCTTTCGGGTTCCCGGAAGCCTTTATTATTAAGTAGTGTTATGATTAATTTATGATAGATATCAAAATAGTTGTTGACATAGTAGCAAATGTATACTAACATTAAGCCATAAGCAGTTGGCTTATAGTCTTGTGTTAGGAGATGCATGTTATGTACTGTGCTAATTGTGGTTCAATAGTAAGTGAGAACAAGAATTATTGCGGTAACTGCGGAGCACCCGTTAACCCGCAGGCTGCTCAGATACCGGTTCAGCAGAACGCAGTTGTTAATGAAGTTCCTGCCGGAACAGATGCACCTGTTGTAAACAAGAAAAAGAAGGCGAGTGTAGGCAGCGTTATTACAGCTATAGTCTGCATATTAATTGATGTGATCAGTCTCTTGTTTGGTTTGGTGGTTCTGTGCCTCTCTGGGCTAATGTCATTTATTGCTCCTTTTGGTATGATGATCGGTGCATATTATGAAGAGACTTATCTTTTGGCATTCATAACATTAGGCATTTCTGCACTGGCGTGTACTGCAGCTTTAATGGGAATTGCTTCAAGTATCGTTAATGTATCCATGTCCAAAAATGTATCCATGTCAAAAAAGGAAGTGAAAAAAGTCAAACCGGTCTTTATGTTGCTCCCGTTTGCTTTTACAGTTGGTTCATTGATCTTGAACGTTATTCCATTGGTTTTCTACGCAAATATGTGACCACCCGGATACGTTTATGATATAAGATAGAAATCTTGATGTGATCTTATGAATTGTGCAAATTGTGGTTCTGTAGTAGAAGAGCGTAGCAAGTTCTGCAAGATGTGCGGTGCTCCGGTAAACGGAAATACCGATGCAGCTGCTGCAGCTTCTCCCGTACAACAGGTTCCGTCGACCCCCGTGCAGACAAAAGCTCAGGCCGGAGCCACCGTTCAGGTTAAGAATAAAGGTGTGCTGCCTGCTCCGCTTTATGTGGTTGGTCTTATATTCAATATCTTAAACCTGCTTTTGGGTACCGAAATGTTTATAATCGGCATCTTTGCATACGCTATAGAAATGGCCACAGGCAGTGCGGGCAATGCCGTGATCGGTTTTATTGGCACTTTATTATCAGGGTTTGCAGCCGGCGGTGCTTTCATTGCGATCATAATGGGAATCATAAATCGCTCCAAACCTAAGAACGGTGTCTCTTCAGATAAGACCAGATCATATGTGACATTCATCATATTGACTATTGTCAGCTGCATAATGTTTATTATCGGCGCTTATTTTATCGGAACTATTATGGGATGAGGTGAAAGTATGTATTGTTCAAATTGCGGTGCGCAGATAGACGATCATAGTAAGTTTTGCGATCTTTGCGGTGCTCCTGTAGGAGTAAAGGCTGACAGTCAGATATCTTCTGTCACTCAGCCTGAGATATCAAATAAAGTGGATCAGGAGAAGAAGCCTTTCAGCGGCTTTTGCATAGCGGGATTTATCTTGCCGTTCCTGTTTTTTGGTGCCATTGGTTTACCCTTGTCTATACTGGGAGTCGTAGATTGTAATAAGAACGGTAAGCGCGGCAAAGGCTTGGGAATAGCAGGTATCATCTTCAGTATTCTTAATATTCTGGAGACTATAATCGGTGTAGTATTCCTTTACTTACTTGCTATGGGTATGAATCCATCTCCGGCTCTGTACGGTTAATAAATAAATCCCCGGGAGATTCGGGGATTTAAATCATATTCTTAGATCACTTCAATCCATCAAGATACTTCCTGACCGTATCAGGCGCAGGGCCTCCGACGAGCTTTCTGCCTTCTATGCAGGTCTTAAGCGAGATTGCATCATATACGTCTTCTTCGAAAGCCTCTGAGAACTCCTTTAACTTATCGAGAGGTACATCTGCCAGGGAGATTCCGTTTTCGATGCAGTAGTGTACGAGCTTGCCTGAGATCGCATGAGTCTCTCTGAAGGGAAGGCCTTTCTTTACGAGGTAGTCTGCAAGGTCCGTTGCATTGGTGAATCCGCCCAGAGCTGCTGCTTCCATGTTGTCCTTGCGGATCGTCATTGTCTTCATCATGCCGGTGAATGGAGGGAGTACTGCCTTGATAGTCTCGATGCAGTCGAACATCGCTTCCTGAACTTCCTGCATATCCTTGTTGTATGTGAGCGGGAGTCCCTTCATGATAACGAGAAGGGAGATGAGGTCTCCGTAAACCCTTCCGGTCTTACCTCTGGTAAGTTCTGCAACATCAGGGTTCTTCTTCTGCGGCATCATGGATGAACCTGTGGAGAATGCATCATCCAGCTCATAGAATTTGAACTCCTGGGAAGCATAGAGGATTATCTCTTCGCTCATGCGGGACAGGTGCATCATCAGGATGGAACAAGCAGACGCAAACTCTATCGCGAAATCCCTGTCTGCAACACCGTCCAGGGAACAAAGGGTAACACCGTTCATTCCGAGGTCTTCTGCAACGGCTTCTCGGTCCAGAGGATAAGTTGTTCCTGCAAGTGCACCGGAACCGAGAGGGGATACGTTAGCTCTGTTCTTTGCGGCCTCGATCCTGTCTATGTCTCTTCTGAACATCTCGATGTAAGCGGACAGATAGTGAGCGTAGGTGATAGGCTGCGCTCTCTGAAGGTGTGTGTAACCGGGCATGTATGTAGTGAGGTTATCCTCTGCCATATCGATGAGCGTATCGACGAGGTTATCAAGAAGTTCAACGATCTCTCCGGCTTCGTCAACCAGATACAGTCGCTGGTCTAATGCGACCTGGTCATTCCTTGATCTTCCCGTATGAAGACGCTTACCGGCATCGCCAATGCGGTTTGTAAGCTCTTCTTCAATGAACATATGGATGTCTTCGGCATCTGAATCGAATGTAAGCTTACCGGATTCGATGTCTTCCTTGATGGAGAGCAGACCGCTCTTGATGTCTTCCGCATCCTTGTCAGAGATTACGCCCTGCTTCGCGAGCATCTGTGAATGAGCTATTGAACCCTCGATATCCTGGCTGTACATCTTGCAGTCAAAAGGAAGGGAAGAGTTGTAGTCATTTACTTCCTTGTCAGTAGCCTTCTCGAATCTTCCGGCCCACATTTTCTTTGCCATATGTTTACTCCTTTGTGTAATCAGGATCTATCCTGATCATCTCTGATAATGCTTTGTTCCTGTAATTCAGGTCTTCACGCAGGGTGAATCCCTGAGATTCCCAGAACTTGTTGCCGCCTTCGTTCTTCTTGAAAGCAACGAGGAGGACTTTATTGATGCCTTCGGCCTTAAGTGCTTCCAAAGCAAGATCAACCAGCTTTGAACCGATGCCGAAACGTCTGTATTCGGGTGAGACACAGGCATGCTGTATGATGCCCCTTCTTCCGTCATGACCACATAATATCACACCGACGACTTTTTCTTCGCATACTGCTACAAAAGAGGTGGTCGGATTCCTCTTAAGATATTTATCGATGCCTTCTCTCGAATCGTCCTTGTTGTTAAGTCCGTTGCCGCATAAGAGCCAGAGATCGTATGCCTGCTCATAGTCTTCAATATTCATCAGTCTGTATTCGGTATTCATAAGTTCATGCTCCTATCCATTGACACATTCCGGGACCAAATCTTTCATTGGGGCGGCTCTCAAATCCGAATTTCTTGTAGAATTCATCTTTGCCCAGTGCAGATACCAGAGTGACCATCATCTTGTGTCCGGGCTTGAGCCATGAATTGATCGTCTCCATGAGCTTCTCCATTATGATCCTTCCGTAGCCCTGACCCTGGTATTCAGGAAGGACTATGACATCAGCAATGTATACGACATAACCGTGATCGGTCACTATACGGCCCAACGCAATCGGCTTGTCTTCTCTTCGGATAACGAAGATATAAGAATTCTTAAGTCCTTCTTCAGCCTGTTCGAGCGGAAATTCAGCCCAGCCGACGGCTTTACGGAACATCATGTATTCCTCAGGTGTTATGGAATAAGTGAATACGTCTTTGTTATCCATTGTCGTTTCCTCCTTAAAAGTTAGCGGCCGTCCCGTAAGAGGCGGCCGCAAATAAGCTTAACTTATGCTAATGATCAAAGAAGACCGTTCTTCTTCTTCATAGCGGCATTGACCTTCATAGGGAGACCGAAGCAGTTGATGAATCCGCCTGCATCAGCCTGGTTGTAGACTTCGTCAGCTTCGAAAGTAGCGATCTCAGGATCATAGAGGGAGTAAGGTGACTTTGTGCCTGCAGGTGTGCAGTTGCCCTTGTAGAGCTTCATCTTAACTTCACCTGTAACTGTCTTCTGTGTATCGTCTACGAAAGCAGAGAGTGCCTCTCTTAACGGGTGGAACCACTGTCCGTAATATACGAGCTCAGCGAACTTCTGTGCTACGAGATCCTTGTAGTGCAGTGTATCACGCTCTACTGTGAGGAGCTCGAGCTCTCTGTGTGCTGCAAAGAGAAGAGTTCCGCCCGGAGTCTCGTAAACGCCGCGGCTCTTCATACCTACAAGACGGTTCTCAACGATATCTGCGATGCCTACGCCGTTAGCGCCTGCAACCTTGTTGCAGTACTTGAGAAGTTCAGCAGGAGAAAGCTTCTGACCGTCAACTTCTACGGGAATACCTTTCTCAAACTTGAATGTAACATATGTGGGAGTATCAGGTGCCTTCTCGGGAGATACCATGAGCTCAAGGATCTTATCGAGGTCAGGCTCGTTTGCAGGATCCTCAAGATCCATGCCCTCGTGAGAGAGATGCCAGAGGTTCTCGTCCTTGGAGTAATTGTTCTCCTTTGTAACAGGAACTTCGATGCCGTGAGCTGCAGCATAATCGATCTCTTCGTCACGTGACTTGATATCCCAGATCCTCCAAGGAGCAAGGATCTTCATGTCAGGTGCAAGAGCCTTGATGGAAAGCTCGAATCTTACCTGGTCGTTACCCTTGCCGGTGCAGCCGTGAACGATAGTGGTGCAGCCTTCCTGCTTTGCAACGTCAACGAAATGCTTGGCAATAAGAGGTCTTGCCATGGAAGTACCGAGGAGGTACTTGCCCTCATATACTGCATTAGCCTTAAGAGTAGGGAATACATAATCTGAAACGAACTCTTCCTCGATGTTCTCGACGATGCACTTGATAGCTCCGCACTTAAGAGCCTTCTTCTCAAGATAATCATTATCAACACCTACGCCGACTTCACCGCAGTAAGCAACAACTTCGCAGTCATAGTGCTCGAGAAGCCAGGGAATGATGATGGATGTATCAAGTCCGCCTGAATATGCTAATAAAAACTTTTCCTTTGCCATGTGGCACCTCCAAAACATGAATATTTATGCAAACTTCTGTATAAACTTCGCATATCATACAACTAGGTCTGCCTTAAGTCAACACGTAAATTTTAAAAGCGCCTGCTTAATAAAACAAGTAATAAATATAGTCGTTTTTTTGTGCATGTTTTTGACAATGCACTTTTGTAAAAGAACGGCCTTTTGTATAAAATCTTAAAGGGGGATTGTCCCTGTTTATTTTTTACTGGAGATCTGACTATGGCTTATCCGCTTATGGAACACCTTACAGGTGAGACATTCTACTATAATGGTTCTGTATATAAGAATACGGATAGCCTTGCAGAAGAACTGTCCAGACCTTCTGATCTCCGTACTTATTATGAGACGTTAAGGATAATGGACGGTGTTCTTCTTTATGCTGAAGATCATATGGATCGGCTTGCAAAGTCCGTCAGTAGTCTCGAAGACTTTCCCGTTGATATCGAAGGTATCTTGGACAGTGCAAGATGCTATGTCTCTGATTCCGGTATCAAGACGGGTAATATAAGGATCGTTCTCACTAATTCACAGCTCCTTATTCATGGAGTGGACATCAAGCTTCCTACCGAAGAGATGTTTACTGGCGGTATCAATACTTCGCTTCTCAAGTGGGAGAGACAGACTCCTAACGTTAAGGTTTTCCGCGGTGACTACAAGAATACGGTGAATAAGAAGTTTACTGAAGCAAATGAACACGGCCTGCCTTTTGAACTTGTACTTGCTGATAATGAAGACCGCATATATGAGGGGTCCATGTCGAACCTGTTTGTGATCAGGGACGGCAAGGTGTATTCCGCACCTGACAGCAAGATCCTCATAGGTATTACCAGAAGAAGGGTCATTGAAGCTTTGAGAAGGGCCGGAACGGAACTTTCCGAGGGCATGTTCACGCTTGAAGAGCTCAAGGGTGAAGAATGTGCACTGTTTGTCAGCAGTACGCCTTTCGATATACTGCCCGTCAGATACATTGACGGTTACGTTTTTGATTCTGCGGATAATGAACTTCTGCAGATGATCTCCCGTGAATACAAGGCTTATACTGCCGAGTATATCGCGGCACACAAGTAATGTTGCTTACTTATTTGGAGGTGATATAAATGGAAACAAAGAGCGGAAAGATCTCGGTAACAACTGAGAATATTTTCCCGGTTATCAGACAGTGGCTGTATGAGGATAAGGACATCTTCGTGCGTGAGCTCGTATCGAACTGCGCAGATGCCATATCCAAGCACAGAAGGCTCGCTGAACTCGGCAAGGCTGAGGAAGGCGCGGATCCCAAGGCTGAGTATTCCATAAGGATCGTCTACGATGACGATGCCGGCACGCTTGCTTTTGAAGATGACGGTATCGGTATGACCGCAGAAGAGGTCGAGAAATACATCAACCAGATCGCTTTCTCCGGAGCGCTTGATTTTGTAACCAAGTATCAGCAGGAATCTACAGACAAGACCGGCATCATCGGTCACTTCGGTCTCGGATTCTATTCGGCATTTATGGTTGCAGATGAAGTAACGATCGATACGAAGAGCTTCGTTGCTGATGCTGAAGCAGTCAGATGGACATCCAAGGACGGAATGGACTATGAGATCACTGCATCCGATAAGGATAGCAGAGGTACGATCATTACTCTTAAGCTCTCTGATGAGGCAAAGTCACAGTTTGATTCTGCTACCATCAGAATGACTTTAAGGAAGTACTGCTATTTTGCACCTGCCGATATCTACTATGTCGATGTTAAGGCGGATAAGCTTCATGAGGAAGCGGAAGCTAAGAGGAAGAAAGAAGCAGAGGAGAAGGGTGAGGAATATACGGCTGAACCCGTAAAGTATGTTCCTGTAAACAATAAGTCGCCTCTGTGGACCAAGAAGCCTTCCGAGTGCACCGAAGACGAATACAAGCAGTTCTATCACAGCGTATTCAATGACGGCAGGGATCCTCTGTTCTGGATACATCTCAACATGGATTATCCGTTCACGCTGCAGGGTATCTTGTATTTCCCCAAGACCGATAATGTCTATCAGAACTTAGACGGCAGGATCAAGATCTATAACCACCAGATCTTCGTTGCAGACAACATAGAAGAGATCATTCCTGATTTCCTCTTCCTGCTTCAGGGATGCCTTGACTGCTCCGACCTTCCTTTGAATGTATCTCGTTCTGCACTGCAGCAGGATGAATATGTTAAGAAACTCTCGAGCCACATCATCAAGAAGGTCTCCGATAAGCTTAATGAGCTGTTTAAGAAGCAGAGAGAAGACTATGAGAAGTACTGGTCCGATATCTCCGTATTCGTTAAGTACGGCATGATGAAGGAAGAGAAATTCTACGAGAAGGTTGAAGATATCTGCCTCTATAAGACAACTGACGGTAAGTACAAGACTTTTGCAGAGCTTACCGAAGGTGATCACAAGAACATCAGATACACCACAGACTCCAAGGCACAGGCCGCTTATATCGATATGTCCGTTCAGGAGGGCTACGATGTAGTCATAATGGATGAAGAGATCGATAACAACTTCATGTCTTTCCATGAGTATAAGAAGCCTGACAACAGATTCCAGAGAGTAGACTCCGAGCTTTCCGGTGCCGATTCAGACGAAGAGACGCAGAATAAGCTTAAGGAGATCTTCCGTGCTGCCCTGGGTAACGAGAAGATGCCTGTTTTCGCGAAGGCAATGGGCAAGGAGAAGATGCCTGCCTTCATCAGGGAAGCGGAGTTCAACCGACGTAACAAGGAGATGCGCGAGCAGTATGAGCGTATGATGAGGATGAGCAACATGAGTCCCGAGGAGATGGCAGACATGTTCCCCGAGACCGAAGAACTCGTCATCAATACGGACAGCCCGCTCGTAACTAAGATAGAAGCACTTGAAGCTCAGGGTTCAGAGAAAGAGACAGCAGACCGCCTCATTCAGCATGTATATGATCAGGCGAAGCTTGCTCACGGCACTCTGGACAGCGAAGGCCTCGAGCGCTTCCTCAAATTCAACTCAGAACTGCTCGCTAAGAGCGTTGAGAACCTATAAGATCCAACGGGAGGATTCAAAGAATGAACGAACAGTCAGTCAGAAGAGTACTGTCAGAGAAGAAGGAAGGCTTTAATGTCGAGGCCGGCGGAATACTGCACGATGTCAAATACGACTTGGAGTGCTCAGGCGTTACCAAGGTACGCGTTATCAACCGCTATGATGTCTCGGGCATAACCGACGAGGAATATGAGAAGGCAAAGAACATCGTTTTCAGCGAACCGCCTGTAGATACCGTGTCTGATGAGACAGTGGATCTCAGCGATGCTTCTTATGTCCTCATTATCGAAGCGCTTCCCGGCCAATTCGACCAGAGAGCTGACTCGGCTGCTCAGTGCGTTCAGTTCCTTACCCAGAAGGAACGCCCCCTCGTCAAGTGCGCCAGGATCGTTGCCTTCTATGGTGACGTGACTGAAGAGGATAAGGCTAAGATCAAAGGATTCCTCATCAATCCCGTAGAGGCACGTGAAGCTTCTGCAGATAAGCCTGACACTCTCGTGGACAAATACGATATTCCTACAACGGTTCCCGTAGTTGAAGGATTTAATACAATGGACGATAAGGCGCTCGCTGACCTTCGTGCTTCCATGGGCCTTGCAATGAGCTTCGATGATATCAAGTTCGTTCAGGATTTCTTCAAGGAGCAGGGAAGAGAGCCTACAATTACCGAGATCAGGGTTCTCGATACATACTGGTCCGACCACTGCCGCCACACAACGTTCCTTACACAGCTTACAGACGTTAAGTTCGACGGCGACGATGAGCTGACCAAGGAGATCCGGAATACATATAACGATTATCTTGCAGTTCGTGAAGACGTTTACGGCGACAGGATCTCCAAGAAGCCCGTATGCCTCATGGACATTGCTACACTTGCAGCAAAGAAGCTCAAGAAGGACGGCAAGCTCGACGATCTCGACGAATCTGAAGAGATCAACGCCTGCTCCATCAAGATCCGCATCGAAGTTGACGGTAAGCCCGAAGATTACATCTTCATGTTCAAGAATGAGACTCATAACCATCCTACGGAGATCGAACCTTTCGGCGGTGCTGCAACATGCTTAGGCGGCGCCATCAGAGATCCGCTCTCCGGAAGATCTTATGTATATCAGGCCATGCGTGTAACCGGTGCATCCGATCCTACGGTTCCCGTATCGCTCACGCTCAAGGGCAAGCTCTCACAGAAGAAGCTCGTAAGGACTGCGGCTGCAGGTTATTCTTCATACGGCAACCAGATCGGCCTTGCCACCGGACAGGTAGATGAGCTCTATCATCCCGGCTACGTCGCGAAAAGGATGGAGATCGGTGCCGTCGTCGGTGCCGCACCCGCTTCCAACATCGTACGCGAGAGACCTGCTGCAGGCGACATCGTAGTTCTCCTCGGCGGAAGAACAGGCCGTGACGGTATCGGCGGTGCTACAGGCTCATCCAAGGCACACGATACAAAGTCTGTAATCACTTGCGGATCTGAAGTGCAGAAGGGTAATGCACCTACAGAGAGAAAGCTTCAGAGACTGTTCAGAAAGCCTGAAGTAACAAAGCTCATCATCAGATGTAATGACTTCGGTGCCGGCGGTGTATCCGTTGCCATCGGTGAGCTCGCAGACGGTCTTAAGATCAATCTCGATGCAGTTCCGAAGAAGTATGAAGGTCTCGACGGTACCGAGATCGCCATCTCCGAGTCACAGGAGAGAATGGCTGTCGTAGTACACCCGGCTGACCTCGATAAGTTCATGAAGGCTGCTGAAGAAGAGAACCTTGAAGCAACCGTAGTTGCCGAGGTTACTGAAGAGCCTTCCATGAGAATGGTATGGAACGGCAATATGATCGTTGATATCCCGAGATCGTTCATTAATACAAACGGTGCAAGCCAGTATACAGAAGTTGAAGTTAAGCCTGCCGAAGGTGATATCTATCTCGATAAGGCTGCAGACGGTGTTGTTGACGGAGATTTCGCAGCATCTCTCAAGGGCACACTCGGCTCACTCGACGGATGCTCGAGGAAGGGACTTATCCAGAGATTCGACTCTTCTATCGGCGCTGCAACAGTCCTCATGCCTTACGGCGGTAAGATGCAGAATTCACCCGAGGAAGGTATGGCTGCAAAGATCCCTCTCGATAAGGGATTCACAAAGGACTGCTCCGTTATGGCTTATGGCTTTGATCCTTTCTATACGGAGTGGAGCCCCTATGCAGGTTCTTATCATGCCGTAGTTGAATCGCTGCTTAAGCTTCTTGCCATGGGCGTTGATCCGGCTACTGCAAGACTCACATTCCAGGAATACTTCGAGAGGATGGGCGAGCCTTCAGTATGGGGCAAGCCTCTCCAGGCACTTCTCGGTGCTTACAGGGCACAGCTCGACTATGGTACTGCCGCAATCGGCGGTAAGGACTCGATGAGCGGAAGCTTCAACGACATCCATGTACCTCCGACGCTCGTAAGCTTTGCAGTAGGTATGACAACAACTGATAAGATCATCTCTGCTACTCTTAAGGGAGCTGGCCAGAGACTCTATATGCTCACATGTGCAAGGAACGGCATCGGCTTCTACAAAAAGGATCACGTCTTAAGAGTGTTCAAGGCCGTAAAGGAACTTCAGTCCAGAGGCCAGGTTGAGAATGCAGCCGTTGTTAAGTCCAGTGGTGTTGCTTCGAGAGTTGCAGCTATGTGCTTCGGTAATGAGCTCGGATTCGAATTCTCTGACAAGCTCGCATTCGAAGACCTGTTCTCAAGGAAGATGGGTACGATCATCATCGCCATCCCGAACGATTCCAATGCTATCGACAAGGTCGAGATGGCCGGAGGTAAGTTCATCGGTATGACAAATGATTCCGGCAAGTTCAGCTGGAACGGACAGGAACTTGCCATCTCTGATGCTGTAGAAAGCTATGAAGGCAAGCTCGAGAGGATCTTCCCGACAAAGGCGAAGAAAGCTGATATGCCTTTTGAGATCAAGGAGTTCACAACTGATAAGACATTCAAGGCGGCTCCCGGAGTGATTAAGGGTGCAAAGCCGAAGGTAGTCATTCCCGTATTCCCCGGCACAAACTGCGAGATCGATACGGCAAGGGCTTTCGAGAGAGCAGGAGCAGAAGCAGAGGTATTCGTTATCAGGAACAGGAATCAGGCTGATATCAATGAGTCGTTCACTGAACTTGCTTCCAAGATCAAGGGTGCCAATATCGTCATGATCCCGGGCGGCTTCTCTGCAGGCGACGAGCCTGAGGGTTCAGGTAAGTTCATCACAGCGTCCTTCAGGAACACCGGCCTGTCTGATGCAGTATCCGACCTTCTCCAGAACAGGGACGGTCTCATGCTCGGTATCTGCAACGGCTTCCAGGCTTTGATCAAGTTAGGTCTCGTTCCTTACGGCGAGATCCGTGACATGACTGCTGATTCTCCGACGCTTACATTCAACAATATCGGCCGTCATCAGAATAAGTATGTTGCCACGAAGATCATGTCCAATAACAGCCCCTGGCTTGCAGGCGTTAAGCCCGGAGATGTATATGAGATCCCCGTATCTCACGGTGAAGGTAAGTTCGCAGCATCTGAAGAACTCGTTGCAAAGCTTGCTGCAAACGGTCAGATCGCCACATGCTATGTTGATTATACAGGCGCGGCATCTGCTAACACCGAGTTCAATCCCAACGGTTCCATCTGTGCTATCGAGGGTATCCTGTCGCCTGACGGAAGGGTATTCGGTAAGATGGGTCACTCCGAACGTTATGAAGCTGACCTTACCAAGAATATCCCCGGAATCAAGGATCAGAAGATCTTCGAGAGCGGTGTAGCTTACTTCCTGTAATATGAACAGAGAAGCTACCGTCACATACATAAAACAACACGGAATTCTGCCCGAATCTAAGTTTGGGCAGAATTTCCTTTGTGATGAGACGGTTATTGCTTCGATAATCGAGTCTGCCGGGATAAGACCCGGAGACAGAGTCCTTGAGATAGGCCCCGGCATCGGTGCTCTTACAAGAGAACTCACCAAGCTGGAGATCAGCCTTGTGTGTGTTGAGATAGACAAGAGACTCGCAGGACTCTTAAGAGATGATCAAGAGATCGATGCGGAAGTCATAGATCAGGATTACCTTAAGCTCAAAGACTACGGTGCCGAGACCTTTGACGTCGTTATCAGCAATCTTCCGTATTATGTAATGACTGACATAATGAAGAAGATCTTTGCCGAGTGCGTAAACGCCGGAAAGATGGTCTACATGGTCGAAGAAGATGCACTGGAAAGGATAACGGCATCACCGAGGACAAAGCAGTATGGCCCTTTGAGCGTACTCTGTTCCATATACGGCACTGTCTCAGTAGTGACAAAAGTGCCTGGTACATGCTTTGTACCTGCTCCGAGAACTACTTCTGCAGTTATATGCCTGGATCCTGCCGGCAATAAGATCAGCAGGGAACTCGTATTATTCGTTGACAGGTGCTTTGCTATGCGAAGGAAGAAGCTTAAGGCTTCACTTAAGTGTTATGACACAGAAACTGTGGATAAAGCCTATGAAGCACAGGGCTTTACAGACAATGTAAGAGCGGAAGAACTTGAGCCTGAAGCATTTTTGAGGCTCTATAATGATATAATCAATGCAAAATCCCAAAGAGGTACTCTATGAAAAAATCAAGCAGCATCCTTGGAAAGTATTCTGACGGCAATTACCGTAAAAAGGGCAGGAGTTCCGTACCTGCTATGGTGGAATATAAGCAGCTCTACAGAGGCGAGATACAGGCAAAGACTGTAACCGAGAAGAAGGAACTGACTCTCGAAGAGCGGATTGCTGCAAGGACCAAGCCGAAAACAGATCCGGCATCGGAGCCCAAGTCTGAAGCAAGGGTAAATATCGGCGGTATCTCTTATCTTGTAAAGAGCGATGATGCTTCACCCGAGAGGATCGTCAAGGTCGGTGATCTTGCCTCCGAGATATATGAGGAGACAAAGACGAATAATCCCTATATCGCTACGATCAAGACTGCAGTGCTCTCCCTTTTTGAGGCATGCGACAGGATAATCACGCTTAAGAATGAGAATAACGCGCTTAAGACTGAGCTTATGTACTATAAGCAGAAGGACAAGCTCGTGACAGATAAAGAGATGGCAAATGTCGAGCCTACTCCCGTAGAGAAGCTTGCTCAGGGTACTTTCTTCACAAGTCTCGGCAAGAAGGATGAAGATGGAAAAGATTGAATTACTCGCGCCTGCAGGCAATCTCAGGATCCTGAAGGCTGCCGTTGACAGCGGCGCTGATGCAGTATATTGCGGACTTACAGTATTCAATGCAAGGATCAATGCAGAGAATCTTACTCTCGGACAATTCGAAGAAGGCGCGGATTATGCTCATGCCAGATCTTCGAAGGTCTATCTGACGGTCAATACTCTTGTAAATGACAGTGAGAGGGAAGACCTCTTTGCTGCTGTTGCAAAGGCTTGTGAGGCGGGTGCCGACGGCCTGATCGTTCAGGATCTTGCAGTACTCAAGATGCTTCGTGAAGCTTTCCCTGATGTCCGCATCAATGCCAGCACGCAGATGAACATTTATTCCAGGGATCAGTATAAGGAATTATCCAGACTTGGAGTTAACAGGGTAGTCCTTCCCAGGGAGCTTTCCATGGATGAGATATCTTCGAGAGTTCATATTGCGGCCAAGTACGGTATCGACTGCGAGGTTTTCGCGCACGGCGCCGTATGCGTATGTGCATCGGGTCTGTGCCTTTTCTCCGCCATGAACAAGGCCGGTACCAGATCCGGTAACCGCGGTACCTGTGCCCAGCCGTGCAGGGAGGAGTATAAGCTCTATAACGACGGGCTTAAGATAAAGTCCGGGCATCTTCTCTCGCCCAAGGACAGGGATGTCTCGGATTACCTGTCAAGGCTCATTGAATCAGGTGTTGCTTCCTTGAAGCTCGAAGGCAGGATGAGAGACGAGAATTATGTAAGGTCTGCAGTAAGGGCTTACAGAACGCTGATCGATGCGTATTATTACGGTTATCTTGACGATGCACTCATACGCGAGGTCAGAAGAGATCTTCTCATCAACTTCAACCGCGGCGGTTCTTATACCGCGCAGTATCTGAGCGGCAGGAAGGATGACAACTTGCTTTCCGGCGAATATCCCGGCAAGTACGGATACAACATAGGCAAGATCTCCTGTCTTGACGTAAAGAAGGGAACTGTTACCGTATCTCTTGCAAGGAATGCCGTCATACCTTCAAAGGGCGATTATATCTCCGTCAGGAATGACAGAGCAGAACTCTGTTCGTTCCCGGTAGGCAAGCTTCACGAGATGCCGCATGAGATAGCGGTTAAGGGTCTTCATCCGGACATGATCCGTAAGCTTACCCCCGGTCTTGCCGTATTCATCATGAATCACTCCACGGAGCAGGACAGGTCCGATTTCAGAAGGACTCCTGTCAGGTTCAACCTTTACTTTAACGACAGCGACGTTACTCTCGATGCGACAGTTATCTCCGGACCCAATGCGGACATCACTGCTGCATCTACCGTTGTTAAGCCTGTCGATTTTGAGGGAGCTTCTTTGGACGAAGACAGGATCATGACACAGCTCTCGAAAACACTCGACACACCGTTCACCCCTGATGAGATCGACATCTACGGTGAGGACAGGGCATGCCCCATAAGCCTGTTGAACGGCCTCCGAAGAGATGTTCTTGCTGAGCTTGAACAGGAGATCGTATCTTCGTATAAGAAGACCTGCAGACCTGTAGAAGATGATAATGACATGTCAGGTATAAGTCCTGCCGGTGATAAGACCAGGCTTACGATGTTTACCTATCCTTCGATCAGGCTTAACAGGGATATCATCACTGAGGGTGCTGATATCTATTGTTACAGCATCTATGACATGGCGATAAAGGAACTCCGCGATTATGTGTCCGGTCTTGCTGATAAGACAGATAAGAGGATCGCTGTGTTCTTGCCCGATTTTTCACACGATCTCTTTGAGAAAGTGATAGATAATACGCTCAGATCTCTTAAAGAGGCTGCCGGAGACAGGTTCTATGCCGTTATATCATCCAGGCTTCTGTCTGATGGTGCTTTCCTTAAAGGTCTCGGCGTAAAGAACTTCATTAGTGCAGGTGCGAACATATACAGCAGTAAGTCTGCCGAGATCGCACTGGATTACTGCGACGGACTGTATCTGTCTCATGAAGTCGGAGCTGATGAACTCGTCAATAACGCTCTCGATGTCTTCACCGGTGATAAGACACTGATCGTGCAAAGTGAAGGCCTGATACCGTGGATGCAGTCGGATTTCTGTGTTTGCGGACAGAACAAGAAGCATTGTGACACGTGCTCAAAAGTCAGTATCTTTGAGCTGAGACAGAAGGACAGAGCCGGAGCAAGAGTTCTTGCCGTACCGCACAGCATTGACTGTTCGTGCACTCTGTACGGACCTGCGAAGAACCTTATTACAGATGATCTGATCAGTACGCTTTCTTATGGAAGCTTCAGCCTGATCGTTAACAAGACTATTATGCCGGAGGTGGAAGATGCCGAATCTTTTGATTGAGAAATGCAGGGAAGATGCTGTCATCCCGACTTATGCCCATGAAGGCGATGCGGGTATGGATCTGTATGCTGCAGAAGATGTTATCATCGCTCCCGGTACTTCCGTTCTCGTTCCGACCGGCCTTAAGATGGCTATTCCCGTCGGATATGAAGTTCAGATCAGACCGAGGTCCGGAGTGTCTCTTAAGACTGCTCTCAGGATACCTAACAGCCCCGGTACAATAGACAGCGGTTACAGGGATGAGGTCAACGTCATAATGTATAACTGTTCCGTAAGGGAGGACACTTCAGCCGAAGAGCCTTTCACGCTTAAGTCCAAAGGCTGCCCTCACGGTACATATAAGATCTGCAAGGGAGACAGGGTAGCGCAGATGGTTTTCGCGAAAGTGGAGAGCTGCGTTGTTGCCGAAGTTGCTTCAGTAGCGGATATAGGAGAAGACAGGGGAGGCGGATTCGGTTCTACCGGAGTCTGAGATGAGTAAGGGTTTTATCGGCAATAAGGCTGTAACGGGAAGAATGCAGAATTCTTCCATATTGAGGATCTCTTTGGTCCTCAGTATTATCGCGGCTGTGTTTATCGCTACGATATCTCTTACGGTAATGTCTGCAAATAACCTCATGAATATCGATAAGAATGAGGTTACTAATGTTCCTTCCAATATCCTTCCTTCTTACAGCACGACGAGCTTTGAATCTGCTGACGGTCAGACGCCGCTGCAGGGATGGTTCTTCAAGACTTCCAATCCCGTATCGACGATAATCGTCGTTCACGATACCGGTTCCAACAGACTTCCGTTCGGAGTCAGTATGATCGATATGATCGAGAACTGGCTTGATTCGGGTTATAACGTGTTCCTTTTTGATCAGAGGAACTCGGGTACGTCGGAAGGTGATATCAGCTGCTACGGTTATCTCGAGTGGCAGGACGTTCTTGGTGCCATATCGATAGTAAGGCAGATCTCGGTCACCACGGATGTAATCTTATACGGTATCGGTACCGGGTGCACGTCGACGATCAAGGCTTACATGGCTCTTCCTGAAGAAGGTGTAACTGACATGGATCTTGAGAAATACCCCGACAACATAATCAATCTCGGATTCGACAAGTCTTACATTGCAGGAATGATCTTTGATTCGCCGGCCAAAGAGTCTGATGATTACATCAAGCCTATTGTAGCCCAGAAGGAATTCCTCGGATTCATCACGCAGTACTTTGTTCCTTATGCGATTAGAGTATCTGCGGGTTCTGATAATATCAATCTTGCCACGGTCATAGCCAGACTTCCTGTGCCTGTGCTCATCATATACGGCGGTCACGATACATTCGTCGGTGCTGACAAGATAACCCAGATAGTTGATGAACGTAACAGGCTTAATTCGGCTCTGACGAGATCTGTCATGATATCCGGTGCAGGATACCTGGAAGAGTATTCCATGGGTAAGACCGACTATATCAATGCTGTGAGCGATTATCTTGCGACGTATTTCACACCGGAGGAATGATGAAAGATACTTTGATCCTTGGAATAGAGAGCTCCTGTGATGAGACAGCATGCGCGATCGTAAGAAACGGCCGCGAGATATTGAGTGATGTCATTGCTTCGCAGGCAGACTTCCATGAACAGTACGGCGGCGTCGTTCCCGAGCTTGCATCAAGGATGCATGTTGACAGCATATATCCGACTCTGGAGAAGTGTCTGGCTGATGCGGGAGTAACGCTTGAAGATATAGACGGTGTAGCCGTTACTTACGGCCCCGGTCTTGTGGGAGCACTGCTCGTGGGCGTTAATGCTGCCAAAGGAATATGCGAAGTAACCGGTCTTCCGCTTATAGGAGTAAACCATCTCAAAGGTCATATTGCTGCCAATTATCTTTGCTTCCCTGAACTTGAACCCGAGTTCCTCTGCCTCTGCGTGAGCGGCGGAAACACTATGATAGTAAAGGTCTCAGGCTACACAGATATGGAGATACTGGGCCGTACCAGAGATGATGCTGCAGGTGAAGCGATCGATAAGATCGCACGTGTCATCGGTCTCGGTTATCCGGGCGGTCCCAAGATGGACAGAGCCGGACAGGGAGGAGACGTTAATGCATATACGTTCCCCAAGACGCATATGACTGATACTCTGGATTTCTCTTTCTCAGGCCTTAAGACTTCAGCCCTTAATCTCATTAATCAGACCAGACAAAAGGGCGAAGATGTTGATATCAGAGACTTTGCGGCTTCTTATCAGAAGAATATCGCAGATGTCCTTCTCAAAAATACAATGAAGGCTGCGGAAGTTACCGGGATCAATAAGATCTGCCTTGCAGGCGGCGTATCTGCCAACAGCTTCCTTCGCAAGGCATTTGACGAAGAAGCAGGGAAGAGGGGAATAAAACTGTTCTACCCTTCCCTTAAGCTCTGTACCGATAACGGTGCCATGATTGCGTCTGCGGGGTATTTCGAATATATTAATAATGCAAGATCGGATCTGAGTCTTAACGCATGTCCGTCTTTGTCATTCTAAGGAGAACAAAATGCCCGTACAGCGCGGAATCAAGATAATTGCAGAGAACAGGAAAGCATTCCATGACTACTTCATAGAGGAGAAGTATGAGTGCGGTATCGTGCTGTCCGGAACTGAAGTGAAGAGCCTTCGTGCCGGTAAGGTGAATCTCAAGGACTCATATTGCCAGGTCAAGAACAGCGAGATGTGGCTTATTGGAGTGCACATCAGCCCTTATGAACAGGGTAACCGCTATAATCTCGACCCAATGCGTAACAGGAAGCTGCTCATGCACAGGAACGAGATTACCAGACTTTTCTCCAAAACAAAGCTCGACGGACTTACACTTGTTCCAACTAAGTGTTATTTTAAGGATGGTAAGGTAAAATTTGAGATAGGACTTGCCAGAGGTAAGAAGGATTACGATAAGCGTGACACGATTGCCGAGAAACAGGCAAAGCGCGATATCGACAGAGCAATGAAGATCAGCAGGAGAGACGTCTGATGGCTGCAGTTACAGAGAATAAAAAAGAAGTATCTGTTATACATCTCATATTCTCGATCATCTATTGGTCGCTGACACTGGCTACTGTCATGCTTATATTTATGCTCTCATCTGACAATGCCAATGATTCTGCAAACTTTACATACGTTTTCGTAGAATTGATAAACGGTATGGCAGGGCAGCAGGTGGTAGATAATTCCACATTAAGAGTGATAGGGCATATGATGGAATTCGGCTGTCTCGCCTTCCTCACCTTCATGGCTTTTGATAATACAAATAAGATCTCATATAAGACTTCATACGCAGAGAGTCCGATGAAGATCCTCCAGTCCGATAATGAGATGAATATCATACTGACAATCTGGTTCACGATCATTAATGCGCTCTTTGATGAATATCATCAGATGTTTGTCGCAGGACGCGACGGTTCGATCGTTGATGTCGGTGTTGATTGCATCGGAATTATCATCGTGTTGCTTATCATCAGGATCGTTTTCTCGATCTCGCTCAAAGCGAGGGGTAAGAAAGAAGTCAGATATCAGGTCTGATGACAGGTCCGGATCTAATCGTTATTTCCAGAAGAAGAGTATCGATGAATCTTACTGTTATCGTATTATTCTTATATCATAATTCGGTATAATTATGATTTTGGTGAATTGAGAAGGGGTATAAAACCAATGGTTAATGATTCGTATGATAATTGAATGATTATTAGTGCATTATCAGAGATCTGACCTTATGCTCAGGATCGAGTTCCTTATAGAATCCGAACAGTTTGCTCTTTCCGGATTCAAGGATTATAAAATTCTCAGTCTCGTGATATTTCTTTACAGACTTAACCGGATACTCAACTGAATTATCTGATCTTGAATTTGTGATCTTAATGATCCCGTCTTTGATCTCGATCGAATAATATACTTTATCTTTTCCGTCGATCAGCATCATGAATCTGTTCTGAATATTCTTAACGACTTTGCTGTATAGATATAAAGTAAGTGACTCTATGACCAGTACTCCGAATATCGGCGACAGTTTGAACATCGTAGGACCGGCATTTGTTGCATAGAAATACAGAGTAAGCGCAAACAATAATGCCGAGAATACCTGCGTCAGCATCAGTGCCGTATATGTGAATACAAACGGAGCAGCCTCTTTGGCAAACAGCTTGGCATACACTTCGTCGACTTCGAATCTGGTCTCAAAACTCTCATTTTCCATAAGTTTTACCGAATTAGCCTCTCCACTATCCGTAAAACTTAACTGAAGGCCCATATATTGGGCCTTCAGCAAGTGATATCAGTATATATTGTGTTCCATCATGAGATCTTGTCAAGTGCCTGCTTGATATCGTTGATGATATCGTCAGGATCTTCAAGACCAACACTGAAACGGATAAGATCTGCAGGGATCCCGGCTTCAGCGAGCTGCTCATCAGAGAGCTGTCTGTGAGTGTGTGATGCGGGATGCAGGAGCATTGTCTTGGAGTCTGCAACATGAGTTGCGATAGTAGCGAACTGGAGTGAATCCATGAACTTGATGGATGCTTCTCTTCCGCCCTTAACGCCGAAGCACATTACGCCGCATGTTCCCCTCGGACAATACTTCTGAGCGAGCTCATAGCTGCCGTCTGTCTTAAGTCCGGGATACTTGACCCATGCGATCCTGTCATCAGAAGCCAGGAATTCGGCAACCTTCTGAGCATTTGCTGTTGCTTTGTCGATCCTTACTGCGAGTGATTCAAGACCGATCTGAATGTAATAAGCATTCTGAGGCGACTGGATCGAACCGAAGTCTCTCATGAGCTGAGCGGTAGCCTTGGTGATGTATGCGCCCTTACCGAACTTCTCAGCATAAGTAATGCCGTGATAAGACTCGTCCGGTGTGCAGAGTCCGGGGAACTTATCAGCATGAGCCATCCAGTCGAAGTTACCGCTGTCGATGATGGCGCCGCCTACTGAAGAGCCGTGACCGTCGATATACTTAGTAGTCGAATGAGTTACGATATCGCAGCCGAATTCGAACGGACGGCAATGTACGGGAGTTGCGAAGGTGTTGTCCATGATGAGCGGGATGCCGTTGTTGTGAGCCAGAGCAGCGAACTTCTCGATATCAAGGATATCAACGGTAGGATTGGTTATTGTCTCACCGAAGATGCACTTTGTATTGGGTCTTACATACTTCTGGAGCTCTTCGAGAGGCAGAGTCTGATCAACGAAAGTGCACTCGATACCCATCTTCTTGAAGGTTACTCCGAAGAGATTGTATGTACCGCCGTAGATATTTGTGGATGCAATGAAATGATCGCCTGCCTCGCAGATATTGAATACTGCGAAGAAGTTTGCTGCCTGACCGGAGCATGTGAGCATTCCAGCAAAACCGCCTTCCATCTCGCAGAGCTTGGCAGCTACATAATCATTTGTAGGATTCTGAAGTCTTGTATAGAAGTATCCTGAAGCCTCGAGATCGAACAACTTGCCCATATCTTCGGATGTGGAATACTTCCATGTTGTACTCTGATAGATAGGAACCTGTCTGGGTTCGCCGTTACCGGGCTTGTAGCCGCCGTGAAGGCAGATCGTGTCTACTGAATTGCTCATCTTGTATCTCCTTTATAATAAGATCAGGCTTCACCTGAAATATTAACTTCGCTTACCAGCACCGAAGGCGTAAAGAATTCGCCCATACCGGCCGGAATATTAATTATATCACTTCCGACAGCAGTAATATTCTTTATTATTTCATAAAAGTTACCTGCTGCAGTGATCTGTTCCACCGGTCTTCCCTTCTTGCCGTTTTCGATTAGGTATCCCTCGCAAAGAAGAGAGAAGTCGCCGCTTATGGCATTAACGCCTGCATGAAGGCCGGACAGATCCGTGATGATGATGCCCTCCCCTGCTTCCGCACAAAGCTCGTCGAAAGTCTTCTCACCGGGAACGACCAGCAGATTTGTGGGCGACACGCCGATAGTGCTGCCGGACTTGAAACCGTTGCCGGTAGATGCCGTTCCTGCTTTGTTGGCACTCTTAAGATTGTACAGGGCCGTCGCGAAAACGCCTTTATCTATGATGGCCTTCTCGGTCGTAAGCACGCCCTCGTCATCAAACGGCACCTTGGTAAGGGCGTCTTCGTACATGGGGACGTCCTTAAGTGTCAGACATTCGGATGCTATCTTCTCGCCCTCTCGTCCGGCAAGGAGCGATAAACCCTTCTGCATTACGGTAGCAAAAGTGTTGGACAGGAAAGCAGACATGAACTGCATGAATGCCTCGTTGGTAAATACAGCCTTATATGTGCCTGAATCGCAGGATCTGGCCCCCATCTTGCCGAGGATGTTCTCCGAGAGCTTTGCAAGGAAAGCATCCATGTCAAACTTATCGATGTCGTTGCCGATCCAGTAATGTCCGCCACTCTTGATGCTGCCGTCAGAATCGGTAGCGCGGCAGCCTGCATAGATGCTCACACCGTCGGAATCCCTGTATGAATGAAGTCCCTTGGAGTTGATGATGAGCACCGGGCCTCTCGAACAGTCAATTGACAGATAATCTACGGCTTCAATCCTGCTGTCGAGAGCCAGAATAGCTTTCTCGAGAGCAAGACCCAATTCGGCGAATCTGTTATATGTGTTCTTATTGTATGCTTCGGTCGTCTGTGAGAAGAACAGATCCTTGTTGTTCTCGTCACAGTAGATGAATTCCCTGTCTTCGTCATTAAGCACTTCGCAGTTCTCGGAGGCTGATTCGAGCATGTATCTTACGGCTTCATCATCGAACTTTGAAGTCTCGCAGTAGCCCATCTGGCCGTTCTTGAGTCCTCTGAAAGATACTCCCTGGGATGTGCTCTGTTCGTAGCTGGAGACCTCTCCTTTGAGTATCTCCACGCTCATCGTTATGTCGTCAGAATAGCTTGCTTCACATTCTTCAAATCCGTATTTGGAAGCCTCAGCTATAAGTTTGATCATGAATTCTTCTGCTATCTTGATATCCATCATTAAGACCTCCTTATTCCGAATCTCTTCCGCCGACAAGGATCGACGAGACTCTTATGGTAGGCTGTCCGACAGTAACCGGGACATTGCCTGACTGCGAACCGCACATTCCTGCGGAAAGCTCCAGATCATTACCGACCATATCGATATTCTTAAGGATCTCCTGGCCTTTACCGATGAGAGTAGCACCTCTGACGGGTTCAGCGATCTTACCGTCTCTTATCATGAACGCCTCGTTGGCGGCAAAATTGAAGTCACCCGTTGATGTATCAACAGATCCGCCGCCCATCTGCGTGCAGTACAGACCGTATTCGGTGTTGGCGATGATGTCTTTGGGATCAGATTCTCCGTTACAGATATATGTGTTGCTCATCCTGGATGTAGGAGCATATGAATAATTCTGTCTTCTGGAGCAGCCGGTAGGCTTGCAGTTCATTCTTCTGGCACCTAATTCATCCACAAGGTAATTCTTAAGTATGCCGTTCTCGATAAGGAGAAGATCGGAGGATTCATTACCTTCGTCATCAGTCTCGTATGAACCCCATTCCCCTTTGATCTTCGCATTGTCTCTGGCACTGACGACCTCAGATGCTATCTGTTTGCCGAGCATGTCGGTAAAGTACGAATTCTTAATACTTACGGCAGTAGCTTCAAGCGCATGTCCGCAGGCTTCGTGGAAGATAACACCGCCGAATCCGTTGCCCAGGACCACAGCCATCTTGCCTGAAGGAGCATAGCCTGCATTAACCATTCTCATAGCGGTCTCGCAGCATTCTTCAGACTTCTCGATGAGCGGGTACTCGTTTATGAATTCATAACCTCTCATGGTACCGGGAGCGACCCTTCCGGTCTGCTTCTCGTTGCCTTTCGTCGCAACTGTCTCGAAAGACAGTCTGATACGCTTGGTGCTGTCTTCTTTGTTGACGCCGCGGGTGTTGGTGATCCGTACGAGCCTCTCCGTTGCCGCATAGCCTGCTGCGACCTGAGTGATCAGACCATTATAGGCAAGTGCGTGTTCGGAGGCGTTGCGGAGATATCCGACAGTATCACTTTTTGCAACATTCATTGGATCGATATCTATATTCGTTGCCGACGTATGAATGAGCGGCGAGATATCTGCTATCTCTCCCCTGCTTATTCCTTTGATGGCGTGTGAAGCTTCCTGAGCCAGCTTAAGAAGCGATTCGATATCGTTATCGTTGGAATGGACATACACGCAGTTTGTTCCTGCAAGAAGCCTGATACCGGTACCGGAATTGTATCCGGTGCCTGCACGTATAACGCGTCCGTTAAGAAGTGAGACCGTCTTGGTGCTCTTCTCTTCCTGGAATACCTCGGCAAAATCAGCTGTGGTGGACATTGCCGCATCCAGTATCTTCAGTACATCATTGTCACTTAACATAAAAACCTCTTATCCATGGTCAAATCGGATAAGAGGTCTATGCGGATAAAATAATACCGTAATCAATATCTCTTTATCTTCTTTGACGTATTCTTCTCGAATTCAGTCATACGAAGGACTGTCTTCTTGATCTTTTTGTAGTTCTCGAGCCTCTCGTTGGTATCAGCTACTACCTGCTTCAGGATCTCTTCAATCTGTTCTTCTGTAGGATCATCTTCAGTGCCGAGCTTAGCCTTGACTTCCTCGAGGTCCGGGAAGATCGTAGCGGTAATAACGATATCGTTCTTTACTTCGTCTTCAACGCCTGAGACGACAGATTCAGCGACATAAGGAGAAAGTGACAGAAGGTACTCGATCTCCTCAGGGAAAACGTTCTTACCGTTCTTGGCAATTATAACATTCTTTTTACGGCCGGTAATTATACAGAAACCGTCCTTATCGATATAACCCAGGTCGCCCGTGTGATAATAACCTTCTTCGTCAAGCGCAGCAGCGGTATTCTCGGGATCTTTGTAGTAACCGAGGAAGTTGTTGTCACCCTTGGAGATGAACTCGCCGATGCCGTCGGAATCCGGATTCAGGATCTTAACCGTGCATCCGGGAAGCGGCAGACCTGCTGCTTCGTTCTTAAATGCCACATCACGGTTCAGTGCGAGGATAGGTGCACACTCTGTAAGGCCGTAACCCTGTACGCATAAGAATCCGACATCCTGGAAGAACTTGAGGACTTCGGGATTGACCGGAGCACCGCCCAGGATGATGAGTCTCATCCTGCCGCCGAATACATCGTGGATCTGCTTGAACAGCTTCTTACGCATCTTATTGCTGAGATGCAGAGCATTCGCTATCTTGATGCCCTTCTTAAGTTTAGCGGCGGTCTTGGGATCACTGTTGACCTGCTTCATGATCTTCTTATAGAAGAGCTCGAGCATGATAGGTACCATGAGGATAGCCGTAGGCTTTGCCTCCTGAAGGTTCTGCTGGATATATCTGAGTCCTTCGCAGATGGCAACTGTCGTTCCTCTGTAGACCTGACCCAGGAAGCCGCATGTGCACTCATATGTGTGATGCAGAGGCAGTACTGATAGCCATACGTCGTTCCTGTCTATATAGAGCATGGAGAACATCGACATGAGGTTCTTGCAGATGTTCCTCTGGCAGAGCATAACTGCCTTGGATTTTGCCGTTGTACCGGAAGTAAACAGAAGTATCGTCATCTCCTCAGGATCGATCGTAGCTTCTGTGAAGACCTTGTCTCCTGCAGCGAGCTTATCCTCGCCTTGTTTGAGACAATCATAGAAATAAAGGAATCTCTCATCCTTGGTCTCGTCCATGCAGATGTAATGCTTAACGGAAGCGACCTTGCCGTAAACAGCATCAATGATGTCCTTCTTGGACTTGGAAAATACAACGATATCCACCTCTGCCCTCTCGAGCATGTTCTCGATATCTTCGACGGGAAGCTCTTTATCAAGCGGTACGACGCAGCCTGTGCCGTTTGTCGTTGCCAGATACGTTACATACCATTCGTATCTTGTCTCCGCGAAAATGGCAATTCTGGCACCCTTCTGGACGGTGTTAAGGAAATACGTACCGAGCGAATCGATATCGTGGTCATACTTCTCTGTCGAGACAGGGACATATTCTCCGCCCTTCTTCTCTTTTACGAGGAATACGGGGTTGCCGGGGAACTCTTTGACACGCTTCTTGATAACGTCTCTTAAGTCATGGACTTCGGTTACTTCGTACAGATTTGCATAGGGATCTTTACTCATCTTTTTGCATATCCTTTCTCTATTGCGAGATTAGCGCGCTCTGCCGTCTTGCCGCCCAGAGCGATCTGTTCATCGATAAAGCTCGGGTGCTCGGCCAGGAATTCATCCATATATTCCGAAGGCGATGCCAGGAACTTAAGGACGAGTTCTTTCTGTGCCTCATTTATAGTACCATTCTTTTGCGCTTCCTCGAAAATATCTTTGCCGATAATAGTAATCGTCTGAAGCTCAACACCAAGGTTCTTGAGGACCTGTCTTCCGCCCTGATCCCTGTCAACTACGGCAAGAGTATCAGTTATGTCCGAACCGATACCTCTGATGACCGGTATCCATGCTCTCTCATAGCTTGAGGCCTCGGTAACAAGATCTGCAATATGAAGCGCCTTCTTCCCGTTAAGGTCAGCAGGTACGATGCCTGTCTTTGTAAGGTCCTCATTATAAGTGAATGTCATATCCTTATAGATGGTAAGATGCGGTTTGCCGAGCAGATATGCAGGAAGCATCGAGAAGAAGAAGTCTCTTCTCTCACCGCCTGAGATGTAATCAAAATCAAGTTTTGAAGCCATCCCGGCAAGAAGATCCATTGTCATCTTGAACGTACCGCCCTTGTTATAGTAAGCAAGGAGCATGTCGAAGATCTCCGAAGGTGCTTCGAGCTTATCCTTGGAGATTGAGCTCTCGATCCTCTTTAAGACTTCACCTGCGGCAGCCTCATTTTCAAGAAGAAAGTGTGTGTTGATGAAGAATGGTCCGAGTCTTCCTGATGTGTACCAGAAAGGTGTCTCGGCAGGGGCTACCCTTATTGCCTTTGTGTCGAATAAAGCCTGTACTATCTTATCTGTCATATATCCTCCCTGCTTACCAGAGCTGAAGCGTTCCGGTAAGATCTTTAAGTTCGATCGAATTGTCTTCGCAATACTTGTTAAGGTCTGCAGTAATGTCCACGGGACATGCAGGATGAACAAGACTTGCCGTACCTATCTCAACTGCAGATGCGCCGGCTATCATGAACTCGAGCACATCATCAGCACATTCGATACCTCCGCAGCCAATGATGGGAATGCTGAGCACCTGATAACATTCAGATACCATTCTTATTGCAACGGGCTTTATAGCAGGACCGGAATATCCTCCGGTGTTGTTTGTGAGAACAGGTCTTCTGGTCCTGATATCCACTGCCATTCCAAGCATCGTATTGATAAGAACGACAGCATCAGCTCCGCCCTTCTGCGCAGCAAGCGCGCATGACTTGATATCGGTGACATTAGGAGTCAGCTTGATCCACAGAGGGATATCGGTAAGAGATCTGAGAAGCGAAGTGATCTTCTCGATCTCATGAGGATCTGTTCCTATGGACATGCAGCCTGATTTTACATTGGGACATGACAGGTTGATCTCAAGAGCATCTATCTTGTCCTTATAAGGAGCAAGCTTGGTTACCATGGCGATGTAATCATCCTCGCTGTGTCCTGCGACATTAACTATTACGCGGCAGCCGAGACCGGTCATGTATTCCAGATCATTCGCGATAAAGTAATCAACACCGGGGTTCTGAAGACCTACGGAATTGAGCATGCCTGCCCTGCATTCAGCGACTCTCACACCGGGATTGCCCGCTCTGGGCTTAATTGTAAGTCCCTTTGATGAGATGCCGCCAAGAACTGACAGGTCATAATATTCAGACAGTTCGTGACCGAAGTTACAAGTTCCTGAAGCAAGGATCAAGGGGCTCTTAAGATCAAGCTGTCCTACTTTTACGGATATAGCGCTCACCAGATCACCTCCGCATAATCAAATACGGGGCCGTCCTTGCAGCACCTCTTATTGTAATAACCGTCTTCGTTATCAGCTTTTGTCTTTACCGTGCAGCAAAGGCAGATGCCTATACCGCATCCCATTCTCTGTTCCATTGATACAAAGCACTTAAGTCCGTGAGATTCTGCCCACTCACCGGTTGCCTTCATCATCGGCTTGGGTCCGACACAAAGGACGGCAGCGTTCGGATGATCGTTAAGATCGATGGTATCAAGACCTGCGATACAGGTGCCTTTGATACCGGCGTCACCTTCATCGGTCGTAAGAATGAATGACGGATCGTTCAGGATGACCTGGGATGCATTCCTGAATCCCTGAACGACTGTAACCTTCTTGCCTGAAACCTTAAGTGTCTCGTAAGTAAAGTTGACAGGGAACACTCCGGTTCCGCCGCTGACGAGTATGTATGAATCATAAGATTCAAGATCAAAGCCGTTGCCCAGTGGAGCAAGCATCGATATCTCCGTGCCTGCTTCGATCCCTGAGAGTTCTTCTGTACCCTTGCCTACTACCTTAATGCCAACATAGAGAACTTTGCCGTCATCACTGACGGAAGCTACTCCAAAAGGACGCTTAAGGAACTTCGAGCAGGAGATATTAACAAACTGACCGGGGACGGCAGAAGAAGCCGCCTCCGGACAATCGATTCCTATATAAGCCGTATCCGGAGTCAGGAACTCTTTGGAGACGACCTTACATGTGTATTCTTTCTTTTGTGTCATTTGCCTCAGATATACTTACGGTTGATGAGAGCTGCCTTAAGCTTGTCTCTCATGTCGATTGCTTCGTCTCTTGTTGCCTGAGCAAAATCTTCAGGCTTCAGGTCATCACGCTTTGTCCAAGCGCACATGAGACTTCTGGAAGCATTAACGATACCGCCCTTTCCGTCTTCTGTGAATGATGCAACAGCTTCATCGGCACCTGCACCCTGAGCACCGTAACCGGGAATGAGGATGAATGCCTTGGGAAGTCTCTTACGGATGGCTACTGCTTCTTCGGGATATGTGGCACCTACAACAGCGCCTACAGCCGAGAAACCTTCTTCACCTATATAATCCATTCCCCACTCATTGACCTTATCTGCAACGGCCTCATACACCTTGCGTCCGTCAGCAAGTTCAAGTTCCTGGAAGTCGGAAGATGAAGGATTGGATGTCTTGACCAGGCAGAAGATGCCTGCACCGTATTCCTTGCAGTTTGCAAGGAAAGGCTTAACGCCGTCGATTCCGAGATAGGCATTGACAGTAACGGCATCTGCTCCGTAAACCTTGAATCTCTGATCCATAAGAAGCTCTGTTGCTCCGATGATGGACTTCGCATATGCTTCAGCTGAAGGACCTATGTCATTTCTCTTGGCATCAGCGATGACGAGCATGCCTTTCTTCTGGGCGTATCTGATCGTAAGAGCAAGAGTCTTGAGTGCTTCAGAACCATACATCTCATAGTATGCGTACTGGACCTTGATGGCAGGTATGATATCGCATGTGGAATCGATAAGAGCCTTGTTGAAGAGCCAGAGAGCCTTTGCCGTTGCTTTAAGGGGCTCATCAGGGAAGATCGACTCTGAGTGGTCCTTAATGAACTGCGGAACGTAATCCAGCTTCGGATCAAGACCCAATACAGTGGGGTTGTCTAATTCTGCGATCCTTCTTACAAGGGCATCACTGAAGTTTCTCATAAGTCGTCTTACCTCCCATTATCGTTAATACTGTGTCGCCGTAAAGCTTCCAACCGTCATACGGTGTGTTCCTTGATTTGGACAGACACGTATTCTTGTCATAAGTGAACTCGTTATCGAGATCAAATGCTGCAAGATCGGCATCCGCGCCCTCTTCAAGGCTTCCTCTTCCGAGATTCAGGATCCTTGAGGGTGCGAAGCACATAAGCTCAATCAGTCTCTCGAGAGTAATCTCACCTGTTTTTACAAGATAAGTGTACCCCAAAGCGAACGCAGTCTCAAACCCCAGAATTCCATTTAAGGCAACTGCAAACTCGCAATCCTTCTCATCCTGGTGGTGGGGCGCATTGTCTGTCGCTATAACGTCGATTGTTCCGTCCTTGATACCTTCGATTATTGCCTGCTTGTGTTCTTCCGTACGGAGCGGAGGGTGCATCTTGAAGTTTGTATCATATGTCTCGCAGCATTTATCCGTAAGCGTAAAATAGTGCGGACATGTCTCGCAGGTGACCTTTACCCCTCTTGCCTTGGCATCCCTTATCATCCTGACGCCGCCCTTTGTGCTGACGTGGCAGATATGTACGGGGATATCAAGATATTCGGAAAGGATTATGTCTCTTGCGATCATAATGTCCTCTGCTGCAGTCGGGATGCCTCTGATACCTATCTCGGTTGAGACATCACCTTCATTCATCGCACCTTCGGACAATGATTTATCCTCGCAGTGATTCAGGACCGGAAGGTTGAAGTCTGAAGAATACTCCATGACTTTCCTCATGATACCGGCGTTCTTGATGGGATGTCCGTCGTCAGATACGGCTACGATACCTGCTTCCTTCATAAGTCCCATCTCAGAGATCTGCTCACCGTCTATGCCTTTTGTAGCAGCTCCTATGGGATATACACGGCAGTTGCCGGCTTCATTTGCTTTCTTAAGGATGCCGCTGATAACTGCAGCATTGTCTGCGACCGGCTTGGTGTTGGGCATCGGGCAGATGCTGGTATATCCGCCCTTGGCAGCGCTTGCAGTACCGGTGGCGATCGTCTCCTTGTACTCAAATCCGGGTTCTCTTAGGTGGCAGTGCATGTCAACAAGACCTGGAACGACTGTCGCGCCATTAAGGTCTATGACCTTATCTGCATCCTTCTCATCAAAGGGAGCCGCGAACTTCTCCCCTTCTATATAGATCTTGTCTGCATCAGGTTTGCCGAACACCTTGCAGTTCTTGATTAATGTCTTCACAGATTATTCCTCCTTGCCATGAGCAGATAAAGAACAGCCATTCTTACCGCAACTCCGTTTGTGACCTGTTCATTGATAACAGACTGATCACAGTCATAGACGGCTGTGGGAAGTTCGACGCCGTGGTTGCAGGGGCCCGGGTGCATAAGGAAAGCATCAGGCTTGGCAAGCTTCAGCATCTCTGGTGTGATCGCATAGAAGTTGGCGTATTCTGCTACAGAGGGGAACAGTGACTTCTGCTGACGCTCGAGCTGTACTCTGAGTCCCATAACGGCATCCGCATCCTTGACACAGTCAGCTACGCTTGTTGCTACCCTTACACCCATCTTCTCAATGCCGACAGGCATCATCGTACGGGGTCCGTATACACTTACATGAGCACCGAGCTTGGACAGGCCGATCGCATTGGATCTTACCACGCGGCTGTGATAGATATCACCGCAGATGGCGATGTTCTTGCCTTCGAAGGTATCGAAACGCTCATACATCGTGAGCATGTCGAGCAATGCCTGTGTCGGATGCTCATCCATGCCGTCTCCCGCATTTACGACAGAAGCCTTGAGATGAGGTGCGATAAAATGCGGAGCGCCGGACTGCGAGTGACGCATGATTATGATGTCCGTGCCCATCATGTCGATGGTCCTTGCAGTATCCAGGAGCGATTCGCCCTTGTTTACGGAGCTTCCGGATGTCGTGATATTGGCTGATGCCGAGCCCATGTATTTCGATGCGAGCTCAAATGAGAGCCTTGTCCTTGTGCTGTTCTCGTAGAAGAGAGTAACTACCGACTTGCCCTGAAGATGCGATGTCTTCTTGTTGCCGGAAGTGATGACCATCTTCATAGTTTTGGCCGTATCCAAGATCTCCATAATCTCCTCGGCTGTGAGCTGCTTCATGCCGAGCAGGTCTTTGCTCTTAAGTCCCATTAATTTGCCTCCTTCAGAAGCAGCACGCGGTCCTGGCCGTCCACTTCCTTTACTTCTACATCAATATGTTCTGACAGAGACGTCGGGATGTTCTTGCCGACATAATCCGCTCTGAACGGGAGCTGACGGTGTCCCCTGTCGACAAGTATCGCCAGCTGGATGTTCTCCGGACGCCCCATATCGAAAATGTTCTCTATCGCAGCGCGCGTCGTACGACCGGTAAAGAGAACATCATCTATAAGTATTATCTTCTTATCATTTACATTGAACGGGATATCTGTGCCGTGAACGACCGGATGAGCGCTCAGCGTGGACAGGTCGTCTCGGTAGAAGGTAATGTCAAGGATACCCATCGGCACCTTGATACCTTCGATCTCTTCAAGTGTGTTGCGTATGCGCGTTGCAAGAGGCACGCCTCTCTTCTGGATGCCAATCACGGCAACATTCTCCAGCCCGCCGTTATGCTCGACTATCTCGTGGGAAATACGTATCAGAGCGCGGTTGATGGCTGCTTCATCCATTAGGACATGACTTTGAACAAGTTCCATATAAAAACTCCTTCCGTCTATAGTTCGAGACGCAAGGAGCTACAATTATCCTAAGTAATGTTGTCTGCCTTGCGGACTCGCCGGACCGCTTAAAGTACTTTAATGATTTTAGTATTTATGTAATTCAAAATCAATGTAAAAGTGCACTCACGGTCAAATTGACATCAGGTACTCGCTTTAATATAATTACCTTGCTTATGTGGGGGCGTGGCGGAATGGCAGACGCAGCAGACTCAAAATCTGCCGACCTTAAATCGTGCGGGTTCAAGTCCCGCCGCCCCCACCATTTATATTGAAGTTACCCTCTGATAACTCAAAATGAAAATCATTATCGAGCCCCATTTGCTATTTATGTGGCTTTAATGCAGATTTGCCACAAGGTTTTTATTTCATGACTGAAATATCATATAAATTTTCCAATCATTCGGGTTATAATCTATGTGTCAATTTTATGGAAAGAGGTAAACCAGTATGGCAAACATTGATTTAACAAAGTATGGCATCACCGGCACAACCGAGATCGTCTACAACCCTTCTTATGAGCTTCTCTTTGAAGAAGAGACAAAAGACGGTCTTACAGGTTATGAGGTTGGTCAGGTTACTGAGCTTGATACCGTTAACGTTATGACAGGTATCTTCACAGGCCGTTCCCCTAAGGATAAGTACATCGTTATGGATGCAAACTCCAAGGATACAGTTTGGTGGACATCCGATGAGTACAAGAACGACAACCACCCTATGACAGAAGAGACATGGGCAGTTGTTAAGGATATCGCTAAGAAGGAGCTCTCCAATAAGAGACTTTTCGTTGTCGATGCATTCTGCGGTGCTAACAAGGATACAAGAATGGCTATCCGTTTCATCGTTGAGGTTGCTTGGCAGGCTCACTTCGTAAAGAACATGTTCATCGTACCTACAGATGAAGAGCTTGCTTCTTTCGAGCCTGACTTCGTTGTTTACAACGCTTCCAAGGCTAAGGTTGAGAACTTCGCAGAGCTCGGCCTCAACTCTGAGACATGCGCTGCATTCAACATCACATCCCGTGAGCAGGTTATCATCAACACATGGTACGGCGGAGAGATGAAGAAGGGTATGTTCTCTATGATGAACCACAGATATGGAAGGTAAGCACACAGCAATCTTCTTCGGTCTTTCCGGTACAGGTAAGACAACACTTTCCACAGATCCTAAGAGACTCCTCATCGGTGATGACGAGCACGGCTGGGATGACAACGGCGTCTTCAACTTCGAGGGCGGCTGCTATGCAAAGGTTATCAACCTCTCCAAGGAGAATGAGCCTGACATCTACAACGCAATCAAGAGAAACGCTCTCCTCGAGAACGTAACTGTTGATGCAAACGGCAAGATCGACTTCGCTGATAAGTCTGTTACAGAGAACACACGTGTTTCCTATCCTATCGATCACATCGAGAAGATCGCTAAGAACGTAAACAAGGTCTCTTCAGGTCCGGCTGCAGAGAACGTAATCTTCCTTTCTGCAGACGCTTTCGGCGTTCTCCCTCCTGTATCCATCCTCACACCTGAGCAGACAAAGTACTACTTCCTCTCAGGCTTCACAGCTAAGCTTGCTGGTACAGAGCGTGGAATCACAGAGCCTACACCTACATTCTCTGCTTGCTTCGGTCAGGCATTCCTTGAGCTCCACCCTACAAAGTATGCAGAAGAGCTCGTTAAGAAGATGGAGAAGTCCGGCGCTAAGGCTTACCTCGTTAACACAGGTTGGAACGGCACAGGCAAGAGAATCTCTATCCCTGATACACGTGGAATCATCGATGCAATCCTTGACGGTTCCATCAAGAACGCTCCTACAAAGAAGATCCCTTACTTCGATTTCGAAGTACCTACAGAGCTCCCCGGCGTATCCACAGAGATCCTCGATCCTCGTGATACTTACGCTGATGCAGCTGAGTGGGATGCTAAGGCAAAGGATCTCGCTGGCAGATTCATCAAGAACTTCAAGAAGTACGAGACAAACGAAGCCGGTAAGGCACTTGTTGAGGCTGGTCCGAAGCTCTGATAATCAGGCATTAACCGGTAAATTGAACAGCCTCTCCTTCGGGAGAGGCTTTCTTTTGCAATAATAAAGGGTTCACATTGAAGTGAACCCTTTGTGTTTACTGTGCTTATCAGATATTAAGCTGTTACGATCTTGTTGGCATCTCCGAGGTTATGCCTCTCTACTGCCTGTTCCCTCATCTTGTACTTGAGGATCTTACCTGCAGCATTCATCGGGAAGGAATCGACGAAGTCTACATATCTCGGGACCTTATGCTTTGCCATGTGGTCTCTGACGTAGTCTTTGATCTCGTCCTCTGTCGCAGTCTCACCGGGCTTAAGGATGACGCATGCCATGATCTCCTCGCCGTAGTCAGCATCAGGAACTCCGATGACCTGGACATCTTCGATCTTATCATATGTATAGAGGAAGTCTTCTATCTCCTTCGGGTAGATGTTCTCTCCTCCTCTGATGATCATGTCCTTGATACGTCCCGTGATCTTGTAGTAACCGTCCTCAGGTCTTCTGAGAGCCAGGTCTCCGGAATGGAGCCAGCCGTCTTCATCGATAGCTGCAGCAGTAGCCTCAGGCATCTTGTAGTAGCCCTTCATGATGTTGTAGCCTCTGGCACAGAACTCACCGGGCACACCGTCAGGAAGCTCCTCACCGGTCTCAGGATCGACGATCTTGGTCTCAACGCCGAAGATCGAAGGTCCTACGGTATTGACTCTCTGCTCGATAGTATCAGATGTCTTGCTCATCGTAGTTGCCGGCGAAGCTTCTGTCTGGCCGTATGTGATTACGATCTCAGGCATATGCATCTTCTCGATGACCTCTTCCATCGTCTTGATCGGGCAAGGTGAACCTGCCATGATACCTGTTCTCATGTGTGAGAAGTCAGTCTTGGGGAAGTTCTCGTGTCCGAGCATTGCGATAAACATCGTGGGAACGCCGTGGAAGCATGTGATCTTCTCCTGGTTGATGCAGTTTAAGCCCTTTCGAGGTGAGAATGCCGTAATGGGCGACATCGTAACGCCGTGTGTAACAGATGCGGTCATGGCGAGTACCATGCCGAAGCAGTGGAACATCGGTACCTGGATCATCATCTTGTCGTATGTGGACAGATCCATGCAGTCGCCGATAGCCTTACCGTTGTTGACGACGTTATAGTGCGTGAGCATTACGCCCTTAGGGAAACCTGTCGTACCTGATGTGTACTGCATGTTGCATACATCGTGCTTATCTACGGTGCGGCGGATCTTCTCTACATCGCTGACATTTACTTTCTCAGCGAGAGCAGGCATGTCATCCCAGTGGAATGCACCGGGGATCCTGGACTCGCAGGTGATTACGTTCTTCAGGACGGGAAGTCTTGCAGATTCGAGCTTACCGGGTTCGGAATCCTTCATCTCAGGGCAGATCTCGTTGATGATCTGGATGTAATCGGAATCCTTATACTTGTCGATCATGACGAGTGTGCATGTATCGGACTGTCTTAAGAGGTACTCGATCTCGTGGATCTTGTAAGCCGTATTGACGGTTACGAGTACGCATCCGATCTTTGTTGCTGCCCAGAATGTCAGGTACCACTGAGGAACATTGGTTGCCCAGATGGCAATGTGGTCGCCCTTCTTACATCCCATGGCCAGGAATGCTCTTGCAAGGTTATCTACATCGTCACGGAACTCAGGGTATGTTCTCGTATAGTCGAGTTCTGTGTATCTGAATGCATACTGATTCGGGAAGAGCTCGCAGATCCTGTCGAGCACATCCGGGAATGTGAGATCTATCAAGGTCTCCTTGGGCCAGGGATAATAACCTGTACCTCTGTTATCTGTCTGCAGTTCTGTCTTCTGCTTAGGTCTGTACGTTTCCATATAATTCGCAAATTGCGGGATGACGATGCCTGCAGATTCGAGGTCCTTGGACCATCTGTAAACCCATTCCAGTGATACATAACCGAGATAATCGATCGACTGGAGTGCGTCAAACATCTCTTTGAGAGGCATATCGCCCAATCCCATGAGTTTGTACGATACTTTTCCATTCTCCATAACGGAGTCTTTTACATGTACATGCTTGATGTACTCGCCCAGGTTGTTGACTGTGTCCTGAGGCTGTTCGCCCATAAAGCGGTAAGGATGATGCATATCCCATAGGGCTGCTGCTTTACGGCTGCCGATAGCGTCCAGGACCTTTTTAAGCCTTTTGGTATCAGCGTATACACCGTTGGTCTCGATAAGCAGGGTTACATTCATCTCCTCTGCATAAGGAACAAGTTCCTTCATGATGCTGATAACTACGTTGTCATCTATCTCCTTCTCGGGAGCGGGATTACGGTCACCGAGAACACGGATGAAAGAGGTTCCGAGCTTATTTGCCAGCTCGATGTATGCCCTGATCTCAGCAATAGCCTTATCCTTGGTCTCAAGGTTGTTGACAGGCTCGCCTGAAGATAGACAGGGAATGGTCAACTTAAGCTCCTTGAGCTTTGCAACGGTCTTGGGAAGGTTGGCTTCTGTGAACGGAGGAGCCTTAACAGAGAAGATATCCTGACCGAGACCTCTTATCTCGATGCCGTTAAAACCAAAGTCCTTGGCCATGGAATAGATATCCTGCCAGGAGAAGTCGGGACAAGCCAGTGTCGAGAAACATGTAAGCATTTTTGTTACCTCTTTCGCATTTGTCTATTTTTGAGCAATAAAAAAACCCGTCGCTCTATCAGCATAGAGACGAAGGGTCATTCGCGGTACCACTCTATTTCGCCCGTGGGGCGCACTCTGCAGATACGGGCCGGTGGCCGATATCCTGACCTTGTAACGTAGGTCTTACGTTTCTTCTTAATCAAGGACGGATCCTCTTTCGGAAGAAAAGCTACGGGGCGAGTTCCTTGACATCTGTCCTGTGCTGCCTCGCACCGGCCGGCAACTCTCTGTCAGAGGACGCATATGGGAAGTACTATTCCCCGATTACTGCTTTTAAGTATTCAATTGATAAGTAATTTAACAAAACAGATGACTTTTGGCAAGAGCCAATTTTAAAAATCTGCAAATGACGTCTTTTTCATACGGATACACTCGAAAGTACCGCTCCTGATTATCTCGTCGTTGCAGCGTGTGTAACCGAGCTTCTCATAGAAACCCACGGCCTCAAGCCTGCTGTCCACTATGATCCTCTTATATCCGAGTTCAAAGGCCCATTTCTCGGCTTCAGTGACAACGAGTTCACCCAGCCTGCGACCTCTGTAATCCGGAAGAACTACAACTCTGCCGATGATCACGGTCTCAGAGGATTCTTCATAGAATCTCGAAGTAGCTACAGGATATCCGTCATCTAACAATACTATGTATTTTGTGCCGTCACGATCATGATCATCGAACTCTTCCCTGAGAGATATGTGATGCTGGCGGTTCATTCCTTCAATCCTTACGGAATAAGCGCCGGCACGCTGCCACTCTTCGGTTGCTCTCAATATCTCCATACGATCACCTATTCTGCGGCTAAAGAAGGACCGGCCTTATGCTTTAATCTCTTCATTGCTATCGTTGCAGTAACGGCTCCTGCGGCGCAAACAACGGTACCGATAATGAGCATCTGCGTCATACCCAGGTTATCGAGAACAATTCCGCTGATAAGATTCGAGAATACGCCGCCTACGGTTATCGCACTTGTTACATATGCCTGCCCCTTTACCTGGTCTGATTCATCCATGGTCTTGCTGACATAGTATGCGGCTGCAGGAATGAATACGGCATAAGCAAACAGCTGGAATGACTGGCTGACATACATCATGACCATGTTGGTGGCAAAGATCAGTATCGCTATCTTAATCAGAAAAGCAAAGCCGGATACTATCAGAAGATTGGATGAAGAGATCTTCTTAAGGACCAGCCCTATGAGTGCCATAACGGGCAGTTCGAGTATTGCCTGAAGGAAATTGGCATAGCCAAGTTCGGTCTCCCCTCCGCCGAGATGCCTGATTATCTGGATCATGAAGTCGTTGATCATGTTATGAGCAAAGAAGAAGAATACTGTCGCCACAAGGAACAATGCAAAAGCCGGGTATGCCTTAAGAAAAGCAATGAAACCCTTGCCTTTGGTCTTGCTTGAAGATGCTTCCTCCGCATCCGTGTCCGGCTTCCTGAATGTCATAGCCACAATGAATGACAGCGCCATGGTAACTGTATTCACCCAGAGAAGGATCTCAACGCCGCGTTCTTCGATTACGCCGCCTATGATCGCAGCCGTAACTGCAAAGCTGGCAGATCCGAGACCTCTAGCCAGTCCGTAATTGATCTTGATGCCTGTCTTCTGATATTCAAAACACAAAGCAGTCATTACAGGCTGATATGCAAACTGGATCATATATATAAGAGCAAAGACAATAAAAATGACTACCTTGGCTTCTCTGGCAAAGAGCAGGATAACGGAACCGGCAAGTATTACCAGTACGGATATCATGATGAACCTTCTGTTGGTGAGAGTACCTTTCTTATCGATTATTCCCGCTATGAAGGGCTGGAATACTGCCGATACGATGTTTGCGACAGCCAGAAGAACACCTACTTCGGTGTTTGTAAATCCTCTGGCAAGAAGGAATGCGGCCGCACAGGCATGAATAGTACAGAAGGCCACAAAATATGTGGAGTTCAGGAAAATATATCTTAAGGTCCAAAAGCCTTTTGTATTATCAGTTCTTGTCATGACTGGCAGTTAAAATCCGGGTGATCACCCCTGCTGTCTGCTATGTGGTAACCGATACGTTCTACTCTCCTCTTAAGGCAGACACTGCATTCTGCAGCTTCCTCACCTGTGCATATCTTGCCGTCATAGAGAAGATACTTTCCGCGGACATTTACAGGTGACAGATTCGGCATCATGACATTGGCTCCCGCAAGTATACCCTTCTCCCTGCCGAGGTTATCAGCAGTACCGAGAGCAGTTGTAGCAGGAAGCAGTACCTTTGGAAACAACAGCCTGAGAACGGCGAGCAGTCTCAAAGTAAGTTCCACGCTTCCTTCCGGTTCGTCCCTGAAAGGCGTGTCCTTATGGGGAATGAACGGTCCTATGCCGATCATATGCGGCTTCAGGGCCATCATGAAGACAACATCTTCATAGATGTGATCCAGGGTCTGACCGGGAGTGCCGACCATGATCCCGCATCCTACCTGGAACCCGATCTTCTTAAGGTTATAAAGGCACATCTTACGCTCGGCACCGGACATGGATTCGGGATGGAGCATGGCATAGTGCTCTTCGTTTGCCGTCTCGTGTCTGAGGAGGTATCTGTCCGCACCTGCCTCGAAATACTTTCGATAGCTCTCCTCGGACTTCTCTCCGATGGAAAGCGTAACGGCACAGGAAGGGTGCTGTTCCTTTATCTTACGAACCAGTTCACATATCTTGTCATCTGTGAAGAACGGGTCTTCCCCGCCCTGCAGGACAAAGGTCTTAAAACCGATCTTATCCCCGATCTCACAGCAGGACAGGATCTCTTCTTCGGTTAGCCTGTATCTGTCTGCTTTTGAATTGCCGCAGCGGATACCGCAGTAGTAGCAGTTGTTCTTGCAGTAATTGGTAAATTCGATCAGACCTCTGAGATATACGTCCTTGTGGAAGACCGAATCAGATACTTCACGTGCGTTCTCGTACAGATACTCAATGTTATCTTCACCATCGCAAGTGAGCAGATACTTAAGGTCACTGCGGTTGATGTCTTGCTTAGTCCTGAGACTGTCTACTATGTTCTTGAATCTCTCATCCATATCAAATCTGATGCCTTACGGTCGTCTGGTATTCGTCACCGTTCTTATAGTACGGGCACTCCTTGCTGCGGCTTTCCATGAACCTGATGTATTCGTCTTCATCAAGGTTAAGGTCACAGACAGGTTCGCCTGTTACCTCATCAATATATGCATATTGGCATGTCTCGCAGTTAGCCATAAGCCGTTATTCCTCTGTCAGTTCTTTGTAGCGTTCGAGAAGGTTATATATACCGTCCTCGGATAACACACCGCGCTTGAGACTTTGTGGAAGCTGCCCTGCTTCATCAAGTGCAAGATCAGCTTTCCAAAGAGGTCCCGTGTAGTACTCTTCAAGTTTACTGATTACGCCTTGAATTGCAAGGACAGAACCCGGTTCATTTGTGACATGATCCTTAGCCATGTTGAACAAAGCTTCCATGCACATTATCCTGGATACCGGTGTCTCCTCGATATCTGCGAAGGTCTCAAGAGCCTCGTCTATATTGATGTCTGAATACTCAACCTCACCCGAGAAGAGTCTTGCTGCTTCGTGAATCTCGCATCCCTTTACGATAAGATCTGCCAATAGATATACCGATTCTGCTGCAAAACGGCCTGCTCCCTTATATCTGTACAGGAGATAGGCGGCAAAGTTTGTAAGGCATAGCTCATTATCAGCTATCACCTTATCTTCATCTTCAAAAGTTAGCGGATCATCTGCTATCTTGCCGAGAAGTCCGCTCCACTCGGGATCCATAACTTCCATCTGTGCATAGATCTTTGCCCGGAGATTGGAAGCAGTCCGCCTGCCTCCGTTTATCAGGGCAAGCCTGGCATTAAGCGGCAACGTGCTGTCGTATATATCCTGCACATACGCCGGCAGCGGCATTGTCTTACCATCTTCCGATACCAACTCGAAAGCGGAACTTCTATCAAGGGCAAGTCTGCATGCCTCCTCACATACAAGACCGATCCCTGCTTCGATATGGTCTTCGAAGAAATTATAGAATCTGGGATGTTCCCTGCAGATATCACAGATGTAATCCTCTCCGTGATCGATTATCATCTGACACAGATTGTCATCTCTCAGGAACGGACATCTGCCGTCATCTCGAAGAACAAAACAACCGTCATCAACCTTGGACATGATGTCTGGATTAATGCTGAATCTTGAGAGCGAATCCTTATCTATGCATATAGTCCAACCGGCGCAGCATGTATGCAGGCAATTGTCTGCCTTGCATTTGAAATCCTGATAATAATCGGGCCAATAAGTCTTCATGTTCTACCTTTATATCAAAAAGGGCATCCTGTCAGGATGCCCTCCAGAGTATCTTTGTGAACCGAATCAGGCATTCTCGTGATCGTAAGGGTGAATTGTCTCGATAGTGCCGTCAGCAGCGATGTTAAGCTTCGTGAACTTAACAGATCTCTTATGAGAGCATCCGCCGGATCTCTTCGCATCGTGATAGAACAGATACCACTCACCGTCGATCTGAACAATCGAGTGATGTGTTGTCCAGCCGATAACAGGCTCCATGATCCTTCCCTTATATGTGAAGGGGCCTTCCGGAGAATCACCTTCAGCATAGCAGAGATAATGTGTTGTGCCTGTTGAATATGAGAAGTAGTACTTACCGTTAAACTTGTGCATCCAGGGATCTTCGAAGTATCTTCTGTCCTCATCCTTAGCCTTAAGGGGCTCGCCGTTCTCATCAAGAATGGTGATCATCTTGGGAGCAGCTTTGAATGCTGTCATATCAGGAGTAAATTCTGCGACAATGGGTCCCAAAGCCTTCTCGTCACCTTCGGGACGGTGCTCATCAGGATTGAATGAGCCGGACTGCCACATCTCGAGCTGGCCGCCCCAGAGTCCGCCGTTGTAGCACCAGATCTTACCGTCATCATCCTGAAAGACAGCCGGATCGATGCTGTAGCTGCCCTGGATGTAATTATCCTGAGGCTTGAAGGGGCCTACGGGTGAGTCTGATTCAGCAACTCCGATCCTGAAGATATCGTCCTTGTCCTTTGCAGGGAAAACGAGATAGTACTTACCGTTTGTATAGATAGCATCAGGTGCCCAGAGCTGTCTTGATACCCACGGAATCTGGTCTTCACTGATAGCAACACCGTTATCAACGCAGTCACTGTCGAGCGAATCCATGGAAAGAATGTGATAATCCTTCATTACATACTGTTCGCCGTCATCATCTTCGGGAATATCGAGATCTTCGTCGTGTGAAGGATAGATATAGATCTTGCCGTTAAATACATGTGCAGAAGGGTCTGCTGTATATATGTTTGTAACAAGATCTTTGCGCTCGTTCTTTTTCATAGGCACCTCTCATATGTTTTTAGCTAATAAGATTATAGAGTAATTTACAAAAAATAATACAGCAATATTTGATGGGTAATAGCACGTTATGTCAGTGTCTGAAGGCAAAGATAAACCCCTCGCGGTAACGAGGGGTTCGATCATTACTGGTGCAGATGGCGGGACTTGAACCCGCACGGGATTGCTCCCACTAGCACCTGAAGCTAGCGCGTCTGCCAATTCCACCACATCTGCGTGCCCGTTGATTTTATAACAAGACTTAATATTTTTCAACACCGGATATTATATAATCAAGTGATGATCAGTATTAATGTGTCCGTCACCAATCTGGCTGAATTCGTATCGCGCTCGGGAGATATCGCGGGCGGATCGTATGGCTCTGTCTCCGGTATCGAAGGAACGAGGCTTCATCAGAAGATTTTCGAAGACCTTCGTAAGCAGTATGGTGATGCCGTATCAAACGAAGATGTCATGCGATGGGATTACATATCGGATTCGGGCCTTAGCATGTCCGTATCCGGAAGACTTGATGCCCTCCTCCTGGAGAAGAATAAAGCTCCGAGGATATTTGAGATCAAATCATTCAATGCGCCTAAGACCGGTTATAAGAATCTCGAGAGACCTGAGCATCTGACTCAGCTTAAGCTCTACGGCGCGATGTACCTGTTCCGGAATACTGATGTGCTCGATGTAACTCTTACCCTCAGATATGTATCTGTCACAACACTTGAATACTATGAAGAGAGCTTCGATATGACCGTCGAAGAAGCGGAATCTTTCTTTGATGAAGTATGTGAAGAATATGCGGAGTTTGCCCAGCTTATAATCGACTACAGATCATCCATGTATGACTCTGTACAGACTCTTAAGTTCCCGTATTCTTCAATACGTAACGGACAGAAAGAATTCATGCAGAGAGTCCTTAAGGCTTTGACCTCCATGGAAGCCCTGTTCGTTGAGGCTCCGACGGGTATCGGCAAGACTATCTCGACGCTCTACCCTGCTGTCAAAGGCCTTAAAACGCAAAAATACGACAAGATCTTCTATCTGACTGCCAAATCTGCTACAAGAGATGTAGCCTGTAAGGCTCTTGACGATATGAGAGATAACGGCCTGTTCATCAGGTCCATCCTGCTGAGGTCGAAGGAGCAGATGTGCCCTTTCGAGACAAAGTGTGATGCCAAATACTGCGAGCTTGCAAAGGGGTACTATAAGCGCCTCAAGCCCGCCCTCAAAGAAGTCCTGATGCATGATAAGATCACGCCGGAGCTTATCACGAAGATAGCTTCCGAGCATAAGATCTGTCCCCATGAGTTCATGGTCAATACCATGGAGTACTGCACTGTAGTCATCGGCGATTATAACCACATATTCCATCCGAGAGTCAGCCTTATGTCAGACGAACTCGATGACGGCAGGACCATAGCCCTCGTAGACGAGGCTCATAATATGGTAGAACGCGGAAGGGATATGTTCTCGGCTTCCTTCTCGCTGGAGATGCTCGACCGCATGATAACGGACTTTAAGGGCAAGAACGAGAAGGTAATGGCCCGGCTATATGATCTCAGGCACTACTTCAATACCATATCCCGATGTTTCGACACCAACACATCATGTTTTGCAGCACTTGAGGGTGCAAACGAGCACAGGGTACTGAAGACTGAAGGCTGGGAAGGCATGCGCGAGAAGCCTAAGAATCTGCGAGCCAAGATATGGTTCTGTCTGAACACGCTGCTCCCGGTGCTTGATTCCCTGCCCAAAGGACAGGCAAGGCAGACTGCCATGGAGTTCTATTTTGAAGCCAGATATTTCCTTACTGTAATGGAGCTCTATCTTGATGATTCCTATATCATATATGCTGAGAAGACCGGCGAGAATATTGTGATCACACTATATTGTCTAGATTGCTCTGCCAAGATGGATAAGATCGTTAAGGACAGGCTCCCTGTCGTATTCTTCTCTGCTACTTTATCGCCATACGAGTATTACAGGAACACGATACTCGGCAAGGACACGGACTATGCTGATTACCTTAATCTGCCGTCTCCCTTCCCGCCTGAGAATCTCGATGTGATCATCGATGACTCGATAAGCACATCTTATGTCAACCGGGCTTCGTCGATAATACCGATAGCCGACAGGATCGCAGAGACTCTTAAGGGCCGGTCCGGCAATTACATGGTATTCTTCCCTTCCTTTGAATACATGGGACAGATAATGGCAGAGACTAATAAGCGTCTCAAGGAAGAATCAGAGAGCAGCGGCATCAAGCTTAAGCTGATAAGCCAGATCCCCGAGATGAATATAACCGAGAAACAGGAATTCCTTGACAGCTTCGAAGATAGATTCGACGGGCTGCTTCTTGGTTCTGCCGTTCTTGGCGGGCATTTCGGAGAAGGCATAGATCTGGTCGGAGACAGATTGTCCGGAGTAATAATCGTAGGAGTTGGTCTTCCCAAGCTTAACCCCGTAAGGCAGATCCTCAGCAACTACTACGCAGAGAAGTTCGGAGACGGCTTTGCATTTGCATACAGATTCCCCGGCTGGCAGAAGGTCCTTCAGGCAGTAGGCCGAGTCATCAGGACCGAGAATGATACCGGATTTGCTCTGCTTATAGATGCAAGGCTTGCCAAGCCCGAATACATCAAGCTGTTCCCAGATCACTGGAACACATGATGTTTACTTATTAAGCGCATCAAGAGTCGCCAGAGCATTGTATTCCTTATCGAACTGCACTGACAGGTAATCAGTAGTAAAGCGCTTGAGTTCATTGATGATATTCTCGCTTGCCTTAACTGCAAAAAGGTCCTTTATGTCACATTCGGCAAAGTAATTAAGTGCAAATACGCTCTCACCGCTCATGCCGGCGGATGATTCATTAATGCTGCCGCCTGCGGGACTGAGCACATATCGGCCGTCTCTGGTAACGGGGGCGCCAGTTAACTCACAGGTAACATATTCAACGGTAAGTCCCAGTATCGTAAGAAGTCTCCAGTTGAATGCCGAATACACAATAAGATACTTCTCAGGACTGCATGAGAGCACATAGAAAGCATAGACAGCGAGCTCATATGCCTGTCTGGCATCTGCTGCATCATAAGTCGAATCCTTGAGACACTCGGAAATATGAGATGCTACCGTCATGGCTTCGAGGTTATTCATTATCCCGGAATTGTTCTCGACCACAGAACCGTCTTTGAGGTAATAGTAACCGTGGGAAGTCGTAAGCACCAGATCCACGATCATAAAAGGCACAGATGCAAATGCATTGCGGCTTCCGGGCTTAGCTGTTCCTTTGGCACATACGGTGATCAGCCCCATCTCAGGAGTAAGCACAGATACAAGTCTGTCCTTCTCCTTGTATTCGCGTGAACCGAGAATGATTCCTCTGCAGTTAACGGGATCCATTACTCTTTGTCTTCTTCGTTAAGACCGTATTCGCGCAGGAAGCCTTCGTTGTTGAGCCAGTCAGGTCTGACCTTAACATAGAGATCCAGATAGACCTTGCAGCCGAGCATCCTCTCGATATTCCTTCTGGCTGCAGAACCTATACGCTTGATCATCTGACCGCCCTTACCGATGATTATAGCCTTATGAGACTCTCTCTCGCAGATAATATCGGCTTCGATCACAACTATCTCACGGTCGTATTCGTCAACGGCAGAATCCCCTGCTCTCTCCTCAAACTTATTGATGAGTACGGCCGTACCGTGAGGGACTTCCTGATCGATATAGTGCAAGACCTGTTCTCTTATTAGCTCAGCAGCGATCTCGCGCTCGGTCTGATCCGTCATGTATTCGGAATCAAAAAGCCTGGGGCCAGAAGGAAGATTCTTCCTGATGACATCAAGCAGGACATCAACGTTATGGCCGGTCCTGGCACTTATCGGAACGACATCGGCATAATCGTAAAGCTCCGCATAGGAAGCGATGACAGGAAGAAGTCCGTTGCCTTTGACATCGTCATCTTTGTTGATGGCAAGGATAACCTTCTTGTTATTCTCACGGCACAATTCGATCAATCTCTTCTCAACATTACCGGGCTTATCGAACCTTCCGTCAGCCATCAGAAGTACCAGATCACTGTTGATAGCACTTCCGAAAGACTTATCCACCATGATCTCGCCCATCCTGGTATCGGGCTTATGCACACCGGGAGTATCAACGAAGATTATCTGCGAGTCTTCGGTATTTACGATGCTCCTGATGTTGGTCCTTGTCGTCTGCGGCTTGTGAGACACGATGGCGATCTTCATTCCGGTAATATAGTTGACCAGCGTGGATTTACCGACGTTCGGCCTTCCGAGAAGCGCCACATATCCGCAGTGACTGCACTCGGAACCTGCCGGAAGAGACATCTCCGCCTTATGATCGACCATCTCTTCAAGATCTTTTACCTCGTCCTCGAAAGCGAGACCTGCGGCAACCATAAGGCTCTTCTGCTTCTCTATCATGACTTTCTCGTCACGCTTCTCGATATGATCATATCCGAGCAGATGAAGAAGAGAGTGAGCAGCAAGGAAACCTGCTTCTCTCTCGAAGCTGTGGCCGTATTCTTCTGCCTGTTCCCTGATAGCAGTCAGATTGAGCAGGATATCACCGAGATTTACTATCGGATTACCGTCGTCGTCGAATTCTGTATCAAAACCGGACTCAGGATCTATGAGCCTGCCGTCATTTATGTTGAGTATGGGGAAAGACAGGCAGTCAGTAACTTTGTCCATGCCGCGCTCTTCCCTGTTATATTCTCTGATGGTCTCGGGATCCACAAATGTGATAACGGCATAAGCATCTGTAAGGCAGCGCTTCAATGCCATATCAGTATAATCACCGGATGCCAGCTCATCAGTGAGCTTGGGCAGGATCTGTTCCAGTGATGCCTTAAGTTCTGCCGGAGAATCCGGGTCACGGTCAACTGTTCTTATTCTCATCCGGATACTTTATCCTTTCGTGGAAAACTCCTGAATAAACCTGTTTGAAGGCGATTATGATCTTCTCGATATCATCAAAGGACAGACCAGAATTGATAAGCTGGTCCTGTTCGATCTTATCTCTTATAAGCTTTCTGATCAGAGTCTCAACTCCGGCAGGATCATTCTGCTTTGTTGAACGAACGGCTGCCTCACAGGTATCAGCCATCATTATGATCGCAGATTCACGGCTTGAAGGTATGTGGCCTTTGTATCTGAAGTTATTAACGTCAGGTTGTTCAAGCCCCTTTGCCTTAGCTTCCTCACAAGCCTTGAAATAGAAATATCCGGGGTATGTGGTACCGTGATGCTCATCGATTATGTTGATGATAGCCTGCGGGAGATGTTCCTTCTTGGCAATCTTAACGCCATTCTCGGGATGAGCTGTGATTATCGCGACGCTCTCCATGATAGGCAGATTGTCGTGCGGATTGACTCCTCCGTGCTGATTCTCGGTGAAGTATTGAGGGTTCTCGAGCTTACCGATATCGTGATAATACGCTGCAACCTTACAGAGCAGAGAATCTGCACCTACAGCTTCTGCAGCAGCATCCGCAAGGTTAGATACCATGAGTGAATGCTGATAAGTACCGGATGCTTCAAGAAAGAGACGTTTGAGCAGATGCTGTCCCGGCTGGCTCAGAGCTATGAGCTTGATAGGCGAAGCATTATTTGTGATGAGCTCGTAGATAGGAGTCACACCTATTGAAGCAATAAGAGCAGCGGTACTGCTTACGAGTGCAAAAGATACGGCTGATATGTACTGATCCTGTGTATAGCCGTTAAGGAAGCCGAAAGCCAGAGCTGCAAGGAGGCATCCCAACGACGGGAACAGAATGATCGTAGCCGAAGAAGACACCTTGTCTTTCCTGCCTGCGATCGATGCACACACTATAATACCTACCATGTTGATGAACAGCAGATCGATGTCAAAGGAGAAAACAGGCCAGCTGAACAGCAGATTGACGATCGAGAATACGATGCTGTCGAATGTTCCGAGATAAGAAGCACAGATAGCCGTAAAGAACAGTACTGCACAGAAGTTGAAGCCGAAGCTCGAAGCGTAAAGCGATATTCCCAGAGGAATAAGGAATGTGAGGACCATCATATAGAAGATCCTCTGACCAAAATAGTCATTCTTATGCATTACACGGAAGTATACAAATGCACAAAGGGCAATGACAGCAACATAACAGATATCTCTCAGAAGGAAAACAAAATTGAAAGCACTGTCACGGATCAATTCGAGATCGATTAGATTCTGATACTGATGCTCGGTAATAACGTCGCCTGAGCTTACGATCCTTGATCCCTTCTCAACTGTTATAGGTTCGCTGATAACGGCAAGATAAGCATTCTCAGCCTGATCGTTTGTGGCTTTCTCATCAAAGACCGAATTAGGCTGGAGTATCTGCTTGAATACGATCTGAAGAGAATCAGCATATGTTGAATAAGAAGGATTTGTCTCCTTGAAGCTGTCTATCTGAAGATCGATGGCAGACTCCAGAGCGGATTCGTTGATATCATCTACCATAATGAGTTCGGCTATTGAAATTGCCTTATCTCTAACATAGCTGAAAGAAGAATCAGACATTGTCATGAATACCAGAAGGTCTTCTGCTGATACGGATGCTCCGAATGTCTGGGACAGGTTGACCGAGAGCTGATCTGCGGCAGCTTCAGCAGTGATCGGAGCCGGAGAACCGGGCGAAGTAACTACAAGAAGCGATCTCTCCTGCTGGGCAAGATCAAAGAATGCCACTACCCTGTCAACATTCTGCTCGGAGAGCTCTTCAGAACGTATGAATATTGCTGTAACTGAATTTCTGGCAATAATAGCCTGCTGCTCAGTCTCATAAGAATCAATGAAATTCCTGGGCGCATAAATATCTGTACTGGCAACAGAGCCGGGACGGTAATCATAGCTCTCCGGAAGAGAACCATAGAAAACGATAAGGATTACAATGATCGCAGCCAGTGCAAGTGTAAGGATCTTGAGTACTGACGAACCTTTCTGAGCAGCATTATTCATGTCCGTTCTCACCTCCTGTATCCTTATCCCGCTTGTTATATGCATTAACTATCCTCTGAACGAGGCTGTTACGAACGATATCGGTATCTGACAGATTAACTATGCTTATGCCTTCAACATCTTCGAGAACGGAGACGCAGTCAGCAAGACCGCTCTTAACGCCTCTGGGAAGGTCTATCTGGGTATAATCGCCGCAGACACAGGCCTTACAGTTAAGTCCGAGCCTCGTAAGGAACATCTTCATCTGTTCTGAAGTGGTATTCTGAGCTTCATCGAGAAGGACGAAGCAATCGTCAAGGTTCCTTCCTCGCATGAATGCCAGCGGAGATACCTCTATCAAGCCCTTCTCATAGTATCTGTCAAAGAGTTCCTGCCCCAAAAGCACTTCAAGCGCGTCATAAATGGGTCTCATGTAAGGATTTACCTTCTCTTCGATGTCGCCGGGAAGGAAGCCCAGCCTCTCGCCTGCTTCTATTGCAGGTCTCGTAAGGATTATCCTGGATACTTCCCTGTTCCTGAATGCCTTGACTGCCATGGCAACACCGAGGAATGTCTTACCCGTGCCTGCAGGACCGGAGCAGATTACAAGTTCTGATCTTCTGAGAGCATCTATATAGAACTGCTGTCCTAATGTCTTAGCCTTAACAGGACGGCCGGTGGGAGTCATATAGAAGACCTCATCACCCATGCTTATGAATTCTTCGATCTTACCGCAGGAAGCGAGGTAGATAACATAATCTACGAAGCGGGCATCTATATCTTCCTTCTGTGCGAACATTACCAGCGCTTCGATGCACTCGCGGGCTCTGAGCCTCTTAAGGCCGTCATCACCGTCGATAACGATACTGCTGCCGTCAACTTCCAACGTAACGTCAAGCTTACGGGATATCCTGTCAAAGTAATTTACAACTGCAAGATCTGCAGTATTAAGATTATCGATTCTCTCGCTCATTCAAGCCCCTCTTATAATAATAATAAAATTATCAGATACTTGGGCCGAATCGTCAACTTTAAATCTTGTGAAGGTTATCAAGCAGAGCCTTATAGTAATCGGGAACATCCGCCTCGAAATGCATCTCCTCGCCCGTTCTCGGATGTATAAAAGTAATCGAGCAGCTGTGAAGCGCCTGTCCTTCCAGACCATATTTCTTGCGCTTGCCGGCATATACGGGGTCTCCGCAGACAGGATGACCGATATAAGACATATGAACTCTGATCTGATGCGTCCTTCCCGTCTCGAGTTTAAGCCTGAGATCCGTTGCCTCAGCATACCTCTGTATCACCTCGAAATGAGTCACGGAGGGCTTGCCTCCTGCAACTACAGCCATCTTCCTTCTGTCCTTATCAGACCTGCCGATAGGGGCATTGACCGTGCCTCTGTCAGGAGATACCACGCCATAAACGACAGCTCTGTATTCACGGACAATCTCATGCCTAGAGAGCATGTCTGCAAGTTTGATATGAGTATCGTTATTCTTGCAGGCAATCATAAGGCCGGAAGTATCTTTATCTATCCTGTGTACAATGCCGGGTCTTATGACACCGTTGATGTCAGACAATTCATCACCACAGTGCGACAAAAGTGCATTTACCAGCGTTCCGTCGTGATGACCTGCAGCCGGATGAACGACCAGTCCCTGGGGTTTATTGATTATGATCAGGTCAGAATCCTCATATACGATATCGAGCGGAATATCCTGAGCAACATTCTCGGTTGATACAGGTTCGGGGATATCAGCTCTGATGACGTCTCCTTCTTCAAGCTTCAGGCCGGATTTCTTGGCAGTAACGCCGTTGACCTCGACCTTACCGTCTTTTATGAGCTGATTGAAGAAAGACCTGGAATACTCATCGCAGTTGGATGAGATGAATACATCCAGTCTCTCCCCTTCGTTGCCGCATGTAAGTATCAGTTCAGGCATCTTTTTTGAATACCTTTCTTACCGCATTCCAGAATTCATCGAACTCGTTCTTGCCGAAAAGGATTATAAGGACAAAAATGATCGTACCAACAACGGCGCAGATATCCGCAAAATTGAATATCGGGAACGTATATGTTCCAAAATCGAATCTGAGGTAGTCGATAACATACTTCAGAGAGAATCTGTCTATGAGATTACCGTATGCCCCTCCTGCTATAAGGCAAAGAGCTACAGACATAGCCTTAAGTCTGTAATGTACTGCAACAAACATCAGCAGGAAAATAACTGTACCGATAAGAACCGACACACCTGACAGCACATAGATACCCCAGGCTTTATCAGCCAGGAAACTGAAGGCACTGCCCGTATTCACACAATAGAATATCGAGAAGAACCCCGGGATCACATTGATCTGCTGATACAGATCCATATTGAAAGTAACGGCTCTCTTAATGAATTGGTCAGCTATGATCAGAAATATCGTAAGGAAAGCAAAGAAAGACTTTAATGCCAATGTATCAGACTTTTTATCACTCATATTCACAAAAACGCTTAATGTTAAGGCATCTCCCTGTATTATTCGTCTCAAAGATAATACCACAAATAACGGCAGGTCCGTCTGCGGGTTCATATCTGCAAGGAAGCTTTTTGACTATCCTTGTATAAGAGCAATCTATCTTCATACCAAGGACTGAATCAACAGCCCCGGTCATTCCGGCATCAGTAATATATCCTGTTCCTCCTGCCAGTATCCTCTCATCTGCAGTCTGGATATGTGTATGCGTTCCGGCAACACAGGTGACTTTACCGTCAAGGTAATATCCCATGAGCTGCTTCTCTGATGTGGCTTCAGCATGGAAATCCACAAAGATCGAGGTGCAGCTATTGTCCTTCAGCAAGCTTATCAGCTCATCAGCCTTGGTAAAAGGACTGTCAGGTACGGGCATCATCTCTATCTGCCCGAGAAGATTGATAACACCGAGCTTCTCATTGCCTTTCTCGATAATGACATAATCCTGACCGCGCCATGCAGGTGTGATATTAGCCGGGCGCACAACGCACTTAAGATCACCTATCTCAGACATAAAATTACTGTTAGAGAATGTATGATTGCCGAGAGTAACGGCATCAACTCCCAGTGACTCCAGTTCTTTTACTATCTTAGATGTTACTCCAAGACCGTGAGCGCTGTTCTCTGCATTGATTATGCAGCAGTCTATGGAATTGTTCCTTAAGATATCAGGCAGCAGCGTTCTGATCGCTCTTCTGCCCGCATTTCCGACGATATCGCCAATAAAACAGATCTTCAAATTAATATCCGCCAATCTAAGCAGCTAAGCTGCATAAGAAGAGTAACATAATGCGGCTTGGAATTCCAATATAGCAATACCGGCACAGAACGTACCGGCATTGCTATATCCAACGGAAAATGAAGTATCAATTGTGATCGGACAACCACAGAGAATGTGCTTTGAGCGAGGTCTCCATGGAGTATCCGCGAAGCTTGGCTAGCTTAAGAAACTCATCCTTATCAGTATCTGCAGAGTTGAAGCTGGCATCGAACAGACGCTTACAGGTAGTGACATCATCATCGAGTGATGATGCTATCTCTTCAGCTATAGATTCTTTGATCCCGGCCTGCAGGAGCCGGTTCAGTATATAATTCCTGCTCTCCTGCTTCTTGCCTTCCCTTGCGATAAGGACTTTACGGGCAGCCCTTCTGTCATCAATGTAACCTCTGTCTACGAGTTCAGCCACAGCGGCATAAGATATATCATCCGGAAAGCCCTTGGTCAGTAAGTAGGAAACGATCTTACCGGATGAGTATATCCCGGTGCCAATGTGGTTTATCGCGCAGGAAACTGCAGAAGATACAGAATTATCAGACATCGATACCTAAGATATCGTCTTCAACTTCTTCTGTTGCAGCCTCTGCAACAGGAGCTGAAGTCTGAACTTCGTCGTCACCCTCGTCATCAGCGGGCATATATGACTCTCTTACCTTGGTCTCAATCTCAGTCATAACATCAGGATGCTCGATGAGGAACTGCTTTGCAGCGTCTCTGCCCTGAGCGATCTTACTGCCGTTATATGAGAACCATGATCCGCTCTTATCAACGATATTGTTGGTAACTGCGAGATCAAGGATACATCCTTCATTAGAGATTCCGTGACCGTAGAGAATATCGAACTCTGCCTCCTTAAGCGGCGGAGCTACTTTATTCTTAACAACTCTTACTCTTGTATGGTTACCGATAACATCAGTACCGTTCCTCAAAGTCTCTACTCTTCTTACATCAAGTCTTACGGATGCATAGAACTTAAGTGCGCGGCCGCCCGGAGTAGTCTCAGGGTTACCGAACATAACGCCGACCTTCTCACGGAGCTGGTTGATGAAGATGCAGATGCAGTTTGACTTGGATACAACAGGTGCGAGCTTCCTCAGAGCCTGGCTCATGAGTCTTGCCTGAAGTCCTACATGAGAATCACCCATCTCACCGTCGATCTCTGCCTTTGGAACGAGAGCAGCAACGGAGTCGATTACTACTACGTCGATGCATCCTGATCTTACGAGTGTCTCGCAGATCTCAAGTGCCTGCTCACCTGTATCAGGCTGAGACAGGAGAAGATTATCAACATCAACACCGATATTGCCTGCATATACTGCGTCCAGAGCATGCTCTGCATCGATAAATGCACATGTTCCGCCCATCTTCTGAGCCTCTGCTACGCAATGAAGTGCTACTGTGGTCTTACCTGAAGATTCAGGTCCGTAGATCTCGATGATCCTTCCTCTGGGAAGTCCGCCGATACCGAGAGCGATATCAAGTGTCAGCGCTCCGGTCGGAACTGTATCTATATCTACCTGAGTGCGGTCACCCATTCTCATTACCGCGCCCTGACCGAACTGCTTCTCGATCTGGGCCATTGCAGCTTCAAGGGCCTTCTTACGTTCACTCTGATCCTGGACCTGGGAAACAGCACTCTTACCGGCATTCTTACTCTTTGCCATAATTACCTCCAAACACGGGTTAGAACATTTGTTCTGATATTTATGAATTCATTGTATTGATATGATACATCTTTGTCAACCGAAATTATCAGACAAAAACCGACAAAAACCGACAAATGCTCTTTTCAGTACCATTAAAAGTACACCGGCTCCATTATTCGATCTCTTCAGCCTTCTTTTGAGCGCGTTTCTTAAACTTTGAGCTGAGCTTATTGATCCAGAACAATGCTTCATCCATCTTGAGAGCCAGACCCATTCCGAAGTAAACGATCAGACAAGCAGCTCCCTTGCAGGCAATGATAGCTAACTGTACTATCTTGCCGCCCTGAGCAGGCAGTAAGATATCAAGCATAAACACAATAACAAATGCAACTACAGCGCATGCGACGCTCTTGATGAGCATGGATATCATCTTTGTGGGTGCAAGTTCCTTATTCCTGCAATAGATTACGATGAGGAATACCATCTGAAGGAAATTCGTAAGTGAATATGCTGCAGACAGCGACAGAGGTCCCATTCCGAGCTTGATGAATGTCCAGCAGAAAAAGGGATTCATGATCATTCCTACAAAGCTTGACCAGAAGGGCACGCGGGTCTTGCCTATCGCATAGAAAGCGTGATTGATGATATGTATTACCGAAGCTGTGATGATCGCAGTGACGAATCCCTTAAGGAATACTGAAGCGGTCTCTGCGTTAGTGTTGGTATAGCTTGATGTCCACTGATATATGGCCTTGACGACATCAAGGCTCTCGAGCCAGATGAACAGCGATGCCGGGATCATTATGTACATGGAAGTCTTAAGGCTTCTGGACAGGAGCGATGATGCTTCTTTATACTTCTTGGATTCATATAGACCTGCAAGTTCAGGTGTCATGACTGTACTGATAGCTACGGTAAAAACTCCGTAAGGTATCTGCCAGATGGTGGAAGCATTACGGAAACCGTAGATACTGCCTGAATCGAATTTTCCTGCAAAATAGTTAAGGATAACGACATTGACCTGGACGATTGAAGACGAGAACAGTATCGGAAGCGCCCTCCAGAACAGCTTCCTGAACTCCCTGTCATTAGGCCTGAAGTTGAACTTGAACTGCCTGAGCTTATCGAATCCCATAAAATATTGGAACAGGAAGTAGATTATCGCAGATACAAGGATTCCGCCCGTTGTCATATACAGCTTCTCCGGAGAACTTCCGGCGAAGAATACGAGCGACAAGAGAACGCAGATGTTATAAATAGTAGGACCAAAAGATGTTGCGGTAAATCTCTTGTATGAATTCATGATGCCGATACACAGAGCGGCGAGCATGATGAAGAATATCTGGGGGAAAAGTAATTTCGATGCGTTTGCAGCAAGGTTCAGCGTCTGCTCGTCAATGCCGCCGTCGCCGGCGGATCTTAATGCATACAGCGAATAGATAGGCTTGGAGAATATCGTGCCTATAGCGCATGCGATAGCCATTACTACGGAGATAACAGATACAAAGATGCTTACGGTCTTGATGCCGCGCTTCTCCTCTCCTACCGATATCGCACCGGACATGTAGGGCGCTACCGTGGAGAATATAGCGCCGCCTACAAGAAGGTTATAGAACAGATCAGGTATGGTAAATGCCAGGGTAAACGCATCTCTGTACAGGTTCTGGTCGAACTTGATGCCTACAAGGATGTCGCGGAGGAATCCGGATCCTTTGGTAAAGAGAAGACCGACCATTACAATGATCGTCGAGAAGATCATATTACCTGCAGTTCTCTTATTCTTCATGTGCTTACGCCCTGACCAATTCGATTATCTTCTTATATGCTTCAGAGGCAGTCTGCTTCCTTATGGAATCACGGTCGCCGGAAAGGTCCAGTCTTACCGAAGAAACTGCTCCCCTGTTATATATGCCCATGAATACGGTACCTACAGGTTTTCCGGGCAGATCTCCGCCGGGACCTGCGATGCCTGTTACCGATATCGCAATATCTGCAGACAGTATCTTAGCAGCACCGGAAGCCATTTGTTCGGCACATTCGTAAGATATCTCTGTTTGCTCTGCAATGACATCAGGACTGACGCCGAGAACGCCTGTCTTTACATCGTTTACATAGGAGACTACAGCACCGTTAAATACAGCTGAAGCGCCGGGGACATCAACGATCCCGGAAGATATCATTCCTCCTGTAAGACTCTCGGCAAAACCAAGCTTGAGATCTTTTTGCTTAAGTAATGCGACTGCCTGTGCAGCGAGATCACTATTACATTCCGCCATTCTCTTCTCCCTTTGCCTTGATCTCGAGCCATTCGGTCCTAGTAATAAGGACCTTCCTAGGCTTGCTTCCTTCGTAAGGACCGATTATATGCTTTTTCTCAAGTTCATCGATCAGCTTGCCTGCACGGGGATAGCCGACGCCGAGTCTTCTCTGGAGCACGGATACGCTCGCGGTACCGTTCTCGAGAACTATCTCCACGGCCTCTTCGAAAAGGTTATCCCCTGAACCGGAACTTCCGCTGTCAGATGAAGAACTGCCGCTGCTTCCGCCCTTCTCAGGCTCCTGAGCGGCCATCTCGATGTCCTTTATTATCTGTTCGTCGTACATTGAACCGTACTTGTTGTTAAGGAAATCAACGATTGCTTCTACTTCCTCATCTTCTACGAGTGCGCCCTGACCTCTGACAGGCTGGGGAGCAGTCATCGGTGAATAGAGCATATCGCCTTTACCGAGAAGCTCTTCAGCACCGTACTGATCGAGGATCGTCCTGGAGTCGACACCGGAAGTAACCGCAAATGCGATCCTGGAACCGATGTTAGCCTTGATAACGCCTGTGATGACATCAACAGAAGGACGCTGTGTGGCAATGAGCAGATGGAGACCTGCAGCTCTTGCAAGTGCTGCAAGTCTTGAGATATATGTCTCGACTTCTTTGGAAGCGACCATCATGAGTTCAGCAAGCTCGTCGATTACGATAAGGATCAACGGAATCTTGTTATAAGGTTCACCGTGCTCATCGCACTTGGCGTTATAACTCTTGATATCCCTGACCTGAGCGATCTCGAAGAGCTTATATCTTCTCTGCATCTCGGCAACGGCCCAGTTAAGAGCACCTGCAGCCTTCTTACAGTCAGTAATGACAGGACTGATAAGATGAGGGATGCCGTTATATACAGAGAGCTCTACGACCTTAGGGTCGATGAGGATCATCCTGACGTCGTTGGGCGAAGCATGGACAAGGATACTGGACAGTATCGAATTGATACATACGGACTTACCGGAACCGGTGGAACCTGCGATCATGAGGTGAGGCATTTTCGCGAGATTGCAGTAGATAGGTCTTCCGGGAATGTCCCTTCCGAGAGCAACGCTGAGAGGCTCGGACTGCCTGAATTCCTTTGTCTCTACAAGGCTTCTGAGGTGTACCGGCGTCGCCTTCTTGTTGGGAAGCTCGATACCGATGGCGCTCTTGCCCGGGATAGGCGCTTCGATCCTTATGGAGATCGCAGCCATAGCGAGCATGATGTCATCTTTGAGCTGAGTAACTCTCGAGACCTTAACGCCTGCAGGGATCGTGAGCTCAAATCTTGTGATCGATGGTCCGTGAATGATATTGATGACCTTGGTATCGTTGATTCCGAAGCTTGCCAGTGTCTCTACGAGCTTATTCGCACTCTCGCGAAGTTCCTTATTGGTATTAGGGTCAGTTATCTCCTTGATATCTTCGGCAAGAAGCTTTGTGGGAGCTGGTTTGTATCCTCTGATCTGATATGCCCTGCCTGTGTTATCTATGGCGCGTGTTGCTTTTCCGGGATCACCGAAATTAACGGAACTATTTCTCTGAACAGGCTTGGCAGAATTTGAAGTCTTGAACATCCTACCTTCTGTCTCGCTGTATCCTTCAACTGCATTGGAAGCATTGATTGCAATGGATTCTTCGGCAGGGGCAACTTCACCGCCAAATATTGAAGGATCCACATAAGGTCTTCTGACACTTCTTGAATAATCGTAATCGTTGCCGTTGGAATCATCTTCTATTATCTCAGAAGGCATGTCTTCAAGAGGTTCCTCAGGTTCAGGTGAGCTCATCTGCTGAGGCGTCAGATCGTAGAAATCATCCTGTGAATTGTCCTTGAGGAAAGACAGTTCCTTCTGCTGCTTCTTCATCCTTATGGGAGCATTCTTTGGTTCTGCATTGTAATTGAAATCAGCAGTCGGATGCTCTTCATTGGTGTTATAATCTCTGCCGTTAAAGTTGATTGTATCTCTGGAAATTTCTTCATTGCTCGCCAGACCCATCCTCTCAACATCGGTAAACCCAGATGCCGCATCGATGGGGAATCTGGAACCAAAAGGATCGCTTCCTACGGAAGGAGCCGGATATCTGTTAACGGGCTTAGTCCTGCCCGTATTTACAAACGGTGATGCGCTTGTCTGAGTCTGAGCCGGATAAGGAGTAGGATTCTGACCGTAGGTCATTACCGTTGTGCCGGATACGGGACGGGCGTAAGTATTTGTATTCTTCACAGGAGCCGTAACTCTCGTATAAGCCTTCTGTGCAGTCTTACCGATCATATTGACTGTCTGTTTTGCTGCTCTCTTAATGGAGATATGGAAAACGGTAACTATCTGAGCCAGCAGGAATACACAGATCAGGATAATGCCTATGGCCTTACCCGTAATCATATTAAGGCCAATTGCGATCGAACCGCCGATGATACCGCCGGGGATGACCTTCATGGCAAGTGCGGTATTCTGGATAAGAGAAGCATCAGAACCGGAACGCCAGAGAAGATCCAGAGCTTTGGTGGCAATGACCTTATCTCCTTCAGAAGATAATGCTGAAATATAAGCGATATCCATTGTTATAAGCGCAAGGAGCGAAGATATCGATATCAGGAACAGGATAACTGATACTACTCTGATCTTTGATACGCCCGCTCTCTTCTCGAAGAAGAAATCAATGGCAGCATATAGCAGATATACAGGTATGGCATAAGCGGTGAACCCGAACAGTCCCATGAAGAAAGCCTTAGCGACCTCACCGAGAACTCCCGTGAAAGTAACAGGAAGATAGAAGAACAGCATAACCACTACTGCCATAAAAAACAGTACGATACCGGTTACTTCTCTATGTTCCTCAATTCGGTTCAAAGACCAAACCTCCTGGCTGCTCTGTAGATGGCGATGAGAGTCTTGCCATCCTCGATCTCACCCTTGTCGGCAAGTTCAAGTGCCTCGGCAAGCGGCATCTTAACCGTTGAGAGATATTCGCTCGGATCAGGCTCACCGCCAACATAAGTAAGTCCGGTAGCGATATAGAGATAGATTATCTCGGAACAATAACCCGGTGTGGCGATCATGGTACCAATCGGCTCGATCTCAGCGGCAGTAAGACCTGTCTCTTCTGTAATCTCTCTCGTGGCAGTTGTAAGAGGTTCTTCTCCAGGATCGATCTTACCTGCCGGAGCCTCAAGGAGGACCCGCTCAAAAGGAGATCTGAACTGCTTTACCAGATATACGTTCTGTTCATCATCAACGGGCAGCACACAAGCACCGCCGTTATGGAAGACCAGCTCCCTGGTGGAAGGCTTGCCCTCCGGGGTCTCGATCTGTCTTACCTTAACTTTGAAGACACGTCCGTCGAAGATATCTTTCTCTGATATCTTCTTCTCGTAGAGCATATCGTCACTGCAATTGATCTGTCCCATTGATCCTTATTCCTCAGAATTTCTTAGATTCCATTACTGCGAGTTCGTCGCATCTGTTGTTATATTCATTATCGGCATGCCCCTTGACCTTAACGAAAGTAACATTATGTATCTTCGTAAGTTCAAGAAGTTCCTTCCAAAGATCGGTATTAGCCACATCGGCCTTGGCACTGTTCTTCCATCCGTTGGAAGCCCACTTCCCTATCCAGTTCTGGCTGAAAGCATTAACAACATAAGCGCTATCACTGTGGACTTCGACATTACAGGGTCTGGTAAGAGCCTTAAGGCCTGAGATAACACCCATAAGTTCCATACGGTTGTTGGTGGTATTGGCTTCTCCGCCTGACAGTTCCTTCTTGGCACCGCCGGCCATAAGTATGGCAGCCCAACCGCCCGGACCGGGATTACCGGAACAAGCACCGTCGGTATAGATTACAACGTCAGAGATATCAGTCATCAGCTCTTCTTCTGCATCTCCAGAGTCTTATCATAAGCAGCTAAGACTGATTTGATGGCAGCATTCCTGAATCCGTTCTCCTCGAGAGCCATAACACCTGCAATGGTGGTTCCGCCCGGAGAACAAACCATATCTTTGAGAACTGCGGGATTCTTGCCCGTATCAAGGCAGAGCTTACCGGATCCCATAACGGTACCTGCAGCGATCTTAAGAGCATCATCTCTCTTGATGCCAAGGCTTACGGCAGCATCGGCAAGAGCTTCGATAAAGAGCATTACATAAGCAGGACCCGTACCGGATACGCATCCAATCGCATCCAGAGTCTTCTCATCGCAAAGGATCACCTCTCCGCATGTAGCGAGAAGATCTTTGACAAAACCGGTCTCTTCTTCAGTAAGTCCTACGGGACAGACGGCTGATACGCCCGCACCGACCTGTGCAGGTGTGTTGGGCATAATCCTTACGAACTTGCGGTCACCAAGGATACCCTTGATCCTGTCGCATGTAACAGCGGCAGCAATGGACAGGATTATGGCGCTGTCTGCAAGGTCATCCTTAATTCCCTTAAGGGCATCATCAAAATGCACGGGCTTTACAGCCATAAGCACATAATCACAGCCTGATACAGCTTCGGAAGCAGAGCTGCACTTGTTGATACCGAGCATCTCGGAGGCCTGTACTGCAGCCTGCTCATATACGTCATAACAATTGATCTCTTCAGGCTTGAAAATACCGCCGGAAATAAATCCGCCGACAAGGGCTTTGCCCATATTGCCTGTTCCGATAACTGCGAGTCTCATATTATTTACCCCTTAATTAATAAAAAGAATTCGGATGAAGTAAATCTTAACATTACACTTGACATAGTGCAAACCAATGAATAAAATGCTTAAGTGCTCTAGGGGAGTGGCTCAACGGTAGAGCAGCGGTCTCCAAAACCGCCGGTTGCGCGTTCGAATCGTGTCTCCCCTGCCAAAACATAAAACCGCCTTGCAGAAGGCGGTTTTTGTTTTTTAATGTCATTGCAACGAGAATGTAATTTAAGCAGTGGGCACTTCCGTCTCTGAAGCTGCAACAGATGCAGAAACTATCTCATCTACAGGGATCGTAGCAGAGATATCACTGTCCTTCAGGCCCGCAGAAGGAACAACATCAAAAGCAAAATAGTTGCCGCCGTTTGCAGGGATATACATCAACCTGTATGCATAATCACCCATGACAGTGTATTTCCCCTGTGTGTTAATGTCGTATTTCTGAAGAAGATCGGCAAATAAGCTGACAGCCTGGTTAGAATCAATATCAGGATAAAGGCTCTGGAGTACACACGCATAATAGTATGTCATGTAAGTAGGTTCACCGCCGTATTTGGTGATGAATCTGAGCGAAGTTATCTTGCCGTCAACCTTTCTGGTGCTTCCCTGCATGAGGGTGATCAGTTCACTGTTGAGAGCAACCTGGAAATAATCACAGTTAGAATCAAATTCTGTCATGGACAGTTCACCGAAGTTATCGTCAGTATACATACCGGTGAATTCACCCGGCGCTGCAGAGGTATCAATATAAGTTACCGGAGTAATATCAACACCAAAATTCACAAACAGGCCCTTGTATATCTCCGTGGACTCATAGCTTGTCTTGAAGTCATCCAGTGTGAAGTTCATGGCAGGTGTCCTGAACGGAAGGATAAAGTAGATCGCTGCTCCGACTATGCTCAAAACAGCCAATGCAAAACAAACAGGAATGACAGGATCCTTCTTGCACTTATCAACAAAGCTAAGATTGCTGAATTCTTCAGCGGGTGTATTCTCAGACATGATCATCCCTCACTTTCAACCGTTGCTATTATAACTCAAACATACGATTTGGATAGCGGTTTTTTAGATGTTAGAATATGTGCATATCAAGTATAAGGAAGTGATAGTATGCCGCATATGTTGATATCCGGAGGCTCACGTGGAATCGGAAGAGCCTGCGCCGAGATCTTTGCATCCAACGGATATAAGGTCTCTTATCTGTACCATACGAATACGGACTTCGAGACTGACTCTATCTATCCTTACAAATGTGACGTTTCCGACCCCGAGCAGGTAAAAGATGCCATAGAAGCAGCGTGCATGAGTTTCGGTAATATCGATGTGCTCATCTCGAATGCAGGTGTCTCCCTTACTTCCCTGTCGCAGGATACTGACCATACGGATTACCGTGAGGTCATGGATGTTAATTTCGGAGGCTTCTATAATCTGTCGCACTGCGTCATTCCCAAGATGGTAGAAGCCAAAAAAGGCGTTATTCTCGCAGTGTCTTCCATGTGGGGTCAGACCGGTGCTTCTTGTGAGGCTCTGTATTCCGCCAGCAAAGGCGCAATTGATGCTTATGTAAAATCGCTTGCCAAGGAGCTCGGGCCCTCCGGTATCAGAGTCAATGCAGTCTCTCCCGGAACCATCGAGACTGACATGATGTCCTGCTATTCTGAGGCTGACAAAGCTGCGATCGCTGAAGATACTCCGCTTGGCAGACTGGGTACCCCGGAAGAAGTTGCCGAAGTTATGTATTTCCTGTCTTCGGATAAGGCTTCTTACATTACCGGACAGATAATCGGAGTCAACGGCGGCTTCCTCATTTGAAATAATCACTTTAGTCAATTACAATATAATAACTTCACGATATAGGGATAATATCGAATTTCAAGAGATACGGAGGTTTACTATGACCACAAGCAGCAGTTACTCCAACAGCTATTCAAAGATCACGCCTGAGATCAATAAACTCGCCGAGATCTGCACATCTATCAGTATTGATTCTGAACTCTATACCAAGTATGACGTTAAACGCGGCCTAAGGGACCTTAAGGGTAAGGGTGTCCTGACCGGTCTTACGAGAATATCCGAGATCAATGCCACCAAGACCGTTAACGGCGTTACTGAGCCGGCTGACGGCGAGCTCTTCTACAGGGGCATCAATGTCAAAGATCTCATTGCAGGTCAGCCTGAAGACATGCACTGCGGATTCGAGGAAGCCACATATCTGATCTTGTTCGGAAAGCTTCCTACCGCAAAGGAACTTACTGATTTCAGGACACTTCTTGCACATTCCAGATCGCGTATGCCCAAGAACTTTTTCAGGGATGTTATCATGCAGAAGCCTTCTGCCGATCTCATGAACAACATCGCCAGAGCGGTCCTGAATCTCTATGCATACGATACACAGCCGATGGATCTGTCCATCCCCAATGTACTGCGTCAGTCCTTAGAGCTGATCGCGGTCTTCCCTCAGATCGCCGTTCACAGCTACGATGCCATGCAGTATTACATCGATAAGGATTCTCTGGTAGTTCACCGTCCGAGGCATGATCTGTCGATCGCAGAGAATATTCTCTATATGTTAAGGCCCGACAACAAGTACACGCCGCTTGAAGCTAAGATTCTTGATGTCGCGCTTATCCTGCATGCTGAACACGGCGGCGGTAACAATTCCACGTTCACAACACACGTAGTTACAAGTTCCGGCACGGATACTTATTCTGCAATCGCTGCTGCCCTCTGTTCACTTAAGGGACCCAAGCACGGCGGTGCGAATATCCAGGTCATCAAGATGTTCAAGGAACTCGAGAAGAACATCACTGACTGGGAAGATGAGGACATGATCCTCAGATATCTCGAGAAGATCCTTAACAAAGAGGCATTCGATAAGACAGGTGTTATCTATGGTATGGGGCACGCCGTCTATTCGATATCAGATCCGAGAGCAGTCATCTTCAAGAACTACGTCAAACAGCTGTCCGCAGAGAAGGGCCGTTCCAAGGAATTTGCCTTCTATGAGAGAGTCGAGAGACTTGCAGCTGAACTTATCGCGGCTGAGAGACACATCTACAAGGGCGTCTCTGCAAACATCGACTTCTACAGCGGATTCGTATACTCTATGCTCGGTCTTCCGACTGAACTCTATACTCCCCTGTTTGCCATCGCCAGGATCTCCGGATGGTCTGCACACAGGATCGAAGAGCTCACAAATCACGGCAAGATCATCCGTCCTGCTTATAAGTGCGTACAGGACAGAGTTAAGTACATTCCTATCGAGAAGAGAAAGAAATAATTACTTTCCGATAATTCCGACAGCTCCGAGTACGAGTACAAGGATGCCAAGAGCGATCCTGTACCAGCCGAATACTGTGAAGCTGTGCTTCTTGATGAATGCCATCAATCCCTTGATTATCAGCATGCTGACGGCAAATGCCGTAACCATTCCTATGCCCAGAAGGATGATTTCGTGAGATGTGCAATCTCCGTCAAACTTAAGGATCTTAAGGATGCTTGCACCGAACATGACCGGGATCGCCAGGAAGAAAGTAAACTTGGCAGCTGCTTCTCTGGAGATTCCGATAGCAATGGAACCAACTATTGTTGACCCTGATCTTGATGTTCCCGGGAATATAGCAGCGATAAGCTGGAACAGACCGATCGCGAACGCATGACCGTAATTGAGCTGGCCGATCTTCTTTATCTTGGGTTCCTTTTCCCTGTTCAGATACTCTACAACGATGAAAGCAACACCGAAAACGATAAGCGCGAGCGCAACGCAGACATAATTGTATAGATACTTATCGAGGATATCATCGAAGAGGACACCTACTATCGCTGCAGGAATGCAGGCGATCAGGATCTTGAACCACATAATGAACTTATCCTTCATTACATACTTCCCGATGCCGTCCTTGGAGAGCGGATGCTCATTACGCTTGATGCCGAAGGGCCATATATCCCACCAGAAGATGATGACGACAGCAAGTATCGCACCTAACTGGATAACTACAAGGTACAGATCATAGAATTCTTCAGATACGTTGAGCTTGAAGAATTCATTCAGAAGTATCATGTGACCTGTAGATGATACAGGCAGCCACTCAGTGACGCCTTCCACAAGTCCAAAAAGAAAAGCAACAAAATAATCCCACATATATAGATCAACCTCTCATAAACAATAGCGCTATTTTATCACACTGATCATTCGGTTATATGCCGATACGATGGCTCTGACTGAAGATTTGGTTACTGATGAAGATACGCCGGCACCGACATGCACCTTGCCGTCTTCCTTGTTGCGGATCTCGATGAACGTGATAGCCGCTGAATCAGAACCGCTCTTCATGGCGTGCTCGGAATAATCCTTGATCTCAAAATCAACACCGGTATATGACTTGAATGCAGTAACGAAAGCATCGAGAAGACCGTTGCCCGTACCGGATATGGTAACAGGTTCACCCTTATCGGTTATCACGGCACTTACCGTAGATATCTGTTCACTGTCCTGAGTCTCGGAGAAAGTCTTAAGACCGTATGGCTCAAGGACATTGATATATTTGTCATCGAACAGGTCAAATATCTGCTTGGGCGACAGTTCACTCTCATTGCCGTTAGCTTCTGTGGCAGCCTTTACGACAGGCAGGAAATTCCTAAGGAAGCTCTTGGGAAGCGCGATGCCGAAGAAAGTCTCCATGACATATGCGATGCCGCCTCTGCCCGACTGCGAATTGATCCTTATGATAGGTTCATATTCACGTCCTACATCAGAAGGATCTATCGGAAGATAAGGAACGGCCCATACTGTCGAATTCCTCTCTTCCATCTTCCTTCTGCCCTTGTTGATGGCATCCTGATGAGATCCGGAGAAAGCAGTGAACACGAGCTTCCCGGCCCAGGGATGTCTGGGTTCGACCTTCATGCCTGTACATTCTTCATAAACATCTATCGTGTTGTTCATGTCGGAGAAATCCAGTTCGGGATCGACCCCTGTCATCAGCATATTGATCGCAAGCGTGATGATATCAACATTACCGGTCCTCTCGCCGTTACCGAAGAGAGTACCCTCTACCCTCTCTGCACCTGCCATAAGACCAAATTCGGAAGCTGCCACGGCAGTACCCCTGTCATTATGCGTATGCAAAGAGACGATAATGGAATCTCTCCATCTGGTGTTCCTGCAGAAGTACTCGACCTGATCCGCATAATAATTCGAAGTCTGATACTCAACTGTCTCAGGAAGATTAACGATCGCTTTCCTGTCAGGGGTCGGATTAATGATATCCATAACGGCATCACATATCTGCACAGAGAACTCGGGCTCGGTTGACGAGAAGCTCTCCGGGGAATACTCGAAAACATACTCCGTACCGCTGTTATCGGCTCTCACGCGGTCGACGATCATTCTCGCGCCATCCGTGGCAAGTTTGATGCATTCTTCCTGAGAGAATCCGAAAACAACATCTCTCTGGAGAGTGCTCGTGGAATTATACAGATGGATTATGACCTTGCCTGCGCCCTTAACGGCTTCCATTGTCTTCTCTATGATATGAGGCCTGGACTGGGTAAGCACCTGGATGGCTACACCCTCAGGAATGATATCGTTATCTATCAGGTAACGGCAGAAATTATAGTCAGTCTCGGATGCAGCCGGGAAACCAATCTCGATCTCTTTGAATCCAATCTCGCACAGAAATTTGAAGAACTCGACCTTCTGGTCAAGACTCATCGGAACTTCCAGTGCCTGATTGCCGTCCCTGAGATCGACAGAACACCATACCGGTGCTTTTGTGATCCTCTCCGAAGGCCATTTACGGTCCGGAAGATCTACTGCTGGAATCGATCTGTATTTATCACTGTTCACTTAAGGACTACCTCCAATCAAAGCGTCACAGACTATTGACGATGTCTTTGAACAGATCTCCGCGATGCTCAAAATGTCTGAAATGATCGTACGAGGTACCGATGGAAGACAGGATGACTATCTCACCCGGCTTTGCCAGCGCTCTCGCCTTATTGGCAGCTTCGGTAAAAGCCTTAACGACATTTTCTCTCGTCTTCGGGATCTCATATACGTCATTGGGATCGTCAGGTATCCTGATTATCTCATACTTACGGCCCTGAGCCTCCTTGGCGATTATATCTTCCACCAGGTCGGCGTTGGATCCGTAGATAATTATCCTGTCACAGACCTTGAGGATGGCATCGCCGAGCTTGGAATACAGGCACTTCTTATCGGCACCGCCGCAGATCAACACACCATGCTCATCTCTGTCAGCCAGAGCATTCATCGTGTTAAGAGAACGGTTCGGAGATGTATCGATTGAAGAGTTGTACCACCTTACACCGTCAAGCTCTCTAATGAATTCTATCCTGTGGGGAACGCCCTTGAAGCTGCGTGCTACTTCAGCTATGTCTTCAGGCTTTACGTAATCGATGACGGCAGCAGAAGCCGCGAGGAAGTTCTCGACGTTGTGCATGCCGGGAATGAAGATGTCACGCTTGTCGCAGATGGGTGTTTTCGTGCCCTTCTCCTCGTAGACAAGCGTGCTTCCGTCGAGGTAAGCACACGGGGATATGGCGGATCCGCTCTTCTTGGCCTCTTCCTTGGATGAAGAGAAGAACTTGACCTGTCCCCTGGCAACATCACGCATGTCGTATGTGATGCCGCAGCCCGCGTTAAGGATTACCTTACCCGTAGGACCCTGGTTACGGAAAGCATTGATCTTAGCCTGGATGTATTCGTCATAATCCTTGTGGAAATCAAGGTGATTGGGCGTAACGTTGGTAACAATCGCCACATCTGCAGGAGTTGCCATGCCGAGGAGCTGGAACGAAGACAGTTCAAGGACCACCTTGTCCGTATCGGTCATCTCCTCTACTTTATCCAGAAGCGGCGTTCCGATATTACCGCCGAGATAGACCTTGTATCCCGCCTGCTTAAGGATCTCTGCCGTAAGCGTGGAAGTTGTGGTCTTACCGTCAGAACCCGTAATGGCGAATATCTCGCAGGGGCACAGATTCATGAACAGTTCCATCTCTGTCGTGAGCGTGGCGCCCTTCTCCTTGCAGGCCATGAGCTCCGGTGTCTCGAATCTCATCTTAGGGGTCTTGAATACTATGTCAAATGAGCCTTCCCTGAGAAGATCCAGATAACCCGAACCGCATGACCATTCGATCTCGATGCCTTCGTTCTTAAAATCAAGGATGGTCTTGCTTAAGACGGGATCGTCATATGTTAGCTTATCGAAAGCGGTAACCTTGCAGCCGAGCTTATGAAGCCATCTTATGAGCGGTCTGTTCGAGATTCCGACGCCTATGACTGCTGCTCTTCTGCCGTTAATGTAACTCTTGAATTCTTCAAGTCTTGTGTTCATATCTGCCTCTTATGTTGTATATGAAGCGTATAGCTTCGAATAGAATCCGTTATTGCCGATAAGTTCTGAGTGGGAGCCGAGCTCTTTGACTTCGCCTTTATCCAGCACAACTATCATATCACAGCCTATTATTGTTGAAAGCCTGTGGGCGATTATTATGCCTGTACGGCCGTTAAGCAGCTCGTTAATGGCTTTCTGTATCCTTACTTCTGTCATGATGTCAACTGATGATGTCGCTTCATCCAGGATCATTATCGAAGGATTGGCAGCCATGGCGCGGGTTATCGTCAGAAGCTGCCTCTGGCCTTCGGATATCTCGCTTCTGTTATTGTCGATGTATTCATCATATCTGTCCGGGAGCTTACGGATGAAAGAATCACTTCCGGTCTTAACCGCCGCCTGTCTTGCTTCCTCAGTGCTAAGATCCTTCGCACCGAATCTGATGTTATCAATAACTGTGCCGTTATGAAGCCAGGTATCCTGGGATACAAATCCGATGTAATCTCTGAGGCTCGTCCTGGGGATATCCTTTATGGATTTGCCGCCGACCAGGATCTCGCCCGAATCCGGTTCATAGAAACGCATTAGAAGATTGATCAGCGTTGTCTTGCCGCATCCCGTAGGCCCTACGATGGCAAAAGACTGTCCTGCACCGACCTTGAACGACACATTCTTAAGGACCGGCTTGCCGGGAACATAAGAGAATGTCACGTCTCTGAACTCTATCTCTATCTTGGCATTGCTCTTATCTTCGGTATGTTCGACAGCGAGCAAGTCCTCATCAAGCTCCTTCTCATCAAGATACTCGAAAACCTTACTCATGCATGCCATGGAATCGGACATCTCCGTATACACGGCAGACAGATCGTTGAAAGGCTTCATGAACTGGCTTGCATAAGCAAGAAGAGATGATAGTGCACCAATGGTGATGCCGCCTGCAGCTCCGGTCAGAGCGCCGACAAATACGATACCCGCATAGATCAAGGCATTAACAAATCTAGTAGAAGGATTGCTTATGGAAGACAGGAATGTTGCTTTAGTTGCAGTCTTACGGTAGTTGTCGTTAAGCATGCCAAAATCTCTTGTCTTCTCTTCTGTAACACCAAGCATCCTGCATTCTCTGTAATTATTCGTCATCTCAGACATGAACGAAGTAAGCTCAGACCTGATCTCGGACTGCTTCCTGAAGGATTTGAAAGCTCCTCCGGCGATTAGATATGACACTACAAAGGATACAGGAGTAAAGATCAGGACAATGAGAGCTATCTTCCAGTTAAGATAGAGCATTACTCCCAGTGTAAACAGGATCGATACCAGTCCTGATACGAACTGGTTAAGGAACAGGAGTATTCCGTCAGCGATAGTCTCAGTATCGGATATGATCATGCTCTGAAGACTGCCGGCTGACACTTTATCAAGATATGACATCGGCAGTCTGCTGATCTTCTTATAACAATCGTTACGAAGCTCGTTAACGGCATTATAAGTCAGCTGGTTGTTGCATCTTAAGAGCATACGCTGAGATATCCCGGCTATGATGATAAGACCGACGATGATAAGCAGTATCCTTACGAGAAGATCACCGGGAGCCGTGAATGAATCTATTGCCCTGCCGGCAAAATAAGGGATAGCCATTGAAGCAGCAGCAAAAGACAGGCCCAGGATAAATGAGATTATCAGATAAGCTCTGCTCTTGCCCATATATGTCAGGAAACGTCTGATATTCTTCATCTTCATGAGGCATCCTCCCCCTGAAGCAGACAAAGACTCCTGTATTCTTCGGAAGATTCAAGAAGCTCATCGTGACCGGCAAAAGCTACGATCCTGCCGTCGTCAACTAGCATGATCCTGTCACAAGATTTAAGCGTCCTTATCTTCTGTGAAATCAATACAATGGTTGGATCGCCTTCAAGTGAGTCCAGTCTGTCAAGAAGCCTCTTCTCGGTGCCGCTGTCCAACGCCGAAGTGGAATCATCAAGGACAATGAGTCCCGGCTTGGAGACAAGCGTTCTGGCGATGCCTATCCTCTGTTTCTGACCGCCTGACAGTCCGCTGCCTTCTGCACTGACCTTATAATCCAGTCCTTCTGTCTTACCGCTTATGATCTCATCAGAACAAGACAAATAAGCCGCCCTGTCGATAGCATCTGATGACAATTCGGTGCGGCCTGCAGTAATGTTGTCTTTGATTGTACCCGAGAACATCCTTGTTTTTTGCAAAGCCATCCCGATACCCGAAGTCTTATCCTTATCGGGAATATCTTCTATGTCTATGCCGTCGATCAGTACCTCTCCGCTGTCGGGACAATACATTCCGGTTAATAAAGAAGCAATCGTTGATTTACCGCTTCCTGTCCGGCCTGTTATTCCGATTTTCTCACCGGGTTCGATCTTAAAGCTGATATCAGTAAGCGACTCTTCCGAATTGCCTGAATATGTGAAATGAACGTTCCTAAACTCAACAGAATGACTGCTACCTGCCGCAAACTCGACTTTCTTCTGTTCTTTGCCGTCTTCGGGGATTGCCAGTATCTTCTCAACCCTGGAAGCACAAGCTACGGCGCGTGACACGGTAACTATGAGGTTTGCGAGCTTAATGAGCTCAACAAGTATCTGGGACATATAGTTATAAAGGGCAACAGTCTCACCCTGAGTGAGAGTTCCGGCATTAACATGAATGCTGCCCCTGTATATAAGAAGGCATATTGCAAGATTGATCAGCATGTAAGTTACGGGATTAAGCCAGGCAGATATATCGGAAGCCGTCTTCTGAGCTTTGCACAGAAGACCGCTCTTCGCTTTGAATGACTCCATATCATCTGAGCTTCTGTTGAATCCTCTTATGACCTTGATTCCTGATATACCGTTCTCACATGAATCAACAAGATCATCAAGACCTTGCCTTGTCTTATGATAAGCAGGTATTGCTGATCTCATGTTGAATGCTACAAACACCGACAGTACTGCCACGGTAAGCACAAAGATGAGTGCGAGGCGCCAATCAATGGTAAAAGCCATAATACACGCACCGGCAACAATGAAAGGTGATCTCAGCAGGAGCCTTAAGAACAGATTAATCCCGGATGATATCTGGTTAACGTCAGAAGTAAGAGATGTGATCAGCTGGGATGAGCCGATCTTCTCATATTGAGATACCTTGAGCCTGAAGAGCTTGTCGAACAAAGCGCGTCTTATATCCGAAGATACGCCGCTGGCCGAATATGCGGCAAAATACTGGGCACATATGGCACTGGCAAATCCGACTACCGCAAACAGCACGAGCAGCCATATGTGAGACTTAATGTATTCGGTATCAGAGCCTGTGATGCCTTTATCGATTATTCCGGCCACTATCAGAGGAACTGCAAGCTCAAAACAAGCCTCCAGCAGCTTGAAAACGGGACTCAGTATGCTCTGAAGCCTGTAATTGCGGAAATAACCGATAAGAGATTTCATCTTTTACCTGAGTTCTGCCATGAATCCGGCAGCATCTGTATATACTTCATCGATGTCGATGGTATTGAACTTACCGTCCTCATAGAGGATCTTACCTGCGATCATTGTCATCTTAACGATCTGGGGACTTCCGGAATATACGAGATTATTAGCAATATTATTCTCGGGCTTCATGCAGGGTTTATCCATGTCTATCATAATGATATCGGCCTGCTTACCGGGAGCAAGGATATCGCAGTCAGCAAGACCCATGCACTGAGCGCCGCCGCTTGTAGCCGCCTTCAATATCCTGAACGGATCGACTGCTGCAGCATTATGTGTCTCAACATTGGACAGCACGGTATCAAGATACATCTCCCTGAACATATCGAGAGCATTATTGGAACCTGCACCGTCAGTACCTACGGCGATCTTCATGTCATCGGCAATGAACTTATAGACGGGTGTTATGCCGCTGGCAAGCTTCAGATTGGAGCAGGCATTGAATACTGACCAGAGGCCCCTGTCCTTGAATATCTTCCTGTCTTCGTCGGTAAACCATACACAGTGGAATCCGCCGCCGCCAAAATCATATATACCGAGCCTGTCGAATAACACTGCAGGCGTAACGCCGTATCTGCAGATACATCCGTCGACCTCTTCCTTTGTCTCGGAGATGTGGGCATAGACCGGAGCCTCATACTTATGGGCAAGCTCGGATATGAACTTAAGATTATCTTCTGATGTGGTATATTCCGCATGGAAACCGAATATAAAAGATACAAGCGGATCATAGGAATTGAGTTCATTGTAGTATCTCTCGAGGTCTTCCATACCGCCGTAATCGTTGGCAGCACCGCAGAACACATGTCTGAACCCGGTTTCCACTGCCGCTTTGGCATTCGCTTCTTTCTCGAAATACATATCAAAGCATGCCGTAACTCCTCCGGCGAGATACTCGGCATAAGCAAGCTTCGAGAAACAGTATACGGAATCAGCCGTAAGCTTTGCTTCTCTCGGGAAGATGGCCTTGTGGAGCCAGTCATTAAGGCAATACTCGTCAGCCAGTGACCTTGAGAACGTCATTGCTGAATGCGTGTGAGCATTCTTTAAGCCCGGCATGAGCAGATTGCCTTTGCAGTCGATCTCCCTGTCAAATGTATCTTTATCTGCCTTAGATGGTCCAATATAGGTTATCCTGGAATCTTCAGTATGAAGTTCACCTTCAATGATATTCCTGTCTTCCATCGTAAGGATACGTGCATTATGGAATCTGATCTTCATATGTAACTCCTTCCAACGATCAAAGAAGCGGTGCGATCAGTCTTAACAGTGATCTGATAAAACGCATGAACAGATTAGGCTTCTGCTTGGCCTTCTCCGTTACTTCCTCGCTCACTTCGAATGTATTGATAAAATCCTTCTTAACATCTGCTATAGCATCAACCTTATATAGCAGTACTCCGTTCTCAAAATGATGGAACAGACTTCTGTAATCAAGATTGATGGTTCCCACCACGCAAGTATCATCATCAGACAGACAGAGCTTGCAGTGATTGAATCCCGGCGTAAACTCGTATATCCTGGCACCGCTCTTCGCGAGAAGATTATAGTAAGACCTTGTAACGCCGAACACGGTCCTCTTATCCGGTATGCCGGGAGTAATTATCCTTACATCAACACCGCGCTTGGCAGCCAGTGATATTGCTCTCTTAAGTTCATCCGACAGCACCAGATACGGAGACATGAACCAGCAGTAATCGACGGAATTGCCGAGTATGTTGATATAGACATTCTCGCCCATCGGATCGTTATCTATCGGACTGTCAGCATACGGAACAACATATCCGCTTGCTTCGGTCTTCTCAGGGTATCTGTTCTCAAAATACAGTTTGGCCGTATCATCAGACCGAAGATCCGAGAAGTTCCACATCTCGATGAACATGGCTTCAAGGCTGTTTACTGCAGGACCTTTGATCCTGATACCGTTATCCTTCCAATAGCCGTACGGACTGATGATATTGAAGTACTCATCGGCAAGATTGTATCCGCCGGTATATCCGTACTTTCCGTCTATTACAGTGATCTTCCTGTGATCACGGTTGTTCATGAAGATGGACAGGAAGGGCAGCGCAGGATTGAAGACATTACATTTTATACCTTCTTTGTTGAGCTGCTTCATAAAATCACGGTTAACGAAGATACCGCTTCCCACATCGTCATAGAGGATCCTGCAGTCGACTCCTTCAGCAGTCTTCCTCAGCAGCACATCGTGCAGAGGTTCAAAATACTTGCTGTTGGCAACGGCATGGTACTCCATGTAGATGTACTTTGTAGCCTTCTCCATATCATGGAGCTGGGCTTCAAAAGCTGATTCCGCACTGTCGTAATACCTGATATCTGTATCGGTATAAGCCGGATACGGCTTGGATCTCAGATAATTGACCTGCGAAGCGATGTCAGGCGCTTCAGCCTTAAGCTTATCGAAGACCTCGTCCTGGGGATCAACCCTCGGAAAGATATCCTCATCGATCTTCTCGAGCTTCCTCTTGACCATTCTAAGATAAGGATTGAACTGCGCGATCAAATACAAGATGACGCCCGCGACCGGGACCGTCAGTATGATTATTACCCAGGCCAGCCTTATCGAACTGTTATGGTCTATCGCATTGATACCGATGACGATGAACAGCGCGATTCCCCTGATGATCATGGCTATGATCGGGTATTGTTCACCGAGATTCATTATAAAAAGGACAATGGCGATTATCTGGAGCAATACAAGCAGTGCCGTAAGGGTAATCCTTCCGACACTGTTCTTAATGGCTCCTTTTTTCTCTCCGGTCCTCTTCTTCATCTGAACTTACTTGATGTTCTCGATGAAAGCCTTGTAACCAAGATAGAGGAAATACAGATCGATCTTAGAGATGACTTCGATCGGTGCGTGCATTGACCATACGGGAACACCCATATCTACAACATCCATACCGAGTTCAGCCATGACAGCAGCGATCGTTCCGCCGCCGCCGGCATCGATCTTACCGAGTTCGCCCGTCTGCCACGGGATCGAATTCTTCTCAAGGATATCAGTGATCTCGGCTATGAAATCGCCTGTAGCCTCAGAGCAGCCGGACTTGCCTCTGGCTCCTGTGTATTTCTCGATCTTAAGTCCGCATGACATGAAAGCCGTGTTGCGCTTCTCGAAGACGCTTGCATACTTCGGGTCATAAGCGGTAGTAACGTCTGTGGAGAGCATTTTCGTTGCGGCAAGAGCCTTTCTGAATTTCAGTGTGTTGAAGTTCTCGATGCCTCCGTCTGCTTTCGCCATGAGTTCCATGAGGAAGTTCTCATAGAGATATGAAGAAGCGCCGGAATTAGCGTAAGAACCGATCTCTTCCTTATCCGTGAGCATCGTCACGCAGGTCCTTGCGGGCTTCTCCTGAGCTAGAAGGGCTCTTAGCGCGGGATAAGCGCATACCTTGTCATCGTGGCCGTATGCAGCGATATAAGCACGGTCGAAGCCGACGTCCCTTGCCTTGGAAGCGGGAACGATCTCGATCTCTGCAGATACGAAGTCCTTCTCGGTGATGCCGTATTCATCAGACAGGAGCTTCAGGATCGCAGCCTTGTAGATCTCTTTTTCCTTTGTCTTCTCGTCTCTTACGGGAATACCGCCGATGATGACGTTAAGGTCTTCTGCAGGGATGAACTCAGATGCCTTCTTAGCCATCTGTGCATTGCCTAAGTGCGGGAGAAGGTCCGTGATGTAGAATACCGGATCATCTTCCTTCTCACCTACGCAGATCTCATGGCTCTTGCCGTCATTTGTAAATACAACGCCGTGAACGGCAAGGGGGATCGTAGTCCACTGATACTTCTTTATTCCGCCGTAATAGTGGGTCTTGAAGTATACCGTGTCGTTGTCTTCGAAGATCGGATTGGGCTTGAGGTCGAGTCTTGGTGAATCGATATGAGCTCCGAGTATATTGAAGCCTGCATCAGGGCCTTTCTTACCGATAACTGCTGCAGCGAAGCCCTTGCCTTTGATCGTGCTGTACACCTTATCACCGGCCTTGAGAGTATCCTTGGTCGCGATATCCACAAAACCGAGTTCTTCGGCAGATGCCACGGCATTCTTGGTAAACTCTCTCTCTGTCTTTGAACTGTCCAGGAAAGCCTTATATTCTTCGGCAAAAGCCATTGTAGCAGCGATATCGTCGTCGCTGGCTACCTTATACTGATTCGGGAATTCCGCAAAGAGCTCCTTGGACTTTGTTTTCTTGGTTTCTTTCTTTTTTGCCATATTAGCCACCTCTAATTAATAATAGTTTATGATAACATTATTCACGTAAAATGTTTACAGATTAGGGGTTTATATGGTTACAGACGGACACAATCACACTAAGCACTTCTCACCTGACGCAGGCCAGTCAATAGAAGAACTCTGCGTCTCTGCTGAGCAGCTCGGACTTAAGAGATTGGCCGTAACCGAACACTATGATGCGGACTTCCCTGACACTTCTCTTAACTGGGTCTTTGACATAGAAGAATACAAAGAAGCTTTTCCTATGTGGCAGACTGCCAATCCTTCCGTTGAACTCCTTATGGGTGTGGAATTCGGTTATCAGACGCACCTTGCCGGGCTGATAGATGAACTGTGCCTCAAGGCGCCTTTTGACGTAATACTTCTCAGCAACCACCTCATCCGCGGAGAGGATATATATGTATCCAGACTCTGCTACGAGATACCCAGAAGAGAGCGATTTGCAGAATATGTGGGAACACTTGCAGAGATGACTGAACGCTGCAGCAATTTCGACGTTGTCGCTCATTATGACTACATCAACCGCTACGGTACCGATGACGACAGACGCGTGTCCTACGACGACTGCCCTGCCGAGTTTGACAGGTTCCTCGAGGCCCTTGTAACCAAAGAGAAAGCTCTCGAGATCAACACAAAGTCCATCCAGAAGCTCGCACAGAAGAACGCTTCGGACATCATGCCGGATCCCAAGATCCTCAAAAGATATATGGACATGGGAGGAAAGCTTATAACTCTCGGCTCGGATGCACACATTCCGGACGGCGTCGGCATATACTTCAATGAGACCGCAGAATATTTAAAGTCCCTTGGTATCACCGAGACGGTGTACTACAAGGGACATAAACCTTATCCTGAAGCGCTTTGAGATTACTTCTCGTTCTTCATTCCTGACAGGAACGCGAAAATAAACCCGTCTAACTTACCGTCCATTACGGCATCAACATCTACCTCTTCATATCCTGTGCGGTTATCCTTAACAAGAGTATAGGGACAGAATACGTATGATCTGATCTGCGAACCCCAGGCGATCTCCATCTGGTTGCCCTTGAGGTCTTCGATCTTAGCCATCTCGGAAGCCTGAGCCAGAGCAAACAGCTTGGCCTTCAGCATCTTAAGACATGTCTCCTTATTCTGGAGCTGTGATCTCTCTGCCTGGCAGGATACAACGATGCCGGTAGGATTATGGGTCATTCTTACAGCCGTATCAGTCTTATTGATGTGCTGTCCGCCCTTACCTGTAGCTCTGTATGTATCAACTCTGACATCAGACATATCGATCTTGATATCATCTTCGGTCTTCTGGTCAAGCTCGGGGATGACTTCGCAGGATGCAAAAGAAGTATGTCTTCTTCCGGCAGAGTCAAAAGGCGAGATCCTTACAAGTCTGTGTACGCCTATTTCGGATCTTAAAAATCCGTAAGCATTCTCACCTGTGATCTTCATGGATACAGACTGAATACCTGCTTCTTCACCGTCAACATATTCAAGTTCTTCCGTGGTGAATCCGTGGATCTCGCACCATCTCTTGTACATTCTGTAGAGCATGGAGCACCAGTCCATTGCCTCAGTTCCGCCGGCACCGGCATGAAGTGAGAGCGTGGCATTATTGGCATCATAGGGACCGGTAAGAAGCGTCTCAAGGCGCATCTTCTCGAAGTCTTCCTTGAAAGAAGCGACACTCTCGGTCAATTCCGCAAGAGAATCCCTGTCTTCTTCTTCATTGGCCAGTTCACAAAGAGCCAGCAGGTCTTCCCTCTCTGACACAAGATTATTATAGTTCTCGACCTTCTTCTTAAGTCTGCCGAGAGTCTGCGTAAGTTCCTGTGCCTTGGCAGGATCATTCCAGAAGTCAGGCTCTGTGGTCCTGTTCTCAAGTTCGCTTATCTGATCTGTAACGCGGTCTATATGAAGGGCATCCTTAAGTTTGGCAAGAGGCTCTTCAAATGATTCCAAGTCAAGTCTGATGTTATCAAATTCCAGCATCGGGTTAACCTTTCTTCAGATCTTCAACAAATTCTTTAAGAAGCTTCATGGCTTCCTTTATATCTTCCAGAGAAGCAGCATAACTGATCCTGACAAAACCTTCTCCGCACTCACCGAAAGCATTACCGGGAACGATCGCAACATGCTTCTCGAGCAGGAAACGCTCACAGAATTCTTCGGAAGTGAGTCCCGTGGACTTAATGCACGGGAAAGCATAGAATGCGCCGTAAGGCACAAAGCACTCAAGACCGGCATCCTTAAGACCTTGAATGATCACTCTTCTTCTGTGATTATACTCGGTCCTCATCTTTGCGATCTCGTCATCGGCATTCATGGCAGCTTCGATAACAGCGAACTGAGATAACGAAGGAGCGCACATGATGCAGTACTGATGGATCTTGATCATAGGAGCAACAAGCTCTGCGGGGCCGGCAATATAACCGACTCTAAAGCCCGTCATTGCATAAGACTTGGAGAAGCCGTTAACCATGATCACGCGTTCGCGGATCTCGGAGAACTGCGTAAGCGAAGCAGGCTTGCCGTCAAGATAATTGAGCTCGCAATACAGTTCGTCTGACAGAACAATGATATCAGGATGACGCAGAAGGACATCCTTGATCTTCGCCCAGTCCTCAAGAGTCATTACGGCACCCGTAGGATTATTCGGATAGCCTACGATGATGTATTTTGTCTTGTCTGTAATGGCTGCTTCAAGTTCTTCGGGCATAAGCCTGTAATCATTCTCAGGCTTGGTCGATACAACAACAGGTACGCCGTGAGCAAACTCTACCGTAGCTTTATAGGCAACAAAGCACGGTTCTACGACAACGACCTCATCACCAGGATTGATAAGAGCCCTTGCAACAAGATCAAGACCTTCACTTCCGCCGACTGTTATCAATATCTCATGCGCAGGATCGTACGCGACTCCGTATCTTCTCTTAAGATAATCGGCAATTGCCGTTCTGGAATCGATATATCCGGAATTCGGCGAATAATGCGTATATCCATCAATAAGTGAATTGATGCCTGCTTCTCTGATGGACCAGGGAGTAACAAAGTCAGGCTCACCGATAGACAGAGATATGACATGTCCCTTCATCTCATTGGCGAGATCAAAGAACTTCCTTATGGCAGAAGGCGGTACCTGTTGTACTGCCTTCGAGATCTTGTTCGTATAATCGAAACTCATAATATTATTGCCTGTCTGTCATCGGTATCCGGACTGTCGTAGATAAGTCCGTTAGCCTTGTATTTCTTAAGGATGAAGTGTGTTGTCGTAGACAGGACTCCGTCTAGGGTAGCTATCTTCTCGGTAACAAAATTAGCGATGTTCCTGAGCGTGCTGTCTTCATATATGATCATCAGATCGAAGCCGCCGGATACGAGGTAACAAGCAGTGACCTTATCATATTTGCTCAGGATCTGGGCAATGTGATCGTAACCTTTGTTCTTTACGGGTGCGATCCTGACTTCGATCATTCCGATGCAATTGTCCGGAGCCTTCTTCTCCCAGTTGATGACAGTGTTATACCCAAGGATGATGTTGTCATCCTTGAGTCTGTCTATCTCACTGTTTACTTCATCTTCAGAAGAACCAAGCATTGTGGCGATCTCAGCTGAAGACAGTCTTGCATTATTCTCGATAAGTCTTAACAGTTCAATGTCATCAATCATGATCCTTCTCCTTCAATCGTTTATATGATCAGATACGAGCAACGCCTGTATCTCTTGCAGCCTGTGCAACAGCAGCAGCAACTGCAGGTCCGACTCTCTTGTCGAATGCATCCGGCAGGATGTACTCAGGGTTAAGTTCAGCGTCGGATACGATGCCTGCGATAGCATTTGCAGCAGCGATCTTCATCTCATCGTTGATATCGGAAGCTCTTACATCGAGAGCGCCGCGGAAGATACCGGGGAATGCGAGAACGTTGTTAACCTGGTTCGGGAAGTCAGATCTTCCTGTTGCCATGACTGCAACACCTGCCTTCTTAGCCTCATCGGGAAGGATCTCAGGTGTGGGGTTAGCGCAAGCGAATACTACAGGATCCTTAGCCATTGTGGCTACCATATCAGCTGTGAGAACGCCGGGAGCAGATACACCGATGAATACATCAGCACCAACGATAACGTCAGCAAGAGAACCAGCCTTCTTCTCGGGATTTGTGATCTTAGCCATCTCTTCCTTAGCTGAATTGAGACCTTCTCTTCCCTCATAGATAGCGCCCTTACGGTCGCAGAGGATGACATTCTTAAGGCCTCTGGAGATGAGGAGCTTTGTGATAGCCGTTGCTGCAGCGCCTGCGCCGTTAACAACAACATGGATCTCTTCCATCTTCTTGCCGACGATCTTAAGAGCATTTGTAAGACCTGCAAGTGTGATAACTGCAGTACCGTGCTGGTCATCGTGGAAGATCGGGATGTCACATCTCTCCTTGAGCTTCTTCTCGATCTCGAAGCATCTGGGAGCGGAGATGTCCTCAAGGTTAACGCCGCCGAAAGAGCCTGCGAGAAGGGCTACTGTATTAACGATCTCATCAACATCCTTGGAACGGATGCAGAGAGGGAATGCATCAACATCACCGAAAGCCTTGAACAGAGCGCACTTACCTTCCATAACAGGCATACCGGCTTCAGGTCCGATATCACCAAGGCCGAGAACGGCAGTACCATCTGTAACAACAGCTACGAGATTATGTCTTCTTGTGTATTTGTATGAGAGGTCTACGTCCTTCTGGATCTCAAGACAAGGAGCTGCAACACCCGGTGTGTACGCAATAGCGAGTTCTTCCTTGGTACCTACGGGAGCTTTGGCGATTACTTCGATCTTGCCTGCCCATTCCTCATGCATCTTAATTGCTTTCTCATTGTTATCCATATGTGAACCTCCAAATTGTAGTCTTAAGTATAATAATTAAAAGGCTGATAAAAAACAACAGGAATAAGAGCAAGAAATCTTACTCATCTTTGCCCGCATCCTCGTTCAGATTGTCAGTATCTTCGTAATCTTCAGGCTCTTCTCTGAATATAAGTCCGGGAAGATTCATCTTCCGCCACTTTCTCCCTACCATCATCCTGCAGTATGACTGTGCGGCATATCTGGCAAAGGACATCATTATCCAGCATCCCAGAGCCGTATGAAGGATGATATAGGCAGTTGTGAAGAATGTAGCCACCAGGCTTATCAGGAAATCAATAATAAGATAAGCGCTTGAGATCAAGAGTATCCCCCTCCATCTGTCCAGATAATAGCCCTTTGTCCTGTTGATCATGTTCGGGAACGATGAGAACAGAGTAAAATCACCCGACAGATAAGCCGAAGGCATTACAAACAGGAACGGAAGAGCTATGACTACCAGCAGCGTGAATGATCCGAAGAAAAAGATGAACGGTATGGCGATCACAAGGCAGTGCAAAGTAAGGATCGCCATACGCCCTGCAAGTTTGGAACCTTTGATAGGATCGCCGAATGCCTTAAGCTTTGTCCGGTTCTCTCTGAAAGCCTTGATATAGAGGCCGGAATAGAGGAAAGAAGCCATAAGCGTAATGAATATGGCCGCCAAAGCGGTAAGGACAAAGATTATATTGCCGTCTGTAAGCGGGATCGCAGATAATCTGATGTCTATGACATTATTCTCGCTCGCAGCCTGAACCTGCTCTGCCCAGCTGAAGAGCTCATCAAAATTGGTATCAGCGTACGGGTTAAAGCGAACGGCGCAGTTAACAATAACGGTCAAAAGGAAGAGTATCCTGACGCCCCACCGTTTACCGACATCATCAATATCAAAAAGGTTCTTAATCGTTGCAAGAATCATAATAACTCCTAATGTAGCAATAATAATATAAAACTCAAGATTTACCTACCGAAAATTAGAATTAATTAATATAAGAAGGCTTTAATTAATGTGATAGAATCATATATATTTTGGCAAGGACGGCATTTTTATGACTGATTTTCATGTAATTCCGGAACTTTTATACGTAATTCCCACTGAGAAGCACTCTGCCGGTGATATCAGGAGCATCCTTGAGGCTCATCCCGAGATCAAGTTCGTATCGCTCGCAGCAGTAGATCTTATGGGCAATGATACTGACGAGAAGATCCCCATATCGGACTTTAAGTCTAATCTCGAGAACTATCTGAACGGTCACGCGGTCCAAACCGACGGTTCCTCCGTTGTACTTCCGGGAATCGCCACACTGAACGACGGTAAGGTCGATCTTATTCCCGATCCGGAAGTAATCTGGTACATCGATTATAACTACGAACACACGGATCCCATCACGAAGCTCCCCATCGGAACTCTTAGGATCCCTTCATATCTTAAGCACGGCGATGATATGGTCTGCTCCAGGTCCATTCTTAAGAAGAGCGCTGATTTCTTCGAGAAGCAGATCAAGGACATCTTCAAGCAGAGACCTGACATCTGCAGCGAATACGGTTTCAAGCCTGAAGAACTTGCCAAGATCACGCTCATTACTGCTACAGAGCTTGAATTCTGGGTCAATTCGCCCGATGAGATCATCAGTACAGAGCAGCTCTCGATATCTCAGGAGCTTAAGGAATCTTACTGGAAGCGTACCAAGGGCGTCGTAAGGACTGCTCTTGAGCAGGTCATTATGGTCCTTGAACAGTACGGCTTCAACCCCGAGATGGGACACAAAGAAGTCGGAGGCGTAAAGGCTTCCCTCACCTCTTCAGGTGAATTCCACTTCATCATGGAGCAGCTCGAGGTTGACTGGAAGTATTCGGATGCTCTTCAGGGTGCTGATTACGAGCTTATTGCCAGGATCCTCATCAAGGAGATATTCAGACTTCACGGTCTTGATGTCAGCTTTGATGCAAAGCCGCTCCAGGGCGTCGCAGGTTCCGGTGAGCATACTCACGTCAATGCAGTAGCCAACCTTAAGGACGGAAGGAAGATCAACCTCTTCACGCCTGCCGACATGAGCAAGGATTATCTGAGCAAGATCGGATGGGGCTGCCTCATGGGCATCATGAAGCACTACAATATCATCAGCCCCTTCGTATCTGCCACAACAGATGCATTCGAGAGACTTACACCCGGATTCGAGGCTCCTACTCACGCAGTAGCTTCTATCGGAATGGACGTACTCACTCCTTCCAGGAACCGTTCAGTCCTTCTCGGTCTCGTAAGATCCATGGATAATAAGTATGCCACAAGATTCGAGCTTCGCGCTCCGAACCCGCATACCAACACTTATCTCTGCCTTGCAGCCGTATATCAGTCAATGCTCGACGGTATCGCATATGTTCTGTCCACGGATAAGGATACCAAGGCGCTTGAAGCAGAATTCATCAAGCCTTACGGCGAGAGCAGCGACTACCTCGAGAAGGACAGGCTGTACCGTTGTGAGGATGATATTTTCGAGGACATGGATTCGGATGAACGCGACAGGCTCTTCGGAAAGCCTTCCGAGAACGTATACCACTCGATATACATACTTAAGTCTAATCCGGATGTAGAGCCTATCCTCTGCAACGGTGACGTCTTCAACAGCATGATCCTCGACTCCTACTACCAGGCAATGCTCGGCAGATGGGAGATGGAACTTCTCGAGAAGATAATCCCCGCTAATCTCCAGACAATAAGAAACGTCGTAAGAAAAGACGACGGGTCTAATTCTTACGACGATAATCTTTGGAATGAGATTGTTTCTCTTAAGGTCCGCCTTGCCAAGGATTCCGATACTGAGACTTCGATCTTTACCAAGATCAAGAATGCCATCGGTGAGCGTAACTGGGAGGAAACATCCAAGTATCAGCTTGAGATGAAGTCCACCATGAAGGAGCTCAGAGCCAAGTACAAGGCTTACTGCGAGAATCAGATTTAAACTTTGAATTCTTCCTTCATTGTAGAGATGTACTTGTAGACAGGTGCTGCCAGAGCGCCTCCTGCAAGAGGTCCTACTATGAATACCCAAAGGCTGGCAAGTGCATCACCGCCTGCGAAGAGAGCAGGTCCGATCGATCTTGCCGGGTTAACTGATGTGCCTGTGAGACCGATTCCGATGATGTGGATCATTACGAGAGACAGACCGATGATAAGGCCGCCGAATGAACCGTGGTTGAACTTGGAATCTGTTACACCCAAGATGATGAGCACAAACAGGAATGTCAGGATGAACTCTACGATCAGACCTGCAACTGGATTGCCGCCTACGCCTGCAAGACCGTTCGAACCGAGTCCTCCGGTCTTATCCTCAATTCCGCCGAAGCTCCATATAAGCTTAAGAGCAGCAGCACCTGCGATGGCACCGATGATCTGGGCAACGATGTAGATGAAGAATTCCTGTACCTTCATCCTTCCGGACAGAAGAACACCGAGGGATACGGCAGGATTGATGTGGCATCCGGAAGAGTTACCTACGCAGTAAGCCATGCCGACAATGACAAGACCGAAAGCAAAAGCGGTAAGAATGTAGCCTGAACCTGCCTGGCTGTCGCAGCCGACGAGCATTGCAGTACCACAACCCACAAGTACGAGCGTGAATGTACCGATAAACTCGGCAACAGCCTTTTTGATTGAATTAACCATAAGACACCTTCCTTGTAAAAAGATTCAGGATAATTGTCCTGTTAGGTTAATTATATACAAATTCTTCGCCCTGATAATTGATAATTACTTCATTATTGTTACCGTTTGATTGCTCGACGTGTCCGACGATCCTCGATTCGATGTTAAATGAAGACGCGATCTCCATGATTCCTGCGGCAGTCTCTTCGGAATCGCAATAGAACTCGATCCTGTGTCCGCAGTTGAATACCTGGAACATCTCCTTCATCGGGATCTCACCAGATTCATAGATTGCCTTGAACAGCGGAGGCAGTTCAAACAGGTTGTCTTTTACATATCTGACGTTATTACCGAAGTCGCGGCACTTAGCCTGTCCGCCGCCCGTGCAGTGGATAATGCCGTCAATGCCCGAACGGTACTTCTCAAGAACAGCCTTGATAACAGGCATGAACGTTCTGGTGGGAGACAGGATGGCCTCACCTACCGTCTGCTCTGAACCGGGAAGCTTATCTGTGAGTCTGTACTTACCGCAGTAAGCCTTGTCTTCGCCGATCGTATCGGAGAATGACTCCTTGTAATTCTCGAAGTAATACTTGGAGAGCAGCATGTGTCTTGCAGCAGTAAGACCATTGCTGGACATACCGGAATTGTATGATGATTCATATGTGGCCTGACCGAAAGAAGCAAGACCTACGATGATATCTCCGGGCTTGATGTTAGCTGCGTTTATGATGTTATCTCTCTTCTCACGAGCAACGATCGTTGAATCAACGATAAGAGTACGGACGAGATCACCGACGTCAGCGGTCTCACCGCCGCACATCTTGATATCGATACCGAGATCTGCGAGCTTGGCGATCATCTCGTCATAGCCTTCAATAACCTTAGCGATGGCCTTACCGTCAACAAGATGAGCATTACGGCCGATCGTGTTGGACAGTGAGAGATTGTTAAGGGCTCCGACGCAGGCAAGATCATCCGTGTTCATTACGAGTGAATCCTGTGCAAGACCCTTGAACCAGTCGTAATTGCCTGTCTCCTTGAACATAAGATATGCTACGGAGGATTTAGTGCCGGCACCGTCAGCATGAAGCGCAGTACAGTACTCCGGGTCACCTGCTATATCTTCTATAAGCTTGCAGAAAGCTCCGGGGAATACTCCCTTAGACTGATTCTTAACGGCAGCTTTTACATCATCCTTTGTGGGTGATACACCTCTTGAGAGATAAGATTCTGCAGACATGATAATCCTCCTTGTGTATTAATGTTTTCCGTGCAGCCCGGTAAGCCGGGTTCTGTATATGACAATCATCTATCTAGGATCTGTGTCTCCACAGATCTCAAGCCGTCTCCTGAAGCCCGCGGACCACGGTTAATGCTTACCCACGACGTTGCTCCGGATGGGGTTTACAAGGCCGCTGCGTCTCCGCAGCGCCGGTGAGCTCTTACCTCGCCTTTTCATCCTTACCCCGAAGGGGCGGTTTTCTTTTCTGTTGCACTTTCCTTAAAGTTGCCTTCACCGGGAACTGCCCGGCACCCTGTCCTGTGGAGCCCGGACTTTCCTCATGCACTGATGCTTTCGCACCGCTTGTGCCCGCGATTGTCTCGGACTGCCCGGAAAACACACTTATTATAAATATAAACCCGTTCAAATAACAGAAGCGGATTCATTATTATTATTCACAATGAATTTGATCTGAGGGAACTGATCAGACAACAACTTGGCAAGCTTGGGAAGATATACCTGCTCCGTAGCCGAATGTCCCGCTATGATCGAATTTATTCCGAGTTCTTCGAGCATTACGGTAACATGGTGTTTGATCTCACCTGATACGACCGTATCGCAGCCGGCAGCAACGATTGCAGGGACGGAATCCTCGTCGAAAGCACCGCCCTGCACAAACACCTTGGACACCTTGTTGTTCGGATCATTGATCGTGATTATCCCGCTGGCACCAAGACCTGACGCTATACGCTTTGACAAAGACCTTACATTCTCATCGCACTCGAAAGCAACACCGCACAAAGCACCTTCAACGGGAACCGCATCCGATGCGCCTATGGCTTCAGCGATCGCCAGATTGCCGAACTCTTCAGTCAGGTCGAGATTTGTGTGGCTTGCAAAGCATGATATGTCGGACTTGATCAGCTGAAGGAGCAGTTTCCCCGTAGAAGTATCGTTTGTAACGGTATCAATACCGCCGAAGATCAGCGGATGATGAGTGATTATGAGATTGAAGCCGTTCCTGCGTGCCTCTTCTATCGCCTTGAACGTACAGTCCAGAGAGATAATGCACCCTGTAACTGTCCTGTCCGAATCTCCGGCGATAAGTCCGGGGTTATCGTAATCAAGAGCAGCTTCAGCCGGGAATTTGGATGCAAGGTAATCTGTTATCTCTTTGATCTTCATGTTATTCCTCCAGCATCTTCCTGATGTCCTCATCGCCTCTTGCCCTTACGGCAAAGATCTCATCAAGATGTGCGAAATACTCTTTGGTAAGTTCATCTTCCTTGGTGAGCAGACAGGGACCGTAATAGCTCTGTCTTACCGAGAGTTCATAGGGCGAACCCGTATACTCCAGTCTCATTACATTATAGAAAAAACCTCTGTCTTTACAAACAGTCTCATCGGCAATCCTGTAACCGTTCTTTGCAAAGAAGCGTCTTACAAGATGTGTGGACTTCTGAGACTGCACGACAAAACCGCAATCCTTAAGGATCTTATCTTCGGTATTGTCGGTTATCCTTGTGAATATATCGATAATATTGAGTCCGCCCATGCCTGCTGTAACAACGATATCATTGGGCTGAAGCTCTATACCGTCCATTCCGTCCGTTACTTTTACGGTACATTTGTCCTTGAACCCTGCCATTATCAGTGAACTTCTGGACTTCTGTGCCGGAGCTTCATGTATATCTGTACAGACAGCATGGTCAGATACACCTTCTTCCAGGCATCTGACTGATAAGAACCCATGATCCGAACCGATGTCTATAACCCTCCCTCGTCCAAGAGATGTTCTGCTCTCACGAACAAGTTCAAATACAGACTCAAGCCTGACGGATAACTGCTGCATCAGAGCCTTCCCAACGCATTTTTCATCTGATCTTTGTAGTCAGAGATAGCCTGAAGATTCTTCTGAAGAATCGTTCTCTCTTCGGATGTCGCACCCGAATAAAGTGCCAGTATCCTCTTCTCTTCCTTCTCACAGGCAGAGAGCCTGATCTTATAGAGATAATTGAGGTACATATCCCTTTTTACTTCAACATTCCTCTCGTTATCAGCCCTGTCAAACGGAGCCATCATTACGGTCTCGGCTTCAGCACCGTTGATCGTATACTGTCTGAAGTAATCGGTCATTCTCGCAAATGACACAGTGCCCGAACGGTCAAGTATACCGAGGAGCTCAGACACAAGAGCCTTCATGGTGTCACCCGTAAAGTCAGCCGGTCTTAAGATATCCGTTCTGGATACGATCTTCTCATCGATCAGAGTGTCACCCAGTACCATCGCATAAGCAAGAAGATTGATCTCGTCTTCAGTTGCCGAATCGTTAACTGCAGGAGCGTTATCTTCAGGTTCTGCCGGCTCATCTGCAGGGCCGTTCTCTATCTCTTCAGGCATGGATGAATTACGCATGGACAGGTCATCTCTTCTCTCCCTGGCTATGCTCCTCTCCGACATGTTCCCTTCAGATCTGATATCTGCGTCTCTAAGTGCATTGATACGGCTGAATACGGCATCACTGCTGGCACCGAGAATGCCTGCTGCAGTATTTGCCATTGTGGATCTTTTGATCTCATCGTTAAGCCAGGAGGCATATCTGCAGACATCCTCCTGATACCTGCCCTTATCGAGGCCCTTATCGTCGCTGTAATTGTCGTTATAGGCTCTCTCAAGAAGATAGTCATCTACATACTTTGCATGTTCGACAACATCCTTGAACGCCTCTGCCCCGTTTGCCTTTATGAATTCATCAGGATCCTTGCCGTCAGGTACCTTGGCTATCTTGATCCTCAGTTCGACACCGGAGAGTTTACGCAGAGCCTTAGACATCATGTGAATTGCACGAAGTGCGGCTTCCTGACCGGCGTTATCAGCATCAAAAAAGAACACTACTTCCTTTGCATATCTGGAACATAGTCTTAATTGTGCATCGGTAAAGGCTGTGCCAAGAGAAGCTACCGTATTACGGAAGCCGGCCCTGTGCATGGCGATCGCATCCATGTATCCTTCAACAACTATGAGACTGCTTGACTTCTCTTTCTTTGCGAAGTTCATTGCATAGAAGTGATTCTGTTTCTTATACACGAGCGAATCAGGAGAATTGACATACTTAGGCTTCTCATCGCCAAGTGCCCTTCCGCCGAAGGCGATGATATTGCCCATCGGATCGAAGATCGGGAACATAAGTCTTCCCCTGAACAGATCGAGGATATTGTTATTCTTCTTGGATCTGATGAAGATACCGGAATCCATCATCTCATCATCCGTATATCCCATATCCTTGAGATGCTTATACAGAGTATCCCAGCCCAGTGGCGAATAACCTATTCCGAAATGATCGAGAGTCTCCTTATCGAGCCCTCGTCTCTTGGCATACTCTCTGGCAGGCTTACCGGTATCTTCGTCCTGATAAGACATGTAATAGAATCTGGCAGCTTCCTTAAGGATATTACTGACACGCTCTTTCTTCCGCTTAAGCTGGTCTTCAGCTTCCGAAGAAGCATCATCAGGTATAGTTACACCATACCTGTCAGCCAGATATACAATGGCTTCACGGTAATCCAGACCTTCCATGGCCATGATAAAGCCTATCGCATTGCCGCCCTTCTGGCATCCGAAACACTTGAATATCCCCTTCGACGGATTAACCGAGAACGAAGGCGTCTTCTCATCATGGAAAGGACAAAGGCCCCACATATTGGTGCCCTTTGACTTCAAAGCAACGTAATTACCTACGACATCGGCAATATCAGCCTTCGCCAGGACTTCATCGATAACACTGTCAGGTATTCTTCCCATTCCGCTATCCTTTTAATAATACGGCCCGGAAATTCAAACCGGGCCGGAAGTTGCTTGGAACTGAAATGACGTTACTCAGCCTTGTCTTCCTTCTTCTTGGATCCGAAAAGGCCCTTCTTCTCAGCTTCGGGCTCCTTCTTCACGCTTCCGTCAGGATTGAGACGGTCTCTCTTAACAACTGTCTGGATCGCACTCTTTGTGTAAGTAACGAGAGAGTTGGCAGCAGATGTAGAGATAGTGATCTCGTCGTCCTTGATATTTGCAACAAAGCCGATAAGTCCGCCGATAGTTACGACCTTATCACCGACTGCAAGATTCTCCATCTCCTTCTTAAGTTCCTTATCTCTCTTCCTCTGAGGTCTGATAAGGATAAAGTAGAAGACTACAAACATTACTATAAGGATACCGATGGAATATAAAGATCCCATCTGATCCATACCGAAAGCACCTTCGGAACCGGTTGTTGCTGTCTCCTCAGCAAGAATTCTCACATAATCAAACATTATAAAAACCTCCGTTTATTGTTCGTTATTAGCGGCAATGACATCGGACATATTAAAGTATCCCTTCTCCTTGCCCTTCATGAAGCTTGCAGCTTTGAGTGCGCCCTTGGCAAAAACGTCTCTTGTCTTGGCACTGTGGCTAATTGTAACCGTTTCTTCGTCACTTATAAAGTAGATCGAGTGTTCACCTACGATATTGCCGCCTCTGATGGAGGACATGCCGATCTGATTGGGCTTCCTGGCTTCATTGACAGAATGTCTGTCATAGATGAGCTCCATCTCATCAGGAACAGTCTCCTTAACGGCATCTGCGAGCATAACTGCAGTACCGGAAGGAGCATCGAGCTTACGATTATGGTGAGCTTCGAGTATCTCAATGTCGTAATCGGGATAGAGCGTTGCTGCAGCCTTCTTGATGAGTTCGAGCATGATGTTGATACCAAGGCTCATGTTTGCAGATCTGAATACTGCGATCTGTTCAGACGCCTTATCGATCTGAGCCAGCGTTGCCTCATCCAGAGCAGTTGTGCAGCAAATGAAGGGTTTGCTCTTAGCTATAGCAAAAGCAAGGATCGAAGGAACTGCCTTGGCATTGGAGAAATCGATGATAACATCAAAATCTTCAGTTGATTCATTCGGGTCCTTATACACAGGGAAAGACATATCCTCGCCCGGCATCATGTCACAGCCTGCGACGATGGTATACTCATCGCTGTCCTTGCAAAGGCAGGCTATAGCCCTGCCCATTCTTCCGCAACAACCATTAAGAAAGACCTTAACCATATTAACTCCGATTATTTTACGTATTTGTCCATGGCGGATACATCATACTGAGCGAGAGTGTCCACCATTCTCTTATGTCCTGCTTCGCTCATATCGCAAAGAGGCAGTCTGCAGGGGCCGGCATTCCATCCGAGGATATTCATGGCTTCCTTGACAGGGATCGGGTTAACCTCGCAGAACAGAGAGTTGATGAGAGGTACGAGCTCGATCTGAGCAGCTCTGGCGGTATCGTAACTGCCGTCAAGTGCATCGTGCATCATCTTGCTGGTGATCTCAGGCAGGATGTTGGCAACAACAGAGATAACGCCCTTTCCGCCGAGAGATACCATGGGTACTGCCAGGGCATCCTCACCGGAATATACGGCAAATCTGTCACCGCAGAGGCTGAAGATATCGGGAACCTGAGAGAAATTGCACTCCTTGATTCCGACAATGTTGTCAAACTCGGCCAGTCTCTTAAGGAGAGCCGGGCTGATGTTTACATTGGTCCTGGAAGGAACATTGTAAAGAATGATCGGGCAGCTTACAGCTGTAGCAACCTTCTTATAGTGCTGATAGAGACCTTCCTGTGTGCACTTGTTGTAATAAGGGGTAACGAGGAGCAGTGCATCTGCACCAAGCTCTTCAGCCTTCTTGGAGAGGGTTACGCAATAGTTTGTATCGTTCGAACCAGTTCCGGCAATGACGGGAACTCTTCCTGCAACCTTCTCGACGGCATACTTGATCGCTTCAACATGTTCTTCATGATCCATGGTTGCAGCTTCACCGGTGGAACCGCAGATAACGATAGAATCGATCTTATTCTCGATCTCGAACTCGATCATCTTACCGAGCTCTTCAAAGTTGATTCCGCCGTCTTCAAAAAACGGTGTGATGATAGCTACTGCAGCACCTTCAAAAACAGGATTTGACATAAGTCTTGCCCCCTTAAAAAACAGAAATGTAAACAGCCTGACTGTTTACTTCCTACGAATTTTATCATTGTCCTTTATATATAGTCAATTTATACTTTGAGGGCGCACAAGTGTACTTCTCACGCGCACAAAATCAGTTCTCCGGATCATTGTTGAAGCTGATCTGATACCTGTTGTAATCAAAGTCAGTTGTTATCTTTTTGTATATAGCATTAAGTGCAGATTTGGTCGTTGCCTTAATGACAAAAGCCATCCTGTACTTTCCCCTGAGTTCATAGATGACATCGGGCATAGGGCCGAACAACTCAAAACCGTGCTTCTCATCCTGATACGACAGGAAATCCTTAAGATAAGCCTTAAGTTCAGACGCTTTAACGGCGAGGTCTTCTTCATTCTCGTCAGACAGTATCAGCTCACCTAACGCCTTGAACGGAGGAAGAAGGAGCTTCTCCCTGTATTCGATCTCGGCCTTATAGAAAGCTTCATAATCCTGGGTAAGCGCATATCTGAAGAGCGGCAGATCAGGTCTGTAGCTCTGCACGAACACTTTACCGGGAGCATCTGCCCTTCCGGCCCTGCCCGCAGCCTGCGTGATAAGCTGGAATGCCCTCTCTGATGCACGGTAGGATGAAGATGCCAGCATAAGGTCTGCTCCGAGTATACCGACGACGGTAACATTCGGGAAGTCGTGCCCTTTCGCGATCATCTGAGTACCGATAAGGAAAGAAGCCTCCCCCGCGGCAAAGCTGTCGATGATGTCGCGGTATGCTTTGGGAGACATCGTTGTGTCCTGGTCCATCCTGAGAACTTTCTCTGTCGGATAGAGTTTCCTGATGAGCTCCTCTAACTGCTGTGTGCCGAAGCCTGCGCGCGTAAAATGTATCCCGCCGCATGAACTGCACTCGGCTGTATCGGCAGGGATCGTGTAGCCGCAGTAATGGCAGACGAGATTCTGCTTACCGGTACGCTTGTTGTTATGAAGTGTCATGGCGACTGAACAGTTAACACAAGTCGCGGCGGTACCGCAGTCACTGCAGACAAGAGTCCTCGAGTAGCCGCGTCTGTTAAGGAAGAGCATTATCTGCTTACGTTCCGACAACGCTACAGATATGGCCTGCCTGAGCGGAACCGACAGCATCTCACCGCTTCCGAGCTTGATCTGTTCCTTCATGTCGACGGGAACAGTCTCGGGGAGCCTTGCCTGTTTCCTCGCTCTTGTCTTAAGCTCGACCATCTCATATACGTCATGTGTTGCAGCATAAAAGCTCTCGATCGAAGGCGTGGCAGAACCCAGGATGATCTTGGCCCCGGTTATGGATGATCTCATCCTGGCGATCTCTTTGGCAGAATACCTCGGATGCGTCTCTGACCTGTACGAACCGTCATGCTCTTCATCTATGACAATGAGCTTGAGGTTCGGTATCGGCGCGAAAACGCCGCTCCTCGGAGCCACGACGATCCTGGCGATACCTCTTCTTATCCTGTCCCACTGAACATATCTCTGATTGTCTGTAAGTCTGCTGTGGAGGACAGCGACACTGTCACCGAGCCTGCCTCTGATCCAGTTGATGGACTGAGGCGTAAGCGAGATCTCGGGGACCATATAGAGCACGTTTCCGCCGTTCTCGATCGTTTGGCGTGCGCAGTTAAGATACACTTCTGTCTTACCGCTGCCCGTTATGCCATACAGAAGATAGACGGCCTTATCGCCTTCCATGATCTTCTTTACTGCATTCTGCTGATCTGTATTAAGGTCATGCTCTTCAGTAAATCCGCGGTCGGGAACGTCTTCGAATTCAAATTCAGACGTTACTTCGCTGTCCTCTGCCCTCGTCTTATAAGATCTCACAAGGCCTTTGTCGATGACAGCCTTGAGCTGACTGGCAGAAGCCCGGCATCCGTATAGTACTTCCTTACGGTCAGAAGGCCCGTTCTCGAGAAGATATTCCAGGATATTGATATGCGCGGAAGACCTGAGAGAACCCTCTCGGAGCACACTTTCGGCCTCGTCTTTATCTGCGATCTCAACGAAAGCGACACTCTTATTCTTATGTGTCTCAACGCATGACGGGATCATGAGTTCGGCTGCCTCGCCCCTGGTACAGTTATACCGGGAGGCGACTTTATCCAATATTGCCAGCTGATCATCCGTTACGACAGGTATATCTGATACCAGAGCCGATACATCTTTGACCTTGTAACTTGATGAACATTCAGCAGTTACTTCCGTTACCAATGCACTCTTAAGACGGTTGCCCTTGCCGAAGGGAACGCTGCAAAGACACCCCGGAACCACTTTGCCTTCAAGTGTTTCCGGGATCTTATATGTGTAAAGGACATCAGTCTGTTTGACAGCGCCTCTTAAGATAACATTGCAGTAGCTCATCAGAAGTCATCCTCACAGCAGGTCAAAGAGATTGATCTGTGCGCTCTCCGGGAGATCATCAAGGATCCCGCCGTAATCAATGAGCTTTTGAGTTACGGACTGTCCTAATTTGGTCCTGTTCATGAAGTCTTCCCTGTTCTTGAACGGACCGTCTGCCCTTGCCTTCTCTATCGCTTCACCGTTTGCAGGAGATACCGAACTGATCGCACAGAACGGCGGTCTTATAAGCTTGTCTCCGGCTTTGGCGAACTTGGTGCCGAGTGAATCTTCGAGTGTGATTGGAGCAAAAGTAATGCCTCTGGCGTACATCTCTTCTACGAGCTCATAGAAATAGAACTTGAGCTTGGTATTGGGATCGCCTTTTGCATGCATCTCATCAGCAAGCTCGATCCTTCTCTGCTTTACTTTCTCCGGACCGTGGCACATGTCTTCGGCGTTGAACAGACCTTCGCCTCTGTGAGTGAAGAAAGAGCAATAATATTCTTCAGGATAGTAGACCTTGAACCAGGCAACTCTCAGTGAAGATATCGCATAAGCCGCAGCGTGCGCCTTCGGGAACATGTACTTGATCTTCTGGCATGACTCGATGTACCAGTCAGGAACTTTGTTATCCTTCATCTCCTGCATGTATTCAGGCCATTTTGCACACTCGCCCTTAGCGACTTTACCCTTACGAACTGCCTCCATGATATCGAAGGCATCCTTATTGGGCAGACCCCAATAGATAAGAGTCGTCATAATGGAGTCACGGCATCCGATAACGGAATTGAGGTCACATATGCCGTTCCTTATAAGTTCCTGTGCATTGCCGGTCCATACGTCCGTACCGTGAGACAGTCCCATGAGCTGTACGAGATCATAGAACCTTGTAGGCTTTGTCTCTTTGATCATTCCTCTTGCCATGTTGGTACCGAGCTCTGACAGTCCCAAAGTTGCAGAGCCGGCGTCCGTGGCATCTATGGGGAATCCGAGTGCTTCAGTTCCGGTAAGAAGGCTCATTACCTTCTCGTCCGGTATCGGAATATCGGTGATCGTAACACCTGTAATATCACTGAGCATCCTCAATACAGTAGGATCTGCGTGACCTAAGATATCAAGCTTGAGGATCGTATCGTGCATCGCACGGAAATCGAAGTGAGTCGTAATGATCCCGCAGTCGGTCTTGTTTGCCGGATACTGTATGGGCGTAAACTCATATACATCCATCTCCTTGGCGATAACCACGATACCGCCCGGGTGCTGGGAAGTAGTTCTCTTGACACCGATGATGTCTCTGGACATATAAGCAAGATGAGCCTGGGTAAAAGGTTCTCCCCTCTCCTCGCATATCTTGCGGCAGACAGCATAAGCATTCTTATCCTGATAAGCACCGATCGTACCTGCCTTGAATGTATGTGTGCCGCCGAACAGCACGCCGACATACGCATGCGCTCTGGGCTGGTATTCACCGGAGAAGTTAAGATCGATATCAGGCTGCTTGTCTCCCTTGAATCCGAGGAATGTCTCGAAAGGTATATCCTGACCGTCAGGTATTAGTTTCTCACCGCATTCAGGACAGTTCTTCGGAGGAAGATCATATCCCGAACCGTATTTACCTGAATTATCGAACTCTGCATAATGACACTTGGGACATCTGTAATGCGGAGGCAGCGGGTTGACTTCGGAGATACCGCACATTGTTGCGGCAAACGAAGAACCGACTGATCCTCTGGAACCTACTACATATCCGTCATTATTCGACTTCTTAACAAGCCTGTATGCGATGTAATACATGATCGCATAACCGTTGGTGATGATAGCTTCAAGCTCCCTGTCGAGCCTTGCCTTGACCACTTCGTTAAGAACGCCCTTATGACGGTACATCCTGTTGGCTTTGGTATAAGCGATATCCCTGATATCTGCGGCTGCTCTGGCGATCTGAGGCGGATAAGATCCGTCAGGGAAAGGCTTGATCCCGAACTCGATCTTATCAGCGATTATATTGGTGTTATCGATAACGACTTCCTCAGCCTTCTCTTCGCCAAGATAGCTGAATTCATCGAGCATCTCTTCAGTGGTCCTGAAGTACAGATTACTCTGCATCTCAGCGTCTTTGAAGCCCATACTCATAAGAAGGTACTTACGGTACTGACCGTCTTCCTTGTTAAGGAAGTGAGAGTCCGTAGTAGCGCAGACTGGCATGCCGTGATCGTCAGCAGTCTCAACCAGAAGCTCATTGATTATCCTGATATCATTCTCATCTACGGCAACATTGCCCGTATCAGAATCAGCCGGATTCTGTCTGGTAATGAACATGTTGTTGCACAGCGGCTGTATCTCAACATAGTCGTACAAAGACAGGATATCGGCAAACTCAGGAGAATCCTTAAGGAATTCTCTTGTCTTTACCCTGTCCCTGCCGAGTTCTTTGTACTTTGAGATAACGAATCTGTATATCTCACCGCGTTCACACGCACCGCCGACGATCAGTGCAGACTTGTAGTATCTGAGCAGGCTCTTCGGCGTTCTCGGTCTCATTGCAAAATAATGGATGTTGGATTCCGAGACCAGTCTGTACAGATTGTAGAGCCCCATATTAGTCCTGGCAAGATATATGATGTGATAAGTCGGGGCTCCTCCCGGGTTCTTTTTAGTCCTGATTGTCTTAATCTCTCTCGGTGTCTTATGCCCGTGGTTATAGTTGATCTTATTGGGATCGACCGTACCTTCTTCCTTCAGCGCATCGATAAGAAGATTTGCAGATGCATAACAGCTGTCCAGCAGGACGTCTGCATCAGTTCCCGTGGACTTTGGAGCAAATGTCATACCCTTCGCCTTAAGTGCATCATTAACGTCCTTATACTCACGACCGAATACATATCTCAGAATATCCGCATCATTGGTCGCAGGCATAAGGAACTTATGTCTGTAGTACTTTTGTTCTTCGATATTTATGCCGTATCCGGCCCTTCTGAGGAACGATAGTGTTGTGAAGATGTCTTCACCTGTGACATACGAATCACCGATGAACTCCACAAGTTCGCCCATGGCAAAATAAGACTCGCATGGCTCGCCTTCTCCGGGGTAGATAGCATCCTCAAATTCGGCATAGAAGTCAGCCACATGTTCGAATTCAAGAACTTCAGGTATGACCTCTTCATCTGAATCAGAATATTCACACTCTGAAGGGTTATCCTGATTGAACAGTCTTCCGATCGGTTCGCGTTTCTCTTCTTCTTTTGCAGAGATCATGGCATCAGAGAGAGCCTCGGGGAATTCATCAGCATTCCACAACGACCTGTCAATATCGTGTGAAGCAAATTCCTTTGCAGCTTCTTCGGATTCACCTTCCTCCTGCTTCCTGACAGGTCTGTAACCCTTAAGCCTGAATTTTGCAGCTGCCACACCGGTGAAAGTATCGCGGCATTCATCGTCTCCGTTCCTGCGGATGGATAAAGCAACAAAGGATCCTACTGACTTTGCTTTCTCAATGAAGTTCAGCGAAGCATCTTCAGTATCTCCGTTGAACACATGCTCTTTGTCGTTGTCCGCGTCATAGGGAAGGTTGTAAAAGACTGTAGGACCGTCATCTACAAGGTAACCCTCACACCCGAGGATCGTCTTGAACTTCGGTTCGTCGTCGCCGCGCTTCTTGTTGATCTTTTTCGCCGCCTCGAAAACATGCGGGAACGCCTGTACAACGCCGTGATCGGTTACGGCACACGCGGTATGACCGAACGCAGCCGCAGTCTTGATAAGGTCTGCAGGATCCGTTGTGGCATCGCTCTCGCTCATCTTTGTATGGACATGGAGTTCGACACGCTTCCTGGGAGCCTTGTCCTTTTTTCCCTCCGGCTTGTCTGCCGGGAAAGCACCGGATACCATGAGCTGCTTCTCACCGGAATATGAATCCGTCTCGACGTTGCCCTGGAAACCGGCAAATCCGCCCTTGCCAAACATTTTCTCAAAGCTGTCAGCCTCTTCAGGCTTAAGGAAAGCAATGCATGAGATAGCATCGGAGTCATCCATTACCATGAACTTGGCGATTACTTTCTTGAAAGACTTGGTGAGCCTTAACGCATTCTCTTCCGGCAGCGTGACAGTACCAATGACATTAACATCTGAGTCACCCAATGACAGTTCAGCTATCTTGACCAGTTTTGCATCGGTCTTTACCCTGCCGAATATAGCGCCTTCGGCATTGGGAGTCCTTCTGAATTCCTTCTTGCCGCCTTCTTCTTCCTTTGCTTCCTTAAGGCCCTGCTGAGACTTGTATTCCCAGGAAGACGTACTGAGCTTCTTATCCTTGGGCTCTTCTTCCTTCTCTTCTACTCTGTCACTCTGACCTTCAGTCTTCTTTTTACGCTTTCCGGGCTTCTCATAATTGCCGTCATTCTCGTAGTAAGTACCGTTCTCTTTTGCTCTCCTGATGATCTCTTCCGGAGACAATACATCATCTCCGCCGGCACGATTATAGACAACACGCAGCTCTATCCCGTCTGCATCCGACGGATCGATCCCCGTTATCAGCTTACAGCTTCTGCAGACAGCAGCCTTTATCTCTTTTATCTCGTTATCGGAATACAGGTTCTCCCAGTAACCCGGCAGGATAATGTCGAACTTACCCTCATCGCAGGATAAGTCCATCACACTGCTCTGCTCTATGATCTCAGAATCCGAATCTCTTAAGACCTGGTATTTGATAAGCGAAGCGATCTTTCCGGTTATCCCGTTAAGATCACTTATGTCGGTAAAAATGAGGTTTACCGTGTTCTTATAGTACTCATTAAGCTTATCAAGATAACAAGCCAGATCATTATCAGGCTCAAGGCTGTCAGCTCCTGATAACATTATGCTGATCAAACCTTTTTGCTTGAAGATATCTACAGATTCTACATATATTCCATCTATTCCTTTAAAGGCTGAGGCCTCACTTTCCAGCAGCTCCGTCAGCCTTGCTCTTTGCTTCTCCAAGTCTAACCACTTCCTTTACAAACTCATCAACAACCAGATCTGCCGGGATCTTTCTCACCGGCTGCCCCTTCTCAAACAGAACAAATTCGTTCTTACCGCCCGCTATGCCGATATCGCATTCTCTTGCTTCTCCGGGGCCGTTTACAACGCAGCCCATAACTGCGACCTTGAGATTATAAGGAAGGCGCGCTACCTTCGCTTCGATCTCTTCGGCAAGCTCAATGAGGGGCACCTGAGTCCTGCCGCATGTGGGACAGGAGATAAATGTTATGCCGCCGTCCCTGAGGCCAAGAGCTTTGAGTATGCTCTTGGCAGCATAGATCTCTTCGATCGGATCTCCTGTAAGTGATACCCTGATGGTATCTCCGATGCCTTCTGCCAGAAGTGCACCGATACCTACTGCTGACTTGATCACGCCTTCCTTTACTGTTCCTGCTTCGGTTACACCGACGTGAAGAGGATAATCACAAGCCTTGGAGAGGATCCTGTAAGTATCGATGGTAAGCTTGGGAGAAGATGACTTGATGGAGATAACGATATTCTCGAAGTCGGCATCTTCAAGGATCTTTACTGCACTGAGAGCGCTCTCGGTCATTGCATCAGCGTTTACTTCACCGTATTTGGCCAGGATATCACGCGATATGGAACCTGAATTGACGCCTACACGGATCGGGATACCCATCTCTTTACATACATCAACTACGGCTTTTACATTATCTGCGCCGCCTATATTACCCGGGTTGATCCTGATCTTCGCAGCGCCGTTACGGGCAGAAGCGATGGCCAGCTTATAATCGAAATGAATGTCGGCAACAACAGGTATCGGAGATCCGGCCGTGATCTCCTTAAGAGCCTCAGCAGCTTCCATATCAGGAATAGCGACTCTGGTTATATCGCAACCTGCTTCTGCAAACTGTCTGATCTGTTCAAGTGTTGCCTTGGCATCTCTGGTGTCGGTATTGTTCATCGACTGGATTTTTACGGATGCTCCGCCGCCGACCCGGACATTGCCGATCATTACTTCTCTGGTCATATATGCCCCCTTAACGCTCTACGATTATACGGATAATGTCGGATGAGAATGCGAATAACACGAGTGCTATAAGCATACAGAAACCGACTACATTAATTACGCCTTCAGCCTTCTTGGATATCTTCCTGCCCATGATCATCTCAACAGTGATAAGAAGGATCTGTACACCGTCAAGACCGGGAATAGGAAGCATATTCGTGAATACCAGGCCGATTGAGATAACTCCGCAAAGGAGTATGACCCAGTATACCTTATCTAATACGGATCCGGCATCGCTGGTAACCACGTCATTAACTGCAGTTGTTACACCGATGGGACCGGATACGACGTTATAAACTTCTTCTTCGCCCTTAAAAGCATTCTCGATCATAAGGACGGATCCTACCATGATCGAAGGCGTCATCTTCAGCGAGCAGAGCGCAGCTTCACCGAGCTGCTCAAGAGATTCTACCCGGTAATCCCAGACCCTAATGCCTCTGCCGTTAGACAGAGTCATAGTCGTAATCGTCAGGTCATCCTCATAAGTCTGACCATTGTGAACATAAGTAATGTGAATTACATCACCGGCCTCATAACTGTCAAAGACTTCTAACATTTCTTCGGATACGGGGACACCGTCTACCGCCACAAGATAATCACCGGCATTGAGCACAATATTACCGCCGTTCTGCTGCTCGAAAGCATAGACAATATACCAGCCGTTATATTTATTATCAGTTCCGACATTGAATTGGATGCCGATTGAAGGTTGTGTATCAAGTTCAGGTGACAGAACAATATCATACAATTCACCGGTCTCTTTTGACCTAAGAGTAACGGTAATATCTTCCGATGCTTTCGGCAAAGAGATCCTGTAACTATAATCAAAAGGTGTAAATACAGTCTTCCCGTCAACGGCTACTATAGTGTCAAATGGTTGGTATTCAGTATTATAGAGCTGAGTACCCTGTGGTGCAGGCATCAGATCGAGTGTCGGATAAGATACGATAGAGAATAATCCAAAGAGGATCAGCGTACCCAGCAGAAAGTTCATGAGAGGTCCGGCAATGGACACGATAAGCCTCTTCCATCTGGGATTATTGATGAGAAGGTCCGGATCATCGCTCTCTATGACATTGCCTTCTTCATCGATATCGGTAAATCTTACATAAGCACCGATAGGGATCGCTCTGATGGAATACTCGACTCCGTCCTTCCCCTTCCAGTGGAAAAGCTGCGGACCGACAAAGATAGACACCTCATAGGCTTTGATCCCGAGAAGCTTTGCGACCCAGAAATGACCGAGCTCATGGACAGTAACCAGGAGCCCGAGCATTATGATGACGATGAATATGCTTAAACCGATGCTTAATCCGCCCATTTACTTATATATTCTCCACCTTTTATCCTGGCTTCCCTGTCATAGGAAAGAACATCTTCAATAGTTATCGATTCAGGCAATGTCTTGCCTGAATAATCATCGTAGACAGCCTTAACCGTCTTCTCGATATCGAGGAAACCGATCTTCCCGTTAAGGAAAGCGTTAACGGCAACCTCATTTGCTGCATTCATGACAGCAGGCAGGATACCGCCCTGTCTTCCTGCTTCATACGCAAGATCAACGAGTCCGAATACATCGGTATCGCACTTCTCAAAAGTCAGATTGCAAAGTCCCTTTGCAAAAGGATCAAACTCTTCTATGATCCTTGGACCTCTGTCGGGATAATAGAGAGCGACCATGATCGGAAGTATCATGGAAGGCTTGCCCATCTGAGCCATGACAGATCCGTCGCAGAACCTGACCATGGAATGAATTACACTCTGCGGATGAACGACAACATCGATCCTGTCAACGCTTACGCCGAAGAGATGGTGGGCTTCTATGATCTCGAGACCCTTATTCATCATTGTAGATGAATCAATGGTGATCTTTCCGCCCATCTTCCAGGTTGGGTGCTTCAATGCATTCTCTGCAGTCATTCCGACAAGCTCATCCCTGGACTTACCGCGGAAAGGTCCGCCTGAAGCAGTAATGAGGATCCTGTCAAGATTGGAAGCTTTCTCGCCCCTGAGACACTGCCATATGGCGCAGTGTTCGCTGTCGACCGGAAGAAGTGCTACGCCCTTCTCCTTAACGAGCGGCATGATAACATCTCCGCCTGATACAAGAGTCTCCTTGTTTGCAAGAGCAATGTCCTTGCCGGCCAAGATCGCCTTATATGTCGGAAGAAGGCCGGCCACTCCGACCATCGCTCCAACAACAGTGTCGCATGAACCCAGAGTCGCGATAGATATGACTCCGTCCTCACCGCTCAGGACTTCTGTCTTAATTCCGGCTGAATTGATCCTTGACCTCAATTCATCTGCTTTTGCAGGATCAGCAACAGATACGGCTTCAGGGCCGAATTCTTCGATCTGTTTATAGAGGAGTTCGATATCCGAACCGCATGCAAGACCTGCAACCTTAAAGTCCTCGGGATTACGCCTTACTACTTCAAGTGTCTGTGTACCGATAGAGCCGGTTGAACCTAAGATAGACAATACTCTCATCAATTAATACTCTCCAATATAGATACTGCAGGATCAGAAGAAGTTGACTGCAGCGAGTCCAAGAAGAAGACCAATGGGCAACGTGAAGAATGCGCTGTCAAATCTGTCGAGCATTCCGCCGTGGCCGGGAAGGATCTTACCGTAATCTTTGATCCCGACTCTTCTCTTGATGACTGATGCAAACCAGTCTCCGAGCTGTGACATCACGGAGACGACGAAGCCGGTAATAAAGGTTATTACACAGAACAGGACGGGATTGATAGTCATTGCATCCAATCTGTATATTACGATTATCGAATAAAGCATTACTGCTATGGCACATCCTAAAGCGCCGCCGATGCAGCCCTCCCAGGTCTTCTTCGGCGAGATGTGCTCGATTATCTTATGCTTGCCGAGCGTAACACCCGAGAAGTATGCAAATACATCAGATATCCAGGGAGCAAACAGACCGATGATGCCGTAGAACCAGCCGTTCTCGATGAGCATCATGGTGCAGCAGAAGCAATACAAAGGGAAAGTTACATAGAAGACTACACCTGCAGATATAAGTCCGTTCTGAAGCGCGAAATCATCATGCTTACGGAATATCGGAACAATGATGCCGCAGGCAACGCAATATGAACCCACGACAAGAAGATAGAAAGCAAGAGCTGTATCAAGCGGTAGACTGAATGCATAACATATGATAAACAAGCCGAACGCCAATACCGCTCCTATCAATACAAGGATCAGGGACGGACTGAATGTACCGTCTCTAAGAGCTTTTATAAGCTCGAATATAACGAATCCGCTGACAATGATAGAGAATACCAATGCGATTACCGGGAACCAGTAAGCAGGAATAAAGAAGGCGCAAACGCCTAACGTAAAAAGTATTCCAGTAATAACTCTCTGTCTCATCAGTGTTAATTCTCTTCCGTATCTTTCTTAGACAGACCGCCGAAACGTCTGTCCCTCTTTGCATAATCTCTGAATGCTTGTGTAAGGTCGTCATAACCGAAGTCAGGCCAAAGTGTATCGGATACCCAGAATTCGGAGTAGGCACTCTCCCAAAGAAGGAAGTTGGACAGCCTCATCTCGCCGCTGGGCCTGATGATAAGCTCCGGATCCGGAACATCCGGAAGGTACATATTGGAAGATATCATATCTTCCGTAATGTCTTCAGGCTGAATCCTGCCATCTTTGATATCCCTGGCAATGTTCTGCATGGAATGAACGATCTCGCGCCTTCCGCCGTAATTGAATGCAACGATAAGCTGCATCTTGGGACGGTCTTTGGAACGCTCCTCACCTTCTCTGCAGACCTTCTGTATGTTCTCCGGGAGATGTTCGATGTCACCGGTAAACCTTACTCTGATCCCCTCTTCTGCAAGTTCGGGATCATAACGGTCGAAGAACTCCACGAAAAGCTTCATAAGCTGATCCACCTCTCCCTGAGGTCTTGACCAGTTCTCGGTGGAGAAGGCATACACTGTGAGATACTTAACACCGTAATTACCGCAGTTACGGCAGAGTTCTTTGAGGTTCTCTGCGCCTGCCCTGTGTCCGGCACTTCTGGGTAGCAGGCGCTTCTTTGCCCACCTTCCGTTGCCGTCCATTATTACGCCCAAAGATACGGGGACCTTAAGTCCCGCCGTATCATAAGTCTTATTCTTAGATGTAGAACCGGTGATCGCCATTATCAGATCTCCATGAGCTCCTTATCCTTCTTCTCAGCAACAGAATCAACTTCAGTAATGAACTTGTCTGTTATCTTCTGGATCTTCTCTTCGTATTCCTTAAGGGAATCTTCTGTAAGCTCCTTACGCTTGTTGGCGCCTCTCATCTTATCGATGTAGTCACGGCGAACATTACGGACAACTACCTTTGTCTCTTCAGCGTATACCTTGACCTGCTTAACGAGTTCCTTACGTCTCTCTTCAGTGAGCATAGGGAAAACAAGTCTGATCATCTTACCGTCATTGGTAGGATTGATACCGAGATCAGAGGACTGAATAGCACGCTCGATCTCCTTGAGCATGGAGGGATCCCAAGGTGTAAGTGTGATCATACGAGCCTCAGGTACCTGAATGTTTGCTACGGCATTAAGCTGTGAAGGAGCACCGTAATACTCAACCATGATCTTATCGAGAACATGCGGATTGGCACGTCCTGCCCTGATTGAATTGAGGTTCTCCTGAAGGTTATCGATGCACTTGCGCATCTTAACTTCTACTTCATCGTAGTCTTGCTTTGTGATCTCGATCATAGCCATGGAAATATCCTCCTGTTATTTAATTACTCAACAATTGTACCGAGAGGCTCGCCTTCAGCGATCCTGACGATATTAGCGGGATCCTTCATGGAGAACACGAGGATCTTGGTGTGGTTATCACGGCAAAGTGCTGCTGCAGTAGCATCCATGACCTTAAGGTTAAGTCTTAAGACTTCATCATGGGATACAACATCGTACTTCTTGGCATCGGAATATACATTAGGATCCTTATCATAGACACCGTCGACCATGGTTGCCTTAAGGAAGATATCAGCTCCGATCTCAGTGGCACGGAGTGCGGCACCTGTATCGGTAGAGAAATAAGGGTTACCCGTTCCGCATGCAAATATGACGATCCTGCCCTTCTCGAGGTGCCTTACGGCTCTCTTCCTGATATAAGGCTCAGCCATCTGTCTTACTTCAATAGCAGACAGGACTCTCGTAACGGCACCCTGCTGCTCCAAAGCATCGGAAAGAGCCAGAGAGTTCATAAGAGTAGCCAACATGCCCATATGGTCAGCAGTTACTCTGTCCATCTTCTCGGAAGATCTTCCTCGCCAGAAGTTACCGCCGCCCACGACGATAGCCACCTGGACACCCAGATCAGCTACAGCTTTGATATTCTTGGAAATCTCTTTGAGAACTTCATCATTGATACCTATCTTGGCATCACCGGCAAGTGCTTCGCCGGAAATCTTAAGTAATACGCGCTTGTATTTTGCTTCAGCCATCGGTTGAATAACTCCTTATTTTTATTAATAAATTCTATCAATAATATCCCGAATGGTGAATAAGATTTTGAAAAATGTAATTTGACGTTTCCGTAAAAGAAAAGGCGCGGACATTGCATCCGCGCCTCTGAAACAAATTGTCAGTAACTATAAATTACTCAGCCTTATCAGCTTCGAAAACGAGTTCAACCTCTTCGCCGCCGAATACACCATCTTCGTCCTCAAGAGCTACAGAGATCTTGCCGTCCTTAACGGAACCGTCGAAATCATCGCTTGTATCGCTGTCGAACTTGATAGTATCGCCAACTACAGAATACTTACCGGACTCATCGAGCTCGAAGTCTTCTGAAGAGAAGCTGCCCATAACTTCTTCAATGAAGCCGGCCTTCATCTCTTCGTAATCAGCATAACCCATGTATGTAGCATACTCATTGAGTTCGTCCATATCATCTGTACCGAAAGAAGCGATAAGGATGTTGTCGATGTTAGCAGTTATGAAATCGTTCATGTCTGTCTCGAACTTATCAGTATCGATCTCGATTGTGTACTCACCCTTCTCCATTGTGAGGATGAAGTCAGCCTCGATAGTACCCTCGAGTTCCATACCATCCATAGCGTCAGACATGATGTCTGTGCAGTCAAGTGTTGCTCTGTAAGTACCATCATAGTTCTTTGCGCAAGCTGTAAGAGCGAGGCCCATTGCAGCGCAAACTGAAAGTGCAATTGCTTTGTTAAGAATCTTCATAAAAATACCTATTCCTTTCTCACATACATTTTATGTGCAGAAATATGTTATCAATAAATATATTTGTAGTAAATCTCAAGTATTTTATATAACTTATACAAGAAAAAGGCGCGGAAAATTTCCGCGCCTTGCATTTTGTCTAATTACTCAGGATTAGAGACCAGCCTGCTTCATAACCTCAGCAGCGAAGTCATCTTCCTTCTTCTCGATGCCTTCACCAAGACCGAATCTTGTGAAACGAACAACGGAAAGTTCTGTGCCGAGTTCCTTGGAAACACGAGCGATGTATGTCTTAACATCGATCTCTTCGTCCTTGATGAATTCCTGATCAACGAGGCAGTTCATCTTGTAGAAGTTCTTGATCTGTCCGGGGATGATCCTCTCCATGACGATCTTCTCAGGCTTGCCCTCTTCGAGTGCCTTGTTCTTGAGGATCTCTGTCTCCTTATCAAGTTCAGACTGAGGAACATCACCCTCTTCAACCCAACCGGGTCTGGAAGCTGCAACCTGCATTCCGATATCCTTAGCGAAAGCAGCGAACTCAGGCTTAGTGATAACTGCATCATCACCAGTAGCGATCTCAACGAAAACGCCTACCTTACCGCCCATGTGGATGTAAGAAGCAACAGCGCCGTTGCCGGATACTTCATAGATAACGAATCTTCTTACGGAAGTATTCTCACCGATGTCAGCGATAGCTTCCTTCTGGAAGACCTCGATAGTCTTGGAAGGATCGTTGTAGAGAGGCTGAGCCATAAGAGCTTCCATATCAGCAGGCTTAGAAGCAAGGATATGATCAGCAATAGTAGCTGCGAATGTCTTGAACTTCTCTGTGTTTGCAGCGAAGTCTGTCTCAACGTTTACTTCAACGAGAACACCTGTCTTCTGATCATCAGAGATCTTGGAGATAACTGCACCCTCTGCAGCAACTCTTGCGGACTTCTTCTCAGCCTTAGCCATACCCTTCTCACGAAGCCATGCCTTAGCCTTCTCAATATCTCCGTCAGACTCGATAAGTGCCTTCTTGCAGTCCATGATGCCGCAATCTGTGAGCTCACGAAGTTCTTTAACCTGTTGTGCTGTAACAGCCATAGTAATATCCTCCTGTTGATATATATGATGGATTAAGACTCAGAAGCGATCTCTTCGATAGACTTCTCGCCTTCTTCAGCCTGAGCCTGCTCAGATGCAACAGCCTCTGTCTCAGCCTTAGCTTCAGCGCTGTCGATATCAGCGCCCTCTGCACTTCCGTCTTCACCGGAATGAGCTTCGATAACAGCATCAGCCATCTTGTCAGTAATGAGCTTAACTGCACGGATAGCGTCGTCGTTACCGGGGATTACATAATCAACTTCATCAGGATCGCAGTTTGTATCAACGATAGCAACGATCGGGATGTTAAGTCTTCTAGCCTCAGCTACAGCATTGTGCTCCTTCTTTGTATCAACGATGAAGAGTGCTGCAGGGAGCTTCTTCATGCCAACGATACCGCCGAGGTTCTGCTCAAGCTTTGTAAGTTCGAGCTTAAGCTTAGAAGCTTCCTTCTTTGTACGGAGCTCGAAAGAACCGTCCTTCTCCATCTGGCGGAGCTCTTCAAGTCTTGCAACTCTCTTCTTGATAGTAGCGAAGTTTGTGAGAGTACCACCGAGCCAACGATAGTTGATATAGAACTGACCGCAACGCTCAGCAGCTTCCTTGATGGAATCCTGAGCCTGCTTCTTTGTACCGACGAAGAGAATGTCACCCTTGTCAGCGAGCTCAACCATTCCGGCATAAGCTTCGTCAACTTTCTTGACTGTCTTCTGAAGGTCGATGATGTGGATTGAGTTACGCTCCGTGAAAATGTACTCAGCCATCTTAGGATTCCAACGGCGAGTCTGGTGTCCGAAGTGGACGCCTGCTTCAAGAAGCTGCTTCATTAAAATTACAGACATAAAATTTTCCTCCTGTTCTACTACCGTACGCGCAAAGTATTATTCAGCATATAGCCACAGAAAGAACGCGCACGTGAATTTTATGCGAGATAGATTTTAACAAATAGCCTTCTCGGGTGCAAGTATTATTTATATATATAGTCAGATCTTCTCGTAATGCCTTACGGAGAACTCAACACCCTTGGCGCTCATTACCGGAGCTTCCTCTTCGATAAGACCCCAGCCGTATCTCTCATCAAGATTCGGGAAATACGCATCTGCCGTAAAAGTCTTATGAATATATGTGATTATCGCCCTGTCGCAAAGGTCAATAAGCGAATTGTAGAGCGAAGCACCGCCGATCAGATATACCTCGTTAGTATCCGCCATCCTGAGATAATCTTCGAGTTCAGCAGCAGAGTGCATTATGACCGCGCCTTCTTTCTTGAAGTCATAGTTGCGGCTCATGATTATGTTAGTGCGGTTCGGCAGGAGCTTTTGGTCCTTGAAGGTCTCAAGTGTCTTTCGACCATAAACGACAGTATGACCGGAAGTATACTTGCGGAAAACGCCCTTCTGGTCTTCCGGAAGAGATATCAAGAGCTGTCCCTGATAACCGATGCCCCAATTCTCATCTACTGCTGCGATTGCGATCATAGCCTTACCCCTCGAAAATGTCTGTAAAGTATCCGGAAGCGGACACGGGTTCCCCTGCTTCGATGAGATGTCTGCAGTCACCGAAAGCCTGTACTCTGAATGCTGCCTCACCGGGAATGCGTTCTTCACTGCCCAGTACCGTTACAGATGTCGGGGCCATGAAGAATCCCTGCCAGAGGCTGGGTGCCGCCACTCCGGTAAGATAACCTGTAAGAAGCGCGGTTATACCAAAGTGGCAGAAGAACACGAGATTGTCATCGTTATGCTCTTTGACGGCATAGACACCGTCTTCGCGCCTTACATATCCGTGCGAAGCCAGAAGATCATCCAGTCCCCTGACCACATCACGGTAATGTCTCTCGATATCGCCGGTGCTCATAACAGGTGTCTTATACCATTCATCCTTATCATGAAGTGCATCATTATGACAGAAATAATTAGGCATAAAATCCCAGGCAATGGTCTCCTCACCTGTCTGCTCATCTCTTACTCTGTAGTAGAATTCCTGAAGCCATTCATAAGTCTTAGCCTCACGGCCGACCTTCCTAAGGGTAAGCGATGCAGTATCCTGAGCCCTTCCGAGCGGAGAACAGTAGAATTCCTTAACAGGCCAGTTCTTAACCCGCTCGGATAATATCTCAGCTTCGCGCCATCCATTCTCGGTCAGTGAGTCTTTGACGTAATCGGGATCTCCGTGTCTAATGAATATCAGCTTCATCCGCAGACCTCAGACAGCAACCGGGATCCCCTTGATCTTGGGACCGTACTCATAGCCTTCAAGCCTGATGTTATCAGTGGTGAACTGATAGAAATCAGTAATGCCTTCATCTATCACGAGCTTGGGAGCCGGGAACTTAGGCCTCTCTATGAGTTCTTTGACGATATCGACATGACGGTCATAGACATGTGCATCAGCTATGACATGGACGAACTCGCCTACCTCAAGGCCTGCACATCTGGCCATAAGATGGATAAGCACCGCATACTGGCAGACATTCCATCCGTTGGCAACAAGCATGTCGTTGCTTCTCTGATTGAGGATGGCATTAAGCTTATTGCCGGTTACATTGAAAGTCATAGAGTATGCGCAGGGATACAGATTCATCTCATTAAGATCCTGATGAACATAGATGTTGGTCATGATCCTTCGAGATGACGGATTATTCTTAAGATCAAAGAGGACTCTGTCGACCTGGTCGAATTCGCCTTCCTTGTATTTATGCTTTACACCCAGCTGATAGCCGTATGCCTTGCCGATGGAACCCGTCTCATCTGCCCAGGCATCCCAGATATGGGAATTAAGATCATTAACATTATTGGACTTCTTCTGCCATATCCAGAGAAGCTCATCAACAGCGGCCTTGAAATTAATGAACCTCTGAGTAAGCATCGGGAACTCTTCTGACAGATCGTAGCGGTTAACGATGGCAAAAGCTTTATAGGTATATGCCGGAGAACCGTCATCCTCCCAATGAGGACGGACCTTGTCATTGATGGTCGTATATCCGGAATTAAGTATTGTCCTGATGTTCTCGTCGAAAATATCGTCTGCCCGGCTCATATGAAGTACCGCCTTTTAAGTGATAGAGAGATTATATCACTAAGGTTTGAACGGACAAAACTTCAGTACTTGCCAAGATAGACTATCTCGCCTGCCGTAATGCTTCCGATCGGCCTCTCGTAATGAGGCTCGATCATCTCAACGGAATCCAGGCTCCATTCGGGATCGTAGATGGCACAATATGCCGTACAGTAGCTGCAGTCACAGTTAATGCAGGAGAAGCAGTTGCCGTTGCAGTATCTGCAGTCACAATAATCAGCAAAGCTGGAAGAATAACCGCCGAATCCGATCGAATTGTAATAGACCATATGGCAGTCGATCGAATAGGAATCTATAAGCCTGTAAGCAAGAACGATAGCCCACTCGGAATCGAGAGTACGGGATACGTAGCACTCCTTGGTGTCCTGGTTTACCGCCAGGAACTGGTTGGGGCGCTGCAGGGTCTTCGTAATGGTCTTGGTGGGCCATTTCGAGCAGTTCGTCCTGTTGATGACGACGCAGGCAACGAGGACCTTATCCGTAAGGTCATCCTCGCAGAAGCGGCCTTCCCCTTCTACTACCCTGGCGAAAAACTTGAACTCCTTTGTGGACAGACCTACGGCTCTTGCCTTGATCTCAGTATCCATGTAATAACGCTCCTCGTCGGTGGCCTCCATCCAGATCTTGTCGTAGGTATAGAGTTCCTCCTGGGTAGGCTCGTTAAGGACTTCAATTGTATCGGCGATTGCAGTGCTGCTCATGGAGAGCACCATGATAAACATGATAAGAACCGAGATTAGTTTTCTGTGCAAGATATTTCTCCTTGTTAGAAATCGGTTCGGTAAGTATAGCACCCTATGAAATGAAAATCAAATTTGTAACATTTGTAAATCTGAAAATGAAAAATCCCCGGAACCCGATTGAAAGGATTCCGAGGATCATTCATGGTCGGAGTGACGGGACTTGAACCCACGACCTCTTGCTCCCTAAGCAAGCACTCTAGCCACCTGAGCTACACCCCGATGAGCATCGTAAAAGGAAAAATTTGGTCGGAGTGGCGGGACTCGAACCCACGGCCTCTTGCTCCCGAAGCAAGCACTCTACCACCTGAGCCACACCCCGATTGGGGATTTCCATTCACAAGCTAAATAATATTATTACAACATATTAGATTATGCAAGTGAAAATTCAGAATTAGTTTTTCTTATTTAAATAATGACCGGCTCAATCAAATTGAACCGGCCATTCTTTGTTACAAGCATGCTCCTGCTTTATCAGTCCTCTTCTCTCCACCTCTTATAGAATGTGTAAGCAAGAGCTGCTGCTGAGCTGATCATGGCGATGGCACCGGCGATCATCAGGTAATCAGAACCTTCGCCCGTAGCAGGAACCTTGGCAGCACCGGCAGTTATCGTAATTTCAACGGTTGTCTCAGTTCCATCAGTGTAAGTAATGGTGATCCTGTGTACACCTGCAACAAGAGTCTTAGTATAGTCATCCTTCAGAGTAACCGTCTTATCGGGATTGACTGTGTAATTCTCAGGCGGAACAACGACATCATCAACCTTTACCTGACTAACTATCGGATCCGTACGATCGATCATTACGATCATCTGAACCTTCTCTTCCGGTGTACCGCATACCCAAACATTGCCTTCTGAATCAACTCTAAATGTAATAGACTCAGCCACAACATAGCCATTAGGCACTACTGTCTCTGTCAGTATATATGTACCAACGGGAAGTCCGCTGACAATGGCACTCGAAGACTCTACGGTTGTAAATGAGACAGAATCTGCAGATACGACCAGTCCGTTGGCCGGCTGTCCATTCTGAGTTACTGTTACGCCAGAAAGATCATTGTTGAAACCATCGGCATTTGTAATCGTCAGAACGGCGCCATTGATCTCGGAACCGCCAACATCCTGTTTGCTGATAGGGATCTCACAGATTACCGAAACAGGAGATACTGTAGGAATCGGTTCTCCTGTAGGAGCAGGCGTAACCGAAGGCGACGGTGAACCTGTAGGTGCCCCGTAGGTGCAGGTGTGTTGTTCTTCGTGTTCGTAATAGTGATCACACTGTCAGTTGTGGCCGTTCCATTGACCGCACTTACAGCTCCACTGCTTATCGTAAACGTCGTAGCACTAGCTGCTCCCGTATAGTTATCCGGTGCCTTAGTCTCTGTCAGGGTGTAATCTCCATCTTTAAGACCGGATATCACTACTGCCTGACCTGCTACCGTTGTGAAAGATGCTGCGGTCGCTCCAGTTGCCGCACCATCTGTACCTGTAAGGCTGAATACCGCTCCTCCAAGCAACGTCGTTGTTGCATCTGCATCTACCTTCTTCAGTGTTATCTCACCCGTAGGTGCAGGTGTGCCGATATGCGTATACGAATTCTTAATAGTAACGGTCATTTCCTTGTTTGTGATAGTAAATGTAGCACTTTCGGTAGAAGTCGTACCGCCAATCGTATAGGTATAACTCTTATCAAGTGTATAGTAGTTATTCTCAGAATTAGATGTCTCTACTACTGTAATCTCAATATCACTGCTGATATCCTTAATGATCAATTCTTTGGTCTCGTTATTCTTTATTTTGAACAAAGAACGATCACTCTCGTTATTAGTAAGATTACCATCAGACTTCAAATAATACGTATCAGTACCCTTCTTACAAACGACATAGAATTCATATTCTGTATTGTTGTAAGGTGCATTCTCCGTTTCTTTTGTTACCGACAACTTAAAAACAGAATCATTAGAAGTATATTTATTTGAAACATAAATAGTCGGATTCTGATTTGCTTGAACTGTAAAAGATCCGACACCTGTTGTTTCTAAGATATAACCCGATTCGTTTGCATCTTTCTCGATCAATGTATAAGTACCTGCAGGAATATAATTCTTGTCAGTTCCCTTACCAATATCAATGCTTCCGCTACCATTGGTGACACTAACTGAAGTATAAACAATACCAGTTTGGAATTCCTTGGTATCATTATTGAAATACTTGCCTTCAGAGTTCTTAAGTGCAAATTCATATGTTTTGTCTTGAGACAAACCATTAACTGTTTTGTTAATCGTAATGTACTGATACTGAATAGCATTATACTTGTTTTTAAGCTGAGCAGTATTATCACCCTTAGCAACAGTTACATTAGCACTACTTACAGCACTCCAATTGTAATTACTATATAAGTACATGCTGTCAAAAACATAACCAACAGGAGCAGCTGCATCCGCTCCACTCTCAGAAATCGTATATGTTCCCACTGGAAGATTAGAAATCTCATATTTTCCATCAGTAAACTCGGAATACTTTACAGTATTAGAATAACTATTGGGACCCGTAATAGTAAATGTTACATCACCAAAACTTCCAACAAGAGCACTGTCATCTGACTTTACAAATGACTTCTTAATGGTTAATTTCCCAAGCTGTTGGGTATATTTATTTTCCAGATTAACCTGAACTGCATTATTAGAATCAAAACTGATAGGAGCATCTATCTTATATGTCTCAGAATATTCGTTTTCTGTAGAAAAACCAGTTACCACAAGATCATATCCGCTGACTACAGCAGAGGATTTCTTTTCATAGATATTATAAGTCTTAGTCGTATCAAGACCACTGAAAGTAAGTGTCTCGCCTTTCTTAATCTTGAACCAGACTATAGAATCAGATTCAGATGTGCCATTGATGTTGCCAACATATTTACCATTAACAGCTTGTACAGCAACTTCATATTCTTTGCTTGAGTCAGTCAATCCTGTAACACTCTTGGTAATGCTGATAGTGCCTTTGTTCGTCAGATCAACTTTCTCGTATGTATTGGTTAAAACCGCAGATTTACTGCTATTTCCAGTTAATACAACACTACTCGTTTGAGCACTATCAACAGTACAAGTCTGGCTAGTGAGATTATAACCAAGAACATCGCTCTCATCTTCAACAATCGTATATGTACCGGGAATCAAATTGTTGATCGTAAGTGAATCTGTGAGCGATAGCTCAAAGTATTTAACATTAGCACTTAAAGTACCATTGGTATCTTGAACATATACATCATCAATCTTAACGGCAACTTTATAGGTTTTGTTGGGATATTTCGTTAAATAATCAGCAGACGTCCCAATACCAAGTTCTTTAGAAAGAGTAAGCTTTCCGTAACCACCGGTATAAAGATTGTAAAAACCGCCAAGAGAAAACTCAGTACCGGACATTACTACGGGCGTAGGATCTTTATAGAGATCATCAATGGATCTTCCGGCTTTAAGATATCTGTATTCAGTTATCTCATAGCTTAAAACGCCATTATTGTTAGTTACTTTAACAGCTATATCTATTTCTCCGGTACTCTGCGAAATGTCTGAAGGAGCATTATGCATTGCATATTCTTTGATGACATAATAATGCCACTCCGGAGTAATCGGATCGATATCTGCTATCTTAAAAGACAGGCTTGGGAACGTTATCTTACCAAACTCATCTGTATAAACATTATCAAAAGTCTTTTTAATTGTTGAATAATCACTTTCGGTCTCTACGAAACTGAATTCGTACTGTCCTGCACCCGCATATATATTCTTAATTTCCTGAGTCTGTTTGCCATTAAACTCAGTAGTGAAAGCCTTACGTGCAGCAAAATGGAAAGAACCATACTCAGAATTGTTTATGTCTGTACTTCTGTTGTGATAAATATAATGAAACTCACCGGCGCCTATCTTTGTTGTACCGGCCGAAGCAACCCAACCGGCGCTGGATCCTGTTACTTCTGAAACAGTATTTGAATTAGGAAGCAAGAATACACCTGCTGTCTTATCAATATTTACACTAGATGCATTGGGCACATTCCAGATTATCTTCCGGGCAAGTTCGTTATCTACATCTTTATTATGCGGAGTGTCGTTTCCTTCAGAATCAGTAGTTGAAAGGATTTCATTCGAACTTCCATTTAATATAACTGAATACTGGTTCAAAGTAACATTCTGGTCACTGAGAACATTGAAGACAACAACAGTACTGGAATCCTTCAAAATCTTAAAATTACCGGATGCTATACCTTGTTGAAGCGATGAACCAGCTTCAACATCTATATATATCGTAGAATCCTTATAATAAGAGTTGCTCAGATCTAAAGTTTGAGTGCCGGAGTTATAAATCGAAGAGACATCAATAGACGGTTTAGAAAGCAACAGATTCGACTGATCTATAAAATGATCAATCATAGAGTTAACGTTAGAATTGATATCCTCTTTACTAAGCTCGACAAAACTAATCTTTCCTTTGAAGAATCCCTCATTACCAGTAAACAAATTACCATCAATAATTTCTTTTGTAGTATAAACAACAAACATCTGATTGGGATCACTGTTGTAATTCTTACCTGTTGCCATCTTAGAACCATCGGTAACTTCACCGACAATGAAAGGAACAGGTTCAGACCCGGCAAGATCAACATCAAAATTATGGTTACCACTGTAAACATTTACAGCAAAATTTGATTCCATATGCCTGCCGACAGGCTGGACAATAGTATCAGAAACTATACCGTAATCAGTTGCTCTTCCAAGGATAGTACTGTAGTTAACCTGGCTCGCAGAATCAAAAGCAAGCAAAACATCAGCAGATACATTCTGACCTTTCAGCAGATCTGGAACCGCAGAAGCACAAACAAAGCCAACTGCAATAACAAAACTCATTAAACCGGAAAGGACTCTGTTCTTAATCGAATGCCTCATGATTAAACCCTCTCTATTAAAATGTATGATAATTTTGATTATAAGAGCAATATGTCGCAAAGTAAACGGAATTATGGCAATAATGTACAATTGCGTAATAAAAAATTAACAATTTTAAGCCCCGATAACATTTTATCGGGGCTTAAGTTACCTAATTGTATCTATTCACTACGCTTATGCTTCATTCTCAGGTGCTGCTTCTTCAACAGCTTCTTCAACAGGAGCAGCCTCCTCTGCAGGTGCTTCCTCAGCAGCTGCATCTACGGGATCGATAGGAGCAACAGCCTTGATGGAGATGGAGATCCTTCTCTTCTCTGTATCGATCTCAGTAACCTGAGCAGTAACTTCCTGACCGATCGAAAGAACATCTTCAGGCTTCTCAAGTCTCTGTGAAGAGATCTGGGATACATGGCAGAGAGCATCGAGATCAGGCTCAAGCTGAACGAATGCACCGAACTTGGTGAGACGTACAACTGTACCCTTTACATATGCACCGATCGGAATTCTCTCTTCGATGTTGTAGTAAGGATCATCCTCGAGCTTCTTGTATCCGAGGGAGATCTTCTTTGTCTCTTTGTCGAAAGACTTAACATAAACATCGATCTCGTCGCCAACCTTCAGGATATCAGAAGGCTTAGCATTACGGCTCCAGGAGAGCTCTGTAACATGAACGAGTCCGTCTACGCCGCCGATGTCAACGAAAGCACCGAAATCAACGAGGCTTCTTACAACACCTTTGTAATGCTTGCCCTCTTCGATCTCAGACCAGATCTCATCAGACTTCTTCTTGTTCTCGTCAGCAACGAATGTACGGTGAGAACCGGAGATCCTGAGCCTGCCCTTCTCTGTATCGAACTTTGTAACAACAACAGTCAGTGTCTGGCCTACATAAGGAGCAAGATCCTTGACCTCGCCGCGCTTGATCTGTGTTCTGTGGATATAGATATCAACACCCTTGTAAGTACCGATAAGACCGTCCTTAACTGTACGTGTGATAACAACATCAATAGGTGTCTTATTATTAAAAGCTTCCTCGATCTCAGCTCTGCCCTTCTCGGCCTCAACATCATTCTTGGAAAGGATGATCTCTTTGCCCTGATCGGAATTCTTGATGCTTCTTACCTTGACTGTTACTTCAGCATGATCTGCAATTGCCGCTTCGAGGTCGAAATCCGGATCGGACTCAAACTCCTTGCGAGAAATCTTGCCTTCGGATTTGTCATGGACGTCTACATAAACGAAATCGGCATCAGCTGAAGTGATGTTACCTTTTACAACGGCGCCCCTCCTTACCTGCGACAGTGCCTCAACAGCATTCGCAAATTCAGAGTCCAGCTGCTCCTGATTTGTCATCTTCTCGTCTTCGTTCATTTCTTGAACAACCTCCAATATAATAGCTTCCGGTGTCGACGCTCCGGCGATAACTCCCACGCTGTCATCCGGAAGGATACTGCCTTGGGCAATAAGCTCCCGCACTTCAGATGCGGAATTTATCAGAAACGTTCTGACACAGCGACCTTTGCAGATTTCAAAAAGCTTATTGGTGTTCGAACTGTGAGACGAGCCGATTACCAGAACGGAATCGGAAGCCTCGGACAGAGAAGCAGCTTCCTTTTGCCTACTTTCAGTCGTAATACATATTGTATCAAAAACATTATTTTTTTCAATTTTATTTTCTACTTTATCGCAAATTTTATTGAATACTTCTCCGGAAAAAGTAGTCTGGGAGACGAGAATAGCTGAAGATATGGGAAAATCAAGCGTCTCGAGCTCTTCAGGAGTGCTGATGACAGCGACCGATACACCGGTTCCGTCAGCTTCGGCGCATATGCCGACTACTTCAGGGTGACCCTTGCCTCCTGTAACGATGATGTTCTTGCCGTTCTCGGCTGCATTCCTGACGATCTTGTGGATCTTATCGACAAAAGGACATGTACAGTCACGAACCTCACAGTTCTTCTCCTGAAGTATCCTCTTCTCTTCAGGTGTAACACCGTGAGCTCTGATAATGACCAGCGATCCTTCGGGAATGTCAGCAGCCTTATCGTAGATCTCGAATCCTGCACCGGTGAGATTCTTAATGACCAGTTCGTTATGAACAATCTCACCTAAGAGGACCTTCTTACGCTTCTCGCCCTTATCTGCAGCAATTGTGTCTGCAGTATCAACGGCATTCTTTACGCCGAAACAAAATCCTGATGATCTGGCAACTGTTACTTTCATTAGTCCTCTTTAATGTGGCTGAGCAGGAAATCCCTGGTGCCTTCTATGGTGTAATCTTCTGTATTGATGACGATCGCTTCCGGCACCTGTGTCAGAGGAGCGAACTCTCTGTGGGTATCCTGTTCGTCACGGTACTGAATATCTCTTAAGACCTCTTCGTAGTTCTGGGAGAAGTCCCCTCTCTCGTTGAGTTCCTTAAGTCTTCTCTCTGCCCTTGTCTCAGCTTTTGCCGTTACATAGAACTTGTACTTGGCATTGGGAAGAACGTTGGATGCGATGTCCCTGCCGTCCAGAACGAAGCTCTGGGATTTTGCTATCTCGCGCTGCATGGAGACCATGCTCTGTCTTACGATGGGAAGTGCACTGATGTCTGAAGCCGCTACGGATACCTCAGGTGTGCGGATGAGACCGGTAACGTCATCGCCGTCGAGGATCATGTGCTGCACGCCGTCTTCGAACTTTACTTCGAGCTTCATGTCGGACATCATCTCGGTTACTTTCGCGTTGTCCTTGGGAGAGATGCCGCGCCTGATGGCAGCAAGACCGCAAGTCCTGTACATTGCTCCCGTATCGAGATACATGATGCCGAGTGCCTTTGCAACGCCCTTGGCGAGTGTGCTCTTACCGCTTCCGGAAGGACCGTCTACCGCAATCTGATAAATACCCATAAATTTCTCCTTATAATATTTCTTCGCCGGAATTTCTGTCTCTTCCGGTCTCGTATACCCTGTACTGATCCCAGAGAGTCTCGAGGGACTCAAAGGATCTCTTGATATGTTCTTTCCTGTGCATTCCGAGCGTGACCAGCAGAGCGTTAATAAGCGACAGCGGAGCCGTCAGGGAATCAACGAACGAAGCCATGGAAGACTTCGCCAGAAGCTTGATGTCAGAATGCTCGGTCATCGCGGTGCCGTCGCGGTCTGTTATCGCGATCGTCGTGGCACCGTTCTGTCTGGCGTATTTCATGCAGTTGATGGTGCGGGCAGAGTACCTCGGGTAGGAAATGCCGATCATGACATCACCCTTACCTATCGGCAGTATCTGCTCGAAAAGCTCATTCGTGCAGGTACTCCTGACAAGCACGACATCATCGAAAAGTACCGTAAGGTAGAAATGCATGAACTCCGACAGAGGTGCTGACGCCCTGATGCCCATGATATAAATCTTGCCGGCGTTGAGGATGGAATTGACAGCCTTCTTGAATTCGGCTTCATCTATCGAAGCGAGTGTATCCTTGAGATTCTGAATATCCTGGCTCATTATGCCGCTGACCGCATCGCCCTCATCGGAGAACTGTTCGGCAAAATCAAGTCTCTGAACGGATGTCAGCTTAGATTTGAGTTCCTCTTTAAGTGCTTTCTGGAATTCGGGATAGCCTTCGTAGCCCAGTTCGGTCGTGAACCTTACGACCGTTGACTCGGACACACCGACAACCTCGCCCAGCCTGGCAGCCGTCATATATGCAGCCTTGTCATAGCTCTCAAGGATATAATTTGCTATGGCCTTATGTCCCTTGCTCATTGAAGGCAGGGAATTCTCGATAAGTTCAGTTATCTCCATCAGTTGTCTCTTCCGCCTCGTCAGAGTTCTCTTCCTTATTCTCCAGCAGACTGTCGATAGTCATCTGCTTGTCTTCGCCGCCGGCAGCCTTCCTGAGCGAATCTTCAAGATCACGTATGGTCTTGTAGCTCATAAGCTCCATTGGAGGCAGATCCTTGACCGATTCGATGCCGAATTCCGTCAGGAACTGCTTGCTTGTCTTGAACAGAGCAGGACGTCCCGGAGCATCAAGATTACCGGCCTCCTCTATCCATCCTCTGTCAAGAAGCCTCGAGATGATCGAATCTGAAGATACGCCTCTTACCTGCTCTACCTGAGCTCTGGTGCACGGCTGGTTATAAGCAATTACTGCAAGAGTCTCATAGGATGCCTGCGACAGAGGAGCCTGAGTCCTGGGTCCGAAGAGCCTCTCAAGCACCTTCTTCTCGGAAGGCTTGGTCATCATTGCATAAGAATCTTCTGCGCGGACGATGGTAAGACCGCTCCAGGGATTCTGTTCATAACGGTTCATAAGATCGTTCAACGTCTTAACGACATCAGCTTTGGAGCAATCCAGGATATCTGCGATCTTCTCGGCATTGACCGGATCGCCTGACACAAACAGTATTGCTTCTATAGCACCCGGGAGTTCCTGCAATGTGATCTTAAAATCTTCTGCCATATCAATCCTTCTTCTCTTCTATGAGGATATCCTCAAAACTGTCCTTCTGCGTAGCAACTACCTTGTTATCCCTGACAAGTTCAAGTATCGCAAGGAAGCTGACGATCCTGTCGATCTTCTCAGTCTTCTTGTCCTTGAACAGTTCAGAGAACATGAACTTTCCCTTCTTAACTATGGTCGCCCACAAAGACTTGATCCTGTCTTTGATGGAGAGCTTGTCTCTTCTCAATATGTGGGTGATCTTATTCGAGATATCTGCAAATCTGACGTCATTACGGGCACAGACAGCTTCTACCGCATCTTCATACTCATCCTTGGAGAAAACCTGCATGGGGAGGTCTATCTCGATGCCGAGATCCTTGGCAGTCATGGCCGTACGGCAACGCATACCGTCATACTTCTCACGTCGTTCCTTAAGTTCGCCCGCGAAAACACGGCATCTCTTGTACCTCATAAGAGAGATAACAAGTTCTTCTCTGGGGTCCTCTCCTTCACTGCCGTCGCCGGACAGCTTGGAACCGGGCAACATCATCTTGGACTTGATGTGTACCAGAGTGGCGCCCATTACCAGAAAGTCGGAAGCAATCTCCATATCCAGAGTCTTCATTCCTTCAAGGTAATCCATATACTGCTCGGTTATCTCAGCGATGGGAATATCATAGATATCTATGTCATTCTTCTCGATAAGATGGAAGAGCAGGTCGAGCGGCCCCTCAAAGTGTCTGAATCTTACTGCCGGCTTAGGTGTCTCGTTCAGCATATCAACCTATCGACCCGATCAGTCCGCAGATCAGATTTATCAAGAGCTTGGCAGGTAATGCGATGATGTCGATAATGGTCGCAAGGACATCTATACCCGAGAATGAACCAAGAAGTATCAAGCCCATAAGTATCATGGGTGCAAAACGCTCAAACTTAATGAATCCGTCTGAATATCTGACCTTATAAGGCAGAAGTTCCATAAGGACATGAGAACCGTCAAGAGGCGGCAGAGGTATGAGGTTGAATGCCATGAGCATTATGGAGAACAGATAGATGTAATAGCAGATAAATACAAGTATGACCGCAGGCATTGGAAGTCCTGCACCATTCAGACCTGCTGCAACGTAATAATTTATATCCAGTTCAGGTACTCTGGCATAGCTGCCGGTTATTCGCATGATCACCACAGCGATTATCATGGAAAGCAGCGCAAGAATAAAATTACCCGTAACTCCGGCCAGGTGAACCATTATGTTCATGAGCCTCTTGCTCTTGAGCTTATGGAGGTTGTTGGGGTTGTACATGACAGGCTTACCCCATCCGAATCCTACCAGGATGATAAGAACGGTTCCCATCGGATCAAGATGTGCGACGGGATTAAGTGTAAGTCTTCCCTGCAGCCTCGGAATATCATCTCCAAGAGCATTTGCAACAAAAGCATGCATGAACTCATGCACGGAGAATGATAATGCCAGCGCAAAGAACATCAGCAGAGCGGAGAATATCATCTGCTGAGGTGTCATATTGCCTGCGTTACGAATTAACTGTATCAGCATTAGACTTTATACCTTCTCAACTGAGAGTGTGATCTTCTCACCGTTAACGCTCCACTCCTTTGTATTAGCGCCAAGTCCGGCCTTTACTTCAGAAGCAAGGACTTCGGAAGCAAGGAATTCACTGTTCTTAGCGATGATTGCAGCGAGCTTGTCATTGCCGTCATAGCCGAGGATGATCCTGTCTGTAACTTCAAGACCTGTCTCCTTACGCTGGGTCTGGATCTTGGAGATGAGTTCTCTTACGAAGCCTGCCTCGATGAGTTCTTCAGTAAGAACTGTTGAGATGGAAACAGTAAGTCCCTTATCAGTCTGTGTTGAGAATCCTTCGGGCTGCTTAGTCTCAATGAGGAAGTCTTCTTCAGTCATCTCGTACTCTTCGCCTTCTACAGTGATCTTAACCGATCCTGCCTTGAGGGCTTCATATGTCTCCTTGCCGGGAAGAGCTGCAATAACTTCCTTTGCAGCATTGAGGTTCTTACCGAACTTCCTTCCGCATGTCCTGAGCTGAGGCTTGAAGCTGTAATCAACAAGTGAGGAACTGTCCTCGAGGACCTTGATATTCCTGATGTTAAGCTCGTCGAGGATGATATCTGAATACTCATCATCAAGCTTCTCATCTGATACAACGAAGATATCGGACAGAGGCTGACGGTTCTTGATGTTAGCCTGTTCACGGCAGGATCTTCCGAGGAATACGATCTTCTGAACAAGTTCCATGGAAGCTTCAAGTTCCTTATCGATGCGTGATTCATCACACTCGGGATACAGGCAGAGATGTACTGATACCGGAGCATCGCTGTCTACTGATCGTACGATATTCTGATATACCTCTTCGGTAATGAAAGGAACGAAAGGTGCACTGAGCTTTGTAAGCTGCTCAAGAACCGTATAGAGAGTCATGTAAGCATCGATCTTATCCTGAGTCTCTTCTGCGCCCCAATACCTGTCACGGCAGCGTCTTACGTACCAGTTGGAAAGCTCCTCGGTGAAGTCCTGAATTTGTCTTGCAGACATGGAGATATCATAAGCATCCATTCTTGCACGGACATCCTTGATGAGCGAATTAAGTCTGGAGAGTATCCATCTGTCCATCGCACAGAGACCATCCTTGGAGAGCGTGTGCTTTGTGGGATCGAAGTTGTCGATATCGGCATACATTACATAGAATGCATATGTATTCCAATATGTTCCGATGAACTTCTTGATACCGTCATTAACGGCTTCCATGGAGAATCTGGAAGGAAGCCAGGGCTGATTAGCCGTATAGAAGTACCATCTTGCAGCATCTGCACCCTGGGCATCCAGTACATCCCAAGGATCAACGACATTGCCGAGGTGCTTACTCATCTTGATACCGTCCTTATCCTGAACGATACCCATAACGATACAGTTCTCAAAAGGCGCTCTGCCGAAGAGAACAGTGCTGATGGCAATAAGTGAATAGAACCAGCCTCTTGTCTGATCGATACCTTCAGAGATGAAGTTGCAGGGATAGTGAGAATCGAAGAACTCTTTGTTCTCAAAAGGATAGTGATACTGGGCAAACGGCATGGATCCGGAGTCGAACCAGCAGTCGATTACCTCAGTAACTCTTGTCATCGGCTTACCGCACTTCGGGCACTTGATGTGTACGTTGTCCACATAAGGCTTATGAAGCTCAATGTCATCCGGACAATCATCACTCATTGACTTGAGTTCTTCTATGGAACCGATGCAGTGGCGCTCACCGCACTCGCACTCCCATACCGGAAGCGGTGTTCCCCAATAACGCTCACGGGAGATACCCCAGTCGATTACGTTCCTCAGGAAGTCGCCCATACGGCCGTCTCTGATCGACTCAGGAAGCCAGTTGACCATTGAATTAGACTTAAGGAGTTCATCTCTCTTCTTGCTCATGGCAATGAACCATGTGCTTCTTGCGAAGTAGATAAGCGGTGTGTCACATCTCCAGCAGAAAGGATAATCATGCTCGAACTTGGGAGCAGCAAAGAGAAGCTGTCTTGCATCGAGATCCTTAAGGACTTCGGGATCTGCATCCTTTACGAAAAGACCTGCAAAAGGAGTCTCTTCAGTCAGGTTACCCCTTGTATCAACAAACTGAACCATCGGGAGATCATTGTCTCTGCCGACTCTGGCGTCATCTTCACCGAATGCGGGTGCGATGTGAACGATACCTGTACCGTCTTCCATCGTTACGTAAGAATCGCATACTGTGTAGTGACCCTTCTTCTTCTGATTTGCAGCTTCCTTGGCAGCGCCTTCATAAAGCGGTTCATATGATCTGCCTGCAAGATCTGTACCCTTATACTTCTCGAGGATCTCATAAGCCGGCTGTCCATCCTGGGCAAGCTTGCCGAGAACAGAATCAAGGAGTGCAGTTGCCATGTAATATGTATAACCGTCAGCAGCCTTTACCTTTGCATACTCATCATCAGGATTAAGACAGAGTGCAACGTTGGAAGGAAGTGTCCAGGGTGTTGTCGTCCATGCGAGGAAGTAAGCATCCTCATCAACGCACTTGAACCTTACGATCGCAGATCTCTCCTTGACCGTCTTATAGCCCTGTGCAACCTCGTGGCTGGAAAGAGCAGTACCGCATCTCGGGCAGTAAGGAACGATCTTATGACCCTTATAGATAAGGCCCTTGTCCCACATCTGCTTGAGAGCCCACCACTCGGACTCGATATAGTTGTTGTCATATGTAACGTAAGGATGCTCCATATCAGCCCAGAAGCCGACGCGGTCGCTCATATGCTCCCACTGGTCCTTATATGTCCATACGGATTCCTTACACTTCTTGATGAAAGGCTCAACACCATAACTCTCGATCTGAGGCTTACCGTTGATACCGAGTGCCTTCTCGACCTCGAGTTCAACAGGAAGGCCGTGTGTATCCCAGCCTGCCTTGAATACGATCTCTTCACCCTTCATGGAGTGATATCTGGGGATAACGTCCTTAACGACTCTGGTCTTAATGTGACCGATATGCGGTTTGCCGTTAGCTGTCGGCGGACCGTCATAAAGCGTAAATGTGGGCGCACCGTCCTTGAACGGCTTTAAGCTCTTCTTGTAGACATCATTCTGCTTCCAGAAATCGAGAATATCCTTCTCGCGGCTGACGAAATTCAGTTCTTTTGAAACTTTCTTGTACATGGTGTGCTTCCTTGATATTAGAATTTTGCGACTATTTATTATAATAAAAGCGCAAGGTTCAAGTCAAGGAGCGACAGACACCCAGGGTTCACAATCAGGCAAAGGTATCTCAAAAGACATTCTCTCCCCTTTTGTCGGGTGATCAAATGCCAGTTTGAAGGACTGCAGACAGATATCACCGTCCCGGAGAACGGTATTGCCGTAACGCCTGTCTCCGAGAAGCGGATGACCCGCATTGGCAAACTGCGCACGTATCTGATGCGCCCTGCCTGTCCCGAGACGTATCTCTATCAAAGACCTGTCATCAGAAGCCCTGACCGATCTGTATTCAAGTACCGCATGTTTGGCCCCGGGGACTTCCCTGTCATATACGGTGACTTTATTCGCAGAAGGATCTTTGAGGATATAGTTCTCGAGCCTTCCGGTTCCTTCCAGTCTGCCCTGCACGACAGCCCGATAGAGCTTCTCTACCCTGCGCGTGCGGATCTGTTCTGACAGGCGGGATGCCGCTTTCGACGTCCTCGCGAAAACCATAACGCCGGAGACTGGTCTGTCGAGCCTGTGCACAAGCCCGAGATAGACTTCGCCCGGTTTGCTGTATTTGTCTTTGATATAGGCTTTGAGGATCGTAAGCATATCGGGTGCATCACTGCCGTCGCTTTGAGACAGCACTCCCGCAGGTTTTACGGCAACAATCAGATGATTGTCTTCGTAGAGGATCTTTACTCCGTTTGAGATGATCAGTTCGCCGTCCATCTTGCTACTGAACCGCAAGGCAGGCAAATGCCCATTTTTGATACGGGAAGGCCGAGTTCTCCCGAGACTACTCTGCCGGAGCCGCCTGAAGCCAGCTTGATAATCTGACCCGAAGCATCGGCTGTAATAGCAGTGGCATAGGAACTGGCGATGAAGAACAGCGGATCATCAGACAGGAGTTCAAACGCCAGGGATGCAAGATCATAGAAATTGTCTTCGAGCTTCCAGAGTTCACCGGAAGGTCCGCGGCCGTATGAAGGCGGATCCATGATGATACCGTCATATCTTCTGCCGCGCCTGAGCTCACGCTCACAGAACTTGCGGCAATCGTCAGCAATGAACCTGATATAAGAATCGGAAAGACCGGATAAGGAAGCATTCTCTTTTGCTTTGGCGATCATTCCCTTGGATGCGTCAACATGAACGACTTCAGATGCACCGTGAGAAGCGCATGCAACGGTTGAGGCTCCTGTGTAGGCAAACAGGCTTAAGATCTTAATGTCATCTCTGTTCCCTGCAACAGCATCGGAGATAAGCCCACCGCAGAAGTCCCAGTTAGCAGCCTGCTCGGGGAACAGACCGGTGTGCTTGAAAGAGGTGGGTTCAACGCCAAAAGTCAGTTTCTTGCCAAGACAGTCATAATTGATCTTCCAAGACTGGGGAATTGACTTGTTCCTTGTCCATGAACCGCCGCCCTTATCACTTCTGTGATATATGGCATCAGGAGCCGGAAGATCATCCATGGATGCCGGTCTGCCGTTTGCAAACACCGGCCATACAGCCTGAGGATCAGGACGTCTGAGCACAACATCGCCCCAACGCTCGTATTTCTCACCGGCTCCGGCGTACATGATCTCATAATCTGACCATTTATCCGCAACAAACATCATTCGACAGTAATTTCCTCGGAAGTAGCGACAAGATTGCCGTCATAATAGAGTTCAACATAATAATCGCCAGGGTTGAACTTGACCCAGCCGGCCATACCGGCAGAGAAATCGCACGAGACTGTTACCTCGTTATTTACATGGAAATCACCCGACATTACGGCTTTACCGTCACTGCCGATGAGCACGGCATTGAATGTGCCGTTGATCGGAGTGCTGAAATAGAAAACATTCGTAATGGCATAAGCCTTCTCGCTGGGAATGGATTCCGTAGTCAGAGGGAAATCCATCTCGACATCGTACCAGACTGAATAGATATAGGCATTCAGCACAAGATTTGCATCACTTGCAACATCGCTTCCGATATTGGGTGTTACACCGATGGGATCCGTGGGATCAGGCTCTGTTCCGTCATTGATGTTCAGACTTGCATACGGCTGCATGAGAAGGTCTTCAAAGTCTTCCATATCAGCTATTACCCAATTATCCTTCTTATTCTTTTTGAGGCTGAACTTTACTTCATAAGTATCAGGATCGATCTCATCTGCAGCCTCGAGCAAAGCCTCTTCCGTACCGGAGGATATCTCAAGTTCGTTGATGTCTATGACACCGGAGAGCTTAACATATACATCAGCCTTGGTGCCGGAACTGTTAACTGTCGTCTTCTTGATCTCGGAATCTACATCAGATGTAAGTTCAAAGAATATCTCAGACTGCTCATCAGTAAGCTCAAACTCAGGATCTTCTTCACAGAACTTGGAATACTTGCATTTGCCGGGATTCTTGAGGAAAGCGTCAATAAAGTCAGTGACGAGTTCTTCCGCATCACTTTCCTCCATGATCTCAACCAAAGCTGAGAGGCATCCTGTCTGAGCGACAAGCATGCCGCAACATAAGGCAACGGCCGCTGTCTTCTTTGAAATATTCTCGATCCTGATTCTATTAGAACTCATAACAGTCGCTATTATAATCCATTCGCAGATAAAATGCTTTATTTACGACGTATCAGTCTTCCTCTTCAAGCTCTGCCATTGTCTCTTGAACGACCAGGCAGCTGCCTTCCATAACGATATTACTGAAATCGCTGTCATCTGAGACTATAAAATAGTAATATCCGGGCAATACCTTGTCGGGCTTGACATCAATGTCGTAGCTTGCAAAATCATTGTACTGAGATAAGCCTACACGGTTAACAAAGATGGGATCCAGATTCTCATCCTCCTCGCTGAAATTACCGTCATCAGTAAAGTAGAAAGCATAATACAGATCTTTACTGTTCCACTCGTTCATTACAAGAGAGAATCCGAGCACTTCAGTATCAGAAGCATATGCGCTGAGACCGACTGAAGTGTCACTGTAATCCCACCAGTTTGTAAGCTCTGTGTTTACGAGCTCTGCGTACTCTTCATCAATGGTATAAGTACTTGAATTAAGGTATTCGTCATCATCGTAGGGAGTCCAGTCTTCATTCATCTGAGGAGCTACAATGGGAGTCTCGACCACATTGGCCGTAAGGCCTGCGATTATTGCTCCGTCTGCGTCAAAACAGGTAACAGAATAAGTACCGTTCGGGAGCAGTTCTCCCGTCTCTGTACCGAAAGTGCAGTTGATAACAGAATCTTCCATGACAACAGTATCGCTCAGAAAAACCTGTTCACCGTCTTTGGATACTGAATAATAATAAGAGGGTGTCTCACCCGAATTGAAAACGGAATCATCGATATTAACAACCATAGAGAGAAAGGAGATATTCTCAAACTCCCCTGTCTCAGACCCGAGCCAATAAGAATCCAAAACAAAATCAGAAAGAGCAAAGACTGACTCTGAAGCCTCGACCTCAGTTACATATGTTATTCCGGGTTCTGTCTCCTGAGCAGGCCGGGCGGTGCAGGCCGAAGAACCTGTTAATACCGCAAGACTCAGGAGCAGTGCCGTAGTACGTTTATGTTCAAGCATTTAGACTGCCTCCGTTTATGATTTAAGAATTTTATCACAAATTGCCAAATTTTAGGGTTATATTATATACAGTAAAACTATGCGGAGGTGTGAAATGGCTTCACCCAATATTCTTATCTGTGACGACGATCCGGTCGTACACGAATCACTTGCACTTTATCTCGACAACGACAATTTTGCGCATGCCGACGCATATGACGGAAAAGAAGCACTCGAGATGGTCGCACAGACCAACCCTGATCTGATACTTCTGGATGTAATGATGCCTGAGATGAGCGGTCTTGACGTTTGCCGTGAGCTTCGCAAGACTCTGTCTACTCCCATTATCCTTCTTACCGCAAAGGGTGAGGAGATCGACAAGATCTTGGGGCTTGAGCTTGGCGCTGATGACTATATCGTAAAGCCTTTCTCTCCCAGAGAGGTTATCGCAAGGATCAAAGCAGTATTGAGAAGATTCTCTGATACACCCACAACTGCTTCTTCCGTTCTCAAATACAGCGGACTCGAGATCAATCTCAATAACTATTCCGTTAAGGTCAATAACGAATCTATCCCCTGCACTCCCAAGGAAGTTGAGATCCTGTATCTTCTCGCATCTCACCCCGGTCAGGTCTTTGAGAGAGAGCAGATCCTGGAATCAGTCTGGGGCAACGAATACAGCGGTGATTACCGCACTGTCGACACACACATTAAGAGGATCAGACAGAAAGTTGCTGACGACAACGCACCTTGGAGCATCCAGACCATTTACGGTGTCGGATATAAGTTCGAGGTCAACTGATGTTCCAGAGCACACTGCTTAAGCGAACGATGTCTCTTGTATTGTGGGCGCTCCTGGCGTCCGCTTTACTTGCTACCATAGCATTCATCGTTGCAGGCAGACGTGCCACTATCGATATGGAAGTCAATAATGCCATCAGTCAGGATGAGGTCTATCTGAACCTTTTCTCACAGACTTCCAACTTCTTCGATAACGATGAATACAGGATGTTCTTCTTCAAGACAACATATGCTTCAGAGCATGACTACTACCTTATGTCTGAAGACATGTCGACGATATATGATTATACGCCTGAAGAGAACCGCAATCTCAACGATTCGGAGACCATAGAGGCATTCTCATATATTCTGACCGGTAAGTTCAATCAGGTTGAGAACGGTCTGTCATATTTCATCGTTAATGAATACAAGCTGTCAGACCAGATCCTTATCATAAAGCAGCCGGTCATCTATAACGGAAGCCTTTGCTACCTTGTGTCATTGAGTGACCTTGATTCATATAACGGTCTTGTTGTCGAATATCTCAACATACTGCTCCTGTCTACCCTGATAGCTGCATTTGTGATGATGATACCTGCATTCATACTCGTAAGGCGAATGGTGCTCCCTATCCAGAAGATCAACGAAGTCGCCATGGAATACGGTAAAGGCAACTTCAGTATCAGAGCCGATGAATCACACAAAGGCGAAGTCGGCGAACTCGGCACATCATTTAATTTCCTTGCAGATAAGCTCTCCAAGTCCATCAGCGACCTTACTGCCGAGAAGAATCAGCTTCAGGAGATATTCGATGCGATATCCGACGGTATCGTCGTTGTGGATGAGAATGCTGTACCTGTAACAACGAACAAAGCCATTGCCAACCTTTTCGAGAGAGCGGATAAGAATAACATGTTTACCGAGCGTCTGCAGCTCATCCCGTTCGATGAAGTCTGGCAGGACTTTGAAGACTGTATCGCTACCGGCGAGAAAAAGACCAGAACGCTCGAGGCCCGTGATTATGCGTATCAGACGACTATCATCCCCAAGTACAGCTCTGATGACAAGACTAAGATCATCGGTGCTACGGGATTCTTCAGAGATATCTTTGAAGAACAGAAGAACGAGCGTTTCCGTCAGGATTATGTTGCCAACATCTCTCACGAGCTCCGCACGCCGCTGCAGACCTTAAGAGGTCTTATCGAGCCTCTCCAGGACGGCATGGTCAAGACAAACGAAGACAGACAGAGATACTACGGAATCATCCTCGACGAGACGATGAGACTGTCCAGACTTATCGACGACATGCTTGAACTGTCGAAGCTTCAGTCGAGGACTCTCGCATTTAAGACATATCCGTTCGATCTCAACAAACTTCTCAGCAGCGTTGAGGTCAGGTTCAAGCCGATCATGAAGGAAGCAGGGATAGATTTCTCCGTTCAGTTTAATTCGGGCAAGCTCCCTACTGTTACGGGTAATCCTGACCGAGTCGAGCAGATCCTTGTAATACTTCTCGATAACGCTAAGAAATACACTCCTTCCGGCAAATCGATCACAATCATTTCTGATTACATCGAATCCGAGAAGAAAGTGTACATATCAGTTGCAGATACCGGCCAGGGCATCCACGAATACGATATCGACCACATCTTCGACAGATTCTTCAAGGCTGATAGAGCCAGGGGTAAGAAGGGCTCCGGTCTGGGTCTGTCCATTGCCAAAGAACTTCTCACCTATATGGGCGAGACTATCAAGGTCAGCAGTAAGTATGAGGAAGGTTCTACTTTCACCTTCACTCTGACCAAGGCAGAGGCCGCAGATGTCTGGGACTGATACATCCAGGATCAACAAATATATAGCTTCATCAGGTCTGTGTTCAAGGCGAGAAGCCGACAGACTCATCGAGGAAGGCCGCGTGACGGTTAACGGCATCGTAGCTGAATCCGGTATGCAGGTCTGTGGTGATGACGTTGTCCTTGTTGACGGCAAGAACATCATTCCTGAGACCAATGATGTTTACATAGCCTTCAATAAGCCTCTCGGCATTACTTGCACTACAGACAGCAGAGATCCTTCCAACATAATCGATTACATTGGCTATCCGGAAAGGATATTCCCCATCGGGAGACTTGATAAGAATTCTTCGGGACTTATACTTCTCACCAACGACGGCTCGATAGTCAATACTCTTCTCCGTGCCGAGAATAATCACGAGAAAGAGTATCAGGTCACTGTGGACAGGCCTTATGACGACAAGTTCATCAAGGAGATGCAGTCCGGAGTTCCCGTATTGGGGCAGATAACCCTTCCCTGCAAGATCAACAGAGTCTCTGCCAGAGTGTTCAGGATAATACTCCATCAAGGCCTTAACCGTCAGATCAGGAGAATGTGCGAATACGAAGGATATAAGGTCGTTAAGCTCAGAAGGATCCGATTCATGAACATCAATCTCGGCACGCTCGGCACAGGCCAGTGGCGATATCTTACCGCAAAAGAAGTAAACGAACTAAAAAGCGCCGCATCCTGACGGATACAGCGCTTTATTATTATAAATAATCTGATTACTGAATTACTCTTCAGACTTATCGGCATCCTCTGCCGGAGCTTCTTCAGCCTTCTCTTCAGCAGACACCGCAGGTCTTGATACCTCTTCCTTACGCTCTGCCTTTGCTTCCTCGATCAACTTCTCGATCTCATCTTCATCGGCATCTTCACGATCATCTTTGTCCTTCTCATAATAGAACTTGACCTTATCCTTGCTGTTCCTTGCACCATAAGCATCAGCAATGGCAAAGCAGTCATCCCTGAGCTTTCTGAAGTCTTCAGCAGACTCAAGATCAGTCATTGAAGTCTGATAGCATGCATCCTGAAAAACATCATCAAGAACAAGATATTCATTTACGCCTTTGTTGAAGTTTTTGTCAATAAGAGCCTGAGCCTCATCGGGTTTGCCCACTCTTCCGTCAAAGTTCTCGAAAGGAATGCTGATCGTGCTGTAACGGTAACGAAGAACAACTGCCTTCTCATTGTAGTCTACAGCAACACGATACTTAGCTACCAGAAAAGTCTGGCAAAACACAAGGATCGATACTATCACACCAATAGCGCAAATACCGCCCAAAAGAATATAAGTGTAACTGCCATTTGCCAAAAGGAATAATGCAACAGCACAGGCAGCAAGAGCTACACAAAAGACAGCGGATACGATCCTGTTCCTGTTGATCTTCTTAGCACTTCCGGGGTAGCAGTGAACGCCTTCCTGAGGCAGCTTTGCGATCTTCTCTGCATCGCCAAATTCAAGTTCCATAATCAATCCTCCGTTATTTCTTAAGCATCGCTATTCTTGATACGATGTTATTATACATTTCTTCGTAGTTCTTCTGCTTATCTTTCTCTGCATTAACTACCTTCTCGGGTGCCCTTGATACAAAGTCCTGATTAGCGAGCTTTGCCTTGACCCTGTCGATCTCACCGGACAGACGCTCCTTCTCCTTATCGAGACGTACGAGCTCCTTGTCGATATCGATTAGATCTTCGAGAGGAAGATAGATCTCACCGCCCTTGAACATTGCAGCAACTGCAGTAGCAGGAATGCCTTCCTTGTCCTTCTGTGTCTCAACTCCTTCAACTGATGCGAGACGGGCAAGGAATCCTTCACCGTTAATGAACATCTCCGCTGTCCTGTCTTCAGGAGTGACAACGATGATATGAGCCTTCCTGGAAGGAGCAACGTCCATCTCCTTACGTACGGCTCTGATACCTCTTATGGCATCCATAAGAGTCTCCATCATCTCAGCTTCCTCAGCATAAGCAGGAATATCGTCTGCACAAGGCCAGTCGGAGATCATGATGGACTCAGCCTTACCGCCGATCTCAAGGTTCTGATATACCTCTTCGGTAATGAACGGCATGAAAGGATGCAGGAGCTGCATGGATACTCCGAGGACATAATTAAGCAGATACTGAGCTTCGAGTCTTGTCTCGCACTCCTTATCAAAGAGTCTGCTCTTGGATGTCTCGATGTACCAGTCACAGAAGTTATCCCAGATGAAGTCTACGATCTTGGACAGAGCTACACCGAAGTCATAATTATCGATATTCTGTGTAGCCTCTGCAGTAACATCGTGGAGTCTTGTAAGGATCCACTTGTCTTCAAGCGTGAACTTATCGGAATCAACTCCGGAGAAGTCGACATCGTCTTCGAGGTTCATGATAACGAATCTCATGGCATTCCAGATCTTGTTGGACAGGTTCCTGCCCATCGTGATCTTATCTTCCTGGAATCTCTGGTCATTACCGGGAGCATTACCCGTAACGAGAGCAAATCTGAGCGAGTCAGCACCGCTCTGTTCGATGATCTCAAGAGGATCGATACCGTTGCCGAGAGACTTACTCATCTTCCTGCCCTGTGAATCTCTTACAAGACCATGAATAAGAACATCTCTGAAGGGTTCTTCATCCATATGTGCCATTCCGGCAACGATCATTCTTGATACCCAGAAAGTGATAATGTCATAACCCGTAACGAGAGTATCAGTAGGATAGAAACGCTTGAGATCCTCTGTATCCTCAGGCCAGCCTAGAGTTGAGAACGGCCACAGTGCTGAAGAGAACCAGGTATCAAGAGTATCGGGATCCTGACGCATGGGCTTGCCGCACTTAGGGCAGACAGCTGTATCATCCTTGGTAACTACGATCTCACCGCAGTCATCACAATAGAACGCAGGGATCCTGTGACCCCACCAGAGCTGTCTGGAGATGCACCAGTCACGGATATCTTCCATCCAGTTGAAGTAATTCTTATTGAATCTCTCAGGAACAAATCTGATCCTTCCGTCCTTAACGGCCTCAATGGCAGGCTTTGCAAGCTCTTCCATCTTAACGAACCACTGCAGTGATACACGGGGTTCGATCGTCGTGCCGCAGCGGTAGCATGTACCGACATTATGGTTGTAATCCTCAGTCTTAATAAGGAATCCGCCCTCGTCAAGATCCTTGATGATGGCTTCCCTTGCCTCGTATCTGTCCATGCCGGCATACTTGGGATAATCATCTGTGATCTTGGCATCCTCAGTAAGGACCGTGATCACTTCAAGACCGTGACGCAGTCCGACTTCAAAGTCATTCGGGTCATGAGCAGGCGTAATCTTAACGACACCGGTACCGAACTCAATATCAACGTAATCATCCGCAACAACGGGGATCTTCCTTCCAACAAGAGGCAGGATCAGCATCTTGCCGATGATGTCCTTATATCTCTCATCCTTGGGATTGACTGCAACAGCAGTATCACCGAGAAGTGTCTCAGGTCTTGTAGTAGCAAGCTCAACATATCCGCTGCCATCTTCAAGGGGATATCTCAGATGCCAGAAGTGACCTGCCTGATCCTCATATTCAACCTCTGCATTGGAGATCGATGTAAGGCAGTGAGGGCACCAGTTGATGATACGCTCGCCTCTGTAGATGAGTCCCTGGTTATAGTACTTTACGAAGACTTCCTTAACTGCTTCAGAGCAGCCTTCATCCATAGTGAAACGCTCTCTGGACCAATCGCATGAAGAACCCATCTTCTTGAGCTGTTCTACGATCCTTCCGCCGTACTTAGCCTTCCAGTCCCAGGCTCTCTCGAGGAACTTCTCACGGCCGAGGTCTTCCTTGAAGATACCTTCCTCGCGCATCTGTGCCACGATCTTTGCCTCAGTAGCAATAGAAGCATGGTCAGTACCGGGAACCCAGAGAGTAGCATAACCGGACATTCTCTTGAATCTTGTGAGGATATCCTGAAGGGTATTATCGAGAGCGTGACCCATATGAAGCTGTCCCGTAATGTTCGGCGGGGGCATTACAATTGAGAAAGGTGTCTTTGTCTTGTCATCAGAAGGCTTGAAATATCCTTTATCGAGCCATTCATTATATAATCTCGGTTCGGCCTCGTTGGGATTAAAGGTCTTGGAGATGTTGTCGATTCTTGCCATGTTAATGGTTGTCCTTCTTTCGTTCTTACTTCTTTATCATCGAGAGGGCACCATAGAGGATGGAATCATCTCCCAGGGCAGCCTTCTTGAATTCAACTGTCTCTCTGATCGAGGGCATGCAATATCTGTCTACTTCAGCCGTGATCTTCTCAAGGAATGTATCGCCGACAGCTTCGATAACTCCGCCGCCGTATACAACGATATCGGGGCTGAAAGTATTTACCAGGTTACCTGTTGCTATAGCCAGATAATGGCAGGCTCTGTCAACCGCTTCAGTCGCAACTGCATCACCGCTCTCGAGAGCCTTCTTCAGGGCCTTGGACTTGAACACTCCGCCCTGAACGGCCTCAGCCATCATGCTCTCTCTGCCTCTTGATACCTGCTGTCTGATATATGCGCTCATACCCTGCTTGCTGGAGAAAGCTTCAAGGCATCCGCGCTGGCCGCAGTTACAAAGAGGGCCTTCGGGATCAAGTATCATATGTCCGTACTCTGCAGCCTTGAACTGGTTGCCGGTAAACAGCTTGCCGTCGAGGATAAGGCCTCCGCCCATTCCTGTACCTACAAACAGACCGACTACATTCTTATAGCCTTTTGCAGCACCGAACTTGTATTCGCCGAGCACACCGACATTAACGTCATTGCCGATATAGAACTTAGCACCGAACTTATCTTCGATAGGCTTCCTGATATCATAGTTCCTCCAAGGGAGGTTGGGCGAGAAGAGAACAACGCCGGTATCCTGATTGATAACACCGGGAGCGCCGGCAGCGATAGCATTGATCTGGGACTTCTTGATTCCGGATTCGCTGATGAGCTCTTCAACCACGCTGATGATGACTTCCTCGACATTCTGAGACGAATCTCCGCCTTCCTTTGTCTTCTTCTTAAGTCTGTATACGATCTCGCGCTTGCTGTTGAAGATGACACCAAGGATCTTTGTTCCGCCGATATCGAGACAGATGTTATAAGATTCAGCCATTGTTATTCCTCCTTCTTGAACAGATATTGCCTTCTAATGATTATCAGCCTGCTGTGGCACCGAGATTGGGATTGAACTCAGAAGAACTCTGTTCCGCGCCGGTCTCTCCCGCACCATTCTTATAGATGATCACAGGCTGCTTGCCTTCAGTAATGCATTCCTTCTTGATGATGCATTCCTTAACGTCCTTCTCGGAAGGAACGTCGAACATAACGTTACGCATCGTCTCTTCGATGATCGCACGCAGACCTCTTGCACCGGTATTCTGCTCGATAGCCTTCTCTGCAATGGCCTTTACTGCCTCGTCCTCGAAAGTAAGCTCAACATCATCCATCTTGAGCATCTTCTTGTACTGCTTGATGATGGCATTCTTAGGTTCTGTGAGGACCCTGACGAGAGCTTCGGCATCAAGCTTATCGAGAGCCACCGTGACCGGAACTCTTCCGATGAACTCAGGGATCATACCGAACTTCATGAGGTCATCAGGCTTAACGTCGTGATAATACTTGCCGCTGAAGATCTCCTTCTTGGGAGCAACATCAGCTCCGAAGCCGAACTGCTTCTTATCTATTCTGCTGGCGATGATATCATCCAATCCGTCGAATGCGCCGCCACAGATAAACAGGATGTTCGTTGTATCGATCTTGATGCACTCTTCGTTAGGATGCTTCCTTCCGCCCTTGGGAGGAACATTTGCAACCGTACTCTCGAGGATCTTGAGCAGGGCCTGCTGAACGCCCTCGCCGCTGACGTCCCTTGTTATCGAGACATTCTCTGTCTTCTTGGCAATCTTATCGATCTCGTCGATATAGACAATACCGAGCTGTGCACGCTCAACATCGTAATCAGCAGCTATGATGAGCTTGAGAAGGATGTTCTCAACGTCCTCACCGACATAACCTGCCTGAGTAAGGCTTGTGGCATCAGCAACCGTAAAAGGAACATTAAGTGTTCTCGCAAGAGTCTGAGCAAGTAATGTCTTACCTGAACCCGTAGGTCCGAGAAGAAGGATATTGCTCTTCTGGATCTCGGTATCATCAGTGGGTACATCAGAGAAGACTCTCTTGTAGTGATTGTAGACAGCAACGGAAAGAGCGATCTTTGCTTCGTTCTGACCGATTACATACTGGTCGAGTGTCTCCTTGATCTGGTGAGGCGTAACAAGCTTCTTGGGCTTGATGGTTCTCATCTTGCGCTTCTTGCTAACCTTCTCCTCTTCCGCAACGATACCGTATGCAGTACGAATGCAATCGATGCAGATATAGCAATTAACGCCCGAGAAAAGTCTCGGAACTTCATACTCGGACTTACCGCAGAAAGAGCAGCTTAAGATCTCTCTTGAATCTCCGCCGCCGTAATTGCCGTTCTTCGAATTAGACATATTCCCATCCTTATGATTCAGTTTGATCCGCACATATGCAGACATTATATTCTAACATTAAAACGCGCAAAACAAATATAATATATATAATTTGGATTACAAGCAGGTGAAATTATAAAGATAATTCATCCGAATCGAGGATTATCGTAAAAGGGCCGTCGTTCACGAGGGCAACCTTCATATCGGCTCCGAACTCACCGGTACCTACCTTATCATTCCTCTTACGGCACTCAGAGACAATATAATCGTAGAGCTCTTCTGCCCTGTCAGGCTTACATGCACGGGAAAATCCGGGCCTGTTGCCGGACTTAACATCAGCATAGAGAGTGAACTGTGATACGAGCAGGAGACCACCGTCGACCTGATCCAGATTGAGATTGGTCTTGCCGTTCTCATCTTCGAATACCCTGAGCTTGAACATCTTGTCCATCATCTTATTGGCGATCTGCTCAGTATCTGTCTGGGCAATTCCGATAAGCACGGCAAAACCGCGGCCGATACTGCCGTTCACCCTGCCGTCGATGCTTACGCTGGCTTCCGTAACATTCTGGATCACAAATCTCAAGCTTATCCCTCCTGTTCAGTCATCTTGCGAACATAATCCAGATATTCAGCAATCCGCTTCTCATATCCGATATCGGTAGGGTCATAGTACTTACGGCCAAGAGTCTTGTCAGTCATATATTGCTGCTTTGTAATATGTCCCGGGAAGTCATGCGGGTACTTGTAACCGACACTGTAACCAAGGTCTTCCATACCGCTGGCAGGTGCATTACGCAGATGCATCGGCACAACGCCGGTATCAGTGTTCTCCACATCAGACAGAGCCTTGTCGATAGCAAGATATGAAGCATTTGATTTGGGAGAAGTCGCTACTGTAATGCAGGCTTCTGCAAGGGGTATCCTGGCTTCGGGCATTCCTACGGCTTTGGCACAGTCATAAGCCGCTACAGCTATAAGCAGTGCATTCGGATTGGCAAGACCTACATCTTCAGCCGCACAGATCATTATCCTTCTCGCAAGGAATTCTATATCCTCACCGGCCTTGAGGGCACGGGCGAGATACAGTATTGCCGCATCGGGATCAGATCCGCGCATGGACTTTATCATCGCACTGATATTGTCATAGTGATACTCTCCGTCCTTATCGAAAAGCACGGTCCTGTTCTGCATGCATTCCTTCATGACATCGTCGTCTATGACAACAGTGCCGTCACCTCCGGGAGGTGTTGTAATGCAGGCAAGCTCCAAAGCGGTCAGTGCCGCCCTGGCATCACCGTTGCAGGTCTCGGCGATCTTGGCGAGAACGGCATCTTCGCACTTAATGTCCATGTCACCGTAGCCGCGTTCCCTGTTCTCAAGGGCATTACGAAGGATCTTGACGATATCCGGAGTCTCCAGCGGCTTGAGCTGAAGAACAGTCGAGCGGGATACCAGAGCCTTGTTTACTTCAAAGTAAGGATTCTCCGTCGTAGCTCCTATTAGAACAACAGTGCCGTCCTCTACAAACGGAAGGAGGGCATCCTGCTGAAGCTTATTGAACCTGTGGATCTCATCGATGAACAGTACGGTCTTCCTGCCCTCGGATATGATCGGGTTCTGAGCATCTTCAGTGACTCTCTTGATATCTGCAACGCCCGAAGTAACGGCATTGAGCTTAACAAATCTTGAAGATGTCGTGTTGGCTATGACTCGCGCCAGAGCAGTCTTGCCTACTCCGGGCGGACCAAAAAGAATGATTGAGGACAGACGGTCTGCCTCAATCATTCTTCTAAGCATTTTACCTTCGCCCAGGATATGTTCCTGCCCTGCATATTCATCCAGGGTCTGCGGTGACATCCTGTAAGCCAACGGCTCGTTTTTGTCTTCGCCTATTCCGGACAAGTGAACTCCTTACTTGATATCAGGATAGATAGGATACTTATCTGTGAGAGTCTTAACTCTGGCGATAACATCAGCCTTCTTATTCTCATAATCGAAGATGCAGTCTGCGATGCAGTCTGCAACGATCTTACAGTCGTCTTCCTTGAATCCTCTTGCAGTTACTGCAGGTGTACCGATACGCACGCCGGATGTAACCATGGGCTTCTCGGGATCGAACGGGATAGTGTTCTTGTTAGCCGTGATATTGCAGTCATCAAGTCTCTCCTGGAGATCCTTACCTGTAACACCAGTGCCTCTGAGATCGATGAGCATGAGGTGGTTATCAGTACCGCCTGAGACAAGATTAACGCCTCTGCTGAGGAGAACCTCGCTCATAGCCTGTGCATTTGCAATGATCTGGGCAGCATACTCTCTGAATTCGGGAGACAGAGCTTCCTTGAATGCAACAGCCTTAGCAGCGATGATATGCATGAGAGGTCCGCCCTGCTGTCCGGGGAATACTGCGGAATTGATCTTCTTCGCATATTCCTCCTTGCACATGATGATACCGCCACGGGGTCCGCGGAGTGTCTTGTGTGTTGTTGTTGTTACGAAGTCTGCATAAGGTACCGGATTGGGGTGAAGTCCTGCAGCAACGAGACCTGCAATGTGAGCCATATCTACGAAGAGATATGCTCCAACCTCATCAGCGATCTCTCTGAACTTCTTGAAGTCAATGATCCTGGGGTATGCAGATGCACCTGCAACGATAACCTTAGGCTTTACTTCGAGAGCTCTCTGACGGATAGTCTCATAGTTAAGAGTCTGAGTCTCGGGATCTACCTGATAGAACTCGGAATGATATGTTCTTCCGGATACATTGAGCTTCATACCGTGAGTAAGGTGTCCGCCGTGTGAGAGGTCGAGACCGAGGATCGTATCGCCCGGTTCAAGGATCGCATAGTAAACGGCAGTATTTGCCTGAGCGCCTGAATGAGGCTGTACATTAACATGCTCAGCGCCGAAGAGCTGCTTAGCTCTGTCGATAGCGAGCTGCTCTACGATATCAACATACTCGCATCCGCCGTAATAACGCTTTCCCGGATAACCTTCTGCATACTTGTTGGTGAGCGGAGAACCTGCGGCCTCAAGCACAGCCTCGGATACAGTGTTCTCGGAAGCGATCAGCTCGATCTTGGTGCGCTGACGGCCGATCTCCTGCATTATTGCGGAATAGACCTCAGAGTCTTCAGCCTTAATGTGTTCGTACATGGATATAAACCCTCCTTACAAAGGTACTGATTTGCTTGAAGTATTATATATAAATTCGTGAGAATAGTAAACCGAATAAAAGATCAACTTATCTTGTATATCTCATCGGCTCCGGGAGGCGGAAGCTCGCGCTCATTGCCGTCAAAATCGATATACTTTCTGGCCATATCATCAGTGAATGTTCCGATGACCGTTGCCTTTACACCTTCCTGTTCGAGCTTTGCAAGAACAGCATCCGGTTCGGGAGTAGCGATCATGAGAGCTCCGGATGATATAAGCCTGAACGGATCGAGTCTAAGCACATCACAGATCGATCTTGAAGCATCAGAGAAAGGCACGAGATTCATATCTACCGTTACTCCGCACTTGGAGAAGTCAGCCATCTCGAACGCCGCACCGAAAACGCCGCCTTCGGTAACATCGTGCATAAGATCGGCGGCGCTCAGCGGGAATCCGTCTTCTCTGACCCTGCCAGAGCATGAAGCAATGCTTCCGCAGGCACTTCCCTCTTTTACGACCGATACCAGTCTGTCATATGACAATGCCTCATTGATAAATTCTTCACTCACCTTGCCATCAAGCAGTTCTCTGTGCTCACTTGCCGCGATGAAGCTTCCTTCTATCGCTGCATTCTTTGTGATGATGAGACTGTCACCGGGCATTGCTTTACCCAATGGGACCGGACTGCCTTTCTCAATGATTCCGAAGGCTGTGGAGATGACGATAAAACTGTTGACTGCATCAGACACTTCGGTATGACCGCCGACGATATCAACACCGAGAGCAGATGCCTCGCGGCTTGCCTGATCGACTATATCGCTGATATCAGTCTCAGTGGCTGACGGCGGAGCTATTATGACTATAAGTATCCCTGAAGGTTTGATTCCGCAGGCTGCTATGTCATTACAGGATACATGTATGGCAAGCGTTCCGGATGATTTGCCACCTGCGGTGATAGGATCCGAAGATGTGACCATAAGGTCTTCCCCTACCCTTATCCATGCACAATCGGCACCTATGCCGGCGCCCGAGAGGGTTGTCAGCGACAGAGCAGGAAGCCTTGATAATACAAGGGATTCGAGCTGTTCATCTGTAAGCTTGCCTATCTTCATACTGTGGATTATATCAGAAAGGATTGATCTCGATCTTCTCTGTTCCGAGAACGCCGTCTCTTACCATCTCTGCAATATCAAGATTCTCTTCTGCCTTGACCACATCTTCGGGATGAGGATGAGTCTTAGGATGCTTTGCTACGAAGATCGTGCAGCAATCCTCATAAGGAAGGATCGATGTCTCGAAGGCTCCGATCTCACGGGAGATATCGCAGGTAGCCTGCTTATCAAGACCTATAAGAGGTCTCAGGATCGGCATCTTAACGACTTCGTTTGTTGCTGCGATCGCCTCGAGTGTCTGCGATGCGACCTGTCCAAGGCTCTCGCCAGTAATGAGACACTTGCAGTTATTCTGAAGCGCGATCTGCTCAGCTATCTGGAGCATTACTCTTCTCATGGTGATAGTGAGCATGTCCTGAGGCGAGTTCTTATACATATCGAGCTGGATCTGAGTGAAGTTGACGACATGAAGAGTCATGCGTCCTGAGAAGCCTGATACGATCTTCGCCAGATCGATAACCTTCTGCTTGGCCTGATCGCTGGTATACGGATATGAGTGGAAATACACTGCATCAAGCGGCATTCCTCTGGAAGCCATCATAAAACCGGCAACCGGGCTGTCGATACCGCCCGAGAGCAGGAGCATTCCCCTGCCTGCCGTTCCTACGGGAAGACCTCTGTGAGCCATCATCTTGCCGCAGTATACGTAATTGCTCTCCCTGATCTCAACGTTCACTATAAAATCAGGATTCTTCATCTTTACGGTAAGGCAGTCGAAATTATCGAGCATATAGGCACCGAGTTCTTCGCAGATATGCGGTGAATCCATCGGGAAAGCCTTGTTTCCGCGCTTGCTCTCGACCTTGAAAGTCTTGTAGGCAGGATGGTCTGCAAGAAGCTCTTCGACATAGGCCTTAGTATTCTCACAGATGCTGTCAAAATCACCTTCGAACTTTCTGGCAAGGCTTACGGATACTATACCGAAGACCTGTGTTATGGCCTTCATGATCTCCTGGGCAGACTGCAGGTCCGTAAAGTACGGATTGTCTTCTTCGAGAGGCTCGATCCAGATCCTGCTCTGGCTCTGGAATATCTTAAGCTTGCCGAATCTCTTGAGCCTGTACTTGAGGTTGCTCTTGAGCTGTATCTCGAATGAGCCTCTGTTGAGACCCTTAAGGGTGATCTCACCCATTCTTGCAAGAATTACGTTCATATCTGTCTCCTGTCACCTGCGGACCGCGAATTTATCGTAGATCTCATCAACACATCTGATGAACTCTTCTGCCTCGTGCATCGTATTATACCTTGAGAAGCTTATCCTTACTGCATTTGCAGCGATCTTCTGCGGAACTCCGGACTCAAGAAGGACATATGATACCTTCTTGGACTTGGATGAACATGCCGAAACAGTAGAAACAAATATATCATATATCTCAAGACAATGTAGCATTGTCTCTGATTCAAAACCTTCAAAAGAGACATTCAGAACATAAGGCAGAGCATCGTCAGGTGACAGTATCATGGCTTTCCTTGCAGCAAGTTCTCTTCTCAGATAACCATTGATCGCAGAGACGTCATCGAATGCAGCTTCAATCCCTTCCGAAGCTTCTTCAAGGGCTGTCTCGAAAGACCTTGCCAGAACAAGGCTCTGCGTACCGGACCTCATGCCACGCTGCTGGCCTCCGCCGAGAATGAGCGGATCTATCCTTATGCCGTCTCTGACATAGAGCACGCCGACACCCTTAAGTCCGTGGATCTTATGGCCTGAGAACGAGCACATGTCACAGCCGGTCTTATGAAGATCCATCCTGATCTTACCAAGTGCCTGAACGGCATCCAGATAATACACAGTCGAAGGGCTGACCCTGTTCCTAAGCTTCAGTATCTCATCAGAAGGAAGTACTGCGCCTGTCTCATTGTTGACCAGAGTGAAGCACATAAGTGCGCAGTCACCTGCAGCAAGCGTATCTTCAAGGACCTTGAGATCCGGCTTGCCGTCAGATAAGACTGGAATATAGACAACGTTAAAACCGTTCTTTTCCAGGTATGCGAGACATTCAAGCGTAGCCTTATGTTCCGTTCTTGTGGATATGACGGTATTGCCGGCACGCCTGTTCCTGCTCATAAAGCCGCGGATGGCGGTATTGGCACTCTCCGTGGCACAGGAAGTAAAGATGATCTCCGAAGGCTTTGCACCAAGCAGAGCGGCAGTGCCGGATATGCACTTGCCGTAAGCGGTATCGGCAGCAACGCCAAGCTTGTGAAGAGAGCCGGGATTACCCGACAGCTCGTCAGCCATGGTATCTGAACAGACTGCTCTTACGCGTTCAGTAGGAAAAGTAGTGGCACTGTTGTCAAAATATATCATTTCTGATGGCCGGACCGGATATCAGACTTTGATCTCGGTCTCGCCGACATTCAGGTCATCAGCGTGAGAAGCGAGAATCGGCTTTACACACTCTTCGAGGAATGCATCGACCTGCTCCGGACATCTGCCTATGTAGAGCTTGGGATCTCTCAAAGAGATGAGCTCGTCCATTGTAATGCCGAACTTGGGATCAGCTGCGATCCTCTCAAGAAGATCATTGGGCTTGCCCTCGTTCTTGACTACAGAACCGGCCTGCATCGAGAGCTGACGAATCTCCTCGTGGAGCTCCTGACGGTTACCGCCCTTCTTTGTAACTTCCATCATGATGTTCTCTGTCATCATGAACGGGAGTTCATCAAGAACATGCTTCTCGATCATCTTGGGATAAACAACGAGTCCGGATGCAACATTGGTGTAGATTCCGAGGATCGCATCAACGGCCAGGAATGCTTCAGGCACAGATATACGCTTGTTTGCAGAATCGTCGAGTGTTCTCTCGAACCACTGCTCTGAAGAAGTCATAGCGGGATTGAGAAGATCGGCGATCACATATCTTGACAGAGATGCGATCCTCTCAGATCTCATCGGGTTCCTCTTATAAGCCATTGCAGATGAACCTATCTGGTTCTTCTCGAAAGGCTCTTCGATCTCCTTTAAGTGCTGGAGAAGTCTTATATCGTTGGAGAACTTGTGGGCACTCTGTGCAATTGCTGCAAGCGCAGAGAGAACTGTGAAATCGATCTTCCTGGAATAAGTCTGGCCGGAAACATAGTAAGAGCCTTCGAAGCCCATCTTGGCGCAGATCTTGCGGTCAAGTTCAACGCATTTCGCGTGGTCACCGTCAAACAGATCGAGGAAGGATGCCTGTGTTCCGGTTGTACCCTTGCATCCCAAGAGCTTCAGAGAAGCGATCGTGTTCTCGACTGTCTCAAGATCAAATACAAGATCCTGGAGCCAGAGTGTTGCCCTCTTGCCAACCGTTACAAGCTGCGCGGGCTGGAAATGAGTAAACCCTAATGTAGGCATGGACTTATATTCTTCAGCGAAAGCAGCGAGTTTGCTGATAAGGACAACAAGTCTCTTTCTGATGAGAACCAGTGCTTCACGCATGATGATGATATCAGTGTTGTCGCCGACATAGCATGATGTAGCACCGAGATGGATAATGGCATCCGCTCCGGATCCTTTGACCTGCTTGCCATAGGAATGAACATGAGCCATAACGTCGTGGCGGCGGATCTTCTCCTCTGCTGCGGCATCTTCATAATCAATATCATTCTTGTGAGCCTTGAGGTCTGCGATCTGCTCGTCCGTGATGTTCAGTCCGAGTTCTTTCTCTGCTTCAGCAAGCGCGATCCAGAGTTCCCTCCAAGTCGTGAACTTCTTGTCAGGCGAGAAGATGAACTGCATCTCGGGGCTGGCATATCTTGAATTCAACGGGCTCTCATAAACATTCTTCATTACTGCTTCTCCTCCAGGAGTTTTTCTACTGCGGTAATTTTAGCACAGACGGAGAGTATCCTGATAGCCTTCTCGATCTCGGAAGGCTGAGGGAATGAAGGCGCAAGTCTGATGTTGGTGTCATCAGGATCCTTGCCGTAAGGATAGGATGCTCCTGCAGGTGTAAGGGATACGCCTGCATCTGCGCACATAGCGACAGTCTTGCCTGCTGTTCCGGGCAGAGCATAGAAGCTTACAAAGTAGCCGCCCTTGGGATTTGTCCATCTGCAGACATCAGTATTGGAATCGAACTCCTCGGTAAGGATGTCAATAACTGTCTTGAACTTAGGTCTTAAGATAGCCGCATGCTTTCTCATGATCTCGTCAACGGCTTCTGCTGTAGGAAGGAATCTGACGTGCGCATACTGGTTTACCTTATTGGAGCAGATGGACTGAACGCCCATGTACTTCTTGGCGCGTGCAAGGTTCTCGCTGTTGGCGGCAAGGCATGACAGACCGCCGCCTGCGAAAGTGACCTTCGAAGATGAAGCAAATTCATATACACGATTCGGATAGCCTGCATCAGAGCAGAGCTTGAGCATATCAGGCACCTTCCCCCTCTCGGACTCGTCATCAAAGAGATGGTGGCAGACATATGCATTGTCCCACATTATTCTGAAGTCCTTTGCAGCAGTCTTCATCGAAGCCATGCGTCTGCATGTCTCCTCGGAATAGACGACGCCTTCCGGATTGGTATATACGGGAACATTCCAGATACCGAGGATCTTGTCATCTTCAGCAACGAGCTTCTCGACGATATCCATATCAGGTCCGTTCTCGGTCATGGGAACGGTGATGAGTTCAAAGCCCAGTGTCTCTGTAACTCTGAAGTGTCTGTCATATCCGGGCGCAGGGCACAGCCACTTGCGTCCTTCGATCTGGGACCAGGGCTTGTCGGAATCGATCTCACCGAAGACCATGGCACGCATGAGCGTATCGAACATCATATTAAGGCTGGAAGAATTACCGAGGAAGAGATTATCAGCTTCTGTACCGATGATATCGGCGAAGACTTTCCTTGCTTCAGCCAGACCCGCAGGATTACCGTAGTTCCTGACATCACTGCCGTCCTGTGCCTTGTATCCGGAATCTGCGATACCGTCAAACAGATGATTTGACAGGTCAAGCTGTTCGGGGGAAGGCTGACCGCGCATCATGTTGATCTTAAGACCCAATGCCTTGTAATCTTCATAGCGCTGTCTGAGCGCATTAAGTTCAGACTCGAGCTCAGCCGAAGACATGCTCTTATAACTCTTCATCAAGAAATCCCTCTTTCGAAAATGAAATTTTAATTCTTCGTTCTTGCAAAAAGAACAGGCCGGGGCGCCCCAAAGCCGTAGTAATTATATGTAACTTGCAATTTTTTGGCAATCAAATTTCATTGGTCTTTACTAAAAAGGTATAAATTCTACATTTTGTACCATTCCGGCCCTGTTATGCGTTACCTGCCCTATCAAAAAGTTTATATTTCTGTCGTACCAACCGTACTTTGCAATGAGATAAGACGTGGTCCTCCGGATCTTCCGCCTCTTTGAATAGGTCACGGTCTCACCGGAAGTCGGATAAGGTCCCGTATTCCACCTGGATCTGACCTCCACCACATATATCTCTCGTTCCTTCTCGAAAACGCAGTCCAGCTCGCCTACGCCGTGAACTTCAAAGTTCCTTACCACCAGGCGATAGCCCTGATCACACAAGATCCTGATCACTGCTTCCTCACCTCTGTCACCGGTCTTGCGTCTCTCCGTCCTATTGTCTTTATCCATGTTATCTCCTTATCATTATTTTTTTAGAATTATCGTATTTTTTGTTTTTTGTCATATTAATTGCATTGGTTATGTTTCTGCCTTAATATAAATATGTGAAAAACAGTACGGAGCAATGTTCAATGGAAAGCATCACAACCGATATCCAGGGGTTCTTTGACTCATTAGATGCTTTTGACGGCGAACATTTTACAGGCGAAGCTTTTACTTCTGTCGCTGATTCCGTCGGATGCTGCAGGATCGAGCATCTCATCTATTCTTCCGGCACTCTTGAGAGACAGAACAATGTCTATGTAACGGCCGACGAGCATCAGTCCGAGTATTTTGAGATATCCAAAGACCTCTCTGATGCCAAGAAAGGCTTTACCAGATTTTATTTCAAGAAATACTTCCCCGGATTATCAGATGATCTTAAGCCTCAGTTCAAGCTCTTCTCCACATGTGTAAGCGTTACACTGTCCTACCGTTACCTTGAGCAGGCTGTAACCAAGCTCAAGTACTACAATCAGGAGACCGGTCTTCCCAATCTTCACTATTATGCGAAGATCTTCAACGGATACATCGCAGACGGTACTGCCGGCAACTACATCGTTGCCCTGGTCAACATCAAGGGCAGCGCCAGGATCAACCATTTCTTCGGTTCGAACCTCGCATCCAGTGCTTTCTATGACTTCGGCAATAAGCTCTCTGCATTTGCAGATAAAGAATCAGGCGAGTTCGTAGCTCATATGGGCGGCGATAACTTCGTTGCCGTCTTCAGGAAGGATCGTCTGGATGACATGAAGGCCTTCCTCAACGGTGTCAAGATCAATGCCCGTTTCCGTGATGAGAGCATCGTATATACTCTGGCCGCACGATCCGGAATAGTTAAGTATGATGATTCATACATGTATGCCATGTCCTTGATCACTGATTGTATGCAGGCACTTAGTGCTGCAAGGAAGTTCAGCGAAGACCATGTTGTTTTCGAAGGTCATATCGCGTCAGAGAAGATATCGAACAAGGAATATACCAATGCTATCAGAGAAGCTCTCGATAACAAGAAGTTCCTCGTGTATTTCCAGCCCGTCATAAGTGATGTCGAAGAAGACGTTACCCTGTTTGCTGCAGAAGCGTTGGCAAGATGGATACATAACGGCAACATCTGCATGCCACAGGACTTCATCAACGCCGCTTCCGAGACAGGCCTTATGACCAAGATCGATTTCTATGTCCTTGATACCATCTGTGCGAAGGTCAAGGAATGGCTTGACCAGGGATTGGAAGTAGTTCCCATCACCTGCAACTTCTCTAACCGTAACCTGGTCAACGAAGGTCTTGCCGACGAGATAATCAAGGTTATCGATACCTACGGCATTGATCACAAGTATATCGGCATTGAATTCAACGAGCCTAACTTCAAGGACGAGCTCCTTCTCCTCAAGCAGTGCACAAAGAAACTTAAGGAGACCGGCATTCTTATCACGATAGATAACTTCGGCTCCGGCCTTACTACATTAAGGCTCCTGCAGGAAGTTCAGCTCGACTACGTTAAGATCAACAGAGACGTAATCACTTCTGATGACGAACGCGGAATGATCATCCTCGAGAATATGATCACACTCGCCGATAAGTTAGGATATACGGTTATATGCGACGGCGCTCACGAAGAAGAAGATATCAAGCGTCTGATCCAGTGCGGCTGTAAGCATTTCCAGTCATTCTTCTACGAGAAGCCTTTGACTGAACGTTTCTTCGAGAGAAGATTGAAGAACAGGATAATACCCAGGAGGCAGTAATATGATTTCATCCAAGATCAAGGCTAAGCTTGCGGGTGGTTCGGCCATCCGCAAAATGTTTGAGGAAGGCAACCGCCTTAAGGCTATCTACGGTGCGGACAATGTCTTTGACTTCTCGATCGGCAATCCCGACCTCGAGCCCCCGCACGAGGTGTCAGATGCCCTTAAGGAGCTGGCTGACAATCCCACGCCGGGAATGCACGGCTATATGAGCAACAGCGGCTACGAATCGACAAGAAAGATAGTTGCCGAGAAGCGTTCTGCCGAGTCAGGTCTTACCATCGACCCGGGTGCTGTCTGCATGACGGTAGGTGCTGCAAGTGCCATGAATGACGTTCTTCATTCTCTCCTCGACGACGGAGATGAAGTCATCGTTCTCGCTCCTTACTTCATGGAGTACAACGGCTACATAGAGAACCACAACGGCGTCCCCGTTATCGTTCCTACAGACGAGAACTTCATGCCGGTTATCAGCAGGATCAAAGATGCCATCACGCCCAAGACCAAGGCGATCATTATCAACTCGCCCAACAATCCTTCCGGCGTCGTATATCCTGAATCACTCCTTATCGAGCTGAACGATATGCTCAAGTCCTGTGATCACACGATCCATGTAATCTCTGACGAGCCTTACATTGACCTCGTATACGACGGACTTACCGTTCCCTGCGCACTGAAGTATATCGATAACCTCATAATCTGCTTCTCCTGGAGTAAGTCGCTCTCACTTCCCGGCGAGAGGATCGGATATACACTTGTATCGCCTAAGAACGAAGACTATGACGACCTTACAAATGCCATCGTCCTCTCACACAGAACACTCGGAAGCGTCAATGCTCCTGCGATCTGGCAGAAGGTCATCGAGAAGTCCATATATGCCAAGGTAGATGTTGCAAACTATGAATACAGAAGGAACCTCCTCTATTCAAACATCATCGATGCCGGCTTTGACTCCGTAAGACCTAACGGTGCACTCTATATCTTCATGAATACACCCAAGGGATTAAGCGATGCAGAGTTTTCCGAGATCTGCGCCAAGCAGAACATCCTCATCGTACCCGGTGCGGCTTTCTCCTGCCCCGGCTACTGCAGACTTGCATTCTGTGTATCGGAAACATCTATCAGGAATTCCCGTAAAGCCTTCTTCGCTGTTGCCGAAGAACTCGGCATAGAACATAAAGCAGAACTTTAACCAAGATTTCTTGTTGGAGGAACGGGGCTGTCTCACTTAGAGGCAGCCCCGCTTATTTTATTCTTCCTCTTTCCTGTTCCTGATCATTACCATAAGTGCGATAACACCGCCTGCCAATGCAGAAGCTGCTCCGATCGCAGCCAGGCGGTTAATGCCCTCACCAGTTGCCGGCAGCGCCTTGACCGTCAGGCTCTGCGTTGTGCTTCCGAGATCCGCGTGTCTGCTTACTTCCACGGTATCTGTCTGCACTCCTGATGAGATCTCATCTTCCGTGGCAATATCCTTAACGCTCTCGAAAACAACAACAACTTCTCCTTCATTAAGGCCGGAAGTATCAAATGTTATCGATACCTCAAGTGTTCCGTCTGCTTCTTCGGGAGTAAAAGCGACCATGCTTACGACCTGCTGTCCGTTTGCAGTAATGGATTCTCCTGTACTCTTAAACAGCGTTGCCTCGATGACATAGTTTGTACCCGGAACAAGCCCGGAATAATCTACCGTGTCCACGATAGTTACAGTAGAGTTCATCATGACCGCTTTGCCGGTCGTCTCTTCTGATGCATTGGTCTCAAGGACCGCTCTCGTAACAGTCTGATCGAGGTCTTCGAGATCCTCATGTACTGCGAGAAGCACATCATCATCAGTGTAAAGCTTCTCAAAGACCACGATATCCCTGACCTCATACGGAATATATACATTCTCGAACTTGACCGTAATGACTGATTCTGCTGACTGAGCCGTAAAAGTCTTCTCTGACGAGACCTCCTTGCCTTCGGCATCTAAGAGCGCAGTTCCCGTTGCCTTGTCCATAAGAGTTCCGATGATCTTGTAATCGGCACCGCTCTTAAGTCCTTTACAGGATACTTCATCATTGATCGTGACCATGTCCGAACAAAGCATCACCGATGTACCTGTATAGCCGTCAGTTGCCTTCGTGCCAACTTCCGGCATAGTCAGAGTCTGGGCTTCGTCTTCAATGTCTTCATGAGAGTATTTATTCCCGTCCTGATCTTCCAGGATCTCGAATGCTACAAGTGATTCACCTTCAAGTGACGTAGTATCGATCTCAAAATCCACCATTACTGTCATAAACGAGGATGTGGCTGTGAACTCTGTCTCAGACACGATTACAGAACCATTCTTATCAGTTAGCTTCTCACCTGTACTCTTTACCACAAGAGTTCCGGTCAGCTTATATGTCTCGCCTGTGTTAAGTCCCGCACAGGCAACATAGTCCGTAAGTTCCACGTTCTTGCCGCACGACAGCATCTTAGACTGCATCATCGCCTCGGAAGAAGTATCCACAAGTACCGTTCCTGCTATCGGCTGAGGATCACAGAAATCACCTGCCTGTGCCAGTTCCGCGGCAAAAGCATTTGTAATAACGGCTGTGCTCTCATCAGCACTTACCGAGAACTCATATACATTCTTGTCGCAGATATAACCTGTCGGAGCTTTTGTCTCTGCAAGATAATATGTTCCTGCATCAAGTCCGTAGTAAGAATAGCAGCCTGTGCTTCCTTCTTTGAGAACACCTATAGTGTTCTTACACGCGTCATCCTTGTAGACAGTAAACTCTGCCCCTGACAGCATATCGCCTGATTCATTGACCTTGAACACCAATACTCCGCCCGGAACATTCTCGGCGTAGAACTCCTGCGAACCCTGCTCAGGATCTGCCTGTGTATCCTTCAGTTCTACAGTAAACGCAAAATAATTAGCCTCCGAGGATGACTTGCCATTCTCATCACAGTAGAAATACCCGGAAGGAAGAACTGTCTCTACAGCCACATAGCATCCCGCTCTGAGAAGGTCTGATTCGTACTTTCCGGAAGCAGTCTCGGTAACCGAAGCATCCTTCATCATTCCCGTCGACTGATCGTAAGTCTGTGCCACGGGTTCATTGTCCTGATGGATACCGTCTTCATTAAGATCCTCGTATACGGTAAATCCTGCACCCTCAACGGCTTCACCCGTTACCGAGTCAGTCTTATGGATAATGATCTTCTCTGCATACGGAGTCTGCGGAACTTCTACAGTAACCTTAGAAGCAGAATCGACTATGACAGGCATCAGACCTTCAGCCTTATAGTATCCGTTTGGAGAGAGCATCTCCTCGAGCAGATAAGCTCCTGACCCGACTTCCTTTACCGTCAGAACACCGTCAAGATCCGTATCCGCTATCTCGATATATGCTCCGGATTCGTCTTCATCGAGCAGTCCGTTGGCATTCTTGTCTTCGTATACCCTGAACTTTACCGGGCTTCCCGTATAAAGCGATACCTTGCCGCCGTCCCAGGCATCAGTCTTCTCTATCACGATCTGCGTATTGATGATATTGATGGCAGTAACGGCTATTGTCTGGTTATCCGAAGACTTTGTCAGATGAACCGTCTTATAACCGGAGGCATCATTACCGACCCAGACACACTTATAATCATCCGGGACGATCTCCTTAACCCTGTACCACCCGAGAGGCAGCTCTTCGAAATACGCATTACCGTCTGCATCCGTTACCGCAGTACCGACCAGCTCATAGCTCCAGTTCGGTTCATCACCGTTGCCTCCATAGTAGAGTTCGAACTCAAGGCCTTTATCATTGCCGTCTTCAGCTATCTTATTAACCTTGATATTCGCCTGGCATCTGTCATTGCTTACCGTCTGGGCTACAGAAGTGCCTGAAGCTGCAAGTATTGTCTTATACCAGTAGCTTCCGTCATCCGACACGGTAAAACCTGCCGGAACATCATATGTATATGAGGCTTTGCTTCCGCCATACATCTTATTATCCGGAACAAGTTCTCTCAGCTGGTATTGCCCGGCAGGTATTGTAAGAACGTCTGCTCCGGACACACTGCCACTGTCCCACAAGACCTTACCTTCTGTATCTGATTCGCCCTTGGCCAACAGCATCGAGCCGTCCTGAGTCCACAGTTCAAACTTAAAGCCGTCTTTGGTATCAGATGCTTCCACTACCTGCTTAACAACGCTTACATATGCCTCTTCATTATCGTTAACAGCCTTGAATGAATAAGCAGCGCCTCCGAGCTGTCCGGTGGTAAAGCTCATCTCATATGTGTTATCAGACACCTTGCTCCATCCGGGCTCCGTGTTATTGACCTGATAACTTATCTTATTGCCGTCATAGCAAGTAAATGCAGGTGCGCTGAAAGTCTCTTCTATCGTATAAGATGTATTGGCCTTCAACGGGAAAGATGTAATCCCCCAGTTATCTCCGTTATTATTCTTCCACACCCAGTTACCGTTCTCATATGAATATGTGGCTACAGTGTTGCCCGAGCTCTTAAGGGTAAACACAGTGGAAGTAACGTCAAACGATGTGTTTGTCGTTTTCGCCAGTTCGAGCGAGAGGGTTTCCGACATATCTGACTTTGAAACCGGGTCATTGCTGACATATATGACTGCTCCTGCCAGAGGATAATCATTGACCGTATCAGAATACAACAGTTCTTCTCCGGCTCCGGTAATCCTTGTAATACTGTAATCCATGGTTCCGGTTGAACCATTGACTTCGGTTATCCTCATATCCACCTTATAAACGGTATCATCCAGATAGTCATAAACATCAGGAAGACTTCCGGTACCGCATGTCAGATCGATATCTCCGCTGTCCGGCAGCAGCAGTGTCGGAGCCACTTTCTCCTTGATATAGAACGTTCCTGCAAAATCAGACCCGTCCTTTGCCAGTTCATACGGAGTAGACAGTGTGCCGTTATAGTTATCATCAATCAGCTGGGATAACTCATTGGTAAGTCCCGGATCCGAGTAGACACCGTATACGGCGCCGCCCATATATGTTCCGTCACCGGTAACCTTATTGATCCATAGCGTTGTATAAGCCTTGGCATCAGACTTCATCCTGAAGCTCTGCAGATATGTTATCGTGTGTCCTGCCTTACCGCTTCCGATAAGATAACTTACAGGCAGCTCGCAGACACCGTGAGACGAACCCGAATGCCACATATAAGCTACTCCGTTTACCATTCCGGCAAAGATGCCTATATGGAGGTCGTTACCGTCTTCACCGTAGAAGACAAGGATATCCGCAGGCTGACAGTTTGCTGCACACCACTCGTTGATGGCCTGAGATGTCATTCCTTCAGCATATATGACCGTTGTACCGTATACCGGACAGCAGTTCTTGCCGTCTATTCCCGTCGGGACCTCACCTGCGAACAGCTTAAGGAATTCCGCGACCTGCATATTGCCGTCACATGCAAGATAACCATTGAACGAGATGCTGCCCGCATCAAGAAGGACCTTTGCCACATACTGGGCACAGTCCATGCTCGAATACGGAGTACCGTCATAACTTGAAGCAACCGACAGTACGGAAGATACTACGTCATCAGGAGATACTGTAAACCATTCTTCTATCGCTCCCGAGTTTACCGTAAAATCATAATCATCCTTATGTACAAGCGGCGTGTATTCCGCAGCCGCATTAACAGTATTGATCCCTATAAACCAAAACAGCATCACTACCGAGAGGATGAATGATCCTGCCTTGATCCTGTTGCTAATCCTATTCATATAAACTCCTTCCTTTTGAACTGTTTACGATGCAACGGCATCATCCACATCGATCCTTTTGACATTCATGTTCTTGATATCGTAGTAGTACAGACTGTCTGACAGTTTCTCTTCGGAACTGACATGTTTGGCATTCGTTCCGCAGACGATGCTCGCGAGTTTTGACTTGTCCGAATAAGTCTTTGCAGACAGCATTATGACCTCATGAAGCGAAGACGGCAGTACATAGCAGTCGGTGCCGATCTTATCTGCCACACGCCCCAGCACATCAGAATATATAAGTGCGGATGAGCCGTAGAACTGCGATTTGTTGGTGATCACATATACGCAGTCTTCCGAAGGCATCTTCTCGTAATCCGGGAAGAACTCAGTTATTCCTGCTTCAGTATTACTGCCGATGATCTTCATCATCATGTCCTCTATACGCATATGCGTGAACGGGAACATCTTGCGGGTATTCTTGAACGCCGTATCGTACAGGAATTCTTCAGTCCAATTCATCGATTCTGCGACATCGTTGGTGATCAGGAATCCCGATATCCCGTCCTCACATTTCGATGTGATCGCGCGGTAGATGATGCTGAGATCTTCAAAATCCCGGTGCGGACATCTCGATATAAGCTCGAGATTATCGATGGTATTCACCAGTTGGAACACGATCTTATCAACGAAGTCTTCTAACTTGGTACCGCAGAGCTCCTTGGGAGCATAGCGGGCTGACCGTTCCAGATAGATGGCCTGCTTGGCCATCATATTCTCGAAGTTACCAGTCTCCTTGTACTGCTCATACAGTCTCTCCATGTAGAAGGTCGGCATGATTACCCCCTTCTTACTCTTCTTCTTCGGAACAACGACGATCCCTGTAAGCACCTGATTAACCTTCGGTACCTCGTGGATCTTCAGTTCGCAGTCCTTGTACTTGGCCGGAAGATAATCCAGGAACTCATTCATGACTCTCTCCTTAAACTCTTCATAGCTCAGCATATTCGTGCCTCCTTAAATAAAAAATCGCAACAAAAAACGCATCGGATGATTCCGATGCGTTCTTTGTTACGTCATTTTAATGATATTGGGTTTTGCAGTCTCATTCAATACGCCATAGTCTCAATTTCAGGGGGTAAAAAAGCAAATCTCAGGCGTTCAAAAACCCTGTAAGCCAATAAAGACAAGGCTTCAGGTCTCTTCCGTTACGATAACGGCAAGAATGCCCTCTCCGATTGAAACAGAGAACTCAGGAGCACCCTCGGCAGGATGGTTACAGAATGAATAAGTCTTACCTGCGATCAGCTCTCCGCCGTCAAGGCTGTAATACAGACCTGAGGTGGTAACATCCTTAACAGATGATCCAAAACTGAGCGGAACAAGTGATACCGCCAGCCTTACTCTGTATCCCGTGAGATCCACAGTGATGCTGTCTTTACCGTTCATAAGGTAGACACTGGTGATACCGTCATTCAGGATTATCCTCTTATGCTTAGAGGCAAAGGCTGCAGCAAGTTGAATATTGCCGATAATGTGATCAAGCCTTCCGTTATTGCCGAGAGGACAGATCAGGGTTATCTCTGAACCTGAAGGGACGCGGTTCAAAGCGATCTCCGTATCAGTCCAGTCCTTCTCTATCTCGTACTTCTCAACAGGGATATCGTGTTCCTTAATAAAGGACAGGCCTACATCGGTAATGGAATCGAGATCTCCTACTACGACTTCAGGAACAATGGAATGCTTACAAGCAAAATCAGTGCCGCCGTCAGCGCAGATTATATGGTCTGCAGAGACAGCAGTTACAGCTTCGTCAGGGACGGGGCCGCCGGTTATTACGCAGTAATGCATGCGGCAAGTTCCGAACAGGCCTTGCCCGGATCCTCTTTCGCGAAAACAGCGCTTCCCGTGACAAACATCCTTGCCCCGGCATCGTAGACAGTCTTGATGGTATCTGCATTGATTCCGCCGTCAACGGAGAGCCAGGCTGAAGAGCCTGTCTCGTCCAGTGCTTTACGGACTGCGGCGATCCTGTCCAGCGACTCCGGCATGAAGTCCTGTCCGCCGAATCCGGGTCTGACCGTCATAACGAGCAGCAGTTCGCACTTGTCTGCAAAAGGAAGTATCTTCTCTATCGGAGTATCGGGATGGATTGCAACTCCGGCCTCACATCCGTATGAATGGATCTCATCGATCAGTGCCATCGGATCATCGGAGCACTCCACATGGAATGTGATTATATCGGAACCCGCATCGGCAAAAGCCTTGGCATACTTGCCGGGGTTTGTGATCATGAGGTGGGTATAGAACTTAAGGTCAGTATGCTTACGGATGGATTTGATAACCGGAAGTCCGAATGAGATATTCTCGACATAATGACCGTCCATCACATCGAAATGCAGATACTTCACGCTGTCTGCCACCGCATCTATATCTCTCATCAAATATCCGAAATCCGCCGCCAAAAGCGACGGTGCCAACTCAAAATCCGCCATCAGGCTTTCCTCCGCTTGTAATTGTTACGTTCATTATATAGCTCTTCGCTGAACTCGCGGTAACGATTATACCGCTCCTCGCCGATTTGTCCCAGCGAAAGTGCTTCTCTTACCACGCAGCCCTCTTCTTTGATGTGTCTGCAGTCGTCGTACTTGCATTTACCCGTAAACTTATATATCTCGGGGTATCCCGCAGGCACCTCTTTATAACCGATACCAAGCTGCAGCAGTGACAGAGATGTGAATCCGGGAGTATCGGTGATGAATCCTTCTCCGAAATCGAACAGCTCTACATGTCTTGTCGTATGCCTTCCGCGCTTGAGCTTCCTGGAGATGGTTCCGACCTCCATGTGCTCCTTACCGATTATCCTGTTGCACAGAGTGCTCTTACCTACACCGGAAGGGCCTGCAAAAGCGGCGATCCCGCTTCCGGTAATGCTCTCCAATGCCTCAGCGGTAACAGGACTGTCCTTGGATGATACAAGCACCTGATACCCGCACGCGGAATACTCGTCCAGATACTTGGCAGCTGCCTCCTTACCGAGATCCTCTTTTGTAAAGACAATCAAAGGAGTGATATCAAGGTTGGCGCAGATGATAAGCAGCTTATCAAGGAGCTTGAGATCTGGTTCGGGATCCGTTACCGAGAAAGTAAGTATCAGATAATCGACATTTGCGACCGGAGGCCTTACGAGATTATTCTTCCTTGGAAGGATCTTAGTAATAACATACGGAAGATCCGGATCACCGGAAGGCTCTATGGTTACCCTGTCACCTGCCTGCGGAACTATGCTGCCAAGGCGCAGGCCGCCTCTGATCTGGCAGGCTGCTCTCGTCTTGCCACCGTCGATACAGACGCTGTATGCGCCGCCGACGCCCTTGGTGATTACGCCTTGTACAGTATCAGCCACGGATGATTATGCACCGCCAGTACCAGGCTGACCCTCTCCGCCCTGATTCTGCTCACCGCCTTGATTCTGCTCACCGCCCGGACCGGGATCCGAAGGTACTGGAGACGGTGAAGGCGTAGGTGTAGGTGTCGGTGTAGGTGTAGGCGTAGGTGCCGCCTTGAATACTGCCGTATATGTTGTATCGCCGGCCTGAGCTATGAATGTATAAGTATTCGAGTAAGCAACAGTATTACCGAAGCCGTCTGTCCAGTAATCGAACTCATATCCTTCGGAAGGTGTTGCCGTAAGTGTTACCTGCGTACCTTGGTCATACTGGCCTGCACCGGATACAGATCCGTTGCCGTTGGTATTTACCGTTACATTAGCCTGCGGAGGCGTCGGAGTCGGCGTACCGCCGTTGTTGTAGTCTTCCTGGGTTCCGATATACAGAAGGATCGTTGAATTCCTTGCTACTGAAGTTCCCGGAACAGGGTCAGAGTACATGATGACCTTCTGTGAGTCAGGCAGAGCCATGACTTCAGGACTGCAGTTGAAGCTGTAGCTGAGGCTTGCTTCAGCAAAGATAGGAGCTGCTGCTTCGACGGTCATTCCGGCTACATCAGGAACGATGCTGCTGGTAGGCTCCGTAGCATAGATGATAACGATAGAATCACCGGGTGCTACCTGAGAGCCCGCTTCAGGCTCGGTCCTGATAACGAGACCGGGTTCAACTTCTTCCGAAGACTCGGATCTCAGAGATACATTGAGGCCCAGATTAGACAGCGCCGTATATGCATCCTGATAGTTCATTGTCGAATAGTCTGACAATATGATCGAGTCAGACGTAGAAGATACGGTAAGAAGGATAGTGCTCAGAGTGCTGTCCTTGGAGATAGTTACGCCCTCGGCAATGCTCTGTGAGAGTACGATTCCCGGATTCTTGTCTTCGGTCTCCTCGTACTTGATCTCATACTTGACATCGTTGGCATCAAGTTCCTTGGTAACTTCTTCGATCGTCATGCCGACATAATTGCCGACGACATAATCCATATTCTCAGTGATGGTCGTATTGTTCTGTACCGCATTGATGACAAGTGAACCGAGCGCTACAAGAACACCAATGATGGCAACGATGATGAGAATGAGAAGGATATTGTCCCTGAGTCTTGATAATCTTCTCGACTCAGCGCTCTTCTCGATCTCGCTGATCTTATCGTAGCTGGGTTCCTGTCTGAATGAGATATTGGTCTCGGTAGGCTCGGCTACGGGTGTGTTGGAGATAACGCCGTATACGCCGTTAGGATCTACAAGGAGCGAATCGAGTTCAGTTACCATCTGACGCATTGTGGTATAGCGCTTCTCGGGTGACTTCTGCATGCACTTGTTGATGATGGCATCAAGTCCTGCGGGGATTCCAGGCATGATGGACGAAGCGACCGGAGGTGTCTCCTGAAGGTGCTTGACGGCTATGGCCACATTGGACTCGCCGTCGAAAGGAACTCTTCCCGTAACCATCTCAAAGAGAGTTACGCCGAGAGAATAGATATCTGACTGTGGACCGACATTGCTTCCCCTTGCCTGCTCGGGCGAGAAGTAATGAACGGAACCCATGGCACCGCCTGTCATGGTGATGGTCGTGCTCGAAGCGGCACGAGCGATGCCGAAGTCGGTTATTTTCGCGATCTTATCCCTTGTGATAAGGATGTTCTGCGGCTTGATGTCCCTGTGGACGATGCCGTTGGAATGTGCATAATCGAGAGCCATGCCGATCTGGATGACGATGGGTACAGCATGCTTCCAGTCGAGGTGACCGTTCTGATTGATGAGGTCCTTGACCGTGATGCCGTCCACATATTCCTGGACGATATATCGGAATGTGCCTTCGTGGCCTACGCCGAATACCTTAACGATGTTGTTCTGCTTGAGTGAAGATACGGCCTTAGCCTCCGTATCGAATCTCCTGATGAAATCCTCGTCGGATGAGAATTCGGGCTTCAATATCTTGATGGCGACATTGCTGCCGGTCTCCATATCTATGCCGAGATAGACATTTGCCATACCGCCGCTTCCTATGAGGCGGACGATCCTGTATTTATTCGCAAATACCATGCCCTCGGGGCCATGTGCCTGATTTGCCATTCTTTCCTAACTCCCGTCTTTATGCTTTAAGACTTGTGTTTCCTATCAAAACAGTCATATTGTCGGTGCTCCGGTTGGAGCTTGCTGAATCTATCAGTCTCTGACAGACCGCAGATAAGTCCGATCTGTCGCGCAATGCGGAGGCCCAATCCTCTTTGTTCAGGAAGGCATAAAGCCCGTCAGAACATAGGACCACCAAATCGCCATAAATCATATTATAACTATAAATGTCAGGATGTAAAAATTGATTTTCGCCCAAGACCTTTACGAGACGGTTGCGTCCCGGGTGTACTTTGGCCTCCTCACCTGTAATGCTGCCCTTCCTTACGAGTTCCGCTGCCTGGTTATGGTCCTGGGTAAGCCTCCTTACCTCCTTGCCGTGGCAGAGATAGCATCTGGTATCGCCGATATGAGCTATGGTCAGCGTCTGTCCTTTGACAAGCGCTGCTGTAAGCGTAGTACACATGCCGATCCGTTCCCTGTGCTCGGCACAGTCAAGGAGCAGCTTCACGTTAGCCTTGTTGAATATGGAAGTGAGAAGGTCACCTATATCCTCTTCTCTGCATATGGGAAGTGATTGCCTGAGTTCTGAGATAAGTGTATCAACGGCAAGTTTGCTGGCGATCTCACCGCAGACCTCGCCTCCGAGACCGTCAGCTACGGCCATGCACATATAATCACCGATCATCTCGTATCCAAGGCAGTCTTCGTTAGTCTCTCTTACCGGACCCTTGTCAGATAAACCGCAGCAGATCATGATCTACCTTCCTCTACGCTTCTTCTTAACTGACCGCAGGCCGCCATGATGTCTGTACCCATCTCGCGCCTAAGCGTAGCGTTGATGCCGGCAGCTTCAAGCGTCTGCTGGAACCTTCTGACATAATCCTTGGAGCTTCTTCTGTAATCAGATCCGGGGAATTCGTTGGCGGCGATGAGGTTAACATTGCAGAGCATTCCTGAGATTAGCCTGGCAAGGGCCTTGGCATGAGCCTCGGAATCATTCTTCCCGGCAAACAGGCTGTACTCGAAAGTTATCCTTCTGTGTGTAGCCTCGGTATATCTTCTGCAGGCTGCGATAAGATCAGGCAGAGCATACTTATTGGCGATAGGCATGAGTTCTCTTCTTAACGTATCGTCCGGTGCATGAAGGGATATCGCGAGATTGACCTGAAGATCCAGGGCCGTGAACTCATCGATCTTGTCAACGAGTCCGCAGGTGGATATCGTAATGTGTCTTGCTCCGAGGTTCAGGCCTTCACTGTCCGTGGCAAGCCTGATGAACCCGATGGTATTGTCATAATTATCAAAAGGCTCGCCTATTCCCATGACTACAACGCTGTGGATACGTTCTCCGACGTGTTTCTGAGACAAAAGAACCTGAGCGAGCATCTCGCCGGAGGTAAGGGATCTTCCGAATCCGAGCTTGGCAGACGCACAGAAGGTGCAGCCCATCCTGCAGCCCGCCTGTGATGAGATGCAGACAGACAGACCTGTCTTATACCTCATGATGACCGTCTCGATAACATTGCCGTCATAGAGCCTGTATACGAGCTTGACCGTACCATCTATCTGAGAGACGAACTCATTGATAACGGTCATACCGCCGAAGATAAAGTCTTCTTCGAGTTTTGCTCTTAAGTCCTTGGGGATATTCGTCATCTCGGAAGTGTCTATGACACCCGAAGACAGCCATTTGTAGATCTGTTTTGCTCTGAAAGACGGAACATGCTGCGCATCGCACCATGTCTTAAGATCATCCATCGTCAGGTCAAGACAAAACTTATCAGCCACTTAATCCTTATCCTTCTTATCTCGTTCCATCCTGCAGATGAAGAATCCTTCGCATCCGTCTGTATCGGGGAACAAGGTTATCCTTCCCTCAGCGAGCTCTTCTTCCCTTCTCTCATCGATCGCCAGAGAAGAAGGCAGATACGACTTGATGGGAACAGTATGAAAATTCTTATGTTTCTCGAGGAAGCTGTCTACCTGCTCGCCGTTCTCGTCACTGTTCAGAGTGCATGTGCAGTACACGAGAGTACCGCCGGGGCGGACCATCTTGGAGGCCTGTTCTAAGATCTCGGCCTGAACTGATATCAAAGCTTCTATATCGTCATATGTGATCTTCTGTCTTATATCCGGCTTCTTGCCAATGAGTCCGAGACCGCTGCAGGGAACATCGCACAGAACAAGATCGTAAGACTTGCGCGCGTCCTTATCCTTGGCGATCTTGGAAGCATCCTGGCATTTGACGGTGACGCAGTCGAGACCGAGTCTTGCACAGTTCTCCTTGATAAGCTCGGTACGGGACTCGTTGATATCAAGAGATGTGATCTCGCAGTTGCCGCCGCAGAGTTCAGCCATATGAGTTGTCTTGCCGCCCGGAGCCGCACAACAGTCGAGGATCTTGTCCCCTTCCTGAGGATCTGCAATGACGGAAGCGAGCATGGCTGCCTCACCCTGAATGAATGCTCCGTATTTGGTAAATGCATCCGTCTGTTCAATACCCCTGACACCGCCGTCTATGGCTACGCAGTTAGGCATGAAGTTGCCGTGCACTGCGCCGAACCCGTCCTTGGCAAGACTCTCGATCAGTTCGTCCTGCGAGATCCTGGCAGGATTGAACCTTACTTTAGTCTTGATCGGCTCCAGGAATGCCTGGCCGATCTCAAAAGCTCTCTGCTTACCAAAATCCTTCTTTAGCACGCCGTATATCTCAGGCTTAAGGGATACCCTTATGCCCGGCTTGTACTGATCAAGATACTTCTTTGCCTCAGGTGCCTTGCAGTACTTGCGGAGCACAGCATTGACGAAGCCCGAAGCCTTGCCGTTGTATTTCTTGGCGATCTCCACCGCTGAGTCACAAACGGCATAATCCGGGATATCATTGCCGAACTGAAGCTGCCATACGGACATCCTGATGATGGTCCTTGATACGGGATCCATATCTTCCGGAGCTTCTTTGGTAATGTGTCTTACGAGAAAATCTATCGCAAATGAATAAGTAAGCGTTCCGTAGAGCATGGCTCTTACGAAGCTCAGGTTCTTACCCATGGTTGATGCGATCTTATCTGCCTTCTTGATAACGAGGTTGGAGAATGCCCCTTCCTCATATACCTGATAGAGCATGAGGAAACACAGCTCTCTCTCATTGCCGCTCTCGATAAGGTTAGTAATATCCTTCTTCTTGTATCTTACTTCAGAACTCATATTTGACCTCAGATAGGCTGTCCGACCTTATAGTTATGTGCACAGTCTGCAGCATTAAGTCTCTTGCCGCCTTCAGACTGCAGGGAATTGATCTTAAGGCACCCTTCACCGCACCTTACGATAAGATCAGATTTATGTGCAGCTACGACCGTGCCTGCCGGGCCATCGACATACCCCCTATCCGGCATTACCCTGGAATCGTATATCTTAAGCTTCTTACCGCCGCAGACAGTACTTGCTCCCGGCCATGAGCTCAGGGCGCGGACACGGTTATGGATGTCTTCCGCCTTATCGGTCCACTCGAAATGACCTTCTTCCGGTGCGATCGGCGGACACATCGTTGCCTTGGATCCATCCTGAGGGACGGGAGTGATCTTGCCGTCAACATAGGCATCTATCATCGAGATTAGAAGATCGGCACCTTTGTGAGCGAGTTCCATCATCAGTTCATCCGTATGGATATCAGGATCAATGGGAACTTCTACGGTCTTGAGAATATCACCCGTATCCATTCCCGCATCCATCTTCATTATGGTTACGCCCGTAACCTTATCTCCTTCAAGGATAGCTCTCTGAACCGGCGCAGCCCCTCTTCTCGCAGGCAGAAGGCTTCCGTGACAGTTAAGACAGCCGTACTTCGGGATATCCAATACATTCTGCGGAAGGATCTTACCGTAAGCAGCAGTAACGATAAGGTCTGCTCCGACGGCTTTGAGCGTATCGTATGCTTCTTCCGTCTTTAAAGTGGAAGGCTGATAGCATTCGATACCGAGCTCTGTGGCCAGGACCTTAACGGGCGGAGGAGTAAGTATGTGCTTCCTTCCTACCGGCTTATCGGGCTGGCATACGGCCAGAACGACGTTATAACCGCCCTTAACAAGTGAATCCATACACACGGAAGCAAAATCCGGTGTACCCATAAAGATTATTCTGAGATCTGATCTGTCAGACAAACGATTACTCCTCTTCGGTGTTATATACCTTGCCGTCTACTGATCTGTCGATGAAGAGAATACCTTCGAGATGATCGTATTCATGGCAGATGCAGCGTGCAAGAAGACCGGTCGCTTCTATCGTGAACTCTTCACCGTTGCGGTTCAGAGCCTTTGCAATTACATGATCGGGACGTTCGACCTCACAGGTCTTGCCGGGAACGGAGAGGCAGCCTTCGTTGCCAATCTGCGAACCTGACTTCTCGACGATCTCGGGATTGATGAATTCGATGAGACCGTTATCGTCACCGACGTCAACAATAAACACCCTGCGCAGAACACCTACCTGAGGTGCTGCGATGCCTACACCGCGGTTATCGTAGTACATGGTATCAGCCATATCATCCAGAAGCTTGATTATCCTCGGGTTGATCTCGTCTACCGGCCTGGATTTTTTACGAAGGAGGGGATCTCCCTCAAGAACCAGATTTCTAAGTGCCATTTATTCTAACTCCTTGGCTTAATGCCTCATTTTTATTACTTGTATATTATAGAGTCGAACTCTCAGACGGGCAAGGTTACAATTATCAGCCCTGCTTGATGAGTGTCTCGTAATCGACCTTGCCCAAAGAAGTTCTCGGAAGGTCATCCATCGTGACATAGGCCTTAGGAAGAGCAAATCTAGAGACATTCAGAGTCAGACTGTCCTTAACTCTCTTCAACACTTCGGCTTTACCGTCTTCACTATCATCGTCAAATACGATATAAGCCTTGCATATCTCTCCCCTGAGTTCATCCGGAACACCTGCCACTGCGCACTCTCTGACGCCTGCGCATGAGCAGATGATATCTTCAAGGACTGACGGATACACATTATATCCGTTCGTAACGATCATTCGTTTGATGCGTGAATCAAAGAAGACATATCCCTCCTCATCCTTATGTCCCAGATCTCCGGTATAAAGCCATGTCTTCCCGTCAGATCTGACCTTAAGGGCAGTTCCGGTCTCTTCAGGTTCATCGAGATACCCGCTCATTACGGCAGGACCGCTGATAATGATCTCGCCCTTCGCTCCCGGAGAACAGATCTCATCAGATCCAGTATCTACGATACATATCTCAGTATCTTTATAAGGCACGCCGAGACAATTCTCCTTAAGGCATCCCGGAGGCATAAGACAGACTCCGGACAGGCATTCCGTAAGCCCGTAGCCCTGTCTGATCACGGCATAAGAGCCGTGTCTTCTCAGAAGATCATTGAACTTGCGCTGCATCTCGGGAGGAAGCCTGTCTCCGCCTGAGATCACGAGCTTTACAAAGCTCATATCCACATCAGCATCATTTGCTATCATCGCACCGAAGATCGCAGGTACGCCTGCGATGACTTCGGGCTTGTATTTCTCTATGAGCTTAAGGAATCGCTTAAGCTTGAATATCGGAAGCAGTACGGATGTTCCGCCGAATGCCATAACAGTGTGCACACCGACGCCGAGTCCGAAGCCGTGGAAGACCGGCAACACCGCCAGGAGCTTGTCTCCCGGAAGAAGGCATCCGCAGCTGTCGATAGCTTCTATGGCCGAATAATTGAAGTTACGTGATGTGAGAATGACGCCCTTGTTCTTCCCCGTCGTTCCGCCGGTATAGAGCATCGCACAGGGTTCGTCCTGATCGGTATAAGCAAGATCAGTAAGGACGGCAAGTTCCTTCTCGCCGTGTGAGATAAAGCTCTTGAATGTATCACTGCTTTCTGAGGCTTTATCGTGCCTTGATCTGATCCTAAAGCCGATCCTGGCAAGAGAAGGCAGATAATCACTCGCGCTTACGGAATATACCTTTCTGTCCGATCCCGTAAGGAATGCAAGATTCGGAAGGACATCTTCGAAAGCAAATATAACCTTTGCATCGGATGCTTCGATATAGGCCTTGAGTTCATTCACTGCCGAGAGCGGATGGATCATATCACATATTGCACCGATCCTGCTGCAGGCATAGAAAAGCATAACCGCCTGCGGAATGTTCGGAAGGATCACTGCAACATGATCACCCGGGCAGCAACCCGCACACTTAAGTGCGGCTGCGCATTTGTCAGTCTCAGATAGTAACTCTTGATAAGATATCTTATTGCCGTAGTAATTAACCGCAGTGTTCGAGGAATATCTCGAAGCACTGGACGATAACATCTCATATACAGAGATATCCGGATAATCCAGGCTGCAATCCATTACTTAGAAATCCCAGGAATTGATATATCTGTACTGTTCCTCAGTAAGTCTGTCATAGTTCAGATTCTTTGTCTCAAGTAAGATCTCGGCAACTCTGTTATCAATGACCTCCGGGGTCTGATAAACATCGATCGGGAGTCTCTCCTTCTGGGAAGCGATATATCTTGCAGACTGTGCCTGAAGAGCAAAACTCATGTCCATGATCTCGACGGGGTGACCGTCACCGGAAGCAAGATTTACGAGTCTGCCGTCAGCTATTATGCAGATGGTATTACCGTTGGAGAGCTCATAACCCATAATGTTGTTACGAAGCTCCTTCTCTGATACGGCAAGCTCAGCGAGCTGCTTAACATTGACTTCACAGTCAAAATGTCCTGCATTGCAGCATATCGCGCCATCCTTCATCATGTTGAAGTGGCGGCCGACGATGACATCCTTACAACCCGTGACGGTTACGAAGAAATCACCGAGAGGAGCTGCTTCATCCATGGTCATGACACTGTAGCCCTCCATGAGAGCCTCGCATGCCTTGACGGGATCGACTTCGGTAACAATTACCTTTGCTCCGAGTCCCTTAGCTCTCATGGCAACGCCTCTTCCGCACATGCCGTATCCGGCGACAACAACGGTCTTGCCTGCTACCACGAGGTTTGTAGTAGCCATTATGGCTGTCCATACGGACTGGCCGGTACCAAAACGGTTATCAAACAGATGCTTGCATCTGGCATCGTTAACTGCGATCACGGGATATGAGAGCTTATTCTGCTTCTTTAATATCTCGAGCCTGTGAACGCCTGTAGTAGTCTCTTCGCATCCGCCCATGATGTTGGGAACAAGATCCTTGAGTTCAGAGTGCAGGAGCATGGCAAAATCTCCGCCGTCATCGATTACGATGTCAGGTCCGAAGTCCAGTGCCATCTTAAGATGATTGATATACTGCTCTTCACTGTCACCGTGGATCGTATAGACATGCATTCCAGTGCTGGCGAGGGCAGCTGCAACATCATCCTGGGTAGAGAGCGGGTTACAACCTGTCAGTGCAACATCTGCACCGCCTCTGGCAAGAGCCCTTGCCAGGCATGCCGTCTTAGCTTCCACATGCACAGATACGGCGATCTTGAGGCCCTTGAAGGGCTGCTCATCGATCAATTCCTTCTCGATGGCACGAAGAACGGGCATATTGCGGTAAGCCCATTCGATCTTCTCCATACCGTAAGGTGCAAGGCTCAGATCTTTTACATCATAATCAGGTACTGACATAATGAACTCCTTATAGTTCTTTTACGAAGTTTGTTATTAACGAACACATTCTCTCGGAAGCCTGTCCTGCAACTTCAATAACTTCCTCACCGGACAGCTTCGCGGTCGTGATCCCTGCAGCCATGTTAGTTACGCACGAAAGCGCTGCAACGCGCATTCCCATATGACTTGCAACGATCGCTTCGGGAACAGTGGACATACCTACGCATATGGCGCCGAGGCTTCTCAGTGCACGGATCTCAGCGGGAGTCTCATACTGAGGTCCCTTGGTATATGCATATATGCCTCTTCTTATCCTGATCCCGAGCTTATCAGCACAAGATGCCATAAGATCCAGGTATTCCCTGTCATATACATAGCTCTGATCAGGGAAACGAGGACCAAACTCATCTATATTCGGACCTCTTAATACGGGAGCAGCCAGGAATGATATGTGATCCTCGATCGATATGAATTCAGGAGGAACAAAATCCTCACCTATACCGCCGGCAGCATTAGTGAGCACAAGCGTCTTTACACCGAGTCTGCCCATTACCCTTACATAGAAAGTAATATCTTCAGGTTCATAGCCTTCGTAATAATGGAATCTTCCCTTCATCATGAAGACAAGTTTGCCTGAGAGCTCACCGATTATCAGCTTGCCCGCATGACCGGGAGCCGTAGACGCAGGGAAACCGGGAATATCAGCATAATCTATCTCGCCGGATTCATCGCAAAGATCAGCCAATGGACCGAGTCCCGAGCCTAAGACTATGCAGATCTTCGGAACTTCGCATCCGCCGAGATTCTGCCTGATATAATCACAGGCACCGTCTACTTTTTTAAGATAATCAGCAGCATTAGTGATCATAAATCATCTCTTTCCGCAGCAATCCTTATACTTCTTACCGGAACCGCAGGGGCACGGATCGTTCCTTCCTACCTTGGAAGCATCTCTCTTTGCAGGCTGTGCAGGCTTATCATTGCCTGTGGAGCCCTGGATAGGCTTGGCAGCCGACACAGGAGTAACACTGGCATGAGACTCGCTCGTTGCCCTGACAGTCTCCTTAGCCTGTACCTGCTTATCCTGAGAAAAATCAGCTCGCATGATGAACTTGACGGCATCATTCTGGATGGCTTCGTTCATCTCTTCGAACATTGCAGAACCCTCGAGCTTATATTCGACTACAGGGTCGTGCTGACCTACACTTCTCATTCTGATAGACTGAGAGAGCTGATCAAGCGCATCGATGTGATCCATCCACTTGAGATCAACAGTCCTGAGAAGGATCTGTCTCTCTGCCTGACGGAATATCTCGGTGGTGATCTCCTCTTCCTTGGCAGCAAGAGCTGTCTTCGCTTCTTCAGCAATGGCATCAGCTACATCGTCGGAAGAACCGATCTCCTGAGAATCATCCTTTACTTTATTGACTGTGGGCAATTCGCCGAAGACTTCTTCGAGCTTCATGCCGAGGGCATATCTCTCGGAACTTGAGATGTTGCCGTCAAGAGCGAAATCATCAACAAGGCGCTCTGCGACCTTATCGATCATGCCGAGGAAGATGTTATGAACATCTTCGCCGTCGATGATCCTTCTTCTCTGCTCATATGTGATGGTTCTCTGTATATTATTAACGTCATCGTATTCAAGGACGTTCTTTCTGGCACCGAAATGCATAGCCTCGAGTTTCTTCTGTGAGCTGTCGATGAGCTTGCCGATAGTCCTTGTGGAGATCTCCATTGAATCATCAAGGCCGAAGCTGTCAGCTATTGCAGTTACTCTATCCCCTCCGAAGATCCTTAAAAGGTCATCTTCGAGCGACAGGAAGAACTTGGATCTTCCGGGGTCACCCTGACGTCCAGAACGACCCTTGAGCTGATTATCGATACGTCTTGACTCATGACGCTCCGTACCTACGATGAACAGACCGCCAAGGTTCCTTACCTCTTCAGCCTCAGGAGCGAGTTCTTCCTTGAACTTGTTCTCGAGATCGGTAAATCTCTGTCTTGCCTCGAGTATGAGTTCGTCATCAGTCTCATTGTGAGCTGTGGATGCATCGATGAGCTCTTCTGAGTAACCGAGCTTCCTCATCTCCTGAAGTGCGAGGAACTCTGCGTTACCGCCGAGGATGATATCGGTACCACGGCCTGCCATGTTGGTTGCAATGGTAACAGCGCCCTTACGTCCGGCCTGTGCAACGATCTCAGCCTCTCTCATATGATTCTTTGCATTGAGTACATTGTGCTTGATCCCGTACTTTGAGAAGATCCTGGACAGGAGTTCTGACTTGTCGACATTAACAGTACCTACAAGTACAGGCTGGCCCTTATCATGAGCTTCCTTAACTGCCTTGAGAACTGCAGAGTACTTTCCATTCTCTGTCTTATAGACCGCATCAATATCATCTATTCGCTGAACCGGCTTATTCGTAGGTATCTGGATGACATCGAGGTTATAGATCTGTCTGAACTCGGCTTCCTCTGTATAAGCTGTACCTGTCATTCCCGACAGCTTTGTGTACATTCTGAAGAAGTTCTGGAATGTGATCGTAGCAAGAGTCTTGTTCTCGCTTGCGACCTTAACGCCTTCCTTTGCCTCGATAGCCTGATGCAGACCGTCGCTGTAACGGCGTCCCGGCATGAGACGGCCTGTAAAGTCGTCAACGATGATGACCTCGCCTTCCTGAACGATATACTGCTGATCTTTCTTGAAGTTACCGTTTGCCTTCAGGGCATTGTTGATATAGTGCTGAAGGTCAAAGTTATCAGGATCGGACAGGTTCTGAATGCCGAAATACTTCTCTGCCTTTGCAATACCGTTTGCAGTAAGTACTGATGTCTTAGCCTTCTCATCGATAACATAGTCACAGTCACCAACGATATCATCCATATCTATCTTATCGTCAGTCTCAACAACTACATAGGGCTTGAGGTTCTTGACGAAGGCATCAGCCTTAACATAAAGATCAGAAGATTCAACGCCGCGGCCGGATATGATGAGCGGTGTTCTCGCCTCATCGATAAGGATCGAGTCGACCTCGTCGACGATGGCATAGTTGAGTTCGCGCTGTGAGAGTCTTTCCTTGCTGATGACCATATTGTCACGCAGATAATCAAATCCGAACTCGTTATTTGTTCCGTATACGATGTCACATGCGTACATGTCTTTTCTCTGAGGGTGAGGAATATCGTGGATAATAAGTCCGACAGACATACCGAGGTAACGATAGACCTTACCCATCCACTCTGAGTCACGTTTTGCGAGGTAATCATTTACCGTGACAACGTGAACACCTTTGCCTGTAAGAGCGTTAAGGTATACGGGCATCGTAGCAACAAGAGTCTTACCTTCACCAGTCTTCATCTCCGCGATCCTTCCCTGATGCAGGATGATACCGCCGATGACCTGAACTCTGTATGGTTTCATGCCAAGAACTCTGTATGAAGCTTCCCTTACTGTAGCAAATGCTTCAGGAAGGATATCGTCAAGAGTCTCACCAGCCGCGAGTCTGTCCTTGAACTCCTGAGTCTTACCTACCAATGCTTCCGCGGAAAGCTTTGAATAAGTCTCATCTAGCGCCATTACCTTGTCTACGGTAGACTTGATCCTCTTAAGTTCCTTCTCACTGTGTGTCGGAAATAAACCCATCAATATTACTCCTTAAATGTTTTTCTTATTCTTCTCTTCATTGGCCTTCAGGCGGTCCAATGCCGTCCTGTATCCGCCGTCCGGATTGACATAACAGTTCTTGACCCTTGATATGGTAGTCGAACTGACCTTGGTGCTCGCCCTTGACTTGCCCTTGGTCCTTCCGGATCTGCGCTTGCCGTTCTCTTCGGAGTTATCAGCATCACTACTGACATCTTCGGACTCCTTGGGAGACAGCTCTTTGATTATCTCTTCGTAACTCTTGTTCTGCTCGATCCTTCTGACTATCTGCCATCTGTGAAGGAATGAATGAAGTTCGTTGACTGAACACAGATCCCTGAAGAACTTATTCATCTCTTCAGCGGTTTTCATCGTCAGAATGGCTTCGTACAGATCCGTTAATTCCGCGATCTCTTCTTCACTGAAAGACGGAGCATCATTCTTGTCAATCATCTTATCACCCCAGCAAACCCGGTCAGTTCACCGCATTGCTGACATAGTTAAACAGCAATTGAGCGTATCCGAGATAGATCAATACGGCGGCGGTAGTAATGAGAAGCACGATAAGGATAGCAATAAGGCATCTGCTGAAAAAGAGATCCTTCTTGGCCTTCCTCAAGGTATCACCGATCGACATCGCAGAATTCTTGTCCGTGAGGATCGCCGAATTCGCAAGTTCGGGTCGTCTTACCTGATTATTGTGTTTCACTCACTATACCTCCGTTATAACCGTAATATATTAACGCATTTAGTATTTTAATACAATAAAAAGGAATTTCCAAAAAAGTGCCCTACTCCGCATATTTCATGCTTGTACCGTATTCTTCAACGGTCATGGTTATACCCTTGGACGCAGCATAATAAACCATTGAGTATACCGTATTCTTGGCAGATTCATCGGCATTTGAGGGAATGACAACGATAAGGCTCTTATCCGTTACCGAGTCTATCGTATACTGGGTACCGTCTATCTTGGTGTCCGCGCCTCCGAATCCGGCCAGATCATCAATGTTGCCGCCTATCTTCTTGATTATCTCGTCTTCCGAGCCGTAAGTCGGCGCCGTAAGATCGACGCTCATGATCGATGTTGCCTTGCCGTTGTCGTAGGCGTCTATGACGGGGAATGTTTTCGGGAGATTGCCGCCGTATTGTTCCCGGAAATAGTCCCCGCGCGTAAAATTATCCTCGCTCCAGATATCGCTATCCTTCTTCTGCTCGTCTGATGCCAGCAGGAACAGATCGCCTTTGCCGTAGATCGGGATCACATTGTAGATGCTGCGCTCACACCTGCCGGCGAGTGTCAGCACCGAATACGTAGTGCAGACTTCTATGATGCTCTTCTGCGTATTCACCTCAAAAGTCACATTGATATCGTCCGGCAGCATGAAGTCAGAGCCGCCGTTACGGCTTATGTATCCTTCGGCTATGTCATTTGCCATATAACCTCCGAGAGCGCCATCAAGGACCATCTCCTCTATCGTATAGCCCGAAGCCATGTCTGCTCCCGTAATGAACTTTCCCACCTGGCTTATGGCATCACTCCCGCTTATGCCGTCGATCTCTATATCCGGGAAGGCATTTACCGTCGTGGATATGACGTCCGATGCCGTTATGGCCAGAGGACAGATCATGGAGACTTTCTCGCAGGTCTGCTCCTGTGCCCTCCTCATCAGTATGTCTGTCCTGTAGATGTTGATGACGCTTATCATTGATGCAAGGAAGACCAGAACGACCGTAAAGGCGATCGACGATTCGATCGTGACAGAACCACGTTTATTGCTCATGAACACACCTCCTATCCGTACAGCAGGTAGCTCTTTTCCTGCGAGTACTCCTGACCTCTGTATATGCCGGATGCTCCGACGCCCGTATAGAGCTCTCCATAATCTCTCTGAAGGACTTCGAGCATCCGAGACAGCATGGCATCGTCAAAAGTCAGGCACATAAGCAAGAAGAGGAAATCCCTGTATCCCACGTAGACAAGTTCCATTCCGTCCATCTTGATCAAGGCGAAGGTCTCTCCCTTGAGCACATCTATAAGAGCAGAGACGCTCTCGGCCGCACTCTTGATGAGGATCATTACTGTCGTAAGTATCTCGGGATCGATATAGACTATTCCTTCAGAGATAACCAGCACTACTGCAGATATCGTTGCCGAGATCCCCGTAAGAGTTGCCTGAAGCTCCGGATCGGCAAAGTTCTCGGCGGCCCTTACTGCGAGCATCACGGCGAAGATAAGTGCCGATACTTCTGCCACGCCGACTCTTCCGTCCATTCCGCACATGATGTATTCGGCATCGAGCATATTGCCTTCGTGGATATCGGAGAACATGGTCCCGTTGATAGAGCAGTCATTGTCGTTGGAGAGCACACAGTCAAAGTTATTGGCCGCATAATAAGCGCAGGCAGGATGGAACCCTACTGTCATCAGAGCATCAGTCAGACCGTACTGGACATCCATCAGCTTATCCGCACCATCAAGAAGCGAACTCATATCCGTAAGATCGATGCCAATGTCAAGGTCTTCAAGGTCGTTGTCTGCCATATCGACAGACTTCTTGAACTTGGCAAAATCGATCATCTCCTGACGGTAGTCTTCGGAAGCAATGTTCTCGTCTAACTCGGAAGCATCGTCAAACCAGCCCGCTATGGTGGAAGCTCCGGACAACAGATCTTCGAGGTAACCGGCCGCTTCGCTCGATGTAAACTGCCTGAGCGTCTCAAGGATATCGCCTATGCCTGTATAATCCATGACGCCCTGAAGCTGTACAAATGCCTTCTCGAACCATATTCCCCCGGCTCTGTTCGCGTAATATACCGTAATGGCAGCCCGCAGGTCTTCCACGCTTAGGACCTTGACTCCGTACACTTCGATATCAGAGTCTCCTGTGTATCCGTGCGTTGATATTGCCTTCTGAAACACTTCGTCATCCACATCGTTAAGCGTCACTGCGTAGATGCCGTATGTGTCAAACAGCTGCCTGTCATATTCGGCAAGGATAGTCTCGACTTCGGCTCTGAGGGCGCTGCTGAAAGCCATCCTGTAATCGAGATCCCAGATAAACATGACAAAAGTACATTCGACCAGGATCAAGGCTGACAGGATTATCGCCAGGAATATGGTCATGGCTCCTCTCTTATTACTGTTCAGTCTCTTCATCGCTACCACCTCCTCCGGCTATGGTCCCATACACGATGCGGTAGTTGTCAGATATCCCCGTCAGATAGGTACAGAGCTTCTCCGGGGAAGTATTGTATGACTCACTGCCGCCTATAGTCCTGCTGTCCATAAGGGAACTGTCATCGATATAAAACCCTATCTCCTCGCCCCCTGCCTTCACATCTTCAATGGACCGCAGGGCAAGTTCTTCCGGACACACGATAAGGAATGTCAGGAATGTAATGATCACCGTAAATGCGATCGCCGTCTCCAGTGTTGACATATCAGCCACCTCCTTTTGGAGATAATCTTACTATGCAAACACCCCTCAAAAACCCGACAAAAACCGACAAAAACCGACAAAAAAAGGCGCCCTCAAAGGACGCCTCAAAAGCCTCGCAAGGCTTGATTTTATTGCGTTACAACCCTTTTACTGTCTGAGTTTTGCTCCGAGCTTGGACTCGAGCTTACTGATGATGGAATCGATATCCTTCTTGATATCGTCATCAGACAGAGTCTTGTCATCAGCTCTGAACGACAGAGAGATGGCAACGGACTTCAGACCTTCACCGAGCTTATCGCCTGTATATACGTCGAACATCTTTACATCGCGCAGATACTTACCGCCTGCAGACTTGGCAGTCTTGATGATATCGGCAACGGTGACCTGGCTCTCAGTAGTAACTGCGAGGTCTCTGGAGATACCGGGGAACTTGGGCAGCTGCTTGTATACCCTGTCCTTCTTTGAAGCGGCAACGAGCTGGGGAACATATATCTCGAAAGCACATGTCTCGGAAGGAGTCTCGAATCCTGCCGCAACATCGGGATGAATGATGCCGAGCTTACCGCACACCTTGCCGTTAACGATGATGTTGGCTGTGCGTCCGGGATGGAATGTCGGATCATCTGTAAGAGGCTCAAAGCCGTAAGATCTGATACCGAGGACCTTGAAGAGTTCTTCTACGGAAGCCTTTGTATCGTAGAACAGCGCAGCACCGTCCTTGATACCGTATGCAAATCCGGCCAGTGTCCTTCTCTCTTCAGGGAGCTCACCTTCAACGCCTGAAGGCAGGTACACATAAGCCACTTCGAAAACCTTCGCTTCGCCGACGCCTCTGCTGTAATTCCTTGCAGCGATCTTCAGCATCGAAGGAAGCATCGTCGTTCTCATTACTGAAGTATCGTCACCCAACGGGTTGGATATCTTAAGCTGGTTACGGAGGATGCTGTCTTCAGCGACCATGAGCTTATCGAGGTCAGAAGGCGACTCGAATGAATATGTGATAGCTTCATAGAAACCGCAGTAAACAAGTGTATCGCGGATCTTCTCTACGATCTTCTGCTCATTTGTGCGTCCGCCTAATGTTGTCTCCTTACCTGACAGGAGCGTGGGTTCGATCTTGTTGTAACCGTAGAACCTTGCCACTTCCTCTGAGATATCAGCCTCAGACTCAAGGTCAGGCCTGTATGTGGGAGGAACGATGACGGTGGTGCCGTTCTCCTGAACAAAAGAGCATCCGAGCTTGGTAAGGATATCTCTCATGAATTCTTCACTTGCCTCGATACCGAGGAAGTTATTGATCTTCGCGGGTCTGAAAGGAATGTGCTTGACCTCGCGCTTCGTAGGATAGCAGTCTACAACGCCCTTGGATACCTTACCGCATCCGAGGAGTTCTACGAGCTCACATGCCCTGTCCAAAGCTCTCAGCGCATTCTCGGGATCAAGTCCCTTCTCATATCTCGAAGAAGCCTCTGTACGTAGTCCGTTGCTGACAGCTGTCCTTCTGACCGATACCGCATTGAACACTGCGGATTCGAACAGGATAGTCGTTGTCTCAGGCAGGACTTCGGAATTCTCGCCGCCCATGACACCGGCAATGGCACATGCCTTCTCTTCATCAGCGATGACGAGCATGGAGCTGTCAAGCTTGTGATCGTTGCCGTCAAGTGTCTTGATTACTTCTCCGTCAGCAGCTCTTCTTACGATGATGTGCTTGCCTGCAAGATAGTTAAGGTCAAAAGCATGCATCGGCTGTCCGAGCTCAAGACATACATAGTTAGTGATATCAACGATATTGTTGATGGGTCTCATGCCTGCTTCGGTAAGCCTCTCAGCCATCCATGCGGGAGAAGGTCCGATCTTAACGTCTTCTACGAGCCTGCCGGTGTAACGGTAGCAAAGATCGGGTGCATCGATCTGAAGCTTAACCACATCAGCGGTATCAAGAGAGCCTTCCTGCTTGATGGAAGGTTTGCAGGGCTTGAATTCCTTGCCGATGGAAAGAGCAGCCTCTCTTCCCAATCCTTCGATCGAGAAACAGTCGGGTCTGTTGGATGTGATCTCAAAATCGATAGTTGTATTGCCGAGTCCGAGGAGTTCCTTGATATCAACACCAAGAGGAGTGTCCTGGGGCATGTTCCAGAGGCCGTATTCCTCAGCGCCTGGATGTCCTTCCGCAGGAACATTAAGCTCTTCTGCAGAGCAGCACATACCGAAGCTCTCTACGCCTCTGAGCTTGCCCTTCTTGATATGAATGCCGCCGGGAAGGTTTGCTCCCTCGACAGCCACGGGGCAGATCATTCCGACATATACATTCGGAGCTCCGCATACGATCTGAAGGTCTCTGCCGAGATCGTCCCTGCCAGTATCGACCTTAAGTATATGAAGGTGATCGGAATCCGGATGGTCAGCCATCTCGAGTACCTTACCCGTATAAACTCCGCTGATGTCATCACCGGAAGTAATGAGTTCCTCTACTTTGGAACCTGTCATTGTCATCGCATCGCCCAACACCTTGGGTTCAACGTCTATATCCGTAAAATCCTTAAGCCAGATTATCGGTGCTTTCATAGATATTCTGCCTGCCTTTCCTTACTTGAACTGCTCTAAGAATCTGACATCGTTCTCATAGAGAAGTCTGATGTCATCAATGCCGTATCTGCCCATCGCGGTCCTCTCAACGCCGATACCGAAAGCAAATCCGCTGTAAACTTCGGGATCGATACCGCAGTTCTGAAGAACCTCAGGGTGAACCATGCCTGCGCCGAGAACCTCGATCCAGCCCTCGCCCTTGCAGACATTGCAGCCCTTACCGCCGCACTTCCAGCATGTGAGGTCGACCTCAACTGAAGGCTCGGTAAACGGGAAGTGATGAGGTCTTAACCTGATCTCCGTGTTCTCTCCGAAAAGTTTCTTTGCAAAGAGCCTCAGGGAACCTACGAGGTCACCCATCGTAACGCCCTTGTCCACTACCAGACCTTCGATCTGATGGAAGACCGGGGAATGAGTAGCATCGAGCGCATCCGAACGGTAAACCTTACCCGGGCAGATCACTTTGAGCGGGGGCTTCTGCTGCTCCATAACACGGATCTGCATACCGGAAGTCTGTGTCCTTAAGAGGACCTTATCGTTGAAATAGAAAGTATCCTGCGTATCCCTTGCCGGATGTCCCTCAGGTATTCTGAGGAGCTCGAAATTATACTTGTCATATTCGACTTCGGGACCTTCCGCGATGGAATAACCGAGTCCGAGGAAGATATCACAGATCTCGTTGATAGCCATATTGAGAGGATGACGGGAACCTGCGCCCTTCCTGTCTGAAGGAATGGTTACGTCGATTACTTCTCTTCTGAGTTTATGAGACTTCTCTTCTTCCTTGATCTTGGCTACGATCTCTTCGAGTCTCGATTCCATGTGGGAACGGACATCGTTGGCGATCTTACCGATCACGGGACGCTCTTCAGCCGTAAGGCCGCCCATGCCCTTGAGGACCTGGGTAAGCTGTCCCTTCTTACCAAGGAATGAGACTCTGAGCTGCTCGGCAGCCTGAGAGTCAGATACCTGCTCCAATGCTTTATCAAATTCCTCGCGAATAGAATTCAAGGATTCTTTGATATCACTCATATTACAACCTCCCGTAAGGGTTATTTTTCACAAACGGGACTATTTTAGCATAATATAAAATAAATGCGCGGGGTTTTACGCAAAATAAGGGTTAGATTTGATCTCTTCTCCGATAGTGGAAGCCGGTCCGTGTCCCGGGTAGATAGGAAGATCCCTTTCGAGCTGCTTGATAGTCTTTACGGATTCGGATAGTTCCTCGTAAGAGCCGCCTGTAAAGTCCGTTCTTCCCACAGAGCCCGCAAACACCGTATCTCCGGTAAACAGGGCGCTCTCGCCGCATGCTTTGAACAGATAGCAGACAGAACCCTTCGTATGGCCGGGTGTGGTGATTACGGTTATCTCCGTCTGCCCTATCGTGACAGTACCTTCAGCTGCAACAAAGATGTTCTCATAGACGACGTCTCCGTCTATCAGAGCCGAACAATTGCCGACTGTATCTTCAAGAAGGTCGAAATCCCGCGGGGACATATAGAATGGAACTTGAGGTAGGTTGGCGCGCCACTCTTCGGCAAAACAGATGTGATCGTGATGGCAATGTGTTGCAAATACGGCCCTGACAGAGCATGTATCAAGGTCTGGGACAACGCCTTCAACCCTCGCAACAGACACACTGGGATCGACGATGAAGGTATCATCGCCGACGCTTATTACGTACATGTTGGAAGATAACGGTCCGTAGGGTATTCGGAAGATCTTCATCTTATCAGATGGCACCTTCTGAATACTCGGAATTAGTCCACTCACGGTAATCAAGAGAACCGGCGTCAACGGCTGTGATCAGGATCTCCGCAGAAGCAATATTCGTAGCATAAGGGATGGTATTCTGATCGCACACATCGAGAAGTTCGGCAGGATTGGAGCCCTCTTTGGCGATGCCGTCACGAAGATAGATGACACAGTCGATACCGTTGAACTTAGCCCTTGAAGCCAACTGCTCGAAGCCTGACGAATAGTCAACGGACAGACCTGATACATCAAGATCTGCCGAAGCCTTAAGGAGCTTAGCCGTATTGTAGACGGATATGAGCTGATGCTTCTCCAGCAAAGCCTTGTAGGCAATGCAGAAGTTGACAAGAAGTTCGGACTTCCTGTTATCGGCCATCAAAACTATCTTCATCCAAGATACCCCAACCTAATAATCATGTAAAAATCTTACAGCAATTCGGAAATGTCTACAATTTATCATTGATACAAAAGTAGTATTCAAAAACTGTCTTTTTGACAAGTTGTCAGTCTGCTTCGGGGTTAACGCTCGGTATATAGTCTCCGATAATAGGATTGACATTGAATACATCGACGGAATTATCGTACTGAGCGCCAAAATAGGCCGCCAGGAGCTTCTTGGCTATGACCGTCGTAGAAGAACCCCACTCACCTTTCTCTACAACGAGAGCGATCGCCACCTGCGGATCATCCTTGGGCGCATAGCAGATGAAAAGACCGTTGGAGTACTCTTTACGGAGCTCCTCGTATCCGGTCTCGGCCGTACCGGTCTTGCAGACGATCTCGATCGGGAAGTTCTCGAACTGCGTCTGCGCGGTACTGCTCCACTTGTATGTACCGGTAACAACGCATCTCATGGCATTTCTTACCGCTTCGATATTGGCCTCATCGATACCGAGATCGACAGCCTCAGTCTGACCCTGATACAGGATAGAACCGTCAGAAGCAACAACGCTGTCGATGACATAAGGCGTTACGAGCTTGTTTGTGGCTATGGCTGCAGTGTATCTGCACAACTGCATGATGGTAAAACAGTCATCGAACTGTCCGATGGCAGCCTGAGCAGTATTTGAAGGGAACCAGATCTTATCGTATTCTGACTCGTGCAGGAGTCGCTTCGTCTCGCGGCTGGACATAACGCCCGATATCTCACCGGGAAGGTCGATGCCCGACTTAACTCCGAGACCGAATTTATAAGCCATCTCAGCAATGTCATCGATACCCGTGTCTACGCCCAGGAGCATGAAGTAGATATTACACGATGTAGCCATGGCGCTGTTGAGATCGAGCGGGCCGTGGCCTCCCTCCTTGAACTCGAGGCATTTGAAGATCCATCCGCCGATATCGATAGGGCTCGTGCATACATACGTATTGTAATTCGGTGTGATGATTCCGTTCTCAAGCGCCGCCAGGGCCGTAATCGGCTTGAATGTCGAACCGGGAGCATACATTGACATTATCGCTCTGTTCCACAGTGGCAGGTCGGCAGCCGTGATATCCTCATATTCATCGATACCGAGGTAGTATTTCACCTGTTCGGCAGCCTGTTCGTCGCCGTAATTGGCAAGAATGAAGTCGTTCGGGTCATAGTTGGGATATGAGCCCATGGCAAGGATGGCGCCGGTATTCACGTCCATCATGACGAACGCACCCGCACTCGCAGTTGCATAACCCTTCTGTTCCAGGGCTTCAGCGGCCTGAGCCTCATTGATATAGTCCTTCAGTGCCTCCGTGCCTACTTCCTGAAGCTTGGAGTCGATCGTCAGATTGACCGTAGCGCCGGCTTCCGGTGCCACACCGTAGTCGGCAGAGACAAAGAAGCCCTCTTCCCCGTTTGCTGTCCAGACATTATATGGAGAGATCCCGCTCGAACCGTGCAGATACCTCTCCATCTGGGATTCAACACCTGATTTGCCGACCATATCGTTACTCGTATAGCCGAACTGCGCCAGCGTCGTATAGGATTCCTGTGAGATCTTACCGACGTATCCCAGGACATGGCAGCAATAGAGAGCTTCAGGTGAATATGTCCTTGCATATTCGCACCCGGTAACGATGCCCATAAAGTGGTAATTCTGTTCGTTGAGGATGGTAATGAGCTCATCGGGCACGTCAGTAGCAATCGTGACCGGAGTACCCTTGAGGAATGACCAGTTATCCTGGAATATCTGGTATCTGATCCTTATGATCCTGTATGCCTCATCATCAGTATAGCTCGTATCAAGCCCGAACTTCTGCCTGAGATAGAGGAAGAAGACTTCCGGGTCGGTCTTAACGTAATTATCCGTAAAAGTGACTATGACGCCCTGCGAATAATCTTCAAGCGCGAACAGGTTAGTATCACTCTGCCAGAGCCTTATCTTCTCTTCTTCCTGAAGGAATCTCGGTTCCGGATCCATTACAAAATATTGGTCAAGGCCGCTTACGCTTATGCAGTAGTATTCATCAAACAGATAGCTGAGTTCGAGACAAAGCTCATTGAGCTCGTCGTCCTCAAGATAAGCATTGGCCAGCATGACCGTGTTGTATTTGACGGTAGATGCCAGCACTACGCCGTTACAGTCGACTATGTCGCCTCGCGGTGCCTGGCTGACATATTCCCTTGCTATACCCGAAGAACTCTCGGAGATAGTGTTCTGATAGTTGGAGAACTGCAGCCTGACGGTCATGACGAGTATTACCACGCCGAACACGCTGAACAGCGAAGCAAGGACGAGATATCTGTTTGTAACTATGCTCTTAAGGAAAGGAAAGAAACCTTCCTTCTTATCGTCACCGGAAACAGGATTCCGGTCAAAAGCACCGTAATCACCGTTTTTCAGATCCGAAACCATGAGTTCTCTCCATATGCTTCTATGACATCATCCTTCTTATCCGTGACGGAACCGAGCTTGTAAGGCCCGAGGAATCTGAGCAGCAACAACAAAGGCAGTGTCGCAATGATATTGAGCATCAGCTGGGGAAGGATCGAATCAAGGATCATCTCACCTATACCGATGCTGTAAAAACCGTTGCCGAGAACCTTGATCCAGAAAAACGATACGGCATGCCCTATCACTTTGTAGATCAGAGTCGCAGCAGCAACAGCAAGGAATGCAAAAGGTATGCTCCTGTGGAGTTTCTTTGTAAAGAAAGCAGAACCGAATGCTCCCGCCAGAAAAAGTACGAGCGCGCCTATTCCGACCGTAACCTGAACTTTGCCGTCAAGGCCTACGACGGCAGGCGAAGAGAAACAATCTCTTACAACACCTGTGAGAAGACCGATTATCGCACCGTCAGCAAATCCGAAGAAATAACCGGTAAGCACGACGAACACGAACATCAGGTCTGCTATCTGTCCCCTGAAGCTGATTGCATCCGGGAAAGATACCTGAAGGCTTGCAAACAAAAGGATATATACCGTATAGAGGATGACCTTCCTGATGGTAATGCTCATAGACATCAGCTGCCTTCTTCCGTAACGCCTGCGGTGCTGTCAGTCTCAGCAACTTCCTCTACATAAGGGATCATCACGAAAACATCCTCGAGATCCTTGATATCCGTATAAGGCTGCAGCGTGGCAGTTACCTGCAACGGGTTAGAGCTGTCTACTTCAACAATGGTTCCTACGGGGATACCTTCTGGGAAAAGACCGCCGTCGCCGGATGTAACTATCTCGGTACCGGGTTCAAGAACAGCCTTGTCGGCGATGTTGGTCACTATGCAAAGGCCGGAATTCTTAAGTGATGCGTCTCCGCTAACGAGCATGGATGCACCGTTGACCTCGTTGACCTTGCAGGCTACCGAGAAGCCTTCATGAACGAGCGGCAGGATCTTGGAATTGGAATCAGAGATCTCGATAACGCGGCCGACAAGGTTCATGTTGACATCAACGACCGGGTAAGATTCGCCGTCTTCGACAGAGATACCGTCGGTCTTACCTGCGGCTATCGTAATAACAGAAAACCATTCATCTGCTTCTCTGGAGATGATGGATGCACCGTAGATATCGTAATTGCTGAAGGTATCTCGGATATGGAAGGCTTCCTTGAGCTCTTCATATCTAATGGCTGCTTCCTCATTCTGGGTAAGCTGATACTGAAGATCTGCGATCTGGTCCTTGAGGTCCTCATTCTCCTGCCTTATAGCCATACCGTCCGTAAGAGCAGCCCAAAAGTCCGACAGGGTATCTCCTGCCGATTTGACAAATGCCTGTACCGGAGTGGCAATGGCAGCAAACGGTACTTTAAGGAACCCGAGAGGACTGCCTGGAATAAGGCTTAGTACTACTCCTGCGATCAACAGGAGTGATGTCGCAGCAACTATGAACCATTTTGCCGTTAAGATCTTCTTCAAAACAGCTCACACCGCCTAACTTATCAGCCTCTTTTACCGCAGCAATTCTTATACTTCTTTCCTGAACCGCAAGGGCAGGGATCGTTTCTGCCGATCTTATCGGAATGAGCGATGTTGGCATCACGATACTCTCTGGTGATCTCAGCCATCTTCTCATCAGTAAGGATGGTCTTCCAGAAAGGTATCTTGTAGAGCCAGTCAGCCTTTGCGTCTCTCATGTTGTAATAGAGCTTCTCGTAATCGATAACGAGCTTGATGTCCGTATCATCAACAACGGCCTCAAGATCGAGATCGTCGGCATTTGTAAGGCTGGACTTGATGCCGTCGAGGAAACCGACGAAGATATCCATCGTATCATCTGTAAAGCCGAGCTTGAGAGCCATGTCCTTAGCCTTGCCCTCAAGGAAGCTCTGGTTATCGGGATAAGCAGAGAGAATGATCTCGTAAGCATTCTTCTCCATTGCGTAATAACGCTTAACATACTCAATATATGCCTGCTGATTGGAATTGTCTTCGGATAACTCCATCCATGTCTTGTAATAACTCATAGTAATCTCCTCCGTTATATCAAAGCCTGTCACTTATGGCTGTTAAGAATTCTTCAGTGTTTACGATCTTCTTATCGGGATTATCAAGAAGCGATGCAAGATCACCTGTAATTATACCTGATTCGATCGTTGCAATTGCGGCATTCTCGAGACGGTCAGCAAAATCAACAAGATCGTCGAGTCCGTCGAGTTCGCCCCTCTTGCGGAGCGCACCGCTCCATGCGAAGAGCGTTGCCATCGGGTTGGTGGATGTTTTCTCGCCCTTGAGGTATCTGTAATAGTGTCTTGTAACGGTACCGTGTGCAGCCTCATACTCATAAATACCGTCGGGTGACACGAGTACGGATGTCATCATGGCAAGGGAACCGGATGCGGAAGCGAGCATGTCGCTCATTACATCGCCGTCGTAGTTCTTGCACGCCCAGACAAATCCGCCCTCGGAACGCATTACTCTTGCTACTGCGTCATCGATAAGGGTATAGAAATATGTGATGCCTGCCTCTTCGAACTTTGCCTTGTACTCATTCTCGTAGATCTCCGCAAATACATCCTTGAAACGGTGATCGTATGTCTTGGAGATGGTGTCCTTTGTAGCAAACCACAGATCCTGCTTGATGCTGAGCGCATAATTGAAGCATGCTCTTGCAAAAGCACCAATGGACTTGTCTGTGTTGTACATACCCTGGAGAACGCCCGGATCCGTGTATTCGAAAACAGTCCTGCTCTCCTTCCTTCCGTCGGGATAAGTAACCACAAGCTCGGCCCTTGCCGCGCCTTCCACTCTTATCTCAGTGTTCTTATAAACATCGCCGTATGCGTGACGAGCGATGGTAATAGGCTTCTTCCAGCAGGAAACGAACGGCTTGATGCCGTCAATGAGGATCGGAGCTCTGAATACGGTACCGTCGAGCATTGCCCTGATGGTTCCGTTAGGGCTCTTCCACATCTGTGTCAGGTTATACTCCGTCATTCTCTGAGCGTTGGGAGTAATGGTGGCGCACTTAACGGCAACACCGAGTTCCTTGGTCTTCTCAGCAGCATCGACAGTAACCTGATCCTTGGTGGCTTCACGGTTCTCGAGTCCGAGATCAAAATACTCCGTCTTAAGATCAACATAGGGATCGATAACGATATCCTTGATCTGCTTCCAGATTATCCTGGTCATCTCATCGCCGTCCATCTCGACGAGCGGTGTCTTCATTGCAATCTTAGCCATGCTTTATTTTCTCCATTATTAGAATAACCAAACAATTTTAAGTCATCGGCTCGATATCGTCAAATCGCTTCAGGCTTTTGCCGATGCTTTGACGATCAGCATCTCGAGCGAAGTGCGTTCATCTATAAGGCCGTGCTTGACATCACTGTCAGCCTTAACGGCATCAAGATACAGTCCGAGAAGTCTTTCCATGGTGAATCCCCTGGCCTGTCTTATGAGCTTATCTGCTACAAAATCCATAACTCCGAGCCTTGCTGACAGTTCCCTCTTATCCGTGATCTCCTTGGCACTGATCATCCTCTTGAGATGGTTCATGAACGTTACCCTGATCACAATAAGCGGCTGTCTGGTAACGATCAGTGTGTTGAGCGTATCAAGTGCCGCCTCTGCCCTTCCAGTACCGCAGGCGTCCATTATACTGAACACCTTGCCGCTCAGATCCGGCGGGCAGCAGCGCTCGACGATGTCCATATCAACGGAAGTGATACCATCTCCCTTGCAGTAAAGAGACATCTTCTCGATCTCATTGGCCAGCGTGTTAAGCGAGAGTCCGCCGCGGATCGCCATGGAAGCAGCCGCTTCGGTCGTAATGCCGATCCCTGCCTTGCCGAGACGCTTGGCGATCCAGTCTGCGAGCTGTTCTTCGGTCATCTGCGCGCACTGGCAGACAATTCCTTTGCCGAGGATCTCCTTGAACGGTTTTCTTCGGCAGTCCATGTCCTCTTCAAGGAACAAAAGTATCGCAGAATCCGGAACATTGCTGATCAGATCGATGAACTTATCGGAAGCATCGCCGGAGAACAGGCCGGACTTACGGACGATGACAAGTTTCTTTTGGGACAGCCACGGCGGTGATGCAAGCATCTCCTCGACCGTGTCGATGCTTATCTTAGTGCCGGTCCTGCCGTCGAGACAGCAGACATCCATCTGTTCGGACCCTGGCTCGATGAACATTCTCTTGAGAACATTGACGGCACTGTCAAAGAAATACGTCTCTTCTCCATATAAAAGAACAAGACGCATACTGCCCGGATCAGACTTGAGCTTGCCGAAGAATTCTTTACTTGTCAGTACTCCCTTTGGAGGACCCTTTTGCTTTGCCATCTTAACCGCCGTAATAAAGGTCCATGTCGACCGGACCGTCTATACCGTCTATCGTACCATAGCTGCTGGTCTGCCACATAATATATTCGCCTTCGTAAGATGTCTGGTCCGTATAGTGTGCAAGCCAGACAGTCTCCCCGGCATCAGGCTTCCAGATAGCCTCGAGGTAGTACTTGCTCGAATAGAGCATTCCTTCATAGCCGTACTTTGACAATTCATCCTTGAAGACCTGATAGAGCTGTCTAAGGTCAGCCATGCTGAGATTATACTGCTGGAAGTTGGAGAACCTCTCCCAGTCAAATACGACAGGGAAATCAAGCTGTTCCCCGTCCAGGAGCTCACACAGGGCATCAGTCTGTTCCCTGACGAGTTCTTCGGTATTTGCAAAGGTATAGATATATACTCCGACCTTAAGGCCTGCAGCCTTGGCATTTGCCAGGTTCTGGGAGAACTTCTCGTCTATGATGAGTTCGCCCTTATAGTAGACCATAGCCCTTAAGATGACGAAGTCGCATCCGGCAGCCTTCACCTTCTCGAAATCAACATCACCCTGATACTTGGAGATATCTATGCCGTACATGGCGCCCTCTCCGGCGTAATCAGCCATGAATTCGTCGAATTCGTAGTAATCGGGTTCCGGTTCAGGCCCGGGTTCAGTCTCACCCGTCGGTTCAACAGGTACATATACGGTTACATTAATATCTTTTGTAGTCTTATTGCCCGCATCATCTGTAAGGGTGACGGTTATCGGATAAGTACCGGTTACAGCCGTATCGACTTCTCCCTCTACCGTCATGTCGACCGTACTGTCCAGATCATCGATGTAACTCAGGTAATCACCGACCACAAACTCAGAATCGGCTTCAATGTTCAGAGAATCGGGAGCTTCGAGCCACATGGGTGCGGTAGTATCTTCTTCAGGGACAGTCTCTGAAGTCATGACCTGTGCATGGGGAGTGTTGATGTCGGATGTCTCGCTCTGTGTAGTTGTAACTTCAGAAGCGGCTTCCGTGGAAGATTCGGCCTCAGTTTCTTTATTGTCAGGTGTTGCCAGGCAGGAAGCGGTCAGAACGGCTGACAGCATAACTGCGGCAACGGCAGTATTTTTTCTTGAGATCATACAGATCCTCCTCGCAGAATAGTATAACAAAGTTGTATTTCTTTGCGGTGCGAATTTGCGGTAATTATCCAAGAGATATGACTACAGCCCCTTCTGTGTCCGTCCTAAGGACATTGCAGCCTGCAGAGGTCAGTCTGGCAAGGCATTCTGGCGTCGGATGCCCGTAGAAGTTATTCTTTCCTACGGATATCACGGCAATCTCAGGTGATACTTCGGCAAGGAACAGATCCGAAGTGGAGTATTTCGAGCCGTGATGAGCTACCTTGAGCACGTCGCAGTCCGGAAGAACGCCGGACAGAACGAGTTGTTCCTCCGTCTCTATCCCGATGTCCCCTGTAAACAGGACAGTCTCCCCGCCCGCCTCGAGCGTCATGACCAGACTGTCCACGTTGCCGCCTCCCTCGGCACGGACAGGAGCGATTATCTTCAGCAATACACCGGTATCAAGTTCGAATTCATCGCCCGCAACGACAGTCTCCACGCAGCCGTCAAGGAATCCATCTTCAAGTTCTTCCGGGAATCCGACCGCATCAAAAAGGGCTTCAACATCCTCGTCTCTGCCGTTGAATCCGGAATATAGTGTCTTAATGCGCCCCTGCCCATACAAAGCTATGATCCCGCCGGCATGATCGGCGTCCCAGTGGCTCATGAAGGCATAATCGACAGAGGCAATTCCGTAGTGATCAAGGATGTCCCTGACGGTCCCCGCACCTTCGTCGTACACGCCCGCATCTATCAGGCAGGTCTTGTCATCAGTGATTATTAAGCAGCAGTCCCCCTGCCCCACATCAGCGAAAACGACCTGCGCCGCAGGTCTGCAGATGAATCTTGCCACCCTTACACCAAGGCAAAGGGCTAGGATAAGACATACGGGGCCAGTAAGATGCCTCTTGGCAAAGCAATGTGGCAGAAGGAGCAGCAGGACAAGTACGCATACGGCAGTCAGCAGTCCTCCGGGCTCAGCCGATCCTATGCCGGCTGAAGTCACGGCAGCAGCACCCGTCCCCGTTACCTTCTCAAGAAGTCTCAGGCAGAATATCGCAGGCGTATTGATGCCCAGAGCGAACCCGGGTATGAGGAACATGCACGCCGTCTGTACTATCAGGGAACAGACGATCTGAACAGCAAGAACGAACGGATGAAGCCTGATGCCCGTAACGGCACAGAACGGCAGCATGGCGGCGGTAACGGTCAGTGCTGGTGCGATAAGGCCGGCAAATGTCTCACTCATGCCTAATCCAACAAGCTTATCCTGCACCGAAGACAGATATAACAGTATCGCGCAGGCAGCAGCAAAGCTGAGTTGAAATCCTGTCCCCATGGCCGCAAACGGGTCTGCGACAAGCATTATGAGCACGGCAAGGCTCATTCCGGAAGGGCCGTCCCTTGAAGCAAAAGAACAGGCGCTCATTACGAATGCCCTGGTAACGGAATCACTCCACCCCGTAAACATTCCGATGGCAAAAGCACATGCCGTAAAGGCTGCGGCTGCAAGCCTCTTCTTAACCTTTAACGCCTTTAGTGCATGAGGAATGATGAGAAGGAATCCGGCAAAATGGGTGCCCGACACGGCGAGAAGATGCGAACAATTGGTCAGTCTAAAGCATCTTATAGAATCGTCTGAGAGTAAAGACGTATCTCCGGTAAATAGAGCAGATGCCAGTGCCCTGATATCTGCATCACCCCGGGAGAACTCATCGAGGAAACGCTGTCTCAGGGCATATACCGTATTCCAAACAATTCCTGTCAGGATATCCGGACCTGATCCCCTGGCTGTGACTTCGATGCTGTCAGGCCACAAGACATAGCATATGCCCTGTCTTCTCAGATGGTCTGCAAAATCGAACTCACCGGGATTGCCGGGTTTGTCGGGTTCCGTGAGGTTGCCTCCTACCCTGAGCATATCGCCGCCTGCCAATCCTGCTTCCGAATACATGACGGCATAAGCGCCGCCTTCAAGAAGGCATCTGTATTCAGCAGAACCGTCTGATCTGTATTCTGCCTTAACTACCCTGCACAGATATGTCCCATTCCCTGTCTTATCAGGAAGGGCATTGAGCCTTGTCGAGATGGTAAATCCCATATATACGATCGTGACTGCCGATAAGGCAATGCAAATTATCAGGGCCGGTTCTGACCTCAGAAATGCTGTACCGCCGACGATCAGAACCAGACTTATGACAACTGACGGGATCACCGAGCCCGTCAGATAGCTGCTGATACAGGTAATGACCGCAATTATAGCAGGCAGCATGAGCGGCCTTTGGGACAATATGCGTTTTATCTCGATAATTCTTTCCATAACATATGGTATTCTTTATAGGTATTTGAAATCACCTGCAAAAACACGACAAAAACGACAAGGCAGACACTTATATGGATAAGCTCAATTTTCAGAACACCAGATATTACATTACGGCGGCCAAGATGGCTGATCTTCCTAAGGACGGGCTTCCCGAGATAGCCATGTCGGGAAGGTCCAACGTAGGCAAATCCTCCCTTGTCAATTCGCTTGCCGGCTCCAAAAAACTGGCAAAAACGTCACAGAAACCGGGCAAGACAAAACAGATAATCTACTTCCTTACGGACAATAAGCTGCTCTTTGCAGACATTCCGGGATACGGATATTCCGGAGCTTCCAAATCCGTTACCAAGGATTTCTCGTCATTATGCGATGATTACTTCAGATCGGGCAGGAATATCACGCTGTCTCTGCTTCTAATGGATATCAGAAGAGACCCTTCTGACGAGGATATTGCCATGATCGAATTCTTCAACCAGACTTCAATGCCGTATTTCTGCGTATTTACCAAGTGCGACAAATTATCCGCACAGCAGGTAAGGAACAGGCTTAATGAGATAAGCAAACATCTGGACTTCAAAGACGATGCTCAGATCTTCACCGTTTCATCCCTGAACGGCAAGGGAATCGGCGATCTCAGGGACGCCATCTCAGAATTGATTAGCCTCAGGTAACCATAAAAGGGTTTTGACAATAAGTCTTTCAACTCTAAATTTATAAAATATTGAACAAGAATTGGCTAACTTTTCGTGCATTTTTCGAACAGTCCACTTATTTGAATTCAAATCAGGCTTTTATAATATTTATATAGCGACTTAAGGAGGACGTCACTTGTAATGAGCGATCTGTATATCAATTCGGATTACAAGCAGGCTAAGCTCGCGCCTTTTGGCCCTATCGGCATAATCTCACATACTGCAAATGAAGACTTTGTAAGAGAGGTATCGAATGTCCTCTCGATGAAGCGTGCGAACAGAGTTGCCGAAGGCCGCACCCCCTATTACCAGAATCCCGGTTATTCGCGTTCTGACTATCTCCTTGACTCAAGACTTGTCAGATTCCAGACCGGTGAGGGTAAGTTCGCTCTTGATGAGAGCGCCAGAGGTCATGACATCTTCATCATCACTGATGTCTTATCACATAACATGATTTACGAGCTCACCGAAGGACTTCATACGATTAGCCCTGATGATCACTATATGGATCTTCTCAGGATCGTATCCAATCTCAAGGGCAAGGCCAAGCGCATCAACGTAATTATGCCTTTCGTATACGAAGGCAGACGCGAGAAGCTCGATTCACACAGAGAATCCTATGACTGCGCGGATATGCTCAAGAAGCTCCAGGAACTCGGTGTGGCAAACCTCATCATCTTCGATCCGCACGACAAGAGGATCGAGAATGCTGTTCCCACGATGAGCATCGAATTTCCCCGCTGTCAGTTCAAGATGACTCAGGCGTTGTTGTCCAGATTCGGCTCCATCAAGCTCGACAAAGACAGCACCATAGTTGTAAGCCCCGACGAGACCGGTGTCCCGAGGGCTATTTTTTATTCTTCGCATCTTAACCTCCCTCTCGGTATCTTCTACAGAGAGCGTGACTATACTTTGAAGCTGAACGGAGATCATCCCATCAAGGAATTCAGGTATCTCGGTGATGATGTTACGGGCAAGGACATCCTTCTTGTCGATGACATGATCAATTCCGGATCTACCATGATCAGGACTGCTAAGAAGCTCCATGACGCCGGTGCAAAGAACATCTTCTGTCTTGCCCCCTTCGGTCTTTTTACGGACGGGCTGGAGGTTTTCGATGAGGCGTATGCGAATGGTATCATCAAGTGTGTGTGCTGCACCAACCTGATATACCGCACCAAGGAGCTTCTTGCCCGTGAGTGGTATCTGGATACGAACATGATCGCCTATGTTGCCCGCATCATCGATGCGCTTAACACAGACGAATCGGTATACGATCTGATCAACTCTACTTCAAGGCTTACCGACCTTGTCAGCCAGATAAGGATCGGAGAGGTTTTCGATGAATTTGACGAATGACAACATATATGAAAGGCAGGCTGCACTATGACATCAGCATCTGACGAGAAATCTTACTCACGTTACGACCAATACGGCGATAACCCGATGGCGCCGGTCGGCCCTATCGGACTCATCGCGCTGAGAGGGAGTGAGGAATTCACGGAGAACGTCAACTACTACCTGAACAAGAGACGTTCCGAGTACCAGAAGGAGCAGTTCGTTAACTCCTATCCCGGATTCTTCCGTGAAGACTACAGGATCCCCGTTGATAACGCCAGATTCTCATCCGGCGAAGGTAAAGCCGTAGTCAAGAACACCGTAAGAGGCCATGACCTCTACCTTGTATCCGATGTCATGAACTGCTCATGCACATACAAGATGTTCGGTCAGGACAACAGGATGAGCCCTGACGATCACTATCAGGATCTCAAGAGAGTAATCCTCGCATGTTCAGGCAAGTCAAGAAGGATCAACGTCATAATGCCCTTCCTGTATGAGAGCCGTCAGCACAAGAGGAACGCGAGAGAGTCTCTGGACTGCGCTTTCGCTCTGGAAGAGCTCTATAACCTCGGTGTTGCCAACATCATCACATTCGACGCTCACGACGAGAGAGTTGCAAACGCTATTCCTCTCGCAGGCTTCGAGAGCCTTAAGACAACATACCAGATTATCAAGGAGATGTACCGTCAGGTACCTGACCTCTCATTCTCAAGCGGAAAGTTCATGGTCGTATCCCCTGATGAAGGCGGTATCTCAAGAGCTATGTACTACGCTTCGATCTTAGGTGTCCCTCTCGGAACATTCTATAAGAGAAGAGACTATACCACTGTCGTTAACGGCAGGAACCCCATCGTGGCTCACGAGTTCCTCGGCGATTCCGTCGAAGGTCTCGATATCCTTATAGTTGACGATATGATCTCTTCCGGTGATTCCATGCTCGATATCGCACGCGAGATGAAGGACCGCGGAGCAAGGAAGGTATTCTGCGCCGTTACATTCGGTCTGTTCACCGAGGGCATCGACCACTTCGACAAGGCTTACGAAGAAGGTATCATCGATAAGGTCTTTGCTACCAACCTTGTCTACAGAAGACCTGAGCTTCTCAAGGCTCCTTGGTTCGCAGATGTTAACATGTGCAAGTTCGTCGCACTCCTCATCGATGCTATCAACCACGATGCATCGCTGTCCAACCTCATCAATCCTACAGAGAAGATCAAGCGTCTCCTCAAGGCAAAAGAGGATATCGATCTCTGATGGCACAGCAGACAAGAAGATCAAACGGAAAGAAAACAACGAGGAAGCCTGCCCAGCGCAAGGCTTCTTCTGCAAGGAAGAATCCGCCGGTTCAGGATACAGGCATAACGGCCGGAGACATCTGGAACATGTTCAAGGATTCCAGGTTCTTTGCTCCGGTCATAACCATTCTTGCCGTCTTCCTGATAATCGGCCTTGATCTTCTGTTCTCATGGAATAGTTTTGAGCTGTTCTTCAAGATATTAGGCGTCGAGCTGATATTGGCCTTCGCTGTATGGATAATCAATCTGATGGTCTCGCTCGGAAGAGACAAGAAGAATACCGATACATATTCGGACGAGGTATAAAACTTGGCTCTGGACGGTATTACATGCTCCTGCCTGGCCAAAGAGCTTAACGGTGAACTGTCAGGACAGAGGATCGATAAGATCTTCATGCCGGACAAGCACACCTGCATACTTATGATAAGGACGAGATCGGGAGTTAAGAAGCTCCTAATCTCATTTGATCCGAGTTTCCCCAGAGCGGGGTTTACCGAGACTGACCGCGATAACCCAGCCATGCCCCCGCCGTTCTGCATGCTCCTGCGCAAATACCTGTCAGGTGCATTCATAGAATCGGTAACTGATCCCGACTACGAGCGAATAATAGAATTCCACATAACCGGCACGGACGAGCTTCACGACAGTAAGCACTACAGGCTTATTGCAGAACTCATGGGAAGGTTCTCCAACCTTATACTCGTCAACCAGTCAGGCAAGATCATAGACTCTGCGATCCACGTGGATTATTCGGTATCCAGGATACGTGAAGTCATGCCTGCCAGAATATATGAGTATCCTCAGTCACAGAATAAGATCCTCCCCGATGAAGCTCTGAAGATCACAGAGGAAGGCAGGATCCCCCTTACCGAAGAAGCGATAGGAAGGCCTGTAGAGAAGGCTCTCGTGGAATCGGTCAAAGGTCTGTCCCCCCTTCTGGCGCGCCAGTTATGCCACAAGGCCCGCATAGACGGCAGGCTTACGGCGGCTATGCTCCCTGAAGAAGATGTAGATTCCCTTAACAAAGAGTGCAGGGATTTCCTTTCGAAGCTGATAGGCGGTACCTTCAGGCCCGGAGTGTATTTCGGGCCGGACGGAGAACCTGCGGATTATTCCGTGATGGAGCTCGAAGGCTTCGATGATTCGAAGTTCTGCGGCTCGATATCAGAGTGCATCGACCTGTTCTATTCTTCCAAGGACAAGAGCATGGCTCTGGATGCCAAGAAGCACAGGCTGGACCAGATCACTTCTGCTGCGCTCTCGAGGCTCATGAAGAAGAAGGAAGTCCACGAGAAGGACTACGCAGAAGGTGCCAAAGCAGACAAATACAAGAGCTGCGGCGATCTTATCCTCACCTACAAGTACATGATAGAGCCTTCTGCTGACTCTGTTACGCTCATGAATTACGAAGAAGATCCACCTCGTGAGATCGAGGTCAAGCTCGACCCTTCTCTCGATGCTTCCGGCAATGCCCAGGACTACTACAGACGTTTCCGCAAAGCAAAGCGTAAGTTCGAGATGGCGGAAGAATACCTTAAGGAAGACGAACTGGCCATCTCATATATAAGATCACTTCGCACGGCGATAGACAGTGCTACCTGTGACGAGGATCTCGATGCCCTGAACGAAGAGATCAGATCCGAGATCACCGGAGACAGCAAGAGCAAGGCCGACAGGAAAGGCCCCGTTCAGAACGCAGGCAATCCCAACAGGATGGTAGGCGTAGCCAAGTCGGGCAAAGCATCTTCCAGGGCTCTCCGCGAGGCAGCAAAGCTTGCCAAGCAGCGTCAGGTCAAGCAGTCCAGACAGACCAAAGAGGTATCCTTCAGGAAGTACACTTCTTCAGACGGCTACGAGATACTCTGCGGAAGGAACAACATACAGAACGACAGGCTGACCTTCTCCGTTGCCTCCAAGACTGACTGGTGGTTCCATATCAAAGGCCTCCCGGGAACTCATGTTATCCTCAAGACCAGGCCCGACGAAGACATGCCTTCCGATACAGCAGTCATCGAAGCAGCTCAGCTGGCTGCATTCTTCTCCAGAAATACCATCGTGGAAGAACATCTCGAAGGCAAAGGCACAAAAGCCGGATCCATCAAGGCAGAAGTCGACTACTGCCCTGTATCACACGTAAAGAAGATTCCCGGCGCTAAGCCCGGCATGGTCATCTATAAGGAATACTACTCGATTACCGTTGATGCCAAAGAACCTAATTAGATCTTCGACACTATATTCTTCATCCACAGCCCCTTCTTGAGGATCACTGCACCCACCACGCACTTGATTAGATCCGCAGCGTGAACTATGGCGAAGATCGCTATGACATTCATCGAAGTAAACCTGCTCAGGCAATATGCCAAAGGCACCGATACAACCACCATGAAGACAGAATCAAATAGGAACGTTACGACCGTCTTGCCGCCCGCCCTTATCGTAAAGTAAGACGTGTGCAGGAAAGCATCTTTCGGGTAGAACAGAGCCTGCACCATGATGAACATTGCACCCAATGCCTTAGCTTCAGGTGTAACGTTATAAGGTATCGGATAGAGGTTTGCCGTAAGGAACATTATTATCCCGACGGTCGTTCCGAGCATGACTGAAGTCGCGATTATCTTGTTGTCGGTATCTCTCGCCTTCTCCATATCTCCAGCTCCGAGAAGTCTTCCTACGATGATGGCTACGGCATCACCGGTCGCGATAAAGGCGATATTGAAGCAGTTGTTGATCGTGTTGGCAATGCCTTGTCCCGCTACGACATTAAGACCTCTGAGTGAGTATGCCTGGCTTAAGAGGAATATGCCGAGCGACCAGAGTGTCTCATTAATGAGCAGCGGGAAGCCTGTCGTAAAGTATTTGACGAACTGGGTTGCAGGCACCTTCAAAGTCCTGTACACGCCCTTCAGATAAGGCGTCTTCTCCGAATGACGGATGACCCATATCCTGATTATGGCAAACTCGGCCACTCTGGCTATTACAGTGGCAATAGCCGCTCCGTAGACACCCATCGCAGGAAGTCCGAACTTACCGTAGATGAGAAGATAATTGAATACAAGATTGACCACAACTGAGACAAGGCCGGCCTTCATGGGAAGCACCGTCTCACCGCACTCTCTTAAAGTACCGACATATACATTGGTGATCATTACCAGAGGCAATGTGAGCATTATCAGATGCAGATACCCGAGGCCGTATTCGAGAGTGAGCGCCAAATCTCCGCCATCCTCGCTCTCATTAAGGAACAGACCGATGATCTTATCTCCGGCAAACCACATGATAAGCGCAGAAGCGATACACAGCACCGTTCCCAGGATGAGCTTATAACGGAACGTGTTCCTAATACCCTCATGATCGCCCTTGCCGAAGAACTGAGCGGTAAAGATACCCGCACCGGACAGTCCCCCGAAGATGCAGAGGAAGTATACGAACATTATCTGGTTAACTATAGCAACAGCCGAATAAGCCTCGGTACTGAGAGCTCCGACCATCAGGTTATCCAGTAGTGACACGAAGTTCGTAATGCCGTTCTGGACCATGATAGGCAGAGCCACACCAATAAGCATGCGGTAGAACTTGCGGTCACCTATATATTTTTGGCGTAAACTGCCCAAGATAAGACTACTTCCTCTCTTTACTTCTCAAAGGATCTGTAAATCTTATCACGGAACTTGGAACTTTCAAGCGAGAAAATGCATCCGCAGTACTTCTGCCTGTAAAGACCGATCTCCCTGGCCATGTCCTGACCCTGTCTGAAGCCGGGCCTGAAGTCCATATATTCAAATGAAGCACCGTACTTCTCTGCCTTCTGCTCTGATACAGATGCGATCTTATCGTGCTGCTGATACGGGCTTACAAGAAGAGTCGTGCAGAACGAAGAATAACCGTGCTCTGCGGCATACTTTGCCACAACATCCATACGGTGGTCATAGCACATATCACAACGAGTAGGATACTCGCTTAGATATTCTTCAGACTTCCAGTACTCCTCTTCGCATGCATCGCCGACGGTAATAAGCTTCACACCGTAATGTTCAGCCACCTTGCCGAGATTCTCCAGTCGCCTGTCCCATTCAAACTGGGGCTGGATATTCGGGTTATACCAGAACAGATCGATATCGCGGTCATCCTTCAAAAGAAGATCGACCGGGTACATAGCACACGGACCGCAGCAGCAATGGAGCAATAGAGACATCAGTTATCCGCCTCTCCGCCGTTATTGGCAGTCCATTCTTCAATAGTAATATTATCTGGCGCAGAAGGCTTTGCCCCGCCTCTCGTCCTGGCAATATAATCTTCGGGCATGGGAAGTCCCAGATGCTCGAAAGCCCTCTTCGTCAGCATCCTTCCTCTCGGAGTCTTCTGTATGAATCCGTTCTGCAGAAGGAAAGGCTCATATACATCTTCGATCGTAACCTGATCCTCACCTGTAGTTGCCGCAAGGGTCTCAAGTCCTACAGGACCGCCAGAGAATACATCCGCCATGGTAACGAGCATCCTCCTGTCTACGGCATCAAGTCCGATATTATCGATATCAAGCTGCTTCAGACCGAAGTCAGACACTTCCTTATCAATGACATCCTTCTCCATATAAGAAGCATAGTCTCTCATTCTCTTAAGGAGTCTGATGGCGATTCTCGGAGTTCCTCTTGATCTGGCCGCGATATTCCTGAGGCCCTCCTCATTGATCTTGATATCGAGAAGGCCCGCATCACGGGACAGGATGCTCATGAGTTCTTCCGTCTCATAGAGCTCTAATCTGTGGATCATACCGAATCTGTCTCTCAAAGGCGAAGATATCATACCCGCCCTTGTAGTAGCGCCGATAAGGGTAAAGTGCGGAAGATCGAGCCTCATGGACCTGGCCGCAGGCCCCTTGCCTATCATGAGATCGAGCTTATAATCCTCCATCGCAGGATAGAGAATCTCTTCCACACTCTTATTGAGCCTGTGGATCTCATCTATGAACAGCACTTCATTCTCTTCAAGATTGGTAAGTATTGCCGCCAGGTCTCCCGCCTTCTCGATGGAAGGACCGGTAGTAATGTGAAGACCTACGCCCATCTCATTGGCGATGATACCTGCAAGAGTAGTCTTACCGAGTCCCGGAGGACCATAGAGCAATACATGATCGAGCGCTTCACCGCGCTTCTTGGCTGCTTCGATGTATATCTTGAGATTGGTCTTGACCTTTGTCTGTCCGGCATAATCTTCAAGCCTGACAGGTCTTAACGTTCTCTCATCGCCGTCTCCGGGCTGGACCATCCTGCCCAGTACGCGGCTGTCCTCTTCTCCGTAACTCTCGTAATCCATCATGATAATTTACTTCCTGATGCTATCTTCAACGCCTTCTTGATGAGTTCTTCAAGACCGATGCCCTCCGAGTATGCGGCAGCAACGGAATCGGTAGCCTCCTGCTCCTTGAAGCCGAGCATGATGAGCGCTCCTACCGCATCGTTCATCACAGATCCGTCTGCCGGACTCATGAGACCTGCTGCAGGTGCTATCTTGGAGATCGAAGCTGCCTTACCGGTCTGTGCCTTAAGCTTATCCTTAAGTTCAAGGATTATCCTCTCGGCTGTCTTCTTACCGAGACCCTTAACGCCTGTAAGGACGGTAACATTATTGCTCATGACCGCTGCGGCAAACTGTTCAGGCTCGAGACCGGCACAGATGCTGTGTGCAACCTTGGGGCCGATACCGCTTACCGTGATGAGCTTTAGGAACATATCCATCTGCTCCTGCGTGGCAAAACCATAGAGCGATATATCGTCTTCCTTGACGCTCTGATATACGAACACCTTGACCTCATCGCCAATGCCTCCGAGCGGCGCCGATATCGAGAGCGGACAATTGATCAGATATCCTATCCCGTTGTTATCCACGATCAGTTCGGCATCGTTCCTGCCGGCTATCGTTCCCTTGATATATGCGTACATATTATCTCCTTATCAACCGAATTCGTTCCTCTTGGAATATCCGTACCTTCCGTGCTGATATCCCGAGACGACCTTATTGGCATTATTGATACCTGTATTGGCAAGACAGATAGCTATGGCAAGAGCATCCGCCGCATCATCCGGCTTCGGGATCTCTTCAAGACCCAGCATCCTCTGCGTCATCATCTGCACCTGCTTCTTCTCTGCCTTACCGTAACCTGTTACCGCGAGCTTGACCTGCATAGGAGTAAACTCATATGCATCGATCCCTGCCCTTGCGGCTTCCACCAGCACCACGCCTCTCGCCTGCGCCGTACCTATGGCAGTCGTGTGGTTCTGACCCATGAAGAGCTGCTCTATGACCATGCAGTCGGGCTTGAACTGCTCGATCAGGAATCTCACTTTATCGTTTATCGCCAGAAGCCTCAAGGTAAAATCCGATTTGGAAGAAGTCTCGATCGCGCCGTATTCTATGGCTCTTATCTTACTTCCGGTCTTCTCGATTATCCCGTATCCGGTTATGGCATAACCCGGGTCGATACCAATGATCCTGTGCGTTACCTTATTAATCATGCTTCCTCAACAATAAAAACATTTGTTCGTATTATACACTAACCCGGATTTAAGACAAGACATCAATGACCGCTTCTCTTGCCTCGGGCGGCTCAGGGCCAATCTCATAGGCTTCGAGAACAAGATCCATCGCATCGAACAGACGCTCTTCATCGACCTCGGCATGTTCACCGTGACACAGAGAACAGAGAACATCGCCTCTTCTGACCTTATCACCGCGCTTGGCATAGAAGCAAAGACCTGCACCGTAATCGATGGGATCGGTCTTGGCTAGCCTTCCCGCACCGAGCAGGACTGAAGCCTTGCCTATCAGATCCGCTCTTACTGACCTTACATAACCTTCATCGGGACTCGTTACATGCATCGCATCGAAAGGATACTCCCTATACACGGGCGATCCTATCGCATCGATCTTACCTCCCTGGGACACTATGAGCTCGGAATACTTGAGATGCGCCCTGCCGTCGGACAGTCTGTCCATGCACTCCTGCCTGAGTTCATCTTCAGACATTCCGTCAGCCTTGTCAGCCATCTGAATGAGCTTTACCGCAAGCTCTACTACAACATCAGTTACATCCTTGCTTCCCTTGCCGGTAAGAGTCTCGTATACCTCCTGCATCTCGAGTGTGTTGCCGCAGCATCTTCCGAGAGGCTGGTCCATGTCAGTGATAACGGCACACATGTTTCTTCCAGCACCCTTACCTATCTTTATCATCGCTTCAGCCAGCTGCCTTGCATCTTCTTCAGTCTTCATGAAAGCTCCGCTTCCGCAGGTAACGTCAAGGACAATGGCCTGCGCGCCTCCTGCCAGCTTCTTGCTCATGATGCTCGATGCAATGAGCGGGATGGAATCAACTGTTCCGGTTACATCCCTGAGCGAATAAAGTATCTTGTCAGCCGGAGCAAGGTCCGGTGTCTGCGCGGAGATTACCATGCCCGTATCCTTAGCATATTCCGCAAATTCAGACTGGGGTACTTCTACATTGAATCCTTCAATGGATTCGAACTTGTCCACTGTACCTCCGGTGAATCCCAAGCCTCTTCCTGAGAGCTTTACCGTCTGCACGCCAAAGGTGCTGATGAGCGGCATGAGTATTGGGGTTATCTTATCGCCCACACCGCCCGTGCTGTGCTTGTCTACCGGGATACCGTCCAGATATGACAGATCGTTCTGCTTGCCGGATCCGGCCATCTCGAGCGTGAGCGTAGTCATCTCACGTTCATCCATACCGTTCAGGACGATCGCCATAAGAAGAGCCGATGTCTGGTAATCAGGTATGGAACCGTCTGTTATGCCTTTGACGAAGAATCTGATCTGCTCATCCGTAAGAGCTCTGCCGTAGCGTTTGTCCAGAATGATCTCAAGCATGTTCATGGATATGTACCCCTTTTTCTTAATAATTAAAGAATAACATTTTTTGTGCTAATATATCTAAATCAAATCAAACGGAGGTACTGATGTCTCTTTCTGTAGTAATCGTCGGATGCGGACGCGTAGCCGTAAAGCACCTTAAGTCGATATCCAAGCTCAGTGGCCTGGAGCTTAAGGGCGTAGTAGATACAAATGCCGATTCAGCAAAGAGACTTTTGTCTTCCGTAAAAGGTTTTGCTGATACCCCCGTCTTTGCAGATTACAAGGAAGCGATAGATGCGGTCAAGCCTGACATCACGGCGGTAACCGTACCTTCCGGACTGCATTTCGAGATTGCAAAGTATGCCATGGAGCACGGAAGCAACCTGCTTCTCGAGAAGCCCATGACCATGTCTAACGGCGAAGCAAGGCAGATATATGATCTGTCCCGTTCTACCGGCAGGAAGATCGCGATGGGACATATATACAGATACCTTCCTATCGTAAACATACTCAGGCAGGATATCGCCACCGGCAAGTTCGGCAAGGTCACCCACGGCACGATCAACGTCCGTTGGGGCCACGGCGATGACTACTATGACAGCGCTGCATGGCGCGGCACATGGAAGAGTGACGGCGGAGCTCTGATGAACCAGACCATCCATGCCATCGATCTCCTCGTATGGCTGATGGGATCCGAACCCGTGGAAGCTCAGGCCATGCTCGCCAAGCGCTTAAGGAATATCGAAGCCGAGGATCTCGGTATGGCGACGCTTCGTCTTGAGAACGGGGCTCTGGCATCCATCGAAGGCACGACGGCTACCTTCCCTTCCAAACACATGGCTGAATTTACGGTCTTCTGTGAGAAGGGAATGATCACGATGGGGCTCGACTCCGATGTTCCCCACATTGCCGTTTATTCCCTTAAGGCAAACGGTAAGACAAAAAAGCTTAACGGTTACTATATCCGCAGACAGTTCAAGGAAGGCGGACTCTTCTCATACAAATGCGCATTGAATCCTCACATGGGAATATATAAGGATCTCAGGGATTCGATCAATGAAGACAGACAGCCCATAGCCGATGCTTACGCCGGCTTCTCTTCAGTCGATACGATGCTCGGCATATACAGATCAGCCAAAGAGAGACACCCTGTCGAGCTGCCGCTCAAGGATGATTTCTCGACTTCTGACATGACGGGATATTTCGATTAAAAAAAACTGTTGACACATAAAATTACAATGGTTATAATCATTTCCGTTGCTTAACGCACCTCTAGCTCAGATGGTAGAGCAACTGACTCTTAATCAGTGGGCCCAGGGTTCGAGTCCCTGGAGGTGCACCAAAGATAAAACCCTTGAGGATTCCTCAAGGGTTTTTCTTTTATCTTAATCTATCTCCCGTAAGTAAGAGTTACACGTTATTGTTGCCGTAGGGATCCGCCTGGGGAGCAACGGGCTGAGCGGGAGCCTGCTGTACTGCTGCGGGCTGCTGAGGCAGAGGATATCTCGGTGCGATGAACTTATCGTTCTTGGACTGCTTGATGATGACTACAAACAGGCAGATGTATGTTCCAACGATGACTACCACGAAGGCACCAATCAACAGTATCAGCTGCAGGATAACTGCTGTCTCATAGAATCCGCCTGCGCTGTCGAGTTCTGTTGCAAGAGGCGACATTGAGAAGCAGATCGTATCATACAGGCCGTGGATAAGTGCAGGAACAAGGATGGCAAGGAAGAAGTTCTTATTCTTGCCCTTCTTATCGCCGTTGTTCGCACATACTCTGGCACGGGTATAGAACACGCCCATCAGCACGCCGTACATGAAGTGGCCGGGGAAGCAGCAGAGCGCTCTCATTATCGCTGTCGCGAGAGAACCGGAAGTAAATACATAGCCAAGGTTCTCTACCAGCGCGAAAGTAAGAGCAGACGTTGTGCAGTACACGATACCGTCGAACTTACAGTTGAATTCGGGGCTCTTCCACGTCGGGATCTTGGCGCCTAAGAACTTGAAGATCTCTTCGGCAGGGCCAACGACCAGGAAGCAGAACAGTGCGATGTAGAGCAGGTTCGACATATCCTCACCTGACACAGCTGTCATGAGTGCCTGTAAGACTCCCTCAGCGATAACCGTGGCGATAAGGAACGGGATCTCCATAAGGATGATCTTAACGAGCAGCTTCTTGGATTCTTTCTCCTTCTTGTCCAGCTTCCTTGTCATGATAAACAGTATCACGGCAGGAACAGTTGCCAGTACGAATAAAATGATCGGTAATACCATAGTTTTTTCCTCTCCAATTGCTTTGATGATGCTATGATAGTATTCTTTTACTACTATGTCAATAGTATATACATTCAAATTCGCAAATTCTTCTAATTTTCTGTGCTTTTTATCGTCAGCGGCAAACTTTGCTCGGAGCCTAAAGAGCGGTATAATTCTACTGTTTTTGGGAAGAGGTATTATGAATTACTGGATTATATTAGGTGCAGGCGCACTTCTTTCTTATATACTGACTTATCTTTTCATTCTGAAAAGACCCGGTGAAGGCCTTCTCCTGGGCCATGACCGCGGCCGTAAGTTCGCGGAAGGCGCTGAAGTCAACATCGGCAAACCGACCGGCACCGGTCTGTATTTTACCATCGTCTTTACGCTTGTTACGATGGTCTGCGTATATCTCTATCAGTTTGAAGCATGCCTGATCTTCGGTGCCGGGATCACATTCCTTGCAATGATCACCGGTCTTCTTGACGACCGTTCAAAGAAGGCCTGGAACGAATACATCAAGGGAGCGCTTGATTTCGGCCTGTCCCTTCTCGGCGGTCTCATCTGTCTGCTCTTTGGTTTTGGCGGATATGTAAGACTCGGCATCAACGGTGTACCCGTATTTCTCACCCCCGTGGTGTTCTATATCCTTGCGGTTATCCTTTTCGTGGTGTCTATCAATGCCACCAATGCGACAGACGGCATAGACGGTCTGTCCGGCACGCTTACGATCCTTACTATAATAGCGCTGGCCGTTACGGCATTCTTCAACGGAACCCTTACGATGAACGGCATTACGATCGGCATCATAATGATCTGCTGCCTGGCGGCATACCTTATCTTCAACTTCTTCCCCAGCAAGGTCCTCATGGGTGATGCGGGTTCTAGGGCCATCGGCTTCTTCATTGCTTTCTATGCGATCTACCTGAAGGTGCCTTTTGCTTATCTTATCCTCGGTCTTCCGTTCCTGGCTGACGGCGGTATATCAATCCTTAAGATCACTGTTGGAAGGCTTACGAAGAAGAAGATAATCCTCTTCAAAAATATAAGAACTCCTCTTCACGAGGAGCTCAAAAAGAATCGCGGTTATAGTGTTCCGAAGGTCTGGAGGACTATCGTTATCGCTGCTGCGATCGTCGATGTACTCTATATCCTGACAGTAGTCATCCTTCACCGGATCTAATCAGGATCACTGCTCTTTATCATCACCTAAGAATTCAGAGAAATCATCGAAGGTCTCTGCATCAGTAGCAATAGATGCAGTATCCTGCTTGGCTTCCGTTGCTGCTTCTTCGGGCTTAGCTGCAGATTCAGCCTTGGGAGCTTCTTCCTTGGAATCATCTTCGGAGCCTTCCTTGGCCTTAGCTTCTTCAGCAGCCTTGGCTTCCTCTTCCTTCTTCTTCTCAGCGAGATACTTCTCCTGCTCCCTGTCGATCCTTGCACGCTCACGTGCTTCTTCGAGGAGCTGCTGCTGGAGACGTCTTCTGTCTTCACGAGCCTTATTCTTGGCGTCGATCTCAGCCTGTGCCTTCTCTTCTTCCTCGATCTGGGCTTCCATCTTCTTACGCTCTTCCTCGGTCATCTTGGTCGCATTCTCGCGGCGCAGATGGTTAAGGGATTCCGGCTGCTTAACTGCTCTCTGCATGATGGAATCCATGCGCTTGCGGCTCTCGGCTGCTGCTCTCTCTTCGTCAGCTGCAACCTTGTCGCCCATATTCTGAAGATTAGCAAGCTCCTCGTTGGATACGGGAGCGGTAACTCCCGGCTTGGCCGGAGCCACACCGAAGTTCTTGATGGCGAAGTCTTCAACACCGGAAGCTGAATAATCCGATGCCGCATCCTTTATCGTCTTCATATCCGGTATATCAACACCCGGAAGTATCTCATATTTCTTCTCGTCTGCCATGTTCCCTCCTCTTATCCTGCTTTTGACAGGATAAACATAACAATTCCCGCTATAGCAAGCAGTAAGCCGATGCAGAACATCGCGACAGACAGCTTGCTGACACCGGATTTCCCTCTATTCTCTTCGGCAGGAGCTGCTTCTGCAGTTGCTACAGGCTCTGCTGCCGGAATATTCTCTTCAGTCTTCGTCTCGGAAGCCTCTTCTGCCGCCTCTTGCTTTTTGCGAGCGATTATCTCCTGCGCCTTGATGAGTTCGGGCTTGATCTGAACGGATAACTCCTTGAAGCTCTCGTCAGAATCACCGAACTTCTCTGCAGCTGTCTCGAGAGATGCCGCATCGGGCGCATTTGTTCCCTCAAAATACATTATACCTATACTTGCGTCATCGGAGACGTTGCTCCCCGCAACAATGTATTTCTCTACTGTCTCCTTAAGGGCTTCCTCGCCGGCCTGTCTGCCGTCCTTGAAAGTCTCTGCAAGCTTGGCAACAACAGGCTTTACCAGACCTGCCTCCTCGTTATATACGCTGTCCTGAACGCCGTCAGTCATGAGCGCGATGGCATGACAGTCATCTACCGTCGTCTTAAGAAGACGCATGTAATTATCCGCATGTGCTGCGGTAACGAAGAAAGTCTTACCCTCTTTATCATTCTGCGGCATCGTAAACGGCGATACACCGGAAGGTGATACCCTCGCGATCAGGCCGTCACCGATATGGCCTATCAAGAGTCTCCTGTCCTTTACGGCAGCAAAGAGAAGCGTGCATGAGAGTCTGTCGATGATATCGAGGTCTCTCTCATCCATGATCTTCGAGAACTCGACACGGAGCTTTGCCATAAGATAACCGCGAACGGCAGCTTCCCTGTTCTCCTGATACAACGCATCGAAATGATCGCACAGCACGGAAGCGATCGTATCGACCGCACACTGTGAACCGAATCTCGCATCGGTATACTGCTTACCGCCTGCACCGTCTGCTATGCATACCACAGACACACCGTTGCGCGATACCGCGCAGGATGCATCTTCACACGGAGTGCCGCGGCTTACATGCTTGTTGCCTATGGTGGTAAAACAACCTACGGTTATTCCGGTGTACATTATTCGTCATCCTCATCAAGGAATTTCATAAAGTCATCCACACCTACAGAATCACCCTGAGGCTCTGTGTTGATGTTGTAGAGGCTGTCATCGCTCTTGCCTGAAGATACGATGGAAGAAGACGACGAACCGAGGAATTCGAAGAGCTTGCCGAAGTCAGCGGAAGATACCGAGATAGGCTCTGCACGCTTCTGCGACAGTCTCTTGAGGATATCGAGATCGGCGCCTGAACCGACACCGATATTGAATACTACGAGCTTATCTTCAGCCTCGAGTTCATTACATGCCTTGATGGCAAGTTCCATGTTCTGCATTGCATTGGGACCCTGAGGCGCACCGTCGGTGATTACTACGAGCCAGGGCTGATAGTACTTGATTCCGAGTTCCTTATAGCCTTCCTTACGTGTGTTAAGGAGCTCCAGCGCGGTAAGGATACCTTCTCCGATAGGAGTAAGCGTTGTTGATGCCTTGATCTCGGGAACGCCCTTCTCCTTGGAGATCTTACCGAACGGCATAACGATCTCTACCTTCGCACCGAAAGTAACGATCGCGATATCCGTGGAAGATCTTGTATCATCATTTGCATTGATGGATGCCATGAAGTTCTGAAGGCCCATGTTGAGCAGTCTTATCGGGTTGCCTATCATAGACCCTGACGTATCGAGCGCGAAGCAGATAGGTAATCTTCTCTTTGTGCTGCTGCCAAAATCAGAGCTACTAAATACTGAATCAGCCATTTATAATCCTCCCGGATAGTGATGTGGTTTTACTGTATCGATCAGAGCAGACCGAAGAACTTGCCGCCCTTCTTCTTGTTCTGCTCAGGTTCATCCTTATGTGCGCCGGAATTCTTTGCCGCTTCGGGATCACCGATATTGCGCGGTACATATATGCCGCTGGGGGCAGCAAAAGTCTTCTTCTCGAATACGGGTTTGGGTTCGGGGTTCTGGAATGCAGAACCGTCAGCAACAGGTGCAAACGCGGGTTTTGATTCTGCCGGAGCCTGCTGCGCAAAAGGTGAAGGCGCAGGTGCAGGCGCTGATGCAGTGTCTGCCGCCTTATGTTCTTCCGGCTTGAAATCATCAGCCAGACCCGTGTATTCCTTCTGGTTATAGTCAGAATCCGGGAAAAGCTTATATGCTTCAGCATCGTCAAGCTTCATGGCGATGATATCGTCGCGGTATGCGGATACTGCGTCATACCACTGAACGGCTTCATAACGGGTTCCGCACTTGAATGTCTGATAGAGCATCGTGCGAAGTCTCTCGGGAAGTCTTCTCCAGATATGGTTATAACCGCCAACGGGGATATGCTCCTCATCAGAGTTATCAAGAGTATAAGGGAAGTTCTTCTCGATTATCTCTTCCTTGAGTGTCTCGGCACCCTTCCTGGTGGCATACGGATGCAGGCCGCAGAACAGTATCGAGAATACGAGCATGGCGATGGAATAGTCTTCATCGCACAGACCGCGGACAAATCCCGCAAAATCCTTACCCCAGAGTCTCGGATCGGTAAACTCTTCAGTACCTACCGGACAAGGTAAGTTGCCTGCCTGTACGCTGTCCATGTCGATAAGGAATACCTTCTTGGGAGAAGCGATCAGCGCATTCTTAAGCTGGATATCACCTGCCACAACATTGTGCAGGTGCAGATAGAGATATTTCTCGATAAGGGATACGAGCGTCTCTACAACATCAAGTCTGGTCCAATCCGGGAACTGCTCGAGGATGGCATCGGGCCCGTCGAAAACACTTCCCAACGTAGTACCCTGACCGAGAGGCATCGTATAGCCTACCGGGATGTTATTAAAGTACAGCAGAGTTCTCGGCAGACAGAAGCCGTTGCTGCGGATACCGAGATCTGCGAGTTTCTGGAGCTTTGCCCATCTCAGAGGAGTGATGGTGCCCCTGTGGTATATTTTCGCGACGAGATTCTTGTTGTCCGTCGTGAATACCATGCCCTCAGCACCACCGCTGAGACGCTTGATAAGTTCATATGATTCTCTCTGATCCTTGCTCTTAACAACGTCACCGACGCTGGCGAAAGCATATTCATCGAGGTAGGAATTGTTGAGAGCAAGCTTGCTTACTTCCGGCAGAGGATAATCTTCGGTCAGCTTATCGACAGACTCGAAGATCTTAAGTTCCCTTCCGGTAAGGATAGCGACATGGCCGGAGAAATCAGGATGCTTCTCATAGAGACGCTTTGTGAAGATTCCGTTCCTGGTCGTAAGGATGCAGGCACCTTCAACAGAAGCAAAGGCTTCAAGGAATGCACCTGTCTCAAGTTCATTTACAAGGTGAAGCTTCTTATCAGGAAGCAGATATGAGCAGAAAGTCTTCATCGAATCAACGGCTCTCTTGCTCTTGGGATCAGCCTGACGCAGGACACAGTAATGCAGCATCTTGAATGTCTTACTTACGTAGACATCCAGGCCGCTCTTCATAATGACATCAAGCAGTTCATCAAAGATCGGAGTGCCCCCGACCTCAAACATGACTGAATAGTCAAAAACCAAAGCCTTATAATCAGAAAGACTCTCGAACATACCCACGCTCACTTCATAAATTCCCAAGTAGATAATATATTAAATAGTGGCATCTATCAATGAATTTGTACTGATTGTGGCATTTTTGTTATATGCGTTAACATACTTACGATTTGATAATATCAAATTCGGTAAAAAGGCAACAGATTAGGGGTTAAGAAAACTCGGAAACAGTGTTTTTACTGTATACCGACGAGCTTCATCAGGTATTTGGCATTGGATTCCCTGCTGATACCCGGAGCCAGGATGTAATCGAATGTGATCCCTGTGTCGGTATACTTCTCCGAGAAGTGGTAATAGCGGACATTATTGAAGTTCTTGACCGTATTATCGACCATGGCATAATCGTGTGTGGTCATCATGCCGCAGATATAATCCCTTGACAGATTATGGAGGACCGTAAGTGCGCCCTCGGTCCTGTCATCTGAATTGGTGCCCCTGAAGATCTCATCGATAAGGAAGAGCATCGGCTTGCCGTCTTCAGCACCGTCAATGATCTTGGATATCCTGGTAAGCTCTGCCTTGAATGTACTGATGTTCTCTTCAAGGCTGTCAACGATCCTCATCGAAGACATGATGCGCATCTTGCCTAAGCAAAGCGCCGTGCACGGAACGGGAGCGCCCATATACGCGAGTATCGCACAGACACCGACAGTCCTTATATGTGTGGTCTTACCGGACATATTGGATCCTGTGATTATCGCGATATCTGAGTTGATCTCGACCGAATTTGCTACCGCCGTCTCGTGAGACAGAAGCGGATGAACGATATTCTCGCCCTTGAAGTACGCTTCATCAGAAGGCTTCTCTGCTTCAACAAATGTCGGAAATTCGCTCCGGTCAGATGCTATTCCTACCTGAGCAGCACACATAAGCGCTTCAATGTTAGCTATGCCGTCTATCTGCACGCTGAGGCTCGGACCATAGATATCAGCCCATCTGCCCATGAGATATGCAACAAGATAATCGAGCGGACATATGAGATTAAGGAGCAGAGCAAATATCGGCTGGCTCCTGAGCTGAGCGAAGAACAGTGCTATCGACAGATTGTTCAGAGATTCGGATGCTGTATATCTTCTGACATTGCCCTTGACATAGCTCACGAGAAGAGGCGACTTAAAGCCGGCTTTCTCGAGCTCTACAAAGAGCTTCCAGATGGTCTTAACCTGCTTGGGCATCTCTCCTGCCGCTTTGAGATACTCGGCATTGAGCTTAAGGTTTATGATCCATACGAGGAAATCAACGATGAGCGCTGCAGAGATCGAAGCACCGATAAGGTCCTTGAAGAAGATTATGCAGATCACCGGGAATATCCAGAATGCAACAGAGAACAGTGCAAGTATGATAGGAAGCTTACCAAGCGGCTGTCCGTTCTCTGCAAAGTTCAAAAGTGCCTTGGGGCTCTTCTTAAGTTTGCCCAGAGCAGATATAGCCTGATAGGATTCCATAAAATCCACTCTGTCTATGAGTTCGGCGACAGCCTCTTCCCTGAGCTTGATGTCTTCAGCAGTCAGTTCCGATACAGGGCTGTAAAGCAGTTCATCAGCGAAGGCCTTCCTGCCGAACTGTGTCTCGGATACGTTATACAGCGAGAACAGTGACTTCTTACCGAACAGATCAAGATCCATGCAGTAATCGTGATCGGGAGTAAAGAATTCGTTGCCGCTGAACCACTCTATCGCATCCTCTATCTCTTCGCGTCTCTTGAGGCCGTAAACAGCTACTTCCCTCAGTGTCTGGAAGTCACCCTTGATCCTGGCGATATATCTCTGATTGACCAGATAGAGACTGTCAAGATAATCCTGTCTGTCCCTTACGCCGTCATGAATATAACAGAGCAGGAAGAATGCAAAGAGGAACGCGCCTCCCGCGAGCAGGAGAACTCCCTGCGCGGTGATATAGCCGAACACAAGAGAGAATATGCTGATAATGAATGATGCAAATCTGAGAATGCTGAGGATCAGGCTCTTACGTCCGGTCGCACGGATATCTTCGGACAACTCTTCGGAACGTTTCTCAAAATAAGCAAGATCTGATCTCATTTACTTTTCTTGGAAGAATCAGCCTTAGCAGCGGGCTTCTTGGAAGAAGCCTTGGATGCTGTCTTAGATGTTGTCTTGGAAGCTGCTTTCTTGGCAGCAGTTGTCTTCTTAGCCGTGGTCTTCTTGGCAGTAGACTTCTTTACAGCAGTCTTCTTCCTGACCGAAGGTCTGCGCTTGGGAACACAGAAATCAAGAACATCGCCGACATTATCGTGGATGGTGAGCAGTGCCTTAAGGTCCATATATGTGGAACTCTTATTAATGATCACTATCCTGTTGTGCTTAAGGAACTGAGCAAATGTAGCGGCAGGATATACCGTGAGAGACGTACCTGCAATGATCATGAGATCACACTTCTTGACTGCCTTGATGGCATCATCTACGTTCTTATGCTCAAGGTTCTCCTCATAAAGGACTATATCGGGACGTACTATGCCGCCGCACTTGTCACAGTGAGGCACGCCTTCCTGGGCAACCACGTATTCTGTATCGAACTTCTTACCACAGTCCATGCAATAGTTCCTGAATACGGAACCGTGAAGCTCGATAACGCACTTACTTCCCGCCTCCTGATGGAGATTATCGATATTCTGGGTAATTATCGCCTTGAGCTTACCCTGTCTCTCAAGTCTTACAAGGGCTTTGTGTGCCTTATTCGGCTTGGCATCAGGATATATCAGCTTACGCTTGTAGAAATCATAGAAGATCTCGGTATGCTCCATAAAGAAGTCATGGGCAATGATATCGATGGGGCGGTACTTCGTTCCGCTCTCGGTATTGTAGATACCGGCGCCGCTTCTGAAGTCAGGAATGCCGCTTTCCGTGGAAACACCGGCACCGCCGAGGAACACGATGTTGTTCGATTCGGCGATCAATTCCTTAAGCTGTTTGAGCTTGTCTTCCCTGACGCTGCCCAGTCTGTCTATACGGGTTTCCAAATCTTCACCTCATTAATGATGATCGATAAGATCATCCAGATCAAAATGACCGTCACTATCGTGATCGATTCCGTCAACATCACCGTGACCAAACGCGCCGGAAGCACCGAACATCTCTTTGCCGGTAACTCTCTTCTCATCACGGCGCTGCTCAACGAGCGTGCTGATAGCCTTGGAGATCCTCTCAGGCTGCTTTATGCTCTTGATCTCAAGTGTCGGAGTCGACTTATCAGCTGTGCTGAGAACAATGGTGCCGACACCGAAGATCTTCTGTCCGAAGGACTGCTTGAGCGTAATATCGAGAACTCTGTAGAGCAGGATCTCTTCACGCTTGATGTTGAACAGACCTGTCTTCAGATAGAACTTGGACTTGCTGAAACTGTATATCGTAAAGGAGATCGGAAGACCAATATATCTCTTCCTGTCCTGCCAGATTATATCCTCTTCTTCAGTAAGAGCAGTAAGCTTATCGATCTTAGCCATAATATCTTCCTCCAAGAAAAATCATATATATCTTACAATAAAGATTATTTTACAGCATAGCATGACGAATAATGAAATGAAATTTTAATATAAGGCCCCTTATGTGCTCCCCCTGGCGGGATCAAGGATAGCCTCCGCATCCAGTATCCTCGAGTAATCGTAAGTGACAAGCGTGTTCGCACTAATTATCGACCTGTCAAAATACAGATAGTTGTCACCGTAAGTATAGTAAGGCTTGGAGCCTATACCGAAGAAGATCCTGAATCCCAGGTTCTTGAGATATACCGCTTCATCGTCAGTACCATAGATATAGTTGCCGCCCGGATAGACGATCATGTGGACCTCACCGAGGAGCGGGCCGATCTGATCAAGCCATTTCTCCGTATCGGCCTGTATCTCTTCCATCGTGCAGGATCTTGCATTCGGAAGATATCCGTATGTGCATGAAGCGAATTGCCAGCCCTCATCCTTAAGGGCATCAGCTATCTTGGTAACAGTCTCCTGGTTTGCCAGGATCTCATCTGCAGTAGGTTCGATGGACGGCATGTTCTGTGTGGCGAGTGCTGCGTTCCTGTCGTCAATCTCGTCCTCGCTTACGACATAGCCGAAGACAGATTCGTACCCACTGACGGAGATGATGCCTTTCGCGCCGTCGTATGTGAAGTCCGGGTTCTCTTCGACGAACTGGTCGAGGATGCCGATACACTCGGCGGTCCTGCTTATGACGATCTCCTCGTCGCCGTTCTCGTTGATGGTCACATATTGTCCACACACCTGACCGCTGTCGTTGAGGACAAGCTGTCTGCAGGTGCCGTATCCGTATGCAGTGGCGCTGTATGTGAGATTCTCGACAACGATTATCAGAGGCTTCTTACCTACAGGCACCTTGAGGTTACGCTCGAGCAGGTACGTAGAATCGCTCATGTCGATAAGATTCTCGGGATTGACCAGACAATAACCTCCGGCATAGAGCTGTTCGAGCATCGTCTCGAATTCTTCGCAGGTAAGATACAGTCCGCTTTCGTTACTTGCGTAGCCTTCTGCAAAAGCCGTCTCGGGATCTGCGATGAGAGACCTGACGCAAAGTACTTCTATCTGACCATAATACTCATATGTCTCCGTGGTATTACCCGTTGCCGTGAGCAGATCTGACTTTATCCTCTCGTCATCCGGAAAGATAACGGCGAGGTCCGACAGCAGCTCTTCGGCAGAATAGAACTTGAATGTCTCGAGCATGTGCTCGCACTCATTGATCATGGGCTCATACATGATGTCCTTGATCTCTTCTATCCTGGCTACCGAATAATCATAGACAAAGCCGTCATAACCTTCGGCAACGCCCTGATACCCTTTTACAGCGCTGATATAATCGCCTTTGGCAAAAGCCGTCTCGGCAGTCTGCACCTCGCCCGTAGCCGTCTCGATATTGTCGAGTTCACGAAGGAGCGGTCCGGAAGTGGCAGCCAGATTACCTATGGGCTCGAGCTGGTCAAAGACGAACATGACATCAGGCTTCTCCGTCTCACCGAGAAGGAAGCTGACACACAGTTCATTAAGCCACTTATATACGACCGAAGACGTAAGCTCTTCCATAGAATCGAGGAACTCTACGTCTGACTGAATCGGGATATATCTCTCGGTCAGGATCCTGTTGCACAGAGTATCAGTCTTCTCCGCGACGATAGCCTCCATCTCTGCAAGCATCTGCGTCTGCGTGGTAAACTTGCCGGCATCTTCAGGCGAAGCCGAGAGCACCTCATCCTGCACGCTCCTGTAGATTGACAGGGCCTCCTCATAATTACCGCTGTCCAGGGCAGCCTGGAAATTCGGTATGGTCATGTTCTGGTAGGCATTCGTCCTACCCACTATCGCGAAAACGATAAACGCCGCAGCAACAGCCACAGCGCATATTATCGCAGCCGCAAGATAGAACTTTCCGGCCTTCTTCTCACCTTCGTCTCTGACCTTGTATTCCTTGGAGAATGTTATCAACTCAGATCGTCAAAGCTTATCTGCTTTGCCTCCAGAGACTGTTCCCTTATGTAGTATCCGATGGCAGGAACCTTACGTATCCTGTAATACTCGGGATCAGTTACGTTTACTTCTTCAAGTCTTGCAAGGCTCTTAAGTACAGAACCCTTCTTGGATACGAGGAGCTGTACGCCCTGCGTCGTCCTCGTGGTCTTCAACGGAATGAGCGATGCCTTGAAGACAGCTGCCTTATCAAGGCTGTTCGTAACTATGAGGTCAGGATCCTCTTCCTCGTTCAGAAGTATGAATCCGACAGGCTTGCTTCCGTCAAAATAAGCCTTGAGGAGCTTTTTACGGTTCTGCTTCGTCTCATAAGTATTGATCGGGAACCTTGCAGCCTTGCCGTTCTCGAAGGCGATGAAGAGTATTCCCTTATAATCCTGCGTGGCTATCATGAACACAGGAGTCTCATCCTGATCCATGCCGAGTTCGCTCCTTAAGAAGTGACCGAGATCGCCGGGCTTCGTATCGGAGAAATCATAGACGTGAGCCTTATAGAGATTGCACTTATCCGTGAAGATAAGAAGATCGGATCTGTTCTCGGTCTCAAATCCCATGAAGATCTCGTCATCTTCCTTGGTCTTGAGTTCGCCTGCATTACGGAGCGAATTCATCGTATGCTTCTTAAGATAACCGTGACGGGTAAGCATAAGGTGAAGATTGTAATCCGGAATGACAGCCGCAGCCTCGAATACGGGAGCCTCCTCTGCGACAATTAGCTCAGTCTTCCTGGGCTTGCCGTGCTTTGTGGCAACGTCTCTCAAAGCCTTAACGATCAGAGTGTTGATCCTTCTCGGGCTGTTAAGGATATCTTCAGTATCAGCGATATCTTCCTTCAGATTATCCCTGTCGGAGATACGGTTGATGATGTACTGCTTGTTGATATTACGGAGCTTGATCTCTGCAACATATTCAGCCTGCTCTTTGTCGATGTCGAATCCGTTCATGAGGTTCGGGATAACATCTTCTTCGAGCTCGGTGTTACGGATGATCTTGATGGCCTTATCGATGTCCAGGAGGATCTGTGCGAGACCGTCCAACAGATGGAGCTTCTTCTTCATCCTGTCCAGGTTGAACCTGAGTTCTCTTGATATGCATCCCCTTCTCCACTCAAGCCATTCATCAAGGATCTGGGTTACTCCCAGGACCTTCGGATTGCCGTTGATAAGGATATTGAAGTTGCAGGAGAACGTATCCTGGAGCTTAGTGAACCTGAAGAGCTTAGCCATCAGGGCTTCGTGGTCAGTTCCTCTCTTGCAGTCGATCGTAATCTTCAGACCGTCGAGGTCTGTCTCGTCTCTGATATCGGAGATCTCCTTGGCCTTGCCGGACTTAACGAGGTCGGCAATATTATCGATGATCGCCTCGACGCTTGTGGAATAAGGGATCTCAGTTATCTCAATGAGATTATTCTTGGCATCGACATTGTATCTTGCCCTTACGGAGAAGGTTCCCTTGCCCGTCTCATAGATCTGTCTCATCTGCTCCCTGTCATACAGGATCAGTCCGCCGCCGGAGAAATCAGGGGCAGGCATGATATCGAGAAGATCGACATTCTTATCCTTAAGGTATGCTTCAGTCGCAGCACAGACTTCATTCAGGTTGAACGAGCAGATATTGGAAGCCATACCGACAGCGATACCCTGATTGGCATTTACAAGGACAGCAGGGAAAGTAGTAGGCAGAAGTGACGGTTCCTTAAGAGTTCCGTCATAGTTATCGACCATGTCTACCGCGTCGTGGTCTATGCCCTTGAAGATCTCTTCGCAGATCTTCTCAAGCCTTACTTCCGTATATCTCGGAGCAGCGCATTGCATGTCGCGCGAATACTGCTTACCGAAGTTACCCTTGGAATCGACATAAGGATGCAGGAGTGCACCGTTGCCGCGTGTCATTCTGACCATCGTATCGTAGATGGCCATATCACCGTGAGGGTTGAGCTTCATTGTCTGACCTACGACATTAGCGGACTTCGTACGGTTGCCGTTAAGAAGGCCCATCTTGTACATCGTGTACAGGAGCTTCCTGTGTGAAGGTTTGAAGCCGTCGATCTCGGGAATTGCACGCGATACGATAACGCTCATCGCGTACGGCATATAGTTGGTCTCGAGTGTCTCCGTAATGGGCTGAAGGACGGGCGCCATATCGGCGGCCTTGGAGTCCGTCAGCTTTGCCTTCAGTGAATTACTGTTATTCTCAGGTTCTTTTTTCTTTCTAGCCATTTATGTTCATCTCCGTTTATCCGATATCGAGCATATCGAGGTACAGGTGTCCGTCCTGTTCGATGTGCAGTTTCCTTCCGGCGAGGTTATCGCCAAGAAGCAGGTCGAACACTTCCGACATCTTCTGCGCATCTTCGGAGCAAACCTTGATAAGCCTTCTGGACTTGGGATTCATGGTCGTCTGCCACATCATCTCAGGCTCGTTCTCACCGAGACCCTTCGATCTCTGTATCGTGCAGAGCTTGGGATCCACCTTGGACAGGATTTCCGTCTTCTCCTTCTCGTTGAACGCGAAATACGTCTTCTCCTCGGCATTCTTTCCCTTCGCCCTGTACGTAATCTCGAACAGCGGCGACTCGGCAATATATACGTAGCCCTTGTCTATCAGGGTCGGAGTAAGCCTGTAGAGCATCGCGAGGATGAGCGTTCTGATCTGGAATCCGTCGACATCCGCATCGGTGCAGATTATGATCTTATTCCATCTGAGGTTCTCGATATTGAAGGCGGACAGGTCCTTATTGTGCTTGTTGGATATCTCCACTCCGCATCCCAGTACCTTGAGAAGGTCCGTGATGATGTCACTCTTGAAGATGGTCGCATAATCAGCCTTAAGGCAGTTAAGGATCTTACCTCTTACCGGCATGACAGCCTGGAATTCCGCATCTCTACCGAGCTTGACCGAACCCAAAGCCGAATCACCCTCAACAATGTAGAGTTCCCTCTTGCCGACGTCCCTGGATCTGCAGTCAACGAACTTCTTGATCCTGTTGTTGATATCAAGAGAACCCATGAGCTTCTTCTTGATATTGACCCTGGTCTTCTCGGCATTCTCTCTCGAGCGCTTGTTGACCAGTATCTGATCTACTACCTTATCGCCGGAATCCTTATTCTCCGTGAACCAGATCTCAAGATTATCCTTGATGAGCTGAGTCATGAAGTCCTGAATGAACTTGTTGTTGATAGCCTTCTTCGTCTGGTTCTCGTAAGAAGTCTGAGTAGAGAATGTATTGGTAACAAGGATCAGGGAATCGGCGATATCCTGGAAGATGATCTTGGATTCATTTGCCTTGTACTTGTCGCGGAGCTTGATCTGGCGGTCTACCTCGGATACAAAGGCAGATCTGACGGCCTTATCCGGCGAACCTCCGTGCTCAAGGAAGCTCGAGTTATGGAAATACTCGAGTTCATTGATGTTGTTATTGAAGCAGAAAGACACCTCTGCCTTGACCTTATACTCGTCTCTGTCCGCCTTATCACGGCCCTTGCCCTCTCCCGAGAAGAAGAACGAATCCGTAAGGCCTCTCATGTCTGACAGTTCGTCAACATATCCCTTGATACCCTCGGGATAGCTGTAATGGAATTCCTCGCCTGATTCAGCATCCTTGAGGATGAACTCGATTCCGCTGTTGATGACGGACTGGCGCTTGATTATCTCCTTGAATGTATCAAGCGGGATGATCGTCTCGGTAAAGACCTCTGAATCGGGTCTCCAGCGCTGGATTGTACCGGTCCTCTTGAACCTGTAGGGTTCAGTCTGAAGTTCCGTTACAGGATTGCCCTTCTTGAAGGACATAGAATACTTGGTCTTGTCACGGAATACCGTAACGTCAAAGAATTCGGAAGCATACTGCGTTGCGCAGGCACCGAGACCGTTAAGACCGAGAGAGAACTCGTAGTCACCGGATGTGTTGTTGTTATACTTACCGCCTGCATAGAGCTCGCAATAGACGAGCTCCCAGTTGAAGCGCTGTTCCTTGGTGTTGTAATCGAGCGGGATACCTCTTCCGTAGTCCTCTACTTCAATGGTTCCGTCCGCAAAACGCGTGATAAAGATCTGGCTGCCATAACCTTCCCTGGCTTCGTCGATCGAATTGGAAAGGATCTCAAAGAATGAATGGATACAACCTTCTAAGTTGTCCGAACCGAATATGACGGCCGGACGCAATCTGACTCTGTCAGCACCCTTGAGCATCTGAATGCTCTCGTTGCCGTACTCAGCTTTTACTGCCATAAATTACTCCTCTGATTATTTACAGACAAATTATAGCATAAGGTTTGAAAATCAAAGTCCCATTATAAGTACATAAAAAACGCGCCATGGTGAGCCATGGGGGACTCGAACCTCCGGCCCACAGCTTAGAAGGCTGTTGCTCTATCCAGCTGAGCTAATGACCCTGGAGCGAGTGATGGGAATCGAACCCACGTGGTCAGCTTGGAAGGCTGAAGTTCTACCATTGAACTACACTCGCAAGTAATCGGCGCCTGAATCACTTCAAGCGCCTTGATATATTACACTAACACTTCAAAATATTCAACAGTCTTTTTAAGACCGGTCATCAGGCCGTCGGGGGCGTTGATGTAAGGTAATTACCGGAGATATAAAAACCGTCGGATGTCTTGTACCAATCGTTGTCCGTTCTTGCCACAACAGTAACAGACTGACCCTTGGAGAGCGTGCCTGCCTTAGCATATGTGGGCTGCGGACCTGTACGTACGTTGAGATATCCCGTATCGGAAATATTGTATACATACAGAACAGTCTCGGACTCAAGTGCTGTCTCATTCCAGGTTACGGGCTCCGTATTTGACAGAGGACCTGTGTACTCTGTAAGTGTCGTCGTAGCTTCCGTCGTAGTTGTAATCGAGCTGATCTCAGCAGATGCATCGCTTGCCTCAAGGCTCTCGGCTGTATCCTTACCGCCGCAAGCCGCAACGCTGGCTCCGATTACAGCAGTAAGCATGATTGCCGTAAGTCTGAGTGTAAAGGTCTTCCTATTCACCTGTTATCACCTCCATATTTTTCCTATTATATTTTTACCATTATCTCATAAGTTTGCAAAATTAAATATTAGGTTTTGATTACAAGGCATCAGAGAGCAGGTAAAAAGCCTCATGGTCCCTGTATGCGCCGTTTATGTGCATATAAGATATCCTTTTGCCTTCATAAGTGAATCCGAGCCGGTTCACCAATGCGATGGATCTCTCGTTCTCGGGCAGTATGAATGCCTCCACCCTGTGCATCTTATATTCCCTGAACATGAACTGACATCCGGCTCTCAGGGCTTCGGTCATATATCCCTGACCGGTATGATCCTTATCGAGATGATACCCCGCAGCACAGTTCATCATGCCGCCGTATGCCAGATTGAAGAAAGACACCCTGCCTATTATCACATCCGAATCCTTAAGTGTTATCCACAAGGGCACGAGACGGCCGTCCTTGAAAGACATGGCATCGAATTCGAGATAACCCTTCTGCATACTGTCCGTAAAGTATGCATCGTCATGTGTCTGGGAGAATTCCTGATGGAAGTCCCTGTTGCGCCTGAGATAGTCTCCTACCCTGCGAGCTTCACTCTTCTTAAGAACGGATAGCCTGAGCCTGTCCGTCGTAAGGGACAGCAGTGAGCATCTGGGTTTTGCCGTTTCGATATCGTAGAACATTAGAAGAAGCCTGATGTTACCTGAGGCCTATGCCGTGTTTCTTGTGCAGTTCCTGCTTCATCTGATACATGCGTTCATCTGCACGCTTGTACACAGTATTGAAGTCAGGGTCTTCTCCTGCATGGAACTCCGATGCACCGAATGACAGCGAGATATTGTTGATATCGTGAGGATCCTTATCTAACGCCTTAAGGTGCTCGCCGAAATCATAGATCAGCTTCTGCCTTATCCTGAAGTCATGTTCAGTAAGGATAACAACGAACTCATCGCCGCCTATCCTGAATACGGAACTGAGCGGGAAGTGTTCGCAGATAACGTGTGCAGCTCTTGTTATGGCGTCATCACCGGCACTGTGGCCGTACTTGTCATTTGTAACCTTGAGATAGTTGAGATCGCACATTACAACTGCAAATCTCGCAACACCGTCCCTGATCTGCTCATCGATACTCTCGACCGTGCTGTTGAATGCGGATTTGTTCTTTACCTTGGTCATCTGGTCAACGAAAGCCTTGGTCTCCATATCGACGGTATAAGTCTTGAGGCTGTTGACGACGGTCTTGATGCTTCTGGTAAGGTCTGCAACCTCATCGTGGGAATCGACATCAGGTATCTGTACACGCAAATCGCCGTTGGCGATCCTGTGAGATGCATCCGTAAGCTCACGCAGCGACCTGGTTAGACGGCTGGAATAATAGTAAGACACACCTACAGTCACGATACAGCTGATAATTCCGATGGCAAAGATCCAAGTCAGCAGAACTCCCCTTGACGAGAAGGCTACAGCGTAATCCGCTTCGATTACAAGCTTCATGCCGTTCTCCAGCGTCGCGAAAACCATCGCCTTGTCCTCACCGTTATACCTGTACCTGATGACATACTTATCGGAAGTCGCCTGTGTCATCTTATTAGCATTCTCAGTAACCGTTACGTCTTTATCTCCATGCGCATCATCGCCTTCATCATAGAAACCGAGGTGATAATGAACAGTACCGTCATTGTTCTTGAGATAAGATACTCCGGTATCCATCACCGTAAATCCGCTAACATATTTGATCAGCTTATCGAAGTCCATATCGATACCTACAACACCGACAAGGACATCATCGATATAGACAGGAAGAACATATGAGATTACCAGCATATTGCTCTTCGGGCTGAAGTAAGGATCGAGCCATACCGCTGACTGTTTCTCGATCGGCTGATAGAACCAGGCATTCTCACTCTCGGAGAACTTAAGGACATCAGTCACCTCTGCGGCCGCAAGAGTTCCGTCTTCAGATTTGCAATAATAGAATCCCTGTGTTCCGTCACCGGTAAGTTCGGGATTAAAAGTCATATAGCATGCCACAACATCATTATTGTTGCCTGCTAACGTTACAAAATACTGCTCAATGTACTGCTGGAAACTTTCTCTGACAGACGGATCTGATATCTCGTATGCCGAACCCAGTTGGCCAGACACATAGGCGTCTACGCCTTTCGCAGCATCTTCAACACGGCAGAGCTTGTTATCTACCTGGAGAACATACTGTCTTACCATAAGGTTAAGGTTCTGAGATGCATCATCGTCAAGCATCTTGCCGAGCACAGAATAACACAGGCTGCCCAAAGTCGCGAACAATACAACCACCATTACCAGAATGATGCCGACGAACTTTATCTTAAGTGATATGCCGCGATTCTTGATTCCCACAATAATCCATCTCAATTATTTGATAGTATTATGTTACCCTTAAATCTTTTTTGACACAACATCAGAGATTTTGAGCATGGTTGTCCCCAAATTGTCCCCATTTTTACCAAATTTAAAAGAATTCGGCATAATTCCGAGAAACAAAAAGTCCCGTCAAACGCAATGTTGGCGGGACTTGTATGTTTGGTGGCTCACTGGAGGCTCGAACTCCAGACCCCTTGATTAAAAGTCAAGTGCTCTACCGACTGAGCTAGTGAACCATATGGCTGGGGTGGTAGGATTTGAACCTGCGATGCGGGAGTCAAAGACCCGTGCCTTACCCCTTGGCTACACCCCAGTGTAAAGGAGCATAAGCGCCGGAAAACTTAATTGGGGTGGGATATGGGATTCGAACCCATGATATCTAGTGCCACAAACTAGCGCTCTAACCAACTGAACTAATCCCACCATAGCTTTTCCGGCGCCTTGAAATTATATAGTTTGCTTAATTTTAAGTCAAGACATATTATTCCCTCGGTGGTAAAATACATTGAATTAAAATAAGAAAGCGGTAAAAACATTATGGAAGACATATCTTATATAACTATCCCTGCGGGATTCAAGGCAAACGGCGTAGCTTCCGGAATGAAATGTTCCGACAGGGCAAATATCAACCCTGACACCCCTAAGTACACTTATCTCGATGTGGGACTCGTTGCATCCGATACTCCCTGCACCGTAGCAGGCGTATACACATCCAATCTTGTAAAAGGACATTCGCTTGTACGTTCCATTGGAATCATAGAGAGCAAGAAGAAGGTCAGAGGCATCATAGTCAACAGTAAAAATGCAAATGCTGCTGTCGGCAAAGCCGGTATCGAAGATGCAGACTTTATCGCAGGTGCCGTAGCCAAAGAACTCGGTTGTTCTCCTGACGAGATCCTCACGGCTTCCACGGGTGTTATCGGATCCAGGCTTCCCTTAGATCTGATTTCTGCTGCAATACCTGAGCTTGTAAGCGGCCTGTCTTCATCCGAAGAGACAGCTCACAACAGCGAGTATGCAATGATGACGACCGATACCGTACCCAAGGAAGTATCGGCAGAGATAACTCTTGCAGACGAACGCACCATAAGGATCGCCGGCCAGGCAAAGGGGTCAGGAATGATCCACCCTAACCTTGCAACAATGATCGGCATATTTACTACAGATGCTGATATCGACGCGGATCTTCTCAAGAAGATGCTTAAGGATGCAGTCAAATACACATTCAACAGAGTCAGCGTAGACGGAGACACATCAGTCTGCGACATGGTCGTAGTTCTCGCTAACGGTGCTTCAGGTGTTAAGATCGAGGAAGGCAGCGAGGATGCGGATGTTTTCGCGGAGGCATTAAAAAGCCTTTGTGAAGATATCGCGCGTATGCTCGCTTCAGACGGCGAAGGCGCGACCAAGTTCGTAGAAGTAGAAGTCTACGGTGCAGGCAGCGAAGCAGATGCCAAACTCATCGTATCTGCCGTAGCAAAGTCTCCCCTCTGTAAGACCGCTTTCTACGGCATGGACGCCAACTGCGGAAGGATCCTTACTGCCGTCGGATATTCCGGCGCGAAGTTCGATCCCGAGCATGTCGATATCAAGCTGAGCGGACTGCTCGTATACAAAGACGGTGTAGCTGCGGATTTCGATGAGGACGAAGCATCACGCCTTCTCCATGAGCACGATATCAAGGTAGAGATATTCCTGCACGAAGGCGACTGCTACGACAGGATGTTCACCTGCGACTTCTCGCACGATTACGTTACGATCAACGGAAGTTACAGGACCTGATCCCGGCCGTTGTGAGCAGAATGTGACCGGATCAGAGGCAAATAGTCACATATTACGCACAAACAGGCATTTGTGAGCAGAAAATGCAAATATCAGGGCTGTTCACTCACAAAATCATCACTCGATACAAAAGCATAAAATAAGGGACTGCACGATCGCAGTCCCTTTGTTATCGGTCGAGTTTGAGGTAAGAAGCTTACTCTTCAGCCTTCTTGTCCTCGGCTTCATCTGCCTTCTTCTCTTCATCAGCCGGCTTGGGTGCTACCTTAACAGCCTTGGATGTGAGGTACTCGACAGTCTTCTTAGCCTTGATGGAATCCTTGAGGAAGTCTGTGCTGTCACCAAGTGACTTCTTTACTTCTTCTGCATCCATGTTGTAGGACTTTGCGATCTCTGCGATCTCTTCGTCGATATCGGCATCAGTTACTTCAGGATCGAGCTTCTCAGAGATCTTCTCGACAACGAGTGAAGACTTAACTCTTACTCTTGCCATGGGCTTGAAGCCTTCCTTGAACTCGTCCATGCTCTGGCCGATGTAACCCAGATACATATCGAGACTGATGCCCTGCTGCTGCATGCGCATAGCCTGATCGTTAGCCATCTGATCAACTTCGTTGTCGATCATTACGTCAGGGATATCGATCTCGCAGTTATCGCATACGGCACGAACTGTCTCGTTCTCGAATGCCTGCTTGTTGCTCTTTGCAACAGACTCTTCTCTCTTGGCACGGATATCAGCCTTGAGTTCATCGAGAGTATCGAACTCGGAAACATCCTTTGCGAACTCGTCGTCGAGCTCAGGAAGATTCTCGCTCTTGATCATCTTGATCTTTACGTTGAATGTTGCATCTGCACCCTTGAGATCTTCAGCGTGATAATCCTCAGGGAACTTGACCTCTATGGTGAACTCCTCACCAGCATTGTGGCCTGCTACCTGCTCCTCGAAGCCGGGGATGAAGGAATGGGAACCGAGCTTGAGGTTGTAATCCTCGCCCTTGCCGCCTTCGAAAGCAACTCCGTCCTTGAAGCCCTCGTAGTCGATAGTAACCGTATCGCCTTCCTGTGCAGCTCTGCCTTCAACTTCTTCGAGGGAAGCATTCCTCTTGCGCATTCTCTCGATCTCATCGTCAACGTCCTTATCGCTTACGACTGCATCCTCGAAAGGAACCTCAACACCTTCATACTGGCCAAGCTCGAACTCAGGCTTAACGTAAACCTCGATGGTGTACTTAACGCCGTTCTCGTCGATGGACTGAACATCCATCATAGGTCTGGATACGACCTTGAGGTCATGCTCCTTGACTGCTTCGGGATACTGAGCATTAGCGAGCTCATTGATGGCATCCTCATAGAGGACTCCCTCACCATAGTACTGGCAAACGAGCTGATAAGGAACCTTGCCCTTACGGAAGCCGGGAACCTGGAAACGTTTCTTGTTCTTCTGGTAAGAAGCCTTAAGAGCCTTATCGAATTCCTCTTTGCCTGCTTCGAGGCTGATGATTACCTGAGAATGTTCTTTCTTCTCAATTGATGATGCCATATGTATTCCTCCAAATTAATAATATGCTAATAAAGTCAAACCGAATACGAATTGTAGCACAGAGTGGCGTGACTTTGCAATCTTCTTATATAAAAGAGTGCATCAGATCACCTTGACCTGTATGCCTCCCAGTACGGCAAGTGCCGCATCGTGAAGTGCCGGGTCAAAGGAAGCCGTCAGCTTGGAATCGACGATTATCTCAGCTTCAGGCGCTGCAGCCTTTGCAATTACTGCATTCGAGATGACGCAGATGTTGGATACGAGACCGCAGAGTTCGATGGAAGCGTATTCAGATGCATTGTCACGGATGTATTCCGCGAGCTCCATGCTGCCGAATGTAGGCTTCTCAAAGGCCCTGCTGCCCTCGAGGTGAGGTGCGAGCACACTGTCCAGGGCAAAGCCTTCCGAATCCTTGATGCAGTGAGGTACGGGAAGATTCCTGCCTTCCTGGGTATTCATATAATCTTCTGTGTGGGTATCGAGCGTATATACGACTTCATCACCGGAGGCCTTATACTCACCTATCCTGGCGATTATGCCCGGGATTATCTTATCGGCACCCTCGAAGCCGAGAGCTCCGTCGATAAAGTCCTTCTGACAATCAACAACTACAAGAAGTTTCCTCATGATACGGCCTCCTGTCGCCTTGTATAAGAAAAGGCTGCCGCTTGATTAGCGACAGCCTCTGTGTGGCGCGCCTAGCAGAGCTCGAATCCACAACCTTCTGATCCGTAGTCAGACGCTCTATCCAGTTGAGCTATAGGCGCGTATTACGCTACTTTGCGAATAGCCTATTAATAATATTACTTGCAATATTGAATGTCAACCTTCAAATGAGGTAGAATACCTGCGGTAGATAATTGGAGGAGAAATGATGTCCGCATATAACCCTGACAGCCAGTTGATAGACCTTCCGCTTATTAATTGCAGAGAGCTCGGGGGCATGCCCTTAAAAGACGGTCATGTATTCAGGCGCGGGATTTTCCTCAGGTCCGGAGCGCCTTCCGAACTCAAGACAAGAGAAGAGTTCGAGCAGGTCAAGGCGTATGGTGTCAAGAACGTCATAGACTTCAGAGGTGTAACGGAGCTTGAGAGGTGCGGCAATCCTTTTCGAGATGATGCCGATACAAACTTCCACTCCATCCCTCTGTTCATCGGAGATCCCGGTGATGTCAACAACGACACGATGCAGTTCCTGCGCACCCACCATCTGGGAGACTACTATGTCATCATAATGGAGCAGCTCGGAGATAAGGTCGCACAAGTCATGCGCATACTTCTTAATGCCGAAGGTCTGACGCTCTACCACTGCGCCCACGGCAAGGACAGGACCGGCGTGATATCGGCGATACTGTATCTCATCGCAGGTGCTGACCGCGAGGACATCGTGACCAACTACAAGGTCTCATATGACTATCTTGAGGATTTTCTGAAGCCTCTTATCGATGCCGCACCCGATGACATGAAGCACACTCTGCGTTCCGACGAGATCAACATCAGGATATTCCTTAAGTACATAGACGATAAGTGGGACGGCAAGGTTGAGAATTACCTTATCTCGAACGGTATGACAGAATCAGAGATCAATGCCCTCCGCGACAAGTGCATCGAGTGATCAATCAGCCTCCGCCACGATGACTGAAGTAATGTTGTAATTATCGTCATACGTGAAGGACATCTCGTAATCATTATCCTCGTATTCATAAGAGTAGACGAATCCGGTTTCATCGATCATCGGATATATGAGCATGAGTTCCGACAGGTTCATCCCCTCATAGACGACATTGCTTACCGTGTACGCGCTGTCGCGGTAGATCCTGACGGATTCCAGCGTTCCGTTCCAGTCGGTATGAGAATAATCTTCGTATTCGATCTTGAACTTAAGCGATACGCCGTCAAAGTTAACTACCAGGTCGTAGAATGTGTGGATGTTTCCGTCGTCATCCCGGTAGCTGTCTACGACTTTTCCGTCAGTCAAAGCACTTACGGGATCACCCATAAGCTCATAGACGTCCTGCGCGGAGTACTCATCACCGCAGGTAACCAGTTCTTCTCCGTCCCTGCAGAGGAACAGCTGCTCACCGTCATTTGAAGGGATGATGTCCCTTATGAAGGTCGCGCCGTCAGCACCGACGAGAAGGCTTACCTTATGGGTTTTGACGCTGACATTGTCATTATCAAGTGTCTCGGGGATAACGAACGTTACCTTGACCGGTGACATGAATCCGAGCTTATAGTCGTCCTGACCGCTCATGACCTTGAGCTTATAGTAATCTATGACGTATTCTGCCTTGGTGCTTATGACCGAAGAGATGTAAAGAGATTCCGGATATATCGGACCGATTATCGCTGAGAGCGCATCGGTGTTCTTCTCTTCTATCATCAGGAAATAGTGCGTCACATAATCATATGCAACGATCGAATCAGATACATAATCACCCGCCAGCGAATAAGACCCGTCTTCCTTTTCCCTTAAGACGAATCTGCACGGATAGAGAGGATCCTGATCTTCTTCATAACAGATCTCGACTACATCGAGCTCGCCGTAATCTTCGAGGGACTTTACCTCATACTCACTGTCAGAAGCCTGGGCAAAATACGCTTCCTCTTCTTCTTCGCTCAATATCCTGAACGATGTAGCCTTGCCATGGCTTGAAGAGACGGATCTCAGTATAGAGACATACTCATAGAAAGCCGTATAGGTAAGCCCGTCGAGCTGCGGATCGGGGATCGCGGAGAAGCTGTCGGATACCTGCGTATCATCGGTGATCGCATTGATGACCAGTCTGGCAAGTTCCTGCTCAGACAGGTTTGTATATGCCGTATTGATCTGGGACTGGATGTCGCTTACGACAGCACAGGATGAGACAGACACCGCCATAACGGATGCCATTAACAAAGCCGCGATTCTCTCAGCTTTACTCCTCATCAGTTATCCTTCGCCTGCCTCCTGCGCTTTACCGCCTCGAAAACGACCACTCCCGCGGCAACTGCGGCATTAAGACTGTTTACGTGCCCTGTCATGGGGATGGTAACCATGAAGTCACAGCATTTGCGGACGCCTTCCCTGATGCCCTCGCCTTCACTTCCTATGACTATGACCATGCTTCCGGTATAGTCAGCTTCATCATAACTCACTTCACCTTCCATGTCTGTTCCGCAGACCCAGAAGCCTTCCTTCTCCTTGAGATTCCTCAGAGTCTGGGCAAGGTTCTTGACCCTTGCTACAGGGACATATTCCAGGGCTCCTGCAGATGCCTTGGCTACCATCGAATCGAGAGCGATGGACCGCCTCTCGGGAATGATGACGCCGTCAACGCTGCAGCAGTCGGATATCCTCAGGATCGAACCTAAGTTATATGCATCCTTGAGTTCGTCGAGTGCAACGAGAAGCGGTGCGTGACCTGCATTCCTCGCATTCTCGATTATCTCATCGAGATCTGCATAATCGTGGGATGCAACGGATGCGATAACGCCCTGATGGTTATGTGTCTCAGACAGTCTGTCGAGAACGTTCCTCGGCGATCTGGTGACAACGATCCCGCGCTCATTGGCGGCATCAAGTATCTTGGCCAGCGCAGGCTCTAGCCTTCTTCCGCCCTCAGGCTTAAGAAGCCATATCTTATTGATGGTGCGTCCGGAGGAGAGCGCCTCGTTAACTGCATTCTTGCCTTCGATCTTATCAGTGTTCACGCCTTTACCTCCGCATCATCCGTAAACTCGAAGCTCTTGAGGATCAGTTCTTCCATCCGTTCCTCCTGATTATCAAGGAACAGGAAGCCTATAAGTGCTTCGAAGCCCGTCGCATACATGTAATCCACATGAGAAGAGTTCTTGGACTCCGCATGCGGGTTGGAATTCTTGCCTCTCCTGAAGTAATCAGCTTCCATCTCGGTCAGCATAGGTATGAGGTTACGGACTGCATTAGCCTGTGCCTGCGCGCTTACGTAAGTGACAGTCTCATTGTGGAGCTTTTTGTTATTGCCTGCACCGTGTGTCGCAGCATGACATCTGGCATACAGCTCATATACAGAATCACCGATATAAGCCAATACCAGAGGAGATACCTCGCGAAGATCAGTTGCTATCAATGGTTTGATCATCAGATCCTCTCGACCTGAGGTCCGTTCGGCGTATCTTTTACGATATAGCCCTTTGCCTTAAGTTCATCTCTGATCCTGTCAGCCTCGGCAAAATCCTTTGCCTTCTTTGCTGCAGTACGTGCTTCAACGAGTTCGGTTATGTCTGCAGGAATCTCTTCTTCCTCAGTGCCGAAGAGTTCGATGCCGAGAACGCCCGTAAGCTCGCGGATCTTGTCTGCCGCTACCTTAAGAGCCTCGCCCGAGACATCATCAGCAGTTGCACCCGTGTTGGTTACCTTAACGAGATTGAATATGTCGGTGATGGCATCAGCCGTGTTAAGGTCATCGTCCATATGAGCAACAAAGCTCTCGGCAGCAGCTTCGACGGATGCAAGGAACTTATCGTCACCTTCTGCGGGCGCCGGCTTCACTCCGCCGTTACCCAGCAGAAAGTCAACGTTATTAACGCATGTGGATATTCTCTCGAGGCTCGTCTTTGCAGATTCGAGGAGCTGGTCAGAGAAGTTGATCGGCATCCTGTAGTGGCCGAGAAGGATGAAGAATCTGATGACATTGTAAGGATATGACTTCACGATATCTCTGATGGTGAAGAAATTCCCGAGTGACTTACTCATCTTCTCTCCGTCAACATTGACGAAAGCATTATGTACCCAGAAGTTCGCGAGCGGGCAGCAGTTGGCAGCTTCGCTCTGAGCGATCTCGTTCTCGTGGTGCGGGAAGATAAGGTCCTGTCCGCCGCCGTGGATATCGATGGTGTCACCGAGGAATTCCTTGATCATGGCCGAGCATTCGATATGCCAGCCGGGTCTTCCCTCGCCCCAGGGCGAATTCCATGCAGGCTCGCCTTCCTTCTTGAACTTCCAGACTGCAAAGTCACCGGGATTGCGCTTGCCTTCATAAGAAGCGCCGCGCTCACCGCCGCCGGCCTGAAGATCTTCAAGATTGTAGTGTGACAGTTTGCCGTAATCCGCCTTCTTGGTGACATCATAATACACGCCGTCGCCTTCGATAACGTATGTATAGCCCTTCTCTTCCATGGACTTGATGAGCTTGATGATCGCTCCGATCGACTTGGTGGCGCGGGGCTGTACAGCCTGACGCTTAATGTTAAGGCCGTCTGCATCGATGTAGTATTCCTTGATGAATCTGTCTGCCAGGTCAGATACCGTGATGCCTTCCTCGTTGGCACGGTTGATCATCTTGTCATCGATATCAGTGAAGTTCTGAACGAAAGTAACCTCATAACCCCTGTATTCGAGATATCTTCTCAAAGTATCGAATGTTACGAAGGGTCTGGCATTACCGAGGTGAAAGTAGTTGTAGACCGTAGGTCCGCATGCATACATCTTTACCTTGCCGGGTTCGATCGTCTTGAATTCTTCTTTGGTTCTTGTCAGTGTATTGTAAAGCTTAAGCATTATTATTCTCCTTGATCCGTATCAGTCATATTATCTGTATCTTCGCGCTAAGACACCTGACATCGGATCTGGTCTTCGAGTGCGGCAACGCTCTGCCTGAGACCGTTTATGTAACGGTATACCGGCGCATGGATGCCCTGATACAACAAAATAACACCTGCCACGGTTCTTGCGGCAGGATCTCTTAAGCTAATCTGTCGTGCATCATACATCAGGCCCATGGGCTGTAATCGTTTACTCCAAATTAAAACACCCGAGACAAATGGCTCTGATTGACACCCTAGTTCTCCAGGGCGGTGCTCTGCGCCTGACTTCAATCTTCCAACTTACAAGGCCTGATTTCCACCAAACGGTCCAAGCTCCATATTACGTCATGTAGGTCCAATATAGAGAACACTCATCTCAGGATGTCTATATTATAAAATAAAAACGGGGATATTCCAACAAGGATTAGAACGGCTCGGCATTCTTGACCAGACGGTTGCCGGCGAATGCCGCGCACAGCACTTTGGCCGCTCCGGCTTCATACAGGGCCACTGCCGCCTCATGCATCGTAAAGCCAGTGGTGGCAACATCATCGGTCAATATGACCGTGAGGTCTTCCACATCCCAGGCATCGCTTACGGCAAAGGCATTACGCACGTTGTCATACCTGTCAAAACCGAGTTTGAGCTCGCTCTGCTTACCGGTATTACGTTTCCTTATAAGAGCATCCGGGGCGAAAGCGATCCCCAGAAGCGACGATACAGGCTTCGCGATCTCCGCTGCCTGATTATATCCTCTCTCCCTGAGCCTTCCGGAAGACAGCGGGACCGGTATGACTATGTCTGCTGCTATCCCGTCTTCTGCCATGAGAGATCCCGTCAGGATGCCCGCCAGCCTCGCCAGATCCTTTTTGCCTCCGAACTTGAAGGCAGATACCATCCTGCCTGCCGAACCTTCGTACGGAAACGGTATGTAGAGTCTCTGTGCCGGGATCGGGTCAGTGGCATACGGTTCCGAGAGGCACAGGAACCATCTCTCGCCGGTATCCTGAGGACACAGTTCCGACAGGCACTTGCCGCAGATGTGAAGCTCCGGGGCTGTCTCGAAGACCTTCCTGTACACACCGGCATATCCGGTCATCCTCCTGTCGGCATCGGCGAGCTTACCGCATATGTCGCACACAGGCGGAAGTATCATGCCCATGATCTCGCTAATCACGCGTCTTGCCTCTCTTGATATCGGTAAGCCTGAGAAGATCTCCCAGGGAAGTGTCTCTCCTTCCCTTGTTGCGGCTGTTCAGGAAATGCTGCATGCAGTCGTTGGAATCGATAATTATGACCTTCTTCTTGCCTCTCGTAACGGCCGTGTACAGAAGCCTTCTCTGATACAGCAGCGGGCTCATCTGTCCCAAAACGATAATGCAGTTGTCGAACTCGCATCCCTGTGCCTTGTGCGCAGTAACGGCATAGGCGAGTTCCACATCTTCCATAGTCTTCCTGTTATAAGTGACCAGCTTGCCGTCATCGAATTCCACAACAAGAGTACCCGCTATCGGGTCTGCATCTCTTACCACGCCGATCTCACCGTTGAACACCCAGCGGTCTATCTCGCCGGTAACGGGATCGAGCCACTCGAGGGAGTAATTGTTCCTCGTCTGCATGACCCTGTCGCCTATGCTGAAATGCGAGTCCTTGCCTCTTGATATGCGAAGCTCCTCGTCTCCGGTCAGAAGCTTCTGTATCATCTTATTCAGCCTGACAGTACCGAGCGGAAGGCTCTCATTACGTGTCGGGGTAATGCAGATCCAGTCGCTGTCTCCCAGTTCCTCCACGAGCTTCGAGAGTTTCTCTGATGCCTCCTCATCGGTATCCGTCTTGATGATCATGAGGTCGGCAGCGTTTGCATCAGGCCTTTTGCCTTCAAGTATCATACGGCTCCCAAGTGCGATCGAACCGCCTTCATCGTGACGGTGAACGCCCGTAAGCCTTACGGAAGGCACAGAACTGCACGACAGCAGATCCGGGAGAACATTGCCGCACCCTACCGACGGCAGCTGGTCCGGGTCTCCGACCAGTATCAGAGAGGAATCCGGGGAGACACTTGAGATGAGGTTCGCGAAGAGCTCCGTATCCACCATCGACATCTCATCAACCACTATCACCCTCGCATCTATGGGGCAGTCCGCGGAATGCTCGAAAAACATCTCCTCCGCCTCATCGTCATGTACTACTGCCCCCAGGAGCCTGTGGATGGTCGTGGCTATGCAGCCGGTGCTGTCGGAGAGCCTTTTCGCTGCTCTCCCTGTAGGCGCGGCATACACGGCAGTGATGGATCTCTCCTTGAAATAATCGGCAAGAAGTCCCAGTATCGTGGTCTTGCCCGTGCCGGGGCCTCCTGTGATGACGCAGAGCTTCGAATACATGCAAAGATACAGCGCGTCCTTCTGGACCTCGTCGAGGATAATGCCGGATTCAAGCGAGAGCCTGTCGAAGATGGCATCGGATGTGGCGCGTGAAGGCTTTACGGTCTCAGCCGCAGTCAGTTCAACGACCTTCCTTCTTATCGTCACCTCAGATTTGAAATACACATAAGCGCTTACACGCGCATTCTCGTCATTGATACTGCAGCCGATGCATTTGTCGTCTTGGAATCTGTACACGGCGGTCTGCTTGTTATCGTTAGACTGCGTCACTGCCGTCTCGAAGAGTTCTTCAAACACCGGCGCGGTAATCTCCGGGCCGGGACCGCTGTTAAGGAGCTTGAGCGTCTCCCTGCGGCATATGTCGGGCAGAAGATATGTTGACTTGGAATTCTCGTGCAGACGCATGACTGCGGCACTGAAGGCAGCGGCAAGGCGTTCTGTCAGGACACCGTCAGGCGATACCTCACCTGCGATCCTGTCGCATGTCTCGAAGCCAGCAATGCGAACCGCATAGAGAAGATAAGGATTGGCTTCGATCTTGTCTATATCCGCGTACCCGAGCTTGATACAATGCTTGAGCTGGGTCTGTGTAAGGCCAATCTGCCTGAGCTTAAGACCTTTATGGAAGAAGTCATGATCCTGATTGACCTGATCCGCAAAGGATCTGGCAAGCTCCTCAGATACTCCCTGAACAGCATCCGTGACCTTGTCAGGATCGTTCTCGAGCACATCGAGAAGGTCGTCTCCGAAGGCTTCGGCGAGGGCATTGGAAGTAACCTTGCCCGAGCCTTTGAGATTATCTTCAAGGAAAGAAGCTGTGAGCATAACCTTGTCCGTCTCGGTGCTGAGTGCCTTTATCGAACTGAGCTTGATCTCAGGCCTGCCGTTCCATGTGGTGACTTTGCCCGAGACTTCATAGAGGCCGCCTTCGACGACATCGACGGAAGATGAACCCGCGACGGCAAAACTCCCTTCCGCAAGGAAAGAGACAAATCCTTTTTCCGTGCGCGGGCAGAAGATCTTAAGGGCCTTTACGCTGCCCTTGACCGAGGTCCCGACATCCTGCTGATCCAGACCTGATATGATGCCTGTCTTCTCATCTTTTTCCATTTTCAAAGACTAACAAACCCACACCGAAATAACAATACAAAAAGGGCTCCCCGAAGGGAGCCCCTGGACTTCAAAACCTTTAGATTCCGGCCTTTGAGCGCAAAGTCTCAATTTTGTCAGTTCTCTCCCAGGGCAGGTCGACATCGAGTCTGCCGAAGTGACCGTAGCTGGCGGTATCGGCATAGATCGGACGTCTCAGATCGAGGTCTCTGATGATAGCCGCAGGCCTGAGATCGAAGGTATCGTTTACGATCTCCGTGATCTTCTCGTCGGAGATGACACCCGTGCCGAAAGTATCCACAGATACAGATACCGGCTTAGCGACACCGATGGCATAAGCGACCTGAACCTCGCACTCTCTTGCAAGTCCGGCAGCAACGATGTTCTTTGCAACATATCTCATCATATAGGATGCGCTGCGGTCAACCTTCGTAGGATCCTTACCAGAGAAAGCTCCGCCTCCGTGACGTGCGAATCCGCCGTATGTATCAACGATGATCTTTCTTCCCGTAAGGCCGGAGTCACCGGCAGGACCGCCGATTACAAAACGTCCGGTGGGATTAACATAGATCTTGGTATTCTCGTCGATAAGATCCTCAGGTACTACGGGAGCGATAACATTCTCCTTAACATACTTCTCGAGGTCATCTTCCGAGATATCTTCGCTGTGCTGGGTTGATACTACGATGGCATCGATCCTCTTGACCTTGTCGTTCTCATACTCGACCGTAACCTGGCTCTTGCCGTCAGGTCTCAGGAAGTCTGCGCCGCCCGTCTTCCTTACATCAGACAGTCTCTTGGACAGTCTGTGTGAGAGCGCGATGGGCATTGGCATGAACTCGGGCGTATCGTCGTTCGCATAACCGAACATCATGCCCTGGTCTCCTGCGCCCGTATCGAGCTCGGAATCGTCGCCTCTCTTAGCCTCATAGGACTTGTCTACGCCCATGGCGATATCAGCGGACTGCTCGTCGATGGATGTGAGGACTGAGCATGACTTATAGTCGAAGCCGACGTTGTTGGAATCGTAGCCGATCTTCTCAAGTCTGCCTCTGACGATAGAAGGGATATCGACGTAAGCCGAAGTCGAGATCTCACCCATAACGAGGACCATGCCCGTGGTAGCGCATGTCTCGCAGGCAACTCTCGCCTTAGGGTCCTGCTCTAAGATGGCATCAAGGATGGAATCCGATATCTGATCGCAGACCTTGTCGGGATGTCCCTCTGTTACTGACTCTGATGTGAAGAGCCACTTGCCTTTTCTGTTTCTCATTTTTACTTTCCTTTCCGTTCAGTGCTCTTATCGAAAAGAAAAACCTTCCCCAAAGGAGAAGGTCGTTAATAGGTTATATCAACGTTCCTCATCTTTCAGGTCTCCCTGCCGGATTTGGCACCGCTGCTCTCCGCGGTTGCCGGGCTTCATAGGGCCGGTTCCCTCTAGCCACTCTTGATAAGCAATGAACTTAAATGTTTTAGCAAGATGATTTTATAGATAAATCTGCCGTCTGTAAAGATACTGGCGAGATTTCTTAATAATTAATATTGATTGTTAACCTGGTATGTTTTGTCGGTTTTTGTCGGTTTTTGTCGGGTTTTTCGGGGCTTTTCTGTGCCTACAATATCTGCATACGGCAAAGGAGGTGTCCGGTATGGCTTTCACGATCAAGGTTTTCGAGAAGGATGATTATCTGTTCAGTCTCCTGAAGATGAGGCTCGAAACGATGTTCCCCGATGCATACATAATCAATGCGATCGAGGATCCCGGGAGATCTGACTGTCTGGATTTCTCGGAGTTTACGAAGATAATATACGATCCGCGTAATATCGACATGAGCGACTTCAAGGATGCGGTCCCGATATTTGACGAACTCGGGGTCATAGACTGCCGGAAGATAGCAGACAGACTCGGGCTCATCACATCCCTGAGGAAGAATGCGGATACGATAAGCATTCGTTCAGGGGTGTCGGTTGCACTGATCCCCTATGTCTATATGGATGACCGCGAGGCGCTTATAGACAGGCTCCTTGCCGAACGCGTCTTTATGTCAGACAACGCACTTAGGATAGATCTCATGGGAAGGATGAGAGTTCCGGGCCCCGAGTCCGGCGGCATCAGGCCGGGCGGCATGACGAAGCTCATAGAACTTGTCGGGAAGAAGAGCTTCAAGCCGGAAGACATCCTGTCCTGCTGCAACATGGATAAGAAGGGGTTCCTTACTCCGGGTGCCGCATCCGGAGAAGACGATGTCTACGATGCAGGTCTTACGGTCATCAGGCGGATAGTCTCATCTTCAGTGACACTTACGAGGAATACGTCACCCACAACTGATGCCCTTGTGATATTTGAAGGATTCAGAAGCGGCGAACTGACGGAACTCGTCTCCGGCTTTGACGAAGTTATACTCCTTCTCCCTTCAAGGAACAGCCAGGAAGATCTCGGCACAAGGAAGCTCGTCTCAGGCATAGAGCAGGCTCTTACCGGCGGCAGGCTGACCGTCCGCTATGCAGATGACATCGCTTCCGGAGAGGACTATGAATATGAACAGGCCCTGTGATATCTCCGAGATCAAGGAGAAGATGACTTACTATGTCCTGAATGCGATAAGGGACGAAGCAGATCCGTCTGACGATAGGCTTCGGGAGATAATCGCGGATGTCATAAGCGATCAGGCAAGCTTCTATAAGCTCAATCTCGAACAGAAGCGGGAGACGGCGAGCGGTGTATTCAATGCGCTGCGAAGGCTCGATGTCATAGAACCTCTCATGGAGGATCCGACCATCACGGAGATAATGGTCAACGGGCCCGACAAGATTTTCTACGAACGCGGCGGCAAGCTGTACAGATCGGACATCAGGTTCAAGGACGAAGAGACGCTGAGGACTGTGATCTCATGTTTCTTTGCCAACCGTAACAGGCCTCTCAACGAAGCCAATCCAATATCAGACTTAAGGCTCCCTGACGGTTCGAGAGCAAATGCGGTCCTCTCTCCCATTGCCAGAGAGACGACCATCACGATAAGGAAGTTCACGGGAATATCCCACGACATAGTAAGCCTTATCAGACAGGACTTCATAAGCGAGGAAGGCGCGAGGTTCCTGTCTTCGTGCGTTAAGAACAGGAAGACCATCTTCCTCAGCGGAGGTACCGGAAGCGGCAAGACTACCTTCCTTAACTGCCTGTCGTCTTTTATACCCTCCGATGAGCGTGTGATAACTATCGAGGACTCAGCCGAGCTTAACCTCCAGGGCATTGACAACCTGGTAAGGATGGAAGCAAGGCTACCCGGACCTGACGGCAGCGGCGAAGTCAATATTGCCCAGATGATAAGAGCATCTTTGAGGATGCGCCCGGACAGGATAATCGTCGGCGAAGTCAGAGGCTCCGAGAGTGCCGACATGATGCACGCGCTGAATACGGGGCACCCGGGGTCCATGTGTACCGGTCATGCCAACTCCTGCATAGAGATGCTCGAACGCCTGACGGGAATGGTCATGGCAGGATCCAATCTGCCTTTCGCGGCGGTAGTGGCACAGCTGTCCATGGGAATAGACGTGATACTGCATATAACAAGGAACCGTGAAGGAAGAAGATACATCGACGAGATCTGCAGGGTAATGCCCCCTGCCGGCAATGAATACCGGATCAAAACACTATATAAGAACGAAGGAGGTAAAGGCCTTGAACGCGTCTGTGATATTTCCGAGCTTAAGCAGGTTGCTTCATACAGCGAATAAGCGCAGGGACATAGGAGCCTTCACTTCATATGCGCTCCGAAGGATCTGGCTCATCCCTCTGTTTGCCATACTCATATTCTACTCATCAGGGCTGTTCATCGATTCCGTCCAGGTAAGGGTTGTTATCTGTGTGACCTTGTGTATATTTCCCTGGCTGGCCGTAGTGAGGAAGCTCTTCGCGGGGAGCCGTGAACACATGAGGACACAGCTCCTTGTCGTTCTGCAGGCTCTTTGCACAAGTGTGTCGAGCGGTTATTCGATAGAGAAGTCGCTGGTGCTGGTCCGCCCCGTTATCGAGAATACTTTCGGAAGAAGATCGCCTCTTATAAGACCGCTTATCGCCCTGGAGAACGACCTGAAGATGCATGTCGGACTGGAGAGTGCTCTGGTCTCATTTGCAGAATCAATCAATTTCCCGGAGACACTGCCCGTCTTCCATGCTCTGGCCATATCCGGTCAGATAGGCAACAACACGCTTGCCATATTAAGGAGTGCCTGCCAGATGCTGTCTGAACTCAATGCCGTAAAGAGCGAGATACAGGCTTCGAATGCAGGCAAGAATGCTGAAGCCGCGATGCTCTGCGTGATGCCGTTTGCCATTACATTCGCCCTTAACAATATGAGTTCCGAATATATGGCACTGGCAAGAACGACCAGGACCGGATCAACACTGCTCGCAGTATCATTCGGAATATGCATAATCGCAGTATCACTGCTTCTGAGGTTCATGGCACACGATACGGGCCGTAAGATCAAGAGCAAGGTGAACATAGGATTCGACGACTCCATCAAGGTCGGGAGCAGCAGGCCTCTGAGCAGGATCATCCTTAAGATCCTCCCTCCCGGCATCGTAGCCTCAAGGCACGAATTATTCAGCGAACTGTCCGTCAATCCCTCCCTTGCCTATGAGCAGTATCTCAAGAAGCAGGTCCTGCTGTGTTCCGTATCTGCGCTTCTCGGTGCCGCCATACTCACAGCCGCAGGCAGGAACCCTGCGTTTGCGGTCATATTCGTAATAGCCGTATGTCTTCTCTCGGGACGCGAAGTCAGGAATGAAGCACAGCTCAAGCGCGAAGATCTGATGCAGGATATACCACTGTTCATGTGTCTTATATCCACCCTTCTTGAAGCGGGAATGCAGCTTCCGAAGGCGATCGAGATATGTGCCAAAGCATTCGGTGACAACAAGAACCTCTCTCTCGAGATAAAGAACATAAGAGCTATGATGCTGAGCGGAATATCGGCATCAGATGCAGTTGAAGCTTTCTCTCTCAGAGTCCAGATACCCGAAGCTCAAGCCGCCCTCTTGTTGGTAGCCAGATACGGGCGGCTTGGGACTTCGGAAGTCCTTAACCTCCTGCAGCTGCAGTCGCAGTCATGCTGGGATCTGTGCAGGAATGCGGCAAGGAAGAAGCAGGAGCGCGAGGCACTGGCACTCCTGTTCCCCATGACGCTGGACTTCATATGTGTACTGCTGGTAGCCACTACACCCGCAATCATCTCACTGGGAATATAAAACAAAGTAAAGGAGGACGTAAATGACAAGACTTATCAAAAAGTGTACCCGCAAAGGAATGGGTACCGTTGAGATCGTTATCATCATTGCAGTATTGGTATCTCTTGCACTTCTGTTCCGACAGGGACTCGTAAGCTACGGAGATAAAGTAATGGACTTCTGCTTTGATGATTCAAAGATAACGGCAGCTTTCAACTAGCAACTACAGGAGATCACCCGAATGAAGATAAGGAAAGGCCCTTTCGGATATTTTGCAATCGAGAAGATAGGTTCACGTGATGATATTTATGAATACGCAAGTGAGATGATTGATCTGAACCATTGCGGAATATACTTGCCTTGTTACATAAATGACGGACCCGGCGGGATCACGGCTTGCTTTGATTTCTCCGGATTCATCCCGATCACTGAATTTGATCCACACAAACAAAAGAGTACTGCAGCCTTCAGCAGACGCAATCGGGAGCATTTGAGAACAAGAAGGAAGAACACGGGTCTTTTTCTAAATTCTTTTGCTCGAGGTATAGATAATCTTCTTAGTCCGGGTTCAGCTGTGCTTGACCGGAACTATGTCTTCACTGACCCCGCCGGAGATGTTGTCAGGATCTGTTACTGTCCAATACGGCAGCCGGCTTCGCAACTTTCATTATTCTCCTTGGGGTACGAGCGCTTAGAGGAATTGTTGGCAGATCCCTTTTTCGACGGGGTCATAAGTGAGGATGAGAAACAGACTCTGGTCTACAGTGTCAGGCAGAACGATGAAGCCATGTATCTCGAATGCTGTCAGAAGATAGAATCCGAAGATCTTGAAGATCCTGCAGCAGTACCGTACAGGGCGCGTGTGATCCTATCGCAGGAAGCCTTGTTTACAGTCCTGCCCTTTGTTGCAGCCGCAGCATCTTATCTGTTGATCGGTCCCGGACCGGCGCTGCTCTTTGCTGTCCTCGGTCTGGTAATGGCGGGCCGGCTGATATATGCCGGATACAAAAAGAATAAGACTATGAGCGCTGAGCGAATTACGGAACGGTCTGATGAACGCAGCAGGATACTGTTCTCCAACACTGAATATGCCAATGAGACAGGCATTCCGTGCGCGGCTCAGCTGATCCTCAAAGACAGCATACCGGGAATGCGTTCGCAATACGCCATATATATGGATAAGACCACGATCGGATCAGACGTTTTCCTGTCTGACATAGTTCTTAAGCATAAGAGTGTGGCATCGCTTCACGCAGTCATATACATGTCCGGGAACACATTCTATATAAGCCCCTGCTCGACTTCGGGAGCATTGTATCTTGAAGATAAGAGACTGGATGAAGGTATGAGATATGAGATCAGGGACGGTCAGAAGATTACTGTCGGTGAACTGGATTTCTTCTTCAGACTATTGTTCCCTTCAACTGCTCAAGCCTCTGCTTCTGAGCATCTGATCCGTACTGACTTATGAAGTGGATCCTGGCGAGTGCCCTGCTGAGCTTATGCTTGTTGTCTTCAGTATGAATGGGAGCAGCTTCGGCAGTCTTCTCTTCCTCGATCGCCTTCTTTGCTTCCTCATACGCTTCGAATATCCATCTGATATTGATGTTCTCTGCCCATTCGGCTGAGTTGCATACGACAAGGACCATCTCACGGTTGACCTCGGCATAGCCTTCGGATACGACAAAATGCTTGATCTCACTATCGACTCTGACGGTTACCGTACCCGGCTTCAAGGCAAATACCAGAGGCGAGTGACCGGCCATAACGCCTATCTCACCGTCAATGGACGGTATCGTGGCAACGGTAACCAGCCCCTCATAGAAGTACTGGTAAGGAGTTACAACGATAAGATTGATCTTATGTTCTTCTTTCTCAGCCATCAGGGAGTCATATCCTTATAAGCCTTGATAACGTCATCGAGTCCGCCCTTCATGAAGAAGCACTGCTCGGGGATGTGATCGAGCGAACCGGAGATGAGCTCTCCGAATGCCTTAACGGTCTCGCCGATAGGAACATATCTCGGTTCGAAGCCCGTGGAATCAGCGGTTACGAAGAACGGCTGAGAGAGGTATCTCTGAACCTTTCTTGCACGGGATACTATGAGCCTGTCTGATTCAGAGAGCTCTTCCATACCGAGTATGGCAATGATGTCCTGGAGTTCCTTATATCTCTGGAGCATCTCCTGTACCTTACGGGCAACGTGGTAATGCTCGCTTCCGACAATATCTTCCATGAGGATCCTCGAAGAAGACTCGAGAGGATCGACTGCCGGATAGATACCGAGCTCAACTACGGAACGCGACAGAACGATGTTGGCATCGAGGTGGGCGAATGTCGTTGCAGGAGCAGGGTCGGTAATATCGTCCGCAGGGACATATACAGCCTGAATGGATGTGATGGAACCGTTGCGGGTCGAAGTAATACGCTCCTGAAGCTCGCCGACTTCGTTGGCAAGAGTAGGCTGATATCCGACTGCGGAAGGGATCCTTCCGAGCAGAGCAGATACCTCAGAACCAGCCTGAACGAATCTGTAGATGTTATCGATGAACAGGAGCACGTCCTTGTGCTTCTCATCTCTTAAGTACTCAGCCATCGTAAGACCTGTCAGAGGCGCTCTCATTCTCGCACCTGAAGTCTCGTTCATCTGACCGAATACCATTATCGTCTTGTCGAGAACTCCGGAGGCCTTCATCTCGCCCCAGAGGTCATTACCTTCACGGGAACGTTCGCCGACACCGGTAAATACGGAATAGCCGCCGTGCTCACTCGCGATGTTCCTGATAAGCTCAAGGATTAGGACTGTCTTACCTACGCCGGCACCTCCGAACAGACCGATCTTACCGCCTCTGGAGAACGGAACGAGAAGGTCTATTACCTTAATGCCTGTCTCGAGGACAGACTCAGTCGGATACTGCTCGGTGAATGAAGGTGCTTTCCTGTGGATCGGCCAGTAATCAGCGGCATCGATGCTTCCGCCGTTATCAACGGGCTGACCCAGAGCATTGAAGAGTCTTCCTGTTATGTTCTCTCCTACCGGTACCATGATGGGTGAACCGAGAGATTCGCAGGCAAGTCCTCTCATGAGGCCTTCGGTCGCATTGAAGGAAACGCATCTTACAACGCCGTTACCGCGCTGCTGGAGCACTTCGGCAAACACGTCTCTATCGCTGCGCGTAACGCCGTCTATATTGGTTATGATCCTGACACCGTCATTAATCTTAGGAAGCTCGCTCTTGTCGAACTCGCAATCGATTACAGGGCCTATTATCTGTACTACTCTTCCTGCTGCCATTTCCTTATGCCTCTTTTACATATTGTTGACCTGCTCGGCACCGTTTACGATCTCGGTGAGTTCAGTCGTGATCTTCGCCTGACGTGCGCGGTTGCTCAGGAGCTCGAGATGCTTCATCATCTCGTTCGCATTGTCTGTTGCATTCTGCATTGCCGTAAGTCTCGCTGTCTGTTCGCTTGCATAAGCCTCCACCATCGCACCGTATACGATGGCATTGGTATATGTATCAACGAGATAGTTGAATACCGAGTTTGCATCAGGCGTGTATTCGATCTCCGTGCCGGACTGAAGGGCCATTCCCGCATCCTGGAGATTCTCGGGAAGGACCTGTCTTACGGCCTTCATGTCGACCGGGAGAAGCCTGACTGCCACGGGGACCATCTTTATCGAAGACTCCATCTTGGTATAGAGCAGATAGATCAGGTCATAATCATTATTAAGGAACTTCTGTCGCATGATGGCGCTGACGTTACGCGCATGGTAGAAGTCGGGTTCAGAGATCGGATACGAGAAGTCCGGATTGACATTGTATCCGCTGTGAAGGAGCTTCTCTCTGGCAAGCTTGCCGAATACGTTGAGCTCATAGTCAGTGGATATATTCTTACGTGTATTCTCGAATATCTTGCTCTGAATGTGTTCTTCGGTGATCTTGACCATGTTGTTGTTGTAAGCACCGGCAAGTCCCTGGTCTCCGGACAGAACATAGTATCCGATCTTCCAGGTCTCGCCTTCCTGCTTCTGGTTGATCTCGAAGAAGGGATTGTGGATATCTGAGGTATTGTTCCTTATCTCCTGCATGCTCTCAGCACAAAGGGAGAAGAACGGGAACATCGCTTCATGAAGGATCTGCGAACGGCGCATCTTTGCAGAGCTGACGAGCTGCATGGCATTAGTCATCTGGCTAATGTCATTGACGCTCTTCATTCTCTTTTTGATAGCGTTGAAATTCTCCATCAGTTAATTACCTTCATTCCTCCTGACCGTACTCAGTATGTACGGCAAGGAAATTAGCCTTGAACTCCTCGTTGGCGGATTCAAGCCTCTCCTTAATGTCGTCAGTAAGCGTCTCACCGAGCATGAGTGAATCGATGATATCGTGGTGGCTTGCCTTAACGAAATTAACAAAACCCTTGTAGTAGTCATCAATGTCTTCCTTTGCAAGGAAGTTCATCTTGTCGGTCGTAGCGATGTAAAGGATTATTACCTCTTCCGCCATCGACCAGGGCGAGAACTGTTCCTGCTTCAGGACTTCATTCAGGATAACGCCTCGTGCTATCTGCAGCTGTGTATTCTCATCAAGGTCAGATCCGAACTGCGCGAAAGACGCCATCTCCCTCGCCTGTGCAAGCGAGATACGGAGAGGTCCGCCGACCTTCTTGACTGCTTTTGTCTGAGCAGCACCGCCTACACGGGATACTGACAGACCGACGTTGATCGCAGGTCTCTGACCCGAGAAGAAGAGCTCGGGAGCAAGATAAATCTGACCGTCTGTAATCGAGATTACGTTGGTCGGGATATAAGCCGAGATATCGTTACCCAGGGTCTCTACGATCGGAAGCGCGGTGATCGAACCGCCGCCCTTCTCGTCGGAGAGCTTGGCTGCACGCTCGAGAAGTCTCGAATGCAGATAGAAGACATCACCCGGATAAGCTTCTCTTCCCGGAGGTCTTCTAAGGAGCAGTGAGATCGCTCTGTACGCCTGTGCGTGTTTTGACAGATCGTCATATACGATAAGAACGTCCTTATGGTAATCGTACATGAACTTCTCGGCGATGGCACATGCCGAGAATGGAGCTATGTACTGCATGGCAGCAGAATCCGAAGCGGATGCCGCAACAACTACCGTGTAGTCGGCAGCGCCGTGCTTATCCAGAAGGTTCTTGGTAGATACGATGGTACTCATCTTCTGACCGATGGCAACATAGACACAGATAACGTCCTTGCCGGCCTGATTGATGATTGTATCGAGAGCGATGGCGGTCTTACCTGTCTGACGGTCGCCGATGATAAGCTCACGCTGACCTCTTCCGATAGGCGTAAGAGCATCGATCGCTGTAATACCGGTCATAAGGGGCTTATTGACCGGTGATCTGTCAACGATGCCGGGAGCCGGAGACTCGATGGGTCTGGTCTCCGTATATCTGATAAGACCTTTGCCGTCGATCGGCCTTCCGAGAGGATCAACGACTCTTCCGAGCATACCGTTGCCTACAGGCACGGATACTGTTGTCATTGTTCTCTTACAGGACATTCCCTCACAGATGGTATCTTCACCAGTGAGAAGGACTACACCGACCTTTGTCTTCTCGAGATTCATCGCGATGCCGGTGGCACCGGATGAGAAAGAGATAAGCTCAGAGAGCATACAGTGCCTGAGGCCTGATACCTGGGCAACTCCGTCGCTTATAGCAGATACTGTACCTACTTCGTCGACGAGATCATTGACCTTGAAGCTCTCCTCTACACGCTTATTGAGATCATCTTCATTAAGATTCCATACTTCAGCACTGTCGATGCTGGATGCAGGAGTCTCAGTGAACTTGGAAAGTGCCGCTTCGAGGTCGCGTCTGACCTCTTCCTTGGAGAACTCGGTGGAACCGGTCTTATCCATGGAATTGATGGCACGGGTACGCTTCATGAAGTTGTTGATCCTGCCAAGCTGTCCGCCTACAGAATAGTCATAGCGGTTGCCGTGGAAGTAGATGATAAAGCCTCCGATAAGCTCGGGCTTGACTTCAATGGACAGCCTGTAATCGGCTATCTCATTGACTTCCGCGAACTTCGCGGTCATTACCTTGAGCTTATCTTCAGGGATATCACCCGCAGTCTCTACACGAAGGAGCGGACCCTTAGACTTGGACTTCTTGTCCTTGTTTGATACGGGCTCACTCACTCTTCTTCACCTCTGCTTCGATTACTTCATCGGTGTACTTGGCTGCAGATGCCTCAAGGGTGCTCTGGTCAACAGCATCACCCAGTACTTTACGGGCAATCTGTACGGCAAGATCCGTGAGATCATCCTTCATCTCTTCAAGGGCAACACGCTTCATCCTTGCAACATCTTCTTCGGCACGAAGAAGGATCTCGGATGCATCAGTATTTGCCTTTTTGATTATGAGTTCAGACTGCTTGTTTGCAGTCTCCTGAGCTTCTTCCAGGATCTCGGAAGCCTTCTTACGGGCGTCGTCAACGGTCTGCTTGGACATTGCCACAACGCCCTCTGCCTCTTCCTTTGACTTTGCTGCAGCATCGAGCTCTCCGTTAAGAGCCTCTTCCCTGTTGTGGATCATCTTTACGATAGGCTTGAAGATGAACTTCTTGATCACAATATACGCAACAAGGACATTGACCGCGGTAAGCAGTGCAGTAACTGCATATCCCGCGAACTGATCAGGCGAGAAGAGAGATGACTCAGCAGCTACCTCTTCAGCCTCAAACAGCAGATTTATTGCTTCAAAATACATAATTTCTTTTCCTCAAGTATCAGAATGTAAAGATCAAAAGGAGTGCTACGACCAGTGAATAGATACAAAGTGACTCTATGAATACGATGGCCATGAGCATGAGTGTCTGGATCTTGGAGAAGATCTCAGGCTGTCTTGCTCCTGATTCGAGAGCTTTGCCTGCAAGATTACCCATTGCAAGTGATGAACCGAGCGCACCGAGACCTATTGCGATACCTGCACCCAAAGCTGCCATAGCCTTAGGATCAACAGGTGCTGCTTCAGCCGCAGCAAGTATTACGGGCATGATGCTCAAAACCAGATTTGTCATATATTTATCCTCCTAAAATTAAAACCTTATCAAGCGACTGCATCTGCAGTAACAGTCTTTGCATTCTTCTTGGATTTTTTCTCTTTCTTCTTCTTTGCAAATTCTTCAGGATGCTCCTTGTACTCATGTCCGACCTCGACGATCTCGCCGATATAGGACATCGTAAGATAAGCGAATATGATCGCCTGAAGGATGCCGTCCGCCAAGTCGAACCAAAGTCCGAACAGACCGGGAACGATGATGGGCGCAACGATGGACAGGAATTCCATGAATACGAAAGCGCCGAATACATTACCAAAAAGTCTGAGTGCGAGCGACATCGGCTTGATAACAAAATCAAGGATCTTGAACGGCAGCAGTCCTGCCATGGGCTGGGTCATGTATACCCAGAATCCCTTGAACCCTATGAACCTGATCGACGTAACGATAACAAAGATTATCGCTATGATAGCCATTGCAGCAGGGAAAGCGATGTTCTTTGCCGGCGGGGATATCTTAAGGAATGAGATAATGTTGCATCCGCCGATAACGATACCGAATGTACCGATCATAGGAAGGACCTTCTCGGCCTCGTCCCTGTTCATTCCAAATTCCATTGCAGTCTTAATGATAAGCTCCGTAAGCAGCCAAAGAACAGTCTGCTTACCCTTGGGTCTTATGGTATCCTTACCTACCATGCATCTGAACAGTATGATCATGGCGATGACCGCGATCCAAGTAACGATTATCGCATCTGTAAGAACTACGGGTATGCTCTGGATATCAAAGAAAGTGTGCTGCCACTGCAGTATGCCGTGGTTGATCTCCTCTCCTATATCGCCGATCTGGAATCGTTCTGCGAGTTGTCTGAGAAATGATTCCCAGAACTCGGCAAACCAATTGCCGCCGGCTAGTTGAATAGCAATCATAACTCTCCTCCTTATACCCGTACATTTTACTCTTATATTAGAAGAAAAGAACAGACAAATTACAAAAATCGTCTATTAAAACTGATAAGCCGGCCCAGAAGAGCCGGCTCCGATGTCTATAGTTTGTATTTCTTTAAGCCTTGAAGTGCTCTTCTTCAAGCTTTGTAAGGTCTCCTACCCTCTCTGCGTGTCTTCCGCCGAGGAACTCCGCTTCGAAGAAAGCGTCAACCATACCGAGTGCCACACCCTTACCTACGACTCTGGCACCGAAAGCAAGAACATTGGCATCATTATGCTGACGGCTCATCTTTGCCATGAACTCATTGCAACAGAGGCCGCATCTTATGCCCTTGTACTTATTAACGACAAGAGAGATGCCGATGCCCGTGCCGCAGATGGCGATTCCGCGGTCTGCTCTGCCGCTTAAGACGTCTTCTGCGATCTTCTTGCCGGCTTCGACATAGGAATAAGCGTCGGTTCCGTTTGTCGCGCCGCCATCAAGGACTTCAAAGCCCTTCTCCTTGAGATGTGCTATTACCTGCTGTCTTAAGTCATAACCTGCGTGGTCAGATGCTATGGATACTATCATTGTGTTACCTCCGGATGATCAGATATCGTGATGTATGTGTTTGAATGTTCTCGCGCCCGATGCATAGTCGCCTACGATATTGCCCGAGCCGTAGATCTTGTACTTATAGGATACGAGTCCTTCAAGACCGACAGGTCCCCTGGCATGTATTTTGGATGTGGATACGCCGACCTCTGCGCCGAAGCCGTACCTGAAGCCGTCTGCAAATCTGGTGGAGCAGTTGACGAGAACGCTGCCGGAATCAACTGCGAGCATGAACTTCTCAGCTGCTTCCTTGTCTTCGGTAATGATCGCATCGGTATGACCCGAGCCGTATCTGTTAATGTGCTCTACGGCTTCATCAAGACCTGATACGACCTTGATGGAGCACTTCATGTCGAGATATTCGTGATGCCACTCCTCAGCGGGCAGTGCACCGAACTTCTCCTGCATGGATTCATCTCCGTAAAGCTCTACTCCCGCATTCCTGAGCGTATCAACAAGCTGAACCAGAAGAGTATCTTCAAGTTCTCTGTCTACAAGGAAAGTCTCTGTGGCATTGCAGACCGAGACATACTGCGTCTTGGCATCGACTGCGACCTTGAGAGCCTTCGCAGGATCGGCATCCTTATGGATGTATGTATGGCAGACGCCGTCGGCATGACCTAATACGGCAATGGACGTATTCTGCATTATGTACTGCACGAAAGCATTGGAACCGCGGGGAATGATGAGATCCAGATACTCATCGAGCTTCAGCATCTCACTGATCTCGCCGCGGGTTGTCATGAGATTCAGCCATCCCTCGGGAAGTCCGGACTCAACACCGGCCTTGTAGATGATATCAGCAAGGATCTTATTACTGTTCGCAGCTTCGGATCCGCCCTTAAGGAAAACGGCATTGCCGCTCTTGAGACACAGGGATGCGATCTGCACCAGCGCATCAGGCCTGCTCTCGAAAATAACACCTATAACACCTATAGGGCACGTAACACGGTAAAGTTCTAATCCGTCATCAAGCGTTGTATGAAGCTTGACCTTACCGACCGGATCTTCAAGCGTGATAAGGCTCTTGATGCCTTCAACGGAATCCCTGAGCTTCTCATCCTGGAACTTGAGCCTCTTGATGATAGGCTTCTCAAGTCTTGCTTCTTCCGCAGCCTGAAGGTCAGCCGAATTAGCTTCGAAGATAGAATCCTTATTTGCTTCGAGTGCGGCAGCGATCGCTTCCAGCGCCTTATTCTTAAGATCGCTTGGGAGAGTGGCCAGCTTGAATGATGCTTGCTTTGCTGTTGCGGCCTTCTCTATTAGTTCTGACATAGGCGCCTCCCCTTATAAATTTATGAGATTATAGCATATTAAATCCGTGTCGGTGAGAGTTCGGAATGTTCATAATGTTCAAAACTCTGTTGATAACTCAAAAACAAGCATTTTGCATTTTAATGTCCCTCAAACGCCTTAATATCAACGATTTGCATTTTATGTCAATTTCTTGACAAAACGGTTAAGGCGTGTTTACAGTTTTCGTGAAGCCCTTTATTTTAGGCATTCTCAAGGTTTTGTTACATATGTTCGTTTTCATGTGTCCACCGTACAAGGACAGGCAAAAACATAAAAAAGTGCTTGACAAGATAATTTAAGACTTTTTGAGAACTACTGCTTTTGGATTTAGTATATAATCTCTGCATGAAGATAATAATTACCACTCTTTTTGGTCTGGAGACCCCTACAAGAGAAGATCTTGAAGCAATCGGATACGAGCGTTCGAGGATAAGTGTCTCGGACGGTGTAGTCACTCTTGAATGCGATGATACGTCATGGGCATTGGATGTTGCCCGAGTGAATATGAACGTCAGACGCGGCGAGCGTGTCTTCTTTGTTGCGGGAGAGTTCGATGCCGAAGATTTCGACAGTTATTTCGACGAATGCCGTGATCTTCCCTGGAATGACTTTATACCCGAGGGGTATGCTTTCGTTGTCAACGGTTTCTCCAGGAAGTCCAAGCTATACGGCGTTCCTGCACTGCAGTCTCTGTCTAAGAAGGCTGTTGTCAGGAGCATACTGTCATCCAGAGGCGTCAGGGAGGATTCCGTTCTCTACGAAGACTCTGCCAAAGGAACAGTAAGGATCCAGTTCGGCATAGTCAATGACCATTGCCGCATGATGATCGATACCACCGGTGACGGTCTGCATAAGCGCGGCTACCGTCCTCTTACACACGAAGCACCGATCAAAGAGACTCTGGGAGCAGGCATGGTATCCCTGTCTCACTATGAACCCTTCAAATACGAAGCCCTCTATGACCCCTTCTGCGGGTCTGGTACCATCGTCATTGAAGCCGCTCAGATGGCTCTCGGTATCGCTCCCGGCAAGCAGAGACATTTTGCATATGAGGCTCTGCCCTATATCGGTCCTGAGATGCGCAGGAGAGCACTTGAAGAGGCTGTTGAAGGCGAAGACCTCTCTCCGCTCGATGACTGCTTCTTCTATGGCTCTGACATAGACAGACGCGCGGTGGAATCCGCAAGAAAGAATGCCCGGGCGGCAGGTGTCGCAGACTTTGTTAAGTTCGATGTGGCAGATTGCCGTGATATGACACCAGAGAAGCTTGCTTCCAAGACAGGCTTTGACCGTCAGCTAATTCTGACAAATCCTCCCTACGGAGGAAGACTCATGACGCCTGAGGAAGCAGATGACATCTACCGCATGATCGCGAGGACATATCTTACCGGTTCAGGCAAGTGCAGGCGAGGCGTAAGACTGTCGGTGATCACCCCCGAATCCACATTCGAGGATGCGACGGGCTTCAGGGCTGATAAGCGCATTAAGCTATATAACGGCAATATCCTCTGCCATCTCAACAATTACTTCAAGCTGGATCCCAAAGTATGACAATCCGTAAGATCGAGTATTTCTCACTGTCCAAGATCGCTGACTCCGGTCAGGCGTTCAGGATAAAGATGCTCGATGATACCCACTGCGAGCTTGTGGCTTACGGCAGATATCTTCAGATAGCGGATATCGGAGACGGCAGCTATGCATTCTCATGCAGTGAGAAGGAATTCGAAAGCATCTGGTTCAGATACTTCGACCTCGGAAGGGATTATTCCGCCATCGAGAAGTCTATCGACCCTGAAGACAGCTATCTCGTGGCAGCTGCAGACTTCGGCCGCGGGATAAGGATACTGAAGCAGGATATTTTTGAGACGGTTATCAGCTATATCATCTCCCAGAGACGATCGATCCCATCGATAACAACCTCTGTAGAGAGGATATCCGAGCTCTGCGGCAGGGCAATACCGGCTCCGGGATTAAGCGATACGTTTGTTAAGCCGTCGAAGGATGTCTTCCACGCCTTCCCTACGCCATCTGAACTCGCTTCCCTGCCCTTTGACAGGCTTCAGGACACCGGGGTAGGTTATCGTGCGCCGTACATAGCGCAGGCCGCTGCGGGCTTTGCAGACGGCATGCTCGATCCCTCATCACTTGAACAGCTGTCAGACGATGATCTGTATAAGGCTCTGATGGCCATGTATGGCGTCGGAACGAAGGTGGCGAACTGCGTGATGCTCTTCGCTTTCGCGAGAACGGGAAGATTCCCTGTGGATGTCTGGATACAAAGGATCATGGACAGGTATTACGGCGGATCGTTCGATACCTCCCCCTACCCTGATACTGCAGGCATCATGCAGCAGTTCATGTTCTTCTACGAGAGACGAAGGAACGATATGTAACTTCTCAAAACAAAAACCCTGCGATCTGATGATCACAGGGTTCTTTATTGGTGCGGCCGACGAGACTTGAACTCGTATGGGGTTAACCACACGCCCCTCAAACGTGCGCGTCTGCCAGTTCCGCCACGGCCGCATTTGCTTTAGGCTTGATAATTATACTTTTATGGATATGGTGTGTCAAGGCATTTTTTAATAAAGAAGAAAGGTTGCCATTTCTGACAACCTTCCCTCTACTATAAATCACCCCTGTAGTGAATTATCGTGCTTCTTTTTTGGTCTTTACCGATACTGTTCCCATTGTAGCTGCTGCAGCAACGAGCAGAACGATGGCAGCGATATCAGTCATTGCCATGGAATCACCTGTTGCAGGAATCTGGCGGCTTGCGTTGGCAACTACGGAAGCCTTCTCTACTGCTTCGTTGAGGTTCTCAACGGTCGTGGGAGGTACTCTGCTTGCACCGGCAACGAGTGTTGAAGGACCTGTGTATGCCTCATCGAAAGCAGTAACATAAGTTCCGATTATCTCGACATCAGTGTTGCTGCTTGTCTTTGTTACGACACCGCCGCTGACTGTGAATGTTGTTGTTGTGATAACAGCATATCCGTCAGGTGCGACAACTTCTTCGAGAGTATAAGTACCGTCAGGAAGATCTACTTCAAATACAGTATCAGAAGTGTTCCAAGTGATCATGCTTGTTGTTCTGATTACAGTATCACCGCCTGTGTAGCTTACACCGGAGAGATCGATGCTGAGGTTTGTTGTTGTGATCTTCATCGTAGCACCTACAAGCTCTGTGCCCAGATTTGTCATGGACTGCTTGCTGAACGCAACGCTTGTCGTTGTGCCGGATGTGGAGTATGTAGGATCAGCCTCATCGATCATGACGATCGGAGAACCCTGAACATTAGTAGCTGTATTAATAACATTACCGTTATCAGAGATCTCAAAGACGATGGACTCAGCTCTCAGGTAAGCAACAGGTGTTACTGTCTCCTTGAGCTCATACTTACCTGCCTCAAGACCGAACACGATGGAATTCGTCAGTTCCTGAGTCTTGAAAGAGATGGACTTAAGGTCAGAGGACAGAACTACATTTACTGTTGCGCCGTTCTGAGTAACGTAAACATTAGACAGATCCTTACCGTCAAGGCTTGTGATGGTAAGAGTAGCATCTGCGATCTCATTACCGGCGATATCCTGCTTGCTGATCTCAACTCCGACAGTATTCGTTGTTGTTGTTGTGGAAGGCTGTGTAAGTGCCTCATCGAATGCCGTCACATAGCAGCCGGAAGCATTGTTCTCAACCTTAACATCAGTATTGCTTGTTGTCTTGCTGATGTTGCCATTTGAGATGGTGAACTGTGTTGTTGTGATAACAGCATATCCGTCAGGTGCAACAGTCTCTTCGAGTGTATATGTACCATCAGGGAGATCCTCGATAACAAAAGGTGTATTACCTGATGTCCAGGAGATCGTCTTTGCTGTCTGAGTTACAGGAGCACCAACCTTACCGCCGGATACCTTGAGGTAGCGGAGTGAAGAATTGGATACTGCTGTAAGGATCATCTTAGCACCGTCAAGCTCTGCGCCAGTTGTGCCGGTCATATCCTGCTTGCTGATAGTAAGTGTTGTAGTTGTGGGCTGTGTTGTAACAGGTGCACCAGTAGTTACGGGCTGCGTTGCTACGGGCTGCGTTGCCACGGGCTGTGTTGCTACGGGCTGCGTTGCCACGGGCTGTGTTGCTACAGGCAGTGTTGCCACGGGCTGCGTTGCTACAGGCTGTGTTGCCACAGGCTGTGTTGCCACAGGCTGTGTTGCCACGGGCTGTGTTGCCACAGGCTGTGTTGCCACGGGCTGTGTTGCCACAGGCTGCGTTGCTACAGGCTGCGTTGCTACAGGCGTATCCGTTGCTGCAGGCGTATCTGTTGCTGCAGGTGTATCTGTTGCTGCAGGTGTATCTGTTGCTGCAGGTGTATCCGTTGCTGCAGGTGTATCCGTTGCTGCAGGTGTATCTGTTGCTGCAGGTGTATCCGTTGCTGCAGGTGTATCCGTTGCTGCAGGTGTATCCGTTGCTGCAGGTGTATCCGTTGCTGCAGGCGTATCTGTTGCTGCGGGTGTATCCGTTGCTGCAGGTGTATCTGTTGCTGCCGGTGTGTCTGTTGCTGCCGGTGTGTCTGTTGCTGCCGGCGTATCCGTTGCAGCAGGCGTATCCGTTGCTGCAGGTGTATCCGTAGCTGCAGGTGTATCTGTTGCTGCAGGCGTATCCGTTGCTGCAGGTGTATCTGTAGCTGCAGGTGTATCTGTTGCTGCGGGTGTATCTGTTGCTACAGGTGTTTCTACAGGAGTTTCGGTATAAGTATTGGGATTTATGGGAGAACCCTGGAATGGATTCTGGTGGATCTCACAGTTAGTATTATTGACACTATACGCAAAGACAGAACCGTTATGAGAAGTACCACCTATTACAATCGAACCACTAGGGGCAAGAATTACACCCATAGAATCAGATTTGAATGTAGCAGTTCCAGAATAATCGGGACCGAAATTCCAAAGTATCTTACCGCCAACTTTGTCGTAATCCTTGTAACCTTGCCCATCAATCGTAAGAATACTATCTAAAGTAATATCGCCAGATAGATTGTTAATATTGATAATCAAAGAATAATCAGTTGATTCACCAATAATATTCAATGATTTAGAAGTAAGGTCTGAAGCATCAAGGTTAACAACATTTAGACCATTTTTGCAAACAACATTGATTTGAGTGTCATTAACGACCAAATCGGATACAGTATTAACAGAATTATAAGCATTTGAAGAATATGTCTTAAGTGCTGTAAAGGCTTCATCAAAATTGATGTTGAAAGTAGTATTACTTACATTAACAATCTTAGCTGGATCACTAGAACTAATTACATCATTAATGCCATTAAACTCCTTAACAGTATCACCATAAGATAATCTAACGCCATTTCCGTTATTGGGAGCTCCGGAACCGGTAGTAATCGTTACGCTATCAGGAAAAATGAAAGCTTCAGCAGGTCTAATGTTACTCATCTTGCCTGCAATGCTACTACCAATGTAATTAAGATTATAACCTTCAACAATATACTTAGTTACCTGAGAAGAAGCACCAAAATCTTTTTCTCCGAAAGTGACATTATCAACGGCTATTACACCTTCCATATCACTTGTAGAATCAGTGTAGTTCTTTGCAAATACTGCGAAAGCGTTTGCGCCTCCGAGATTATCAGCAGATGCATATTCAAAACTGCCGAGCTGGACTTTGTTGTTGTTGTCTGCCTTAACACTGAGAAGTGTTGACGGTGCGATGATCGCAAATGCTACAACTGAAGCAATTACGCCAGCCAACCTCTTTGGCAATACATGACTCATGATGACATCTTCCTCCGAAAAATACTTTCACTAATGCAGGGGTGGAATACTACCGTGTAAATAATAATTAAGATTCCGAAAAAATGCAAACAAATTGCAAACAAAATGTAATCGTTTTTCACTTTTCGTACACATTTTCGCTCGAAATTTGTCATATAAATATATTAAGCCGTAAACCTGATGTCAGGAATACGGCTTAATTTAATTATTTTGGTTGTACCGATCTTGTTTTTGTGTCAGATATCGGTTATCAGTTACCCATGAGGTTGAAGAGAACAACCAGTACGATGATGGCGATAATGATCGCAATCGCAACCTTGATGGGCGATATAGGTGACTTACCGGAGATCTTACCGGTCTGTCCGTTAACGACAAGATTGTAAACCTTATCCTTGAACTTGAAGTTAGCGATCCAGATAGGTGCCAGTACATATTTGAATGTGACATTGGCATAGCTTGTGGCAAAATCGACCTTGCTGATGGAGTCAGCGCGGCGCTTCTTCTTCTCCATCTGACCGATCTCGCTCTTAAGCTTCTTCCTGATCTGATCCTTAGCTGTCTCCCAGCCTTCATCAAGACCTACGGAATATCTCTCAGCCGTGAATCCTGCAACGAACTGCGGATCATAGTTACGGAGCTTGGAGAAATCAAAATCAGATACGCTCTTGATATAAGGATTTGTCGTCTTCTTACTTCCGTATACGACCTCATCATCGATGAATCTCTCATAGATTCCCTTATATGTACGGTATACAGTGTGTCTGTTGTCTCCTGAACCCTCTTCGAATCCGAGCTTAACCGTATAAGGAGATGTTGTCTGTGAATCGTATGTCCAGTAAGGCAGATACATTCCGTTGAAGTTCTTGGCTTCGCAGCTCTTCTTTGCTTCATTCGGTGCAAAGAGCTTGCCCTTCATCCACTTCTTGAAGAGAGCTTCTGCCTTCTCCTTGGAGATCTCGAAAGGAACAACTCCGCCGGGAGCCATAACGTTCTCATCCTTATCAAGCGGCATGACTGCAGTAGATCCGCAGAAGGGGCAGCAAAGAGCCGTATCTACATCATCAACGACTGTCTCTGCACCGCAGTTCTTACATACAACGGACTTCTTGACGGAACCCCAGTCAACACTTGCTCTGTTCTTAGCCGTAGCAAAATCGAGTTCCTCAATCTCCTTCGTATTATCCTCAGGCTTGGGAAGTTCTCTTGAATAGCCGCAGAACGGGCATGTCATCGAGAGTGTCTCAGGATCGTAAACAACTGTAGCTCCGCAACCCGGACACTTCTTATCGGTTACTTCCTCGGTAATCGCCTCTTCCACTTCGTTGCCTTCAGCATCAATGTGAGTACTGGGCTTATAAGTATCCTCTGACATATAATCACCCTCCATAAAATAAACTGTATTTAGTTTAGCATGAAATATTAAATTTTACTTATATATTTAACAAAAGATACTCCGTAAGGTTCAAGATTGAACTTTACCTCTTCTCCGGAAGCCTCGATCAGGCAGCCTGTAACTGCGTCTTCAAAAGGTGCTGTCACATCTGCTGTTATTCCTGAGATGCTCTCACCTAACCTGACGCCTGCGCTGCCCGCCGAACGGTTAAGGGCGAATACGATCTTCTGCGCTCCCTTGCCTTCCTTGCCGAAGTAGTCCCTGCCCTCATTTAGGTATCTCTCGAGAATGATCACGTCGCCCTGTGCGTAGAGCGTACGGTAGAAGCCGGTCCTGAGGCATGTGTTTTCGCGCCTGAGCCTGGATATATCCCTTACAAATGTAAGGTTCTCGCGCTGCGCGCCGGTAATATCATTCCACGGGTATGTCCTTCTGTTGAAGGGATCCTTGTAGCCCTGCATGAGTATCTCGTCTCCGTAGTAGACACAGCTTGCTCCGACATAGGCAGTCTGGAACGCATAAGCCATACGGCTCAGGCTGGCGCATCTGGCATAATCCTGCTCCGATACGGAAGTCTTCTTCTGAACCTCACGGTCATCGGTATCAGGCGCACCGCCAAGCATGGTCATGATCCTGGGAACGTCGTGCGACGATACGAGATTCATAATGCAGTAATATGCCTCGGCCGGATATCTCTCACGGAAACCTTCAAGCCTTGTATCAGCGATCTCCGCACTTATGTATCCGCAGAGGAAATCCAGTAAGACATGCCTGAAAGTGTAGCCCATGACCGAGTCGTGGGTATTGCCGAGCATGAAGTCTCTGTAGGAGCCGTAGCTGCACTTATTAGAAGCATCTTCCCAGACTTCACCGACGAGCATTCCCTGCCCGTCTGTCTTGTCCTTAATTGTAGATCTCATCTGTCTTATGAAGCTGTCTGGCAGCTCATCCGATACATCAAGTCTGATGCCGTCAGCACCCCTTGATGTCCATGTATCTACAACTCCGTCCTTGCCGAAGATGAATCTCCTGTAGGACAGATCGTCTTCATTGACATTGGGAAGATCCGGGAATCCCCACCAGCAGTCATAACAGATCTCACCCTTGTCATCGCGGAAGATGTTGTACCATGAGCGGTACCTGCTCTCACAGCCCTCTGCAAATGACTTATAGGCACCTGTTCCCTCATATCTGTCAAACTTGTTGAAATACTTGGAATCGGCGCCGGTATGGCTGAACACGCCGTCTAATATGATCTTAATGCCCAATTCCTTTGCCTTGGCAGCAAGTTCATCAAAAGCAGCGTTGCCTCCCAGTATGGGATCGACGCTCAGGTAATCAGCCGTGTCATATCTGTGCGATGACCTCGCCTCAAATATGGGATTCAGATAGATGATATCTATTCCAAGGCTCTTGATGTAACCGAGCTTCTCGGTAATTCCCCTGAGCGATCCGCCGTAGAAATCACAAGCGAGATAACCTGTCTCGGGTTTGCCGTAGATATCAACGTCTTCTCCCCAGTCCTCGTGATATATGCGCTCCGTTCTGGGTGAAGCAGTCGTCATCCGTGTGAAGCTGAAGTTCCTGTCCCTGGCAAATCTGTCCGGGAAGATCTGGTAGATCATCGATCCCTTCATGCAGTCAGGCGTGCGGAAGTCCTTGTTATATACGGTTATCTGGAATGCATAAGGATACTTATCCTCATCTGCGCCCACTCTCGGCGGACAGTCGTAGATGCATCCCTCACCGTCCCTGGTATCCCAGCCTGCCCCATAGAACAGCGTACTGCCGTTGTCGTTAAACCTGAACCAGTAGAACAGTATTGAAGACTCGTGCGGCAGCCTCAGTTCCACATGGTACCTGTTGGAACTTGCCAGCCTGTGCATCGGTTCTTCATGGTATGAGAACTTATACAGGCCGTATGTATAGCACAAAGTCACATTTGAAGCAGATTCAGGAGCGTCAAAGAACAGATCGACATTGGATTCAGTCGGTCTTGCTCCGAACGGTGTCCTGTAATCAGGCAAACGCGATGCATGTCTGCACCGCGCCTGAATGTTGTCTCTTATGTCTGATCCGGAAGACATTAAGCTTTCTTATCCTCCGGCTTATCGGCAGGTTTCTTTGCCGTCTTCTTTGCCGCGGGCTTCTTGCTCTCAGCCTTCTTGGCAGCAGGCTTGGAGGCCTTCTTCTTGGGAGCGGCTACCTTCGGGGCTTCTGCCTTCTCAGGCTTCTTCGCCTCCTCTGCCTTCTTCTCTTCCTTCGCGGGAGCAGGTGCCTCAGCAGGCTTGAGCTCGATGCCGCAGATAAGGGAGAACAGTCCTGCGTATTCGGCTGCACTCTTCTTCCAGGAATAGTCGCCCTTCATGCCCGTCTCGATGAGGCGGTTCCAGACATCCTTATGGTGACGGTATATGTCAGCCGCATACTTGGTAACGAAGAGCAGTTCGTGCGCATTGATGTTCGCGAAAGAGAATCCGTTGCCCTCGCCGGTGTACTCGTTATAGGGCGTTACGGTATCCTTAAGGCCGCCCGTCTCTCTTACGACAGGAACAGTACCATACGCCATCGATACGAGCTGGGACAGTCCGCACGGCTCGAAAATACTCGGCATCAGGAAGATATCCGCACCGGCATAGATCGTATGAGCGAGAGCACCGTCAAAATCGATGCATGCGCACATCTTGCCGCGGTTACGGTTTGCAATGTCTTCCAGAGCTCTCTCATAGTACGGATCGCCCGTACCAAGGATTACTACCTGCATACCATCATAGAGCATCTCTTCAACAACATAGAGAAGGAGATCCAATCCCTTCTGGTCGACCAGTCTCGAGATCATGGCACACAGAGGCGCGCCGGGATTGACTTCGAGCTGGAGCTGCTCCTGAAGTGACTTCTTGCAGACAGCCTTCCCCTTCTCGTAATTCTTGATCGAATACTTCATTGGGATCTTGTCGTCTGTGGAAGGATTGTACTCGAGATCGTTCATTCCGTTCAGGATGCCCGATACCTTGTAAGCATACTTCTGGAGAGTATAGTTCAGACCTTCGCCGTAGTAGTCGGTCATGATCTCATAAGCATATGTCGGAGATACAGTCGTTACGGAATTCGAGAAGACGATGCCGGCCTTCATGAAGTTGATGGCCTTGTCCTTGATGCAGAAATCCTCGCGGATATACTCATCGGGCAGATCGAGCATCTCACGTACGACATCCGTTGAATGAACGCCCTGATACTTGAGGTTGTGGATCGTATACACGGTTTGTACGTTCGTGTGATATCCGTGCCTCTTGTAGTGGCAGTCGAGGAGCATGGGCATCATACCTGTCTGCCAGTCGTGGCAATGGAGCACATTAGGCTCAAAGCTCATGAAATCGCCCATGAAGTCGAGAACGGCACGCTGGAAGAAGCAGTATCTCTCGATATCGAACACATAATCTACATAGATCTGATCGAAGTTGAAATAGTATTCGTTGTCCACAAAATAGAAGGTAACGCCGTTCTGTTCAAGTGAGAACAGTCCCGCATAGAGTGAACGCCATCCCATGTGGACCATCTTCCATCCGAGGAAGCGGAGCTGGTCGCTGTACTTGACCTTGATCTTCTTGTACAGAGGCAGTATTACTCTCGCATCCACACCCTGTCTGTTGAGTTCGACAGGAAGGCTTCCCACAACATCAGCAAGTCCGCCGACCTTAACGAAGGGGCTGCATTCCGAAGTTGCCATTAATACTCTGATAGATTTTTCCATGATCAGATACCTGCTCCTTTTCCGATTACGACCGGATAGTCGGGATGACCGACAAGTTTGACACCGGGTCTTACGAACGCATTCTTGTCAAGGATGACATTCTCGAGATAGCAATTCTCCGAGATGTGAACGTCCTGCATGATAACGCAGTTCTTGACCGTTGTATTCTTTGCTATTGTAACACTTCTGAATATGACTGACTCCTCGACCTTACCGTAGATGCGGCAACCGTCTGATACGATCGAATCGCTCATATCGGCATTGTCGAAGTAAAGCGTAGGAGCTTCGTCCTTGACCTTTGTATATACGGGATTGCCGCTCCAGAACAGGTTATTCCTGACGGAATCCGTAAGAAGTGACATCGAAGAATTGAAGTAAGACTGTACGCTGTTGATCCTGAGTGCCACGCCCGAATACTCGAAGCCGTAGACCTTGAGTTCGTCGAACATCTTAACGATGGAATGGATACCGAAGTGTGTGGTACCGTGTGCCATCTGCTTTGCGATGATGTCGATGAGAAGGTCTCTTCTCAGGCAGAGGATGCCGAGAGAGCACTTGGAAGAAGCTGCTTTCGGCGGGTTGAAGAGCATGTCCCTTACAAAGCCGTCCTCATCGATGTCGAGGATGTAGGAAGGGTTGCCGTATTTGGTTCCGTCACGGTTGTACATTACGGAGATGTCCGCACCGGAAGCCTCGTGTGAACTGATGAAATCATCGAAAGTCGTATTGAGGATTATGTTGGATCCTGCAACGATGACGTATGTCGAACGAGACTGTCTGAGGAAGTCCATGACGCCCGTGAGCTCCTCGTCGGAGATCGTGCTGGATGCCTCGGAGTTTACGTAAGGCGGCAGGATATGCAGACCGTCGTTCTTTCTGTCGAGCGACCAAGCAGCACCGGTACCTGTGTGGTCCATAAGCGACTTGTACTTGTTGTACGTAAGAAGGCCTACGTTCTTGATACCGGAGTTGACCATGTCAGAGAGCATGAAGTCGATGATCCTGTATCTTCCTCCAAACGGCATAGCCGAGAGCGCTCTGGGGGTGGAGAGTTCTCCGAGTGATATCTTTTTGTTGTCGGCCAGGATAAGGCCCATTGCATTATTAAACATAGTATCTAATCTCCTTTTCCTCAGACTCTGAATGTGCTCTCGATAACGGAATCATCTTCCGCAACTTCGACATCGCTGTCCACCATACTGTTCTGACAGATCTTCGCGCCGTCCTTGATCTTCAGGCCGCGCTCGAAAACGCAGATCCCTTCAGAGCAGAGCTTCTTGTTCGTGTAAGGGCCTTCGCCGGTAACGAAGCTTCCGGCCTCGACATTCTTGCCGATGATCGTTCCGAAATCCACGATGCAGCGCTCGATGTGAGCACCTTCGCCGACGACAACGCCAGGCATGAGTACGCAGTCCTTAACGACTGCTCCCTTCTCGACGATAACGGATTCAGAGAGAACGGAGTGCTCAACGTCACCGAAGATGCGGCAGCCGTCGGTAAGAGCGGAGTTCCTTACTTTCGCGCCGGATCCGATGAAGTGTGAAGGCTTGACCGGGTTCCTCGAGAAGATCTTCCATGATCTGTCGACCAGGTTGATCTCTTCAGGCTTGTCCAGGATATCCATGTTGGTCTCCCAGAGAGAGGAGATGGTTCCTACGTCCTTCCAGTAACCTGCGAAACGGTAAGCGCAGAGCTTCTTGCCCTTGGCGAGAAGGTTAGGAACGATATTCTTGCCGAAATCGTTGTTGGAATCAGGATCGGCCTCGTCCTCGATGAGAGCTTCACGGAGAACGTCCCATGTGAAGATGTAGACACCCATTGAAGCCAGATTGCTCTTAGGCTTGGCAGGCTTCTCGTCGAACTCCTCGATAACGTCGTCATCCTTTGTGTTGAGGATTCCGAATCTCGGAGCCTCTTCCCACGGTACCTCATATACCGCAAGCGTGGCATCTGCGCCCTTGTCGATATGAGCCTTGAGCATTGCCGCGTAATCCATCTTGTAGATGTGGTCGCCGGAGAGGATGACAACATACTTGGGTGAGTTGTCATCTACGAAGCTCATGTTCTGATAGATGGCATTGGCGGTTCCCTTGTACCAGGATGAACCGTCAGCTGTCTGATAAGGCGGAAGTATGTATGCGCCGGCATTGTTACGGTCGAGATCCCAAGGATGTCCGTTACCAACGTATGTGTTGAGAGCCAGTGGCTGATACTGTGTCAGTACGCCTACGATCTCTATGCCTGAGTTGACGCAGTTCGAGAGCGGGAAGTCAATGATCCTGTAACGGCTTCCGAACGGAACTGCAGGTTTTGCAATCGTCTTCGTCAGCACGCCAAGTCTTGATCCCTGTCCTCCTGCGAGTATCATCGCAACGACTTCAGTTTTTCCCATAAATGTTACCTCCGCACCCTGTTATTTGGTTTTGTTTGCTTTAGTTGTTTTCTTGGCCGCAGGCTTCTTTGCAGGAGTCTTCTTGACGGCCGCCTTCTCAGGCTCTGCCTTCACTGCCTTCTTGGCAGGTGTTTTCTTCGCTGGAGCCTTCTTCGCTTCCGGCTTCTTGGCAGCTGCCTTCTTGGCAGGAGAAGCCTTCTTAGCGGGAGCTGCTTTCTTTGCCGCCGGCTTCTTGGCTGCAGTCTTCTTCGCTGCGGGCTTCTTCTTCACCGGATCCTTGACCTTCATGAAGTAGATACCTGCAAGAGGCGGAAGATTGACGGTAACGTGATAAGGCTTACCGTTCAGAGGTTCATCTATCGCCTCGAAGCAGCCGTTCGCATCCGTTCCCGTAGGATATCCGGAACCGCCGTGGCTCATGTCATCGGTATTGAACACGATCTTATATGTACCGAGCTCATATACGGGCATATCGTAATTCTCAAGAGGCTGCGGAACCATGTTGAGAGCGACATAGATGTCATTCTCTTCCGGCTTCGGTGAAGATCTCTTGTAGATGAATACGTTGTTCTTGGTATCGGAAGCATCGATCCATTCGAATCCTGCCCATGTGTGATCATCGATCCAGAGCTGAGGATGCTCGATATAGAATCTGTTCAGCTCGGCATTGAAGCTCTGGAGCAGTCTGTGAGACTCATAGTCCAGCAGGAACCACTCGAGCTGCTCATAGAAGCGCCACTCGATGAACTGACCGAACTCGGAACCCATGAAGTTGAGCTTGGCGCCCGGATGGCTGATCTGATAGAGCATCATGGTACGGAGCGAGGCGAACTTGCGCCAGATATCGCCCGGCATCTTGTCTATCAATGAATGCTTGCCGTGAACGACCTCGTCATGAGAGAGCGAGAGGATATAGTTCTCGGCAAAGGCATACATCATCGAGAAACAGAACTCATCGTGATGCCATGCCCTCGCATAAGAGTCAGTAGAGAAATAATCGAGGGTATCATGCATCCAGCCCATATTCCACTTATGTGTAAAGCCGAGACCGCCTTCCTCGACGGGATGCGATACCTTGGGCCATGCGGTTGATTCCTCTGCGATCAGCATCGCATAAGGATACTCCTTACGTATGATGCTGTTCATGTGCTTGAAGAACTCGATGGCCTCGAGGTTCTCGTTGCCGCCGTACTTGTTCGGAATATACTGCTGTCTGCCGTAATCCCTGTAGAGCATCGAAGATACAGCATCAACACGGATACCGTCGAGATGATACTCATCGAGCCAGTAGACAACGTTGGAGATGAGGAAGGATATGACCTCGTTCTTGGAATAGTCAAATACATATGTGCCCCACTCCCTGTGCTCGCCGATCCTGGGATCTGCATACTCATAGCAGGGAGTTCCGTCAAATCTTACAAGACCTTCAAGGTTCTTCGGGAAATGAGCAGGTACCCAGTCAAGTATGACCGAGATGCCGTTCTGATGGAGCACATCGACCATGAACTTGAAGTCCGCAGGGGTACCGAATCTTGAAGTAACGGCATAGTAACCGGTGACCTGATAGCCCCAGGAATCATCAAGCGGATGCTCAAGGATAGGCATGAGCTCGACATGCGTATAACCCATCTTCTTGCAGTAATCAGACAGATCTATCGCCAGTTCGCGGTATGTGAAGAAATTACCGTCAGGATGACGGCGCCATGAACCCAGATGGATCTCATAGATGTTGATGGGCTTTGCCGCGAGAGCATCCTTACGGTTCTTGCAGAATCTCTCATCGTTCCAGACATAGTCATCGGGCTCATAGAGGATCGACGCATTATTCGGCCTCGTCTCAAAATGCCTTGCGAAGGGATCGCCCTTCTCATAAATACGGTTATCGGCTCCGAGAACGCGGTACTTGTAGCGGTCCCACTGCTGAGCACCGGGAACCTTCTGCTCCCAGATACCGGTATTGCCCAGCCTGAACATCTGGCATGAATTCCCGTCCCAATCGTTAAAATCGCCAATAACGCTGACCATTCGTGCATTAGGCGCCCATACGCGGAATATAAAGCCCTTCCCGTTCTCGTCCTCATACGGATGAGAGCCCAGGAATCTGTAGCTCATATAATTCTCGCCTTTGTTAAACAGATAAGCTGCATCCATATATGTAGCAACTGCCTCCCTCTGAGGTTGATCATCGCACCTGTCATTCAGGCACGAAGTAAAGTGCGGACTGATCCGCACACTGTCGATATTATAAACTAATATAGAGGAAATACCAACCAAAAATACAAAAAAGCGAGGTCAAAAACCCCGCCTTTTGTGCAATTTTTACAGTTAATTTCCAACTCAGTAATGCCGTACGACCTCAAAACGCTGTAATGACACAGGTTCGTCCTGCGCTATACCTGCTTTGCTCCTGGCTATCGCTACCTGCTCTGCCACCGTATCCACGCCGTCAAGGTCAGGAAGGAGCAATCCCTTCCTGTCACCGTTTGTAACTATCACGCCGTAGCGTTTCACATCGAGACTGTCTTCTGAATCAATATCTTCGGCATCTCCAAGGACATCAACACTGTATGTGATGAGCGGGAGTTCATCAGGCCGCACCGGGTTGAACCTCGGATCACGCGTGCACGCACTTATCGCATTTGCCATTATCTCCTGCACGATCGACTGTCTTACCGGAGAGATGGTGCCGATACAGCCTCTTAAGCGGTCTCCGATATGGAGCGTGACGAACACTCCCCCCTTCCTGTCCGTCATCTCCTGAGGAAGATCAACAGGGATCTCGGGCAATGTGTGGCGCTTAATATATGTCTCTACTGTCAGTCTTGCCAGCGACACAAACGGATCCTCACCGGCTTTGCGCTCGGCAGCCTCCGATACCCTCTCGGACATAAGACCATCAAGGAATCTCCTGGAACTGTCTTCTCCCGTTACCTTGTATGTGCAGATACCGTAACCTACTCCGGTAACATCCTGATGAGAGAGCATCCGGGCTTCTACTGCCTTGCCGTCAAGCGCCCCGGCCATAATGACAAAGGACCTGTGGCCGCACTCTGCGGCATCATCGCATAGCACCGGATCGAACTTCAGGAGTTCTCCGAACCTTCCGCTGCCCATAACATCCATGATCTTCGAGTCATATTCGGGACCGGCCTTGTCAAAACCGTACGGACCGTCTTCCTGCAGTTTGTGGGACAGGTCGCCGCTCGCGACATATACCACTCTTCTTCCCAATATGTCAGAGGCTTCACTGATGATCTGTCCGAGCCTGTAGTGCTCTTCAAGGGATATGCCCGAGATGGCAAGCCTTACAAGCTTAAAGTCCGTATATTTCTGTCTTATGAAATACAAAGGCACCATCGTGCCGTGATCAAGAGAGCTGTCCCTCTCCCCTTCAAAGCCCGCAGGGATCAGTTTTGCCTCGGCAAGGCTGCAAATTCCGGAAGATAGCTCTTCGTCATAATCCGCATCGAAATGCACCTGCGGCGCACCGAACATTCCCAGATCACCCGAGGCATGGCTCCCGGGCGAGATATGCAGATAATCGGCATACATCGTGCTGTGAGGCGAAGACAGCACTATCGTATCGGGTGCAAGGTCTCTTATGAACTCCGCAGCCTTAACATAACTGTCGGTCGTCTCCCGGATCACACTCTCTCCGCCTCTTCCGACTTCCGGAACGATCAGCGGCGGATGCGGTACCATTACGGCTCCTACGATAGACATGGCTTACCCCCTTCTAGCAATTGCCTGTATAAACGTGATCAAGGTATTCTCCTGCGACATTGGCAAGATGATAGATCAGTTCCACATCAGTTGCCTTAACATCATCCATCTTATACCTCGGGAAAAACCTTGTCAGGTGATAAGTAATATCTTTGCCTCCGGGAAGCGAAGCTATCCATGAAGCCATATCCCTTATCATGGCCTCACTGTCAGATATCCCCGGAACGACCAGCGTCGTAATCTCCATGTGAGAATCCCTGCAGGCGCGTTCTATGAAGGATTTCACATAATCAAGCGATCCTCCGAGCACTTTTGAATAGATATCAGGCTCAAAGGTCTTAAGGTCAATGTTCATCGCATCGATATACGGCAGTATCTCTTCCAATACTTCAAGCGATGCGCAGCCGTTGCTTACTAAGACATTCTTCATTCCCGCCTCGTGAGAAAGCCTGCCCGTATCTCTGACAAATTCCCAAGCCGTCAAAGGCTCGTTGTATGTAAACGCGATGCCGATGTTGCCTCGCTCGCGTAAGCCCAGCGCTGTTTCCACCAATCTCTCGGGAGATATGTATCTTGTATCGGGAATATCTATCTCCGGATCCTTATGTGCATAAGAGATATCGTAGTTCTGGCAGAAAGGACAGTTCAGATTGCATCCCATCCCTCCGACCGACAGGATCATGGAACCGGGCATAAACCTTGCAAGCGGCTTCTTCTCGATGGGATCAAGAGCTATCGCCGTGATCTCGCCGTAGCCTGAAGGAACGATTTCTTCCCCCCTGCAGATCCTGGCGCGGCATGCGCCCTGCATTCCTTCCTCAAGATGACAGTGTCTGTAACAGGTATTGCAGTATGCCATGGGTTTCACGCCTTCCTCCCTATGAGCATATTCTAACAAAAAAAGCCTCCGCTTTTGCTGCGGAGGCTGAAGTGTTTGGTTTGTATGTAAACTTATTTCGCGTACTCTGCGCCCTTGTCGAAAGCAGCAACGTTTGTAGGGATGAGCTTGTGCTTTCTCTCGGGAAGGACCTCATAGAGAGACTTCTCAAAAGAATCACGGCTGAAACATCCTGTCTCGGTAGCCATGCATCCGAGCATAGAGATAGGTGCGAAGAGCATCTTGCCGAGATCGGAAGCAATATCCGAAGCGGGCATTGCGATGACCTTGATGTCTGTTCTCTCAGGTCTTACATTGATGAGAGAGGAATCGAGGATCATCAGAGCGCCGGGCTTGAGCTGCTTCTCAAACTTCTCCATGGAAGGCTGGTTAAGGCAGATTACAACATCTGCGTCATTTACAACGGGTGAACCGATGGGTTCGTCGGAGATAACGACGGAGCAGTTTGCCGTACCGCCTCTCATCTCGGGACCGTATGAAGGGAACCAGGATACTTCCTTACCCTCGTAGAGTGCAGCCTCAGCTGCCATCTTGCCTGCGGAAAGGATTCCCTGTCCGCCGAAGCCGGCGAAAATTATTGAGAAATCAATCATTACTTCACCTCCGCGACATTGACGCAATTATTGTTCGTAGCAGGAATGCTGCCCGATACATACTTGCCGTTCTCGTCAAATACGAGGTCAGCGCCCTTGTAGCATCCGAGAGGATACTGCTTCTGCATATTCTCCTTAAGCCACTCCATTGCAGCGAGAGGCTCCTTGCCCCAGTTGGTAGGGCATGTGGAGAGAACTTCTACAAGTGAGAAGCCCAGGTTGTTCTGCTGAACGGTGAAAGCCTTCTTGATGGCCTTCTTTGCAGCGTTGATGTTCTTGAAATCAGTTACGCATACACGTTCAACATAAGCAGCGCCGGGAAGCTGAGAAAGGAACTCGGATACGTTGATCGGGTAACCTTGTGTCTCGGGATTACGGCCCCAGGGTGATGTTGTGGTTACCTGGCCTACGAGTGTCGTAGGAGCCATCTGGCCGGAAGTCATGCCGTAAACCGCATTGTTTACGAATACAACGGTGATCTTCTCACCTCTTGCTGCAGCATGAACGATCTCAGCAGTACCGATGGAAGCGAGGTCGCCGTCGCCCTGATATGTGAATACGATCTTGTCCTTGAGGTTCCTCTTGATACCGGTAGCAACAGCCGGAGCACGGCCGTGTGCAGCCTGTACCATGTCGCATGCAAGGTACTCATAAGAGTTATATGTGCATCCTACGGAAGCAACACCTACTGCAGTCTCGAGAGCATCCATCTCAACGAGAGTCTCTGCTACGAGTCTGTGGATAATGCCGTGGCAGCAGCCGGGGCAATAATGGAAAGGCTTATCTGTAAGGCCCTTCGTCGGTTCGAAAACAACAGCCATCAGACGATACCTCCTTCTTTTAATGTTCCCTCGTGGATAGCGACTATCTTGTCGAGGATCTCTTTCTGCATCGGCAGGTTACCGCCCATGCGTCCGTGGAAGTAAACAGGCTTCTTGCCGTTTACTGCAAGTCTTACGTCTTCGATCATCTGACCTGCGTTGAGCTCAACGTCGATAAAGCCCTTAACGGAAGGCATATCGGCAGCCTCAGCGATAGGCTTTGACGGGAACGGCCAGAGTGTGATGGGTCTGATCATACCGACCTTGATGCCCATATCTCTTGCCTGACGGATTACGTTCCTGGAGATTCTGGAGCATGTGGAGAATGCCGTGATAACGATCTCCGGATCATCGTCCATGCAGACAGACTCATAACGGACTTCGTTAGCTTCAACGATCTTGTACTTCTCCTGGAGCTCGATGTTCTTCTTCTCGAGAACGTCAGGATCGATATAGATGGAAGTAATAGTATGGTGGAAGTCATCACCCTTACGGCCGCATGCAGCCCAAGGCTTAGCGATATTCTCGATGGGCTCCTCGTCACGGAAAGCAACAGGCTCCATCATCTGACCGAGCGTACCGTCGCCCATGATCATTACCATCATTCTGTACTTATCAGCGAGATTGAAAGCGTCAACAACGAGCTCATAGATCTCCTGAACGGAAGCAGGTGCGATGACGATGTTCCTGAAGTCACCGTGTCCGCCGCCCTTTGTAGCCTGGAAATAGTCACCCTGAGCCGGCTGGATACCGCCGAGACCCGGGCCTGCTCTTACGATGTTGACAACAACTGCAGGAAGTTCAGCGCCTGCAATGTAGGAGATACCCTCCTGCTTGAGGGAGATTCCCGGAGACGATGAAGATGTCATCGCACGGAAACCTGCGGAAGCTGCACCGTATACCATGTTGATAGCAGCAAGCTCAGACTCTGCCTGAACGAAGTTACCGCCAGCCTCGACCATCTTCTTAGCCATGTAGTGCATGACTTCGGTCTGAGGGGTGATAGGATAACCGAAATAGTTACGGCAGCCTGCTCTGATGGCCGCCTCGGCAATTACCTCATTGCCTTTCATCAATACTCTCTTCTGTGCCATAATTAACCCTCCGCTTAACTCAGAAACGCTCAACGGTGATTACCACGTCAGGGCACTGCGTAGCGCAGAAAGTACAACCGATGCACTTCTCCGGATCAACGCATGTAGCCGGGTGATAACCCTTGGCATTCAATCTTGTCTTGTCGAGTTCGAGGATTTTCTGAGGGCATGCCTCTACGCAGAGACCGCATCCCTTGCACAGATTCTCGTTAAAAGTAACTTTACCTTTTGCCACGATGAACCTCCTCATTACATTGTGACGCAAAGTTGCGCACAAAATATTCAAGTATTATAAGCATTAAGGGAATTCGTTGCAACTGTAAAAAGGTTTTGATTTCAACGGCAAGACTAGACACCGTCACCGCCAATATCGTTACCTGCCTTTTTACTACCGATCCATTTTCTGATCAGGTTCTTCGCCAGATCCTTGAAAAAGACGTAGTTGCTATCTTTATTATAAATGAGCAGCGTTACTATGATAAATACCATAAGGCAAACTACAAAATTCGCCAAAATGGTAAGTAAGAGATTTGACAGCTCGGGAATAATCAAAAGCATTGACTCGGACAGGACGAGAGTTAAAGACAGTAATACCACATTCTTAAGGAAAACCTTCCAATATTGCCAAACACTTGTATGCGTGACATTTCTGCAGATCAAGATCGATATGACGGAGAGCATGAATATGTATGTCACAGAGGTGCCGATGAAAACACCGGCAGTACCTATTGTGATCCCAAAAACAATCGAGACGCCGATATTAATTATAAGCGCCACGATCGAATAAGGTGTGTACCTAAGCACACAGCCGCTCAGATTAAGATAATCTGATATCCCGATGAACGATAGGTATAAGAACATATCAAGTGCGATGAAGAACACCGTGAGCGTATCAAACCTGAAGCTATCTCCTACCCAGAAGCTGATGAATGGATTAATGCAAAAGAAGAATTCGAGCATGCAAAATACTCCGGCAAACTCATAGATAAAATGATTTCTGTCAAAATACTTCCTTATCTTCCTGGAATCACCTTCAGCCAAAAGGTCTCCAATCGGGGCGCCGGAACCTCCCAGGAAAGATATGACAGTGTCTCTAACCGCTGTGCCGATACTTGTATAGTTAGCATTACGTGACAAGTCGTAATTACCGATGAAATACGAAATAATAATGTTATCCGTCGAATGGATTCCCTTCCAGGCTGTATCCATCACAGCAAGATTCTTTACGTAGTTTTTGATTTTCGAGGTGTATTCGGAAGGAAGCGCTGTACTGTCTTTCAGGTCATACAAATCAAGTCTGTCGGCGCGTATCGATATTATGATGTTTTGTAGCAAAAGCGAGCCTGACAGTATGACGATATACACAATATAGTCGTGGAACAGCAGCAGACTTACTAACTCCAGCACAGCTGCCAGGAGCCTTATGGCGGTATCGACCTTAAGGCAAATGTAGTTTCTCTGGTAAGCGAATAAGATATTTCTCTTATATGAGAAAAGATAAGAAACGGCGACGCAAGCAGCGTAAATCAAAAACGCAATTCGCACCCTCGAAGGATCTACCGTACAGTCACGGATGAGTGAAGGAACGATCGGAGTAGCGATCAGCGAGAGCAAGGCAATGACGAGACCGAAGATAAGGTAGATTTTTCGGTAAAGTCTTACTATGGCATTTATGAGACTCTTATTGTTATCCCGGATCGGCTGGTAAAGATTAAACGAGATAGCTGTACTGAAGCCCATGTCCACAAGCGCAAAAAGGCCGATGACATTGATAAACAGACCTTCAAGGCCCAAATATCCGGGGTCGAGAATGCGTATAAAGAAATATCTGACGATCAGACCTATCAATACCGACGATGTCTTGTATATCAAGCCCCATGTCCCGTTCTTTATCGTCTTTTTCTTACGCGAGAAGTCTTCAGCGGACATATTATCCTTCTCCTGCCGCTCTTACGCCGGACATGTAGCTTTGATCTGACCACAGATATTCCCACCTTCCAAATCTTCCGATCAGCTTGATTCCTCGGCTTTCCAAATATCTTCTTACGATATCTCTGTCTTCTTCCATACCATTGTAGTAAATGATGTTGGCATATGGTATCTGTTGATGATCAGTAAAGAGTATCTCTTCTTTCTCGGCAATTCCAAGGCGTTCAGCCGCACATATCACCGAATCAACATCTTCTGTTGCATTCGCCTTTTCTTTCCCCTGGCGGTATATCTCAAACTGAAAAGAGCTTTTACCTGGTGGAGTGTTATGGGAAGAATGCATACCCGGCTTGTTGATCCTTGATACGATTATGTCTTCGTCATAGACATAATCCCAAATGTAATCTGATACATATTGTTTATTTAGAGCAACGGAAACAATGCTTAGATTGGTCCATTTTAGCCTTGACGCAGCCAGCTTAACGTTTTCAGGTACTCCCCTAACTATTTCAGCCATAACGGGAAGTGGAATCGAGCTTGCAAGATTATCGTAAGTAACTATACTTCCATCCGTGAATGTAACCAACCTGGTATCAGGATCTATAGACACGGCTTCCTTTCCGCAGACAATATTCAAAGATTCAGTCAAGGAAGTGAGAAACGATGTGAATCCGCCTTGTTTGGGATATCTCATCTCGGACGCATAGTAGTTGTCTTCATCGCTTTTTTTATCTGCACCGCGAACTATCTTTTCAAGAACAGGTTCTGTAAGCCTCTTGCCTATCCAGCTGACTGACATTTCATCCGATGTGACCGTCCAGTATTTCCTCGTATACACATCATAGAACATCGATTTAATCTCGTCTCCATAAGTGGTCCTAAGCCAATCTGCATAAGTATTTACAACAATATCCTTCGCTCTATTCTTGAAGCTTGTTATGAGCCTAGTTCTGACTTCTTCGGGGAACTTATAAAGATTGTAAATGACAGGGTTCGGAATATCGTTACCGTAATAGAGGTTTACCGCATGTGGACTGTAGCATCTATAGTCTGTATTATCAAAAAGCTTTCTTGCTTCAGGGATAGCAGTAAATGACTGATGTATCCCGTAGTCAAAAGTGAATCCGTCTATAATAAAAGATCCGCATAATCCTCCCGGAACGGCATTCTTCTCGAAAACCTTAACATTGCCTCTTGCTTTGGAAGCATATCCCAATCCCGCTATTCCGGCACCCAACACAACTGTATTCACGAAGTTCCCTCCGTGTCCATAATCCACTTGATCGTCCTTTCAATACCTTCATCGAAAGTAAACTTCGGAGTAAAACCGGTATCCTTTTGAAGATCGTCGATATTAATGCATGCGCATATCGTCTTACCTGTCATCTCAGGTCTGTCTCCAATTCCTAACGGAAGTGACGGGTCAATTATATCTCTTATCCGTTCAACATACTCTTTAAGCGGCTTGTGAACGCCCGAGCCTATACCATAGACTTTTCCCGGATGACCTGCTTCTCCAACGAGTCTCAAAGCTCTTGCGACATCGTCCACATAGAGGAAATCCCACATTTGTTCCAATTTGCCGTAGATTGGTTTACCGCGTCCGAGCAATGTCTTTATCGTGTATGTGATTATGTTATCATTCCGTCTGCGCTCACCGTACGTTGAAGGAAGCACTACCCATACAAAGGGCTGAGCGAGTTGCCTTGCTCTTACTTCGAGAAAGTAATGGACCGAAGTCTTTGCCGCCCCATACATATCGTTAGGAGTCTGCCTGGCATCAACATTAGTGACAGAGTCACTGTAGGAATATTCAGCAACAGTTCCCGAAGATATGAATAGCCTGCATCCTATTCTCTTAGCAATTTCTATTGTGTGCATTGACATCGTGATATTCCCGATCTGTAGTTCCATGTCATTCTTGAGAGGATCAGAAACTCCGGCCCACGCAAGATTGAAAAACACATCATATCCGTCTTCGCTCGTAAAATCGCCGGGGGTTATATCGTTTATGTCTTTATTAACTATCGTAACCTTGTCTTTCGGAAAAGGCGTTTCGTCATTATCATCCCGGATAACGGCTGTAACATCATATCCGTTATCCAAAAGCTCAGATATAAGACGGCCTCCGATGAAGCCTGAACCGCCTGAGACTATCGCCTTCTTCCCACTCCTCATTTTCCCAAAAGAGCTTTTATGTCAAGAAAGCCACGTAAATACATCCGCTTTATCCTCTTCTGTATCTTCCGTTCTTCCATGATAACGAGGGTCTCATTCGCCTCGCAGGGCTCTGTTTTCTCCTTTATGTGATCAGCTGTTTCTTCATCCCTACCCGCGAGATTCATAAGCAGGGTTCGTCTTGCTATAGCGTTATATACTTTCTCCATCTTAGCGAGCTGTCCGGCATACCTTCTGCTCGAAGATCTGAAGAATTCCTTTCTTCCCTCATACCTGTCAGCATAGAGTCTGATGGTTTCAGGAAGCATCTGGGTGTTGCAGATTATCCTGTATCGTCCGGTGGAATTAAGTGTCGTATATACTTTCCTATCATTAGAGTATACTAGATCCGTAGCGAAAACCACATCTGAAGAGGGATAAAGCGAGGGATCGAATCCGCCCTTTGAGATAGCGTAATCCCTGTTTATCAGAGACCCGCAGGTCTGGGCTCCCATGAGCCCCTCATTCAATGGGCCGAGATTATCCATATCAGAAGGCTTTATCTCTATGACTGCGTATCGGAAAGCCTTTTTGACGCGGGCAATAATCCCGCCTCTTTCAATATCTCTTACGACAACCGGTCCGCGGTCAGGGGATTCGGTGAATCTCGTCTTAATATATGAAGTGTTCTCCGGTGTAATCTTATGTCTTCTGATGATATTACTCATAGTCTTCACGTAATCACCGTAAAGCAGATCGTCATCATGAAGCATAGCGGCCCACTTACTCCTTGCAAGTTCTATACTTCTGTTCCAGTTTTGATATAGGCCTATGTTTTCGGTGTTTCTGTAATAATATACGTTGTCCGCGCCAAGGTCTTCCAAAAACAACCTTATTTTCTCACAAACATCAGCGTCGCTGCAATTATCGGCTATCACGACTTCATAGTCCACGGGAGCGTCCTCCTGGTTAATTGCGCTCAGGATGCTCTCTTTAAGCAGACCCAGCCTGTTTCTTGTGGGAATGACGATCGATAAGAATGGATCTCTGTGAAGACCTTTATCTCCATAGAGAAGAACTGATTCAATTGTCTTTGTGGCACTTACCATAATCTAAGCTTTTCTCCTAAGCATCGCAAAGTAAATATGCGGCATCACAGTAACGCCGATCAGCTTAGTCCGGAGCAGGATTGGAGCAGAAGAAAACAAGACATCACCCACTATGCTCATTGCCGTCTTACGAAGACTCCAGAACTCATCTTTCATCCCCGATTTTGCCAAGACACGCATAAGCCAAAGCGAAGTCTCAGCCTGCCTTGCAGCTATACGTTTACGAATAGGAGCATTATCAAGGAAGTCTTCTCTCTGTCTTGCAAACATCAAAAAGTAATCATGATATAACTCTGCCAGTCTCGAATTCATAGTAGATCCATTATGCTGATAATAACGATAGAGCGCCATGCTGAAACAACATACCCTACTTGCTTTTCTGCAACACTCATAAACATAATAAGCATCTTCAACGATCCTAAGTTCGGGATTAAAACGCACATCTGCAAAAGTCTCTTTTCTGAACAGCTTTGCCCATACGCTTACCCTGATATCACCAAGTGATCCGCGGAAGTATGCTTTCATTATCTCATTCGTATCCATGATATCCGCATCTATGGCATTGGGATCAAGAATCTCCTTCCCGTCTTCGTGCACAAAGCAGAATGAACACTGGACAATATCCGCATTGTTTTGTTCTGCACGGCTGTGAAGTTCCTTGAGATAGTCAGTCTCAATAAGATCATCCGCATCGACAAATGCAAGATATCTTCCGCGTGAAACATCGATACAAGCGTTCCTTGCTGCGGACACTCCCTGCCTGTCTGTGTGCAATACCTTTATCCTCGGATCTTTTGCGGCGTATTCTTGCGCGATTTCAAATGTATCATCAGAAGAATCGTCATCAGCAACAATCAGTTCCCAATCATCGAAAGTCTGACCGAGAATACTTTCCAAACAGTCCGGAAGGTACCGTTCGGCATTATAAGCAGGCACTATGACTGTTATCTCAGGACGTTCAAATGACATCAATCGGCCTCTCAGTCTGCAATGCTCTCGGGACCTTAGTTCCCACATCACATCCGCAATAACTGCATGTTGTTATACGTTCCTTCCTGTCGATAAGACCATAGACCGCCTCACGCATGGCTTTAAGATCTTCATATTCAGGTTTTAGGATGTTAACACACTCAGATGCTTCTTCCGGGATCAGTCCGAGATGAATGGCATGGGCTTGTCGTGGGCATACATAGAGACTTCCTCTGTACAGTGTTGTACATAGTCTTCTCGAATAGCACCCGTCATATCTGTGTTGAGTCTTGCGCTCTTCCTCTTCTTCGTGGAACTTCACGTCTCCAAAATCCCACCAATAATCGTCTTCAACTACTTCATAGTCGATCCCTTCGCACTTACATATCTCACAAAACTCAATGAGCTTTGAAGACAACTCTCCATAGTTGCTGAATATGACTTTTAATCTGGGAGTATCCTTCATAGCGTGAATGCATTCATCAGAAGGAACAATGGTTCCATTGGTTATAATCTCGATAGTATCGTAACGATCTTCAGATTCATTCCTAAGATAACCCAAAACTCGGATAAGTACTTTTTGACAAACAAATGGTTCCCCGCCCAGAATCTTAAGGTGACAAACTCTCAGTGAAGTAAGAATCCTTTTGAGAGAGGAAATAACTTCATCGGGATCCAGATTCTCAGGTTCATGATAATACTGCATCAAATTCGAACAGTTACGGCATTTGAGCGTACAGCATTCAGTAATGACTACATCAAGAAAGGGCAGTGTGTCAGGATACTTCTTTCGGCGGACATGATTATATAAACCAGTTCTCGCTATAAGAGGCCATAGACGGAATGCTCTCACACAAACGGCGGCAAAATGACGCATGCTCTTCTGTACTGACATATTTATATTTTAGCATGATATAATTTAAAAATGCTTATATCGCTTGTCATTCCTGTATATAATGTCTCCGATTACCTTCACCGGTTAATGGATACTGCCGTGTCCCAAACATATAAGGAGCTTGAAATAATACTTGTTGATGACGGATCAACGGACACCACCGGCGATATCTGTGACGAATATTCCGGCAGGGACAGCCGCATCAGGGTCATACACACGCCTAACCGCGGTGTGGCAGATGCCAGAAATAAGGGTATAGATGTTTCAAACGGAAGTTACATTATTTTCGCAGATGGCGACGATTATCTGGCTGAAGACTATGTTGAGTATCTTTATTCTCTCTGTGTCTCACACAATGCAGATGCAGCCTGCTGTGCATGGACATTAGACAATAACGGCACCTTGAAGATATGCAGCTATAGAAAGAACGAACCCGGTTTATACAATAGCAATCATGAGGCGATGCGCGCACTCATGACGACACGCCTCCTGTCCTCTTCCATGTGGGGAAAGATATTCAGGAAAGAGCTTTTCTATGATGTAAGATTTCCCGAAGGAACGAATTATTATGAAGACGATGCCACAATGTACCGGCTGATCTCTAAGGCCGAATCTGTAGTACTGGGTGGCGAAGCAAAGTATTTTTATACTTTACGTCATGACAGTATGATCCACAGATCCTTCAATGATAATAATCTTAAAATAATTAAAGTCTTCGAGGAGCGCTGTTCATTTATAGAATCGAATTATCCGGAACTTGCAGTCTATGCAAGATCAGACGTTTTAATGTCTGTTAATCACTGCGTTATCAAGATGTGCGATGAGGGGCTGTTGGACCATCCCTGTATTGCAGGTCTTAAGATATACTACAGGCAATATGAGCGGGATTACCTGAAGGGGATCAGTTATCTCCCCGCCAAACTATTCTCGATAGCAGCTTTCATCGACATAAAAGCCGCTATGAGGCTATACAGACTTACAGGGAAGCATACAAGAATCAACTGAATCGATACTATGGAAATAACAAATAAAAAATACTACATCGAGATTCTGAGAATCATAGCCATAATCGGTGTTATCTTCAATCATACTCAGCAGCGTGGGTTTGTTCACTTCACATGCTATGAACCTGGAACGCCTCGATTCTATTTCTATATGGTCTTTTCCGTTCTTTCCGGAATCAGTGTTCCTATCTTTTTTATGATATCCGGATTGTTGCTCCTAAACAAAGAAGAATCACTAGGTCAGCTGTGGAAAAGGCGAATTTTAAAATATATATGTGTTCTGGTCTTTTTCTCACTCTTTTATTATCTATTAAATCTGCATTTCGATCTCAGTCAATTCTCTTTGAGTGAATTTGCATTAACAGTATATTCAGGAAATGTGATAGTACCATTCTGGTTTTTATATATTTACATTGCATATCTCATCATGCTTCCGTTTATAAGAAAACTGGTTATAAGAATGACTGCCACCGATTTCTTATATCTTATGGCGCTTTATCTGTTCTTTAATGCTGTGCTGGCAATACTTCAATTCAGGCTTACAAATGACAAAGTCATGATAAATAGTCTTATCGTTCCAAGTTCACTGCTGCAGATAACGGTATTCTACCCTGTCATCGGATACTATTGCGGGAACATCATCAAGACTATTACAAAGAAGCATCTTGCCATATTGTTTTCACTGTTCATATTATCAGTAGTGCTGACAATCTATATTACCGGATACATGATGATCACTACCGGAGATATTTCGGAAGAGAACGCAATACATTTCTACGATTCAACAAGACCATTCCAGGTTATCTTTATCTTTCTTTTGGTCAGGAAACTGTTCGAGAACAGGAAGATCCATCCTTTGGTCGAAAAAGCAATTATCACAGCAGGAAGCTGTGTATTCGGGATATATCTGATTGAAGAGACGATAAGATTGTCTTTTTATTCCGTATACGATTATCTGTGCACAAAGATGAACAGTTTTATCGCCATACTGATCTATGTGCTGTTTGTCTTCATATACTGTCTGATGATAGTGGCATTGTTCAAATTCTTAAAACGGATGATCCTGAAGGTGTTATCCAAAAACAAATGACCAATAAAACAGCCGCTGCAAGAACAGCGGCTGTCTAATCATCAAACTCATGCAAGTTTACTTAGCCTTGGCAACAACTGCATCAGAGATGGCAGCCTCGTCACCTATTACAACTACATTCGGGTGAAGCTGAAGGATGGATGCGGGAACTCTGGGGGTAACAGGACCGCAGAATGCCTTCTCAACGATACCCTTCTTGCCTGCGCCTGTAGCCATGAGGATTACTGTCTCTGACTTCATGATATATCCGATGCCCATTGTGTATGCCTGTGTGGGAACTGCAGAGAGGTCACCGCCGAAGAACAGTCTCGCGTTGTCCTGGATGGTCTGCTCTTCGAGGTCAATGCACTGTGTGTTAACACAGAAATCATCTGCAGGCTCGTTGAAACCGATGTGTCCGTCTCCGCCGATTCCGAGAAGCTGGATATCAAGGTGACCGAGAGACTCAAGGATAGCATCGTAGTCAGAGCATGCCTTCTCGGCATCTGCCTCAAGTCCGTTCGGCACATATGTCTTGTTCTTATCGATGTTTACGTGGTCGAACAGGTTAGTGTTCATAAAGTATCTGTATGACTGATCGTGGTCACCGCCAAGTCCTCTGTACTCGTCAAGGTTAGCCGATGTAACCTTGGAGAAATCAAGGCTTCCTGCCTTATACATATCGACAAGAGCCTTGTAGGTTCCGACGGGTGTCGAACCCGTTGCAAGACCGATCTTGCAGTCCGGCTTAAGTCTGATCTGTGATGCGATAAGCTCAGCGCAGGCCATTGATGCTTCTTCATAAGTCTTCTTTCTGATAACTCTCATGTCATTCCTCCCAATTGGTAAATTAAAACAACTCCGTGGAAACCGCGGAGTTGTGATAAACGATTTATTCTGCCGTAAGACCTTCAGCCTTGATGACTTCGATAAGCTGATCGACATACTTCTCACAAAGCTCGTCGCTCTTGGCCTCGACCATGACTCTGATCTTAGGTTCTGTACCGGAAGCACGGAGCAGGATCCTTCCGTCACCTGCGAGGGCCTTGTTGACCTCTTCGACGCCTGCAAGTACCTTCGGGTTCTTCTGTGCTTCTTCCTTGTCCTTAACCACTACGTTCTTAAGGCACTGCGGATACATCTTCATCTCGCCTGCCAGCATTGACAGCGGGAGCTTCTTCTCGAGCATCGTCATGAGGATCATGAGGGATGTGAGGATACCGTCGCCCGTTGTTGCGTATTTCGCGAAAATGATGTGTCCGGACTGTTCTCCACCCAGCACGAAGCCGTTAGCCATCATGTTCTCTGCGACGTACTTGTCGCCGACATTGGTCTTCTCGGTACGGATGCCGATCGCTTCGCATGCCTTGTAGAGGCCCATATTGCTCATGATGGTGGTAACGATCGTGTTGCCGTCGAGCTTGCCGCTCTCCTTCAGATACTTGCCGCACAGATACATGATCTGGTCGCCGTTGACCTCGTTACCGAGCTCGTCTACCGCAAGACATCTGTCAGCATCGCCGTCATATGCAAATCCGACATTAAGGCCGTTATCGAGAACGAACTTCTTGAGGTTGTCGATGTGTGTGGAACCGCAGTTGGTATTGATGTTGATACCGTCAGGTGTGTTGTTGATAATATATACCTTTGCACCGAGCGCTTCGAATACGGACCTTGCAATATTCCAGGAAGCACCGTTAGCACAGTCAAGACCAACCTTCATTCCGTTGAATGCCCTTGTGGGAACAGTCATAAGATATCCGATGTATCTGTTCCTTCCGGCTGCGTAGTCGATAACGCTTCCGATCGCCTCGCGCTCAGCAAGAGGGATCTCCTCCGTCTCACCGTCAATGTATGCTTCGATCTTCTCTTCGATCTCAGGCTCGATTTTCTGGCCGTTGGCACGCATGATCTTGATGCCGTTATCGTAGAAGGGATTGTGTGATGCGGATATCATGATTCCGCAGTCGAATCCGTCTGTTCTGCAGCAGTATGATACTGAAGGTGTCGTGGTTACGTGAAGAAGATATACATCTGATCCTGAAGATGTGATGCCTGCGGTAAGTGCCGCCTCGAGCATATAAGAGCTTCTTCTCGTATCCTTACCGATAATGATCCTTGCTCTTCCATCCTCATGTTTCTGTCCGTAATACCATCCGATATAACGTCCTACCTGGAATGCCTTGCTTGCTGTAAGGGCTTTGTTAGCCTCTCCTCTGAAACCGTCGGTGCCGAAATACTTTCCCATTTTCGTGCCAGCCTTTCGATTGATTTTATGATTAAGAATTTTATCATAAAACACGCGATTTCAATTATTTTTTTGCGTTCTTAAGGCGGTGCGCGGCGTGATAAGTCCTATTACGAGCCAGAAGTATACGACCACATAGTTGATGCTGCTGTTGAACAGCGCCTGCGCGGTATATGTAATGAACATCCCGAGCAGGATCCAGATGACTGCACGTCTCTTGTACGAAGTCTCATCGATTACAGCCTTAACAGCGCCCCTGGCAGCAAATATCAGGAGCGCCAGATAGTTGATCAGAGCCGGAACGCCCTGCGTTACAAGAGTATGCAGATATTCATTGTGGGCCTTGTCCTGAAGATACATTCCGTCGTGATATCCGGGATCCGAGACGAACACATAGCGGTAGTTATCAAGACCAACGCCCGTAAGCCAGTGCTTGGGAACCTGTGCAAGGCCCATCCTCCAGTTATATATACGGTCCGAACCCATTGCATCAGCATTGCCGTTGGCTACTTCCCAGTAAGATCTGGTGGCGGACTCATGTATATAGTCAGTAAAGAAGAATGCTATCAGGAAGACTGCAAAGTATATGCCCATAAGTATTAGCGCCCGCTTCAGTGCGGCCCTAAGGACCTTCTTATCCTTATCTCTTCTGAACATTACGATGAACGAGATCACATAGAATAAAACGAGTGCGATGAATCCAACCCAGGCGAGCCTTGCTCTGGAGCCTATCATGGTATAGAAGATGAATCCTGCGGCAGCCGGAAGAACATAGTCTTTCAACTTCGAATTGATGATATTGTCCGCGAATATATACACTCCGGAGATGCAGGCAATAAACAGGATACACATTCCGCCGTAGAAATTACTGTTCTGCGTAAGGCCGTATGCCGTTCTGGACGTGTGATAGTAGAGGCTGTAGGACAGTTCAATGTCAAAGGTCTGCAGGAAAGCGAATATGCTCTCGAACAGAGCGACAGCGATGAATACAAAGAGCAGATTCTTCCTGTATTTGGCATTGTCGATAAGTGTTCCGGCAAAGTACAGCCAATAATATGTAAGGAAATGCATCGGATTCTCGCAGTAGAACACATATCCGGCGGAATACTCACCGGGATTAAGAGAGAACACGGCCGAGATGACCATGAAGAAGACCAAGGTCAGATAGAATATATCGGCAATGCGGAGCTTTCTCTTCTCTACAATCGTAGATATCCAATACAGCGCAGTCATCAGTGTACCGAGGATACCGAACAAGGACAGCAGCTGCGGCTGGAAGAATGAAGGGATTATATCGTCATTGAACCGGCATAAGATCTCCGTAAAGAACTCGAGCACGGGCAGACCGCCAAGGAGCGCCACTACTGCCTTGTAGAACACTTCTTCCGATATGAATCTGCCGAGAATGCTATTCCTGCTCATCTCTTAAGGCTTTCCCTTCCTTTATTCCCTTGCGCATCAGCTTAAAGGCATCCGAAGGCTTCATCTGGTCCGCATAAGAATGTCTCTTGGCAATCACGAACCTCAGTGCCCAGATACCGGCAGCATTCCCGTAAAGGAAGCTGTACAGCACACCCCTGTCGAGAAAGAACTTATCATTGAATCCGTGGAACCAGGTGGATTCGCGCGGTATCTCTGATCCTATTGTAACCGGAACGGCGATCACCTTTAACCCTGCCCTGAGGCAGTCCATGAAGAAGAGGCTGTCCTCTCCGTTTGAGTATCGCGCGCCGCCTCCAAAGAGCAAAGAGAACCTGACCTTTGCCCTTCTGATACTGTCCAGCCTTGCTGCAGCGGCATACGCGGGATATCTTCCGACAGACCACTTATGGACACGTATCTCTTTGTCTATCCGGTATGTCTTTCGGTCTTCAGAGACATTGACGTTGAACATTATGATGTCTGCTTCAGGATGTGCTTCAAAAGCCTTCAGTATGCTCTCGGCATAGCCTTCAGAATAGACTATATCGTCATCGGAGAAGAGGACTATCCTTCCCCTTGCTTCTTCCAAAGCCAGGTTCCTTGACCTGCCGATACCGCGTTCGACTGACTCGATGGTCCGGACAGTATGGCCTTCCGAGGTGCTGAACTCATATCTGTCATTACGGCTGCACTGATCGACCAGGACTGCACCGCACTCGAGGTTCATACCGGATGCCAAAGCCAGTGCATCCTTACCTAAGGCACTTATCAACACTTCAAGATCTTCAGTCATGCTTTTATGTCCCTCATCTCAGGTGCCTGTACTTTTTGATCCCGTTTACAGAGTAGCACATTTGATAGTAGAGCCGTGAGAAAAAGCCAAGCCCCACATATTTATATGTATACATGTTCATGGAATACGCTTTGAGCTTATTGCCCGACATCGAACTCTTGGACAATCTATATGTGATAAGCGGTTCATCTATTCCGCGCGCAGTATGACCAGCCCTGAGCATTCCGAGCCAACAGGCAAAATCTTCATGCATATCATGCTTATCCTCATTATCCGGAGCAAATCTGACGAACAGCTCCTTCTTCACCAACACAGATGAATTCGAGATGATATTCTGCTTGAGAAGCTGCTTGTATTCTGTTCTCTCGGGAACATGAAGAATCCATTCAAAAGGCTGACCGTTCTCATCGATAAATGACGAACCCGTATAGACGAGATCGCAGCCTGTTTCATTCCTTACGGCAAGCTGCTTTGACAGCTTGTCAGGCTTCCACAGATCATCACTGTCCAGGAAAGCTATCCAATCGCCTTTTGCTTCTCTTATCAGCTTCAGACGTGACTTGAGCGCTCCCAGATTACTCGGGTTTGAGATCACACGCACTCTTCTGTCTCTGGAAGCAAGAGTTTGACAGATCTCGGGAGTATCATCTGAAGAAGCATCGTCTGCTATCAGCAGTTCTATATTCTCATAGGTCTGCTCAAGCACGGAAGCCGCCGCCGCTTCAATTGTCCCGGCGCTGTTATAGGCAGGCATGATAATGCTGACTATTCCCGGATGATCAGGCATCGACATCCTCATCCTCCCGGTTCAGCTCAGGTTCCTTGGCAATGATCCTCTTAAGCGTAGCAAGCAGTATGCGGAAATCTTCGGCAACACCCGCATTGGCAATGTAGTGAAGGTCCATACTCAGCTTGTCGTACGGGTCCGAATCGTATCTTCCGTAGACCTGGGCATATCCGGTAAGACCCGCTCTCACCTGAAGTCTGAGTTTGAATTCCGGAAGATCCTTGGAGTATCTCTCAGCGATCTCAGGCCTCTCGGGGCGCGGTCCCACTATGGACATGTCACCCTTGATGATGTTGATCAGCTGGGGCAGTTCATCTATCCTGGATTTGCGTAAGAACCTTCCGAAGTTCGATACGCGCGGATCGTGCGTACCGGAAGACAACACGGCTCCGGTCTCCTTCTCGGCATCTACCTTCATACTCCTGAACTTATATATCTCGAAAACCTTTCCGTTCAGCGTCAGACGCTTCTGTTTATAGATGACCGGGCCGCCGTCACTTAGCTTAATGACAAGTGCAGTGACAAGGAATACCGGGGAAGCAACAACAAGCGTAAGACAAGACAGGAGTATGTCGCCCAATCGCTTCATGAACAGGTATTCAGGATTGGGGTAATGCCTCTCGACCAGAGTCATTGGAACGTTATACATATTGAACTGCTTAGAGCTTCTCATCAGGATATCTCCGATCTTAGGCTCGTTATAACAGCTGATCTCATGCTCTACGCAATATTTGACTATTATGTTCCTGTCATGGCTGTGAAGTTCCATGACAAAAACAGCATCAGCATCCTTGATCTTATCGATGAGCCATGCCTTACGGTCACTTGCCGTGGAGAATTTGACTTCGTCTATATCGTAGGTACCAATCAGATCAAAGCTCTTCTGGAACTGTTTGTGCCTGGATATCTCATGGAGGTTATGGATGCTGTCATAGATAATGACAGCCTTCCTCTTATCGAAAGTCCTTGTGTACCATTCAGATACGGCAATACACCATACAAGGGATACAATGATCTGAAGCAATACGCATACGATGAACCTGAACAGTTCAGGCCATGCCCTGAGCAGCGCAGCAAGGATAAGGAAGAACAATATATCCGTAAGGAAAAGTGCGATCATCTGACTGAAGAACAATTCAGCCCTGCCGACCTGGCTTATCTGGAAGGCATCGTAGATTCGTACACAGATAGAATACATTAAGACATAAGCGGCAATAAAGACACTCAGACCGGTTATGTCGAATTCTCCGCCGTAGACCTGTTTGGAATAAAAGGTGATCCAGATATATGCAAAAGGCAGGCACATCAAGATAATGTTCAGAAATTTAACTGAACGAACAGATATATCGTGCAACAATCTGCTTCTGCCCTTTATATTTCCCATGATCAATCTATCCCAATGTTTATTTTATAACAAAAATCAAAGACAAAAACAATAAAAAGCGGCCCCTGAGGGAACCTCAGAGGCCGTATGTTGCTTATCGCTGATCCGTTATTACTGCAGAGGGTTGCCGCACTCAGGGCAGAACTTAGGAAGAGCCTGTCCGTCTGCCGGCTTCCAGCCGCACTTAGAGCATCCTGCCGGAGCTGCTGCGGGCTGAGGCTTACCGCAATTGCTGCAGAACTTGCCTGTGTTTACAGTACCACACTCGCATGTCCAGCCGCCTGCCGGAGCTGCTGCGGGCTGAGGCTTACCGCAGTTGCTGCAGAACTTGCCTGTGTTGCCGCCCTGGCCGCACTCGCATGTCCAGCCTGCCTGAGCTGCAGGAGCTGCTGCTCCGCCTGCGAAGAAACCTGTCTGAGGCTGCTGCTGGCCCTGGTTAGCCTGCATAGCACCGAGAGCTGCTGCTGTAGCGTTGTTTCCGCCTACTGCGCCCATCATGCCCATGCCCATGAAGCCGTTTACGGCACCATTTGCATTTGCACCGGCTGCCTTCATAGCCTCTGTCTGGCCCAATGCAACCTGAGCTGCAAGAGCATTTGCATCCTGGCCATAGAGCTTTGCTGTATCGACCTGCTCGATCCTTGCACGTGACTTATCGTCAGGTGTAACGCCGCCGATGGCAACTGCCTCTACAACGATACCTCTGTTCTGGAGCCAATCCTCATCGAGGCACTCCTGCATACGGTTCCTGAGCTTGGATCTGTTGGAGTCGATGAGAGAGTACATAACTCTGTCCTGAGCTGCCAGCATGTTGAGAGCCTCTGTGATGTGGTCGAGGAACTCGATACGAGGCTGCTGCGGCTTCGGGGGTGTACCCATGAACTCAGCACTTGTGAACTCGCCCTTTACGTTACCTGCACAGTTCTTGAAGAATGTGACAGGATCCTGGATTCTGTAAGAGAATGTACCGTTAAGACGGATGTAGATGTTACGGTACTCAGGATCCGGATAAGGTACCGGAGAAGCTGTACCGAAGTTCTGATCTCTCAGTTCGAGCATGTTTACGAAGTAAACTCTCTGCTGCTTGGGGATCTCGCCGCCCATTCTGAAACGGTCCCAAGCGTCCTTAACGATTGCCTTTGCATTCTCACCGACATTTGTGTTAGCGAGGATGGAAGGTGAAGATGAGTTATCCCACTTGTAATAACCTGCTTCCATAACAGCGTCTACGATACGGCCGCCGTCAACGAGCAGACAAGCTGTACCCTCAGGTACCGCAACGATGGAACCGTTGCTGATAACTTCGGAACTTCCCTTGTTCCTGCCCTTCTCCATCTTGATAGCGCCTTCTCTGACAAGAATGTCCTGTCCGAGAGAGTCGCAAGTAAAGAATTCAAGATACTGATCAGAAACAGCACTCGTTACTACCGAGCCTGCTACTCCCACTACGTTGCCTGCAAAAGCCTTTGCAGCATCTTTAATCAATCCCATATTTTATCCTCCTGATTTGTGGTGCGGTCTTAAACGCCGCTCAATGAAAATATTATCATTAAAATCGCCGATAAACAATAAATAACGCAAAAAGATTTTATCTAATCAGTAACTATAAAAGATCTGTCTCGTCATCTCGAAAAACTCGGGCGCAAGGCATTCCTTTACACCGACTTCCTTCATTGCGCATGTGGCTACAAGCGGTATTCCGGTAAGCTTTGAAGCCTCCAGGATCATCTGCTCGCCCTCACGGACCATCTCGGGAGTCGTCTCCTCCAGAAGGTTCGTGTTATTGAGGTATCCGTCTATCGGGAAGCCTGATGCCGCCTGAAGCTCGGCTGTCATCACCGCTATCTGCTGCGGGTCTGATGTGAACGGTCTCAGCGTGTTGACCGCCATGTATATCGCATGGTCCGTGCTTTCGATGCGGTGCCTAAGGGAACCCAGCACTGTCGCGCCCATGTCCTCGCCTCCGATATCGAATACTCCGGTGTACTCGGAATTATCGAAAACAACATACATCTCCGCCGGCAGCACCGGTGCATCAACATTCGATCCGGCGTACATCGGAGAGATGACCTTGATGTTGTTCTTCTCGAGCTCTGGAGCGCAGTCCGCGGAACGGTAGAACGGGTTGACTATGTCCATGTCCGCGATGAGGAGCCTGGAAACAGGGTTGTCGCGGCGCTGGGCAAGCGACATGTTGACCGATATCTCGGACTTGCCGCTGCCGTATGCACCGATTACTATTGACAGTCTGTGGTCATTGTAAAACATCAGCTTAAGTTCTTCTTTCTGAAGATCGCATAGCCGCCTGCAGCAAAGATGGCGGTCCAGACGACCGACTTGATCGAATATGCCACGAGCAGATCGTCTATATCGACGATCATGCCGTCGATCTTCTTCATGTCCTTCTTGTCGAGCGGCGGCGGGTTGCTGTTCGTAAAGATCGCCGTAATAAGCGACTGACCGTATCCCATACGCGCTACTTTCTTCGGATAAGAGAAGATCTCATCCTCATCGAATGTAAGGACAGAATTCTCCAGGCTGGCCATAAGCTCTTTCTCAATGCCGGCATTTGTCAGAACATAGAGCGGGTGGCCTATATACCAGCCGTAATTGATATAATCCGATCTCTTGGGAACAGTGTAATAAACATAACCGTATTCTTCTTCGTATTCATCGATCTTGTCTTCGCAGACATCAATGTACTCATCGATCATATCCGAGCTGTAGCTGTATGTAGAAGCGAGCGAACCTGCCAGACCGAGTGCCATGACAAACACAACCGATATTACGGTAACGAGCACTTTGCCGTTGAGGGCCATTGACAGTGCGGTAAACAGGACTGTCATTGCTATGAGAGACAACATGAGGACGAACGCCCTTATGAACATCTCACCGCCATTAAGATTTGCGCCCATGGGAGACAGTGCCATCGTGACTGTTCCGACCAGAACATAGATTATGCAGAGCGCTGCGGTAACACTTACCTGTGTGATCATTGCTGAAGCATAGATAGAGAGCCTGGAATGGCCTGCAGTTACCTTGTTGCGTACAAATCCGTCCCTGAAGTCTCTTCCGAGGAAAAGGCTCGTAAACAGGGCAATGAAGATCGGAAGTCTTGTGTGGAAGAAACTGATTACAAACCAGGTAAAGAACTGCTCATTGCCTGAAGTGAATCCATTCAGAGAATCAAAATCATCTACTCCCAAAACGCCAAAGAAAATATTAACACCTATGCCTGCCGCCAAAGGAATGATCGCAGTGGCAGCCAGGATAAAGTACAGAGGCTTACATGTGAGTAATCTCTTATATTCAAACTTAAGAAGTTCAGGCATGAGTCTCACCTCCTACGAGTCCTAAGAAGAAGTCTTCGAGGTCAGTCTCGATATTATGCATATCCGTTACTTCGAACCCGCCCTCATTTGCAATGACAGCAACCTCGGCGATATTGATGTCACCGTGGACCGTGACCTTGCCGGGGTTGGTAACGATCTCGGCATTATAGCCCTTGCCCATCAGGATGGAGGCAAGTCCCTGAGGATCGTTAACCGTGATGAGCAGCTGCTTCTCTCCTGCATTCTCGATCTCTTCCTGAGTCGCTTCCCTGACGATATGTCCCTTGTCGATGAAAGCAAAGGATGTAGCGAGCTTGGACAGCTCCGAGAGGATGTGGCTTGAGATGATGACTGTCATATCCTTCTCTCTGTTGAGCTTATTGATAAGATCTCTTATCTGGATGATACCCTGAGGGTCGAGGCCGTTGATGGGCTCATCAAGGATGAGCATCTCAGGATCGCCTACGATGGCCATCGCGATTCCCAGACGCTGACGCATACCAAGAGAGAACTTGCCGGCCTTTTTGCTGCCGGTATTGTCGAGTCCTACAAAAGTGAGGATCTCTTCAAGACTTCCGTCTATCTTCAGGCCGAGATTGATGTACTGGAACTCAAGATTCTCTCTTGCAGTCTTATTGGCATATATGGAAGGGACTTCAACGAGCGAGCCGACAGAACCTAATCTCTTCCTGTCAAAGCCGAATTCGATCTTACCTGAATTAGGCTGCTGAAGGCCTGTCATGATCCTCATGATCGTTGTCTTACCGGCGCCGTTCTTACCTACTAGGCCGTAGATCTCACCTTTCCTTATGGTGAAGCTTACATCGTTCAGAACATGGTGGCTTCCGTAGTTCTTACAGATGGAATCAGCCTTGAACATAATGTTGTCTTCCATGCTATCCCCCTTAATAAACATAGTTTGGCCCTGAACGGACCAAACTAGATTTTACCACAAGAAAAATATAAAGTTCGTTATTTATGTATCAGTTTGCCGGCACGCTCCCCGATAACGATCGCAACGGCGATCTTGACGATATCCGGGATGATGAACGGTACCACGCACATAGTGAGCGTTGCTCCAAGACCAACGGGGCCGGTCTGCTGTCCGTACACTACCATGAACCAGATTACGCCTATCGTATACATAACGACCTCGCAGATCACCGCGTTGATCACGCCGTATAGTATACGCTTTACAGCCGAGGAAGACATCTTGTCCCTAAGGAGCTTTTCGAGGAGGATCCATACCAGAGAGGCAACGGCAAAACCTACGAGAAAACCGCCTGTCGGACCGAGGAACGATGCAGGACCTCCCTTGAAGCCCGCGAAAACAGGCACACCTACGAGGCCCAGCAAAAGGTAGATAACTACCGCAATGCTTCCCCTGGCGCCGCCGATCGTCATGAGTACCGCAAAGATCGCCATTGTTTGGAGCGTGAACGGAACGGGACCGATAGTTATGGATATCCAGGAGCAGATCGTAATGAGAGCTGCCGATACCGCAATGAGTACGATGTTGTATGTCTTGTTCTTCTGGGTCTTGTCTGTCATGTTTGCCGCCTTCTTTCCGCAGCTGATTATAGTTCAGCTGCAATTGTAAAGCAATAGGCAATTTGCCTTTACAATCAATTTTCTATTTACTGGAAGTGGCTTAAAAGATAAAATCTTTTCGAAATAAAAATGGAGGTATCCACTATGATCAAGATCGGTATTTTAGGTTACGGCAACCTTGCACGCGGCGTTGAGGCTTCTATCAAGCAGAATCCCGACACTTCCCTCGTTGCAGTATTCACAAGACGTGATCCCGCGACAGTCAAGATCGCTACGGAAGGCGCCGTCGTTGACAGCACAGACAACATTGAGAGCTACAAGGACAAGATCGATGTCCTCGTTATCTGCGGCGGTTCCGCAACAGATCTTCCCGAGCAGACACCGAAGTATGCGGCAATGTTCAATGTAATCGACAGCTTTGATACGCATGCCAGGATCCCTGAGCATTTTGCAAATGTTGACGGCGCTGCTTCTTCAAGCAATCACACTGCACTTATCTCAGGCGGATGGGACCCCGGTATGTTCTCACTCAACCGTCTTTACGGCAGCTGTGTCCTTCCCGAAGGCAAGGATTACACATTCTGGGGCAAGGGCGTATCTCAAGGACACTCTGATGCAATCCGCAGGATCGCCGGCGTAAAGAACGGCAAGCAGTACACCATTCCCGTAGAAGCTGCCCTTGAAGCTGTAAGATCAGGTGAACAGCCCGAGCTTACTACAAGACAGAAGCACACAAGAGAGTGTTTCGTAGTTGCAGAGGAAGGTGCTGATAAGGCTCTCATCGAGAAGACCATCAAGGAGATGCCCAACTACTTTGCAGATTACGATACGACAGTACACTTCATCTCCGAAGAAGAGTTTGCTGCCAATCACTCCGGCATGAACCACGGTGGCTTCGTATTCAGGACAGGCGTAACCGGCAACAACGGTGAGCACAAGCAGGTCATCGAGTATTCCCTGAAGCTCGATTCCAACCCTGAATTCACAGGTTCCGTACTCGTTGCCTATGCACGTGCCATCTCAAGACTTGCTGCCAAGGGCGACTTCGGCTGCAAGACAGTCTTCGACATCGCACCTGCCCTCCTCTCACCTCTGTCAGGCGAAGAGTTAAGAGCACACATGCTGTAACAGCATCACTTCACCATGCAAAACAAAATGGCCGCCGGATCAACCGACGGCCATTATTATTTGATCAGCTTACACGAGCGATTTACTCAGCCGCATAGCGGCGAGATTACTCGCACTCGATCTCGAGGATCCATCCCTCAGGTGCTTCAACAGTACCCATCTGGATGCCTGTGAGAGTCTCTCTGAGCTTTGTCATGACAGGACCCATCTCTTCCATGCCGGAAGCGAATGTGAATTCCTTGCCGTGATCGTTGATGGCACCGAGAGGCGAGATAACAGCTGCTGTACCGCAGAGACCGCCCTCTGTGAATGCGCCTCCCATGACCTCTTCGAGAGTAACTTCACGCTCTTCGATCTTCATGCCGCAGTAATGCTCTGCAACATAAACGAGAGATCTTCTCGTGATGGAAGGCAGGATGGAATCAGACTTAGGTACAACGAGTGTGCCGTTGCCGTCTGTGAAGATGAGGTTAGCGCCGCCAGTCTCCTCGATCTTTGTACGCGTTGCAGGATCGAGATAGATGTTCTCGGCAAAGCCTTCCTTGTGAGCGGTAACGATCGCATGCAGAGACATAGCATAGTTAAGTCCTGCCTTGATGTTACCTGTTCCGTGCGGAGCTGCACGGTCAAAATCAGAGATCTTAACTCTGATCGGCTTAGCGCCGCCCTTGAAGTAGGGGCCTACAGGTGTAGCGAAGATCCTGTACTGATAATCATCAGCAGGCTTAACGCCGATAACGGGGTTGATACCGAAGATATAAGGTCTCAGATAGAGAGATGCGCCTGTTCCGAACGGAGGAACCCATGCTGCATTGCCTGCAACAGTCTCCTTGACTGATCTGATGAACAACTCCTTGGAAATCGGGGGAATCTCGAGACGGACAGCAGAGTCATGAAGTCTCTCAGCGTTGAGGTCGGGGCGGAATGTAACGATCTTACCGTCCTTTGTCTCATAAGCCTTAAGGCCTTCAAATACAGTCTGTGCATACTGAAGTACGCCTGCGTCCTCGCTCATGACTATCATATCGTCATCGATGAGGGCACCCTCGTCCCAAGCGCCGTTGGTGTAGTTAGCAACGAAACGCTTGTCGGTCTTCTGGTAAGAGAATGTCAGATTTGACCAATCAAGATTTTTCTTTTCCATATTGATTTCCTTCTTTCTTAAAAATCTTAGCAAGTATTATATATCTGTGTTCCTGATTCGTTAAGTACAAAATTCAGGCCTCGGGGAATCTGTATCCTACGGCATGATAGCAGGTCTCTCCTGCCTTGATCACAGGCGAATCGAACTGAGGGAGGTTGACGGCATTGGGTACCATCTGAGCCTCGAGACAGATAGCTGTGTAAGGTGCGTAAGGTGTATCACCCTTCTGGTCGGGAGAGTTGTTGAGGTTATTTGCAGCATAGATCTGAATGCCGGGAAGGTCCGTAAGACACTCGATCGTGCTTCCGGATACAGGATCGGTAACAGCAGCTGCAAATGAGAATGTACCCTTCTCACCCTTAACGAGGAAGTTCTGATCGATACCCTTGCCCATGACGATCTGCGGATCATCGCTGTCGATAAGCTCGGAGATGAATCTGTACTCGCGGCAGTCAAATACCGTTCCGTCAACTTTCATCACCTCACCGTTAGGGCAGTTGTTCTCGTCTTTGATCGTGATCTCATCGGCATTTACCATGATGAGCTGTTCTCCGACGTAACCTGCATCATATCCTGCTACATTCCAATATGAGTGATTCGTAGGAGCAAAGATCGTAGCCTTATCGCTCTTTCCGATATACATGAGAAGGAATGTCCTGTCCGTAAGCCATGCATAGAGCACCTTTGTCTCGAGATTACCGGGGAAGCCCGTGGCTCCGTCGGGACTTGTGTAGCTGAACAGGACCGCATCTCCGTCAACATCTGCAATGCCTGCGATACCTGACTTGGAGATAAGGTCATTGGCCTTATCTTCATCGATGACTTCACCCTCCCAGAATGAGTTGTGGAAGCCGGGATTGCCTGAGTGCAGGTTGTTCTCGCCTTCGTTGGCGGGGATGTGATATGTCTCACCGTCGATAACAAAAGCCGCTCCCTTCGTTCTGTTCGCGGATCTTCCGACGACAGAACCGTGGCACATCGGGTTATTCATATACTCATCGAGACCTCTGCAGCCCTGGATGATATCCTTTGCCTTGCCGTCCTTACCGGGGATCGTCAGGTTGGTGATCGCAGCCGCATAACCTATTACGGATGCCTCAAAGCCTTCGATCGAACTCTTGATGGTGAACTTCTTTGTCTTGATGCCGGGATTTGATGCCGATACATAATCTTCAACAAATACACTCATTTGAATAACCTCTCTTTATTTATGATTTCAGAATTATAGCATATCAGAGCCGTGCGGATTCTCCTTCGGGATGAACTCCGAATTCATCTCCGTCCTGTGTCTGTCTTCCACTGCCTCGTCAGCGAGCTCGAGCAGCCTCTGCTGTGAATCGAGCTTCTGTTTGCCGCGCAGATCGAGCTTATGGTACGTTCCGTCCGGTGACAGGAAGCTTGTCCTTACCGTATCGGCGAGTTCCACTTCGAGAACTTCGAGTACGCGCGCGCGGCATTCCTTGTCCTCTACCGGGAACAGAAGCTCCACACGTCTGTTAAGGTTACGTGGCATCCAGTCAGCCGAAGCCAAATAGAGATCCTCGTGTCCTTCGTTGTAGAAATAGAATATTCTCGAGTGCTCCAGGAACCTGCCCGTGATGGAACGCACCGTGATGTTCTCGGACATGCCGGGAATTCCGGCCCTCAGGCAGCAGATGCCTCTTACGATGAGGTCGATCTTAACGCCTGCGCAGGATGCCGCATAAAGCTCGTCTATGATGACGCCGTCAACAAGTGAGTTGATCTTGGCAACGATACGTGCCGGCTTGCCGTTCCTGGCATTCTCGGCCTCGCGCTTGATCTTGGAGATAAAGTAATCCTTCATCCACAGCGGTGCCGGAATGAGCCTCTTCCAGGTCTGCGGGATAGAGAATCCCGAGAGCATGTTGAAGAACTGCGATGCGTCCTCACCGAAGCTCTCTGATGCCGTGAAGAGTCCGAGGTCCGTGTAGATCTTCGCGGTGACGTCGTTGTAGTTGCCCGTAGCAAGGTGCAGATAACGCCTGATGCCGTCTTCTTCCTTACGTACCACGAGCGTGATCTTACTGTGCGTCTTGAGTCCTACGAGGCCGTAGATTACGTGACAGCCCGCATTCTCGAGCATTTTCGCCCAGTTGATGTTGTTCTCCTCGTCGAACCTCGCCTTGAGCTCTACCAGTACCATTACCTGCTTGCCGCGCTGCGCCGCCTCGAGAAGCGATGCTATGATCGGGGACTTGTCTGAGACTCTGTACAGCGTCTGCTTGATCGCAAGGACATTGGGGTCGCGCGCCGCCTGCTTTACGAACTCGAGTACGGGCTCGAACGTCTCGTACGGGTGGTGCACTATCCTGTCGCGCTCTCTTATCTGCGCGAAAATATCCAGTTCCGACACGGGACCGTCGAAGGATGCTGCCTCTGCCGGATCGTGCGGCTTGTAGCAGAGATCCGGGTGCTTCTCCTTGCATGCGGAAGCAAGCTTGGAAAGGAACGTCAGATCGATCGGACCGGATACGCTGAAGATGTCCTTCTTGGACACATCGAGTTCCTTCATGATGTACTCGAGGAGGTCCGGATCGATATTGTCCTGGACTTCCAGTCTGATGATCTCGCCGAACCTGCGCTTACGGACCTGAGTCTCGATCTCTTTGAGGAGGTCCTCTGCCTCGTCTTCGTCGATATCGAGATCGGCGTTACGCATGACGCGGTAGAAGCCCGAAGCCACAACGGTCCTGCCGTCAAAGAGTTCTTCGATGTTAGCCTGGATTATCTGCTCGATGGGAACAAAAACGTCTCCCTCGTCGCTCTGGATCTGATACAGACGCTTTACGACCGTCGGGACCTGGATGGTGGCATACATGAAGCCTTCTTCTTCAGATGTATCCTGTGCATTCTTGATGCCGTCCACGGCTCTGTCCTGGAGCTTAACGCTGCCGGGTGCATTCTCGATCATCGCGCAGATGTTGAGCATGCGGTTGTAAATGAGCGGGAACGGTCTCGAAGCATCTACGGCCATCGGCGTAACTATCGGATAGAGTACCGTCTTGAAATAAGAATCGGCTGTCTTACGCTGTGAGTCTGTAAGCTCGTCATAGTTCCTGAAGAATATCTTCTCCTGCTCGAGCGCGGGTACGAGCGACCTTCCGAAAGTGCTGTACATCAGCGCCATCGTGCGGCGTGTCTTGGCATCGATCCTCTCGAGCTGCTCTGTCGTGGTGAAGCCTGCGATATCGGCAGCCTCCATGCCCACGCTCTGCATGTCCCTTAAGGATGCGACACGGACGATATAGAACTCGTCCATGTTGGATGCGGTTATGGACAGGAAGTTAAGCCTCTCGAGGAGCGGGTTCTTCGTATCCCTTGCCTCGTGCAGGATCCTGTCATCGAACTCGAGCCATGAGAGCTCGCGGTTGAAGTATTTGGAATTCCTGCTAAGCTCTGATGCGTACTTATCCGTCTTATATGCCTTAGTCCTTCCTGCGGTCTTGGCGGGCTTCTTTGCCCTTACCGCAGTTGTCTTCTTAGGACTCTTCTTTGCCGGTTCCGGCGTTCCTGTACTCTTCTTCTTGACTGCCATCAGCCTTCCCTCCTGCTCTTAAACACGGGCTTGATCCCCATTACGTCTTCGAACAGACCGCACCTGTGTTCAAATGCCCACTGCTCGAAAGACATATCCGACGGCGATTCGCAGCTTACCGCAAGCTTGTCGGGCTTAAGCGAGACATTGACTCTCTTTGCCTTCTCTTTGTGCGAAGCATCTATTGAATCGGCGATACGAAGGATTGCCGTGAGTTTGGATACGATGACCTTCTGATCCGAAGGAAGGATCGAGTAGTAATAACTCTCATACGGATTATTCCTCGGATACAGTCTTACGATCATGGCGACCATATGCTGCTCGTCGTGGTCGAGGCCCATCAGATTGGTATAGCTGATAATGGAATATGCAGCATCACTGTGGTTCCTCGAATGGACGAACTTGCCTATCTCATGAAGTATTACCGCGATCTGGAGCAGCAGCCTGTCGCGCTTGTCCAGACCCGATACATTCTTGATCTCATCGAAGATACGAAGAGCGATATCTTCAACATATTCGATGTGTTTCTTGTCGCAGCGGTATCTCTTGGCGAGATGTCTCGCGGCAGAGATGAGATAGCTGTCAGGATCTATCGCGGGCTTGAGGCCCATGTTGTTGTAGCAATAGTAATAGATAATGCCGTCAGACAGCGAAGCGTGCGGCATGTAGACCTTATCTACGCCAGTGTATTCGAGCATGTTCTTGATGATGAGCGCAGTCGGCAGGAGCAGAGGTGCGATCATCGAAGGGATCTGGTCGTGGAGAGTAAGATCCGAAGGTCTTGTCTTCAGCAGATACTCATATATCCTCAGAAACTCTTCCTTTGTGAGCACGCAGGAAGACATTCCGTCAAACCCTCCGAGGCGCTTGATGAATCCCATCTCGCCAGAGAATGCTATGAGGTTCTTGTATGTGATGCCCTTGGGCTCTACTGCGTGATAGTCATCAAGGTCCTGGCCTATGAACTCTTCGAGCACTTCGTCATAATGCGTCGTGCGTGTCTCGAGGTCAGAGAGCAGGCCCGAGATACGGAGCGATCCGAGAAGCATGTTCTGAGAGAATACGAACTCAGATTTGTCGTAAACAGATGCCTGGAGCGAACCGGAACCGATATCGAGCATCATCGTTCCGCTCGAGATCATCTTTGCAAAGTCCGGATAGATCGCCTGCACTGCAAGGCTCTGATAGTAACGCTCCATCGCGTTATCAAGGACTCTTATCTTGAATCCTGTTCTGGTCCTTACCTTCTCGAGAACGACTTCGGCATTGGACGCATCCCTGAATGCTGATGTGGCAACGCAGAAGACACGCGACACACCATACTCACGGCATTTCTCGTCGAACATCTTAAGACACTTGCACAGTTCGTTCACCTGCTCAGCCTGGATAGTGCCAGACTTATAGCTTCTCGAACCAAGGCCCGTGAACTTGCGCACTGCCTCGATCTCCTTGGGCTTGCCCTTCGCATTAACTTCGAAGATCTTGATCCTCGCGGTTATCGATCCTATATCAATGACCGCTACAAGTTTCTTTGCCATTGCTCTTCCCCTTCTTGTTATGTTTTATAGCCCTGCGATAACGGCATCAGTCATGCCGTTCGTATCGACAGGGATCTCACCCGCATTGCCGCGGGATATGTCACTTGTTCTGTAACCTCCGGCAAGAGCTTTCCTGACGGCCTCTTCGACAGCATCTGCTGCTTCGTTCTCACCGAACTGCCAGCGAAGCATCATGGCGACAGACAGTATCGTCGCCAGAGGATTTGCCTTGCCTGTTCCGGCTATGTCAGGAGCGCTTCCGTGAATTGGTTCATACATACCCGGCGTGCCGGTCTTGCCCAGTGAAGCTGACGGAAGCATTCCTACGCTTCCCGTTATCTGTCCTGCTTCATCGGATAAGATATCGCCGAACATATTGCTGGTAACTATTGTATCAAAATCACCTGGTCTGCTTATGAGCTGCATCGAGCAGTTATCGACATAAAGGAAGTCCAGAGATACATCCCGGTAATCATCATGCACATCTTCCGCTATCTCGCGCCAGAGCCTGCTCGAAGTAAGGACATTGGCTTTGTCCACCAATGTCAGATGCCTGCTTCTTCCTCTCGCGATCCTGAATGCAAGATCGGTTATCCTTCTTATCTCGCCTTCGGAATAACTCTCCGTATCGTATGCGATCCTTACCTTCGGAGTGCCGTCAGGCAGTATGTCATTACAGCTGTACGAATCACTATCGCCGAAGTAGATGCCTCCGGTCAGTTCCCTGACCATCATGATGTCCATCTTATCAATATTCTTTACGGGCGATGCATCCTTAAGCTCTTCAAACATTATCGCAGGTCTCAGGTTCGCATAAAGACCGAGTCCCGACCTTAGACCCAGAAGTGCTCTCTCCGGTCTCAGCGAGGGTTCGATGCTGTCCCACTTTGGGCCTCCGACGGCACCGAGGAGTACTGCATCAGATGCCCTGCACCCCTCAAGTGTCTCATCAGGCAAAGGCATGCCATACTTATCTATGGCACAGCCGCCTGCAGGGAATACCTCATAATTGACCCTGAATCCGAACTTATCCTGTACTCTGTCCAGCACGCGCAGTGCGGAATCGACTATCTCGGGACCTATTCCGTCACCTTTGATGACGGCTATCTTATACTCATTCATTGCTTAACTTCTTCCTCGTGTAATCCAGCAGTCCGCCCGCATCGATTATGTTCTTGATGAACTCAGGGAACGGCCTCGCCTGCCATGTCTGACCAAGCGTTAAATCCGTAATGACTCCGGTATCGAAGTCGACCTCGAGTTCGTCTCCGGCCTGAACTGCTCTGGCCGCCTCAGGGCACTCTAGTATCGGAAGGCCCACGTTGATGCTGTTCCTGTAGAATATCCTCGCGAAATCCTCCGCTATGACCAGCGCTATACCGCTGGCCTTGATCGCGACAGGAGCGTGTTCTCTCGATGAACCGCACCCGAAATTCTTCCCCGCGACCATGATGTCTCCTTCTGACACACGCGAAGCAAAACCGCTGTCTATGTCTTCCATGCAGTGCTGTCTGAGATGCTCGGGATCAGCCGAATTAAGATATCTCGCGGGGATGATAACATCGGTATCGACATTATCGGCATACTTATGTACTAACCCTTTAACCTTCATAGGCACCTCCGATCATATCGGGAGTGGCGACATGTCCGGCGATCGCAGACGCGCATGCAACGGGAACGCCGCTTAAGATTACTTCTGAGCCTGTATCGCCCATTCGTCCGACAAAGTTCCTGTTGGTAGTGGATACGCATCTCTCGCCTTTGGCAAGTACGCCCATGTGGCCGCCCAGACATGGTCCGCATGTCGGAGTCGATATGACGCATCCCGCATCATCGAATATCGCGAGCCATCCGTTATCGAGAGCTTCGCGGTAGACTCTCTGTGAGCCCGGTATAACGATGCATCTTACATTGTCTGCGACCCTGTGTCCCCTGAACATATCAGCCGCTGTCCTGATATCCTCGAGCCTTCCGTTTGTGCATGATCCGATAACTACCTGATCGATCTTAATGTCGGAGCATTCATCGGCGCGCTTTGTATTCGAAGGCAGATGAGGCAGAGCGACTGTAAGCGGAACCTCGGCAAGATCGATCTCGATGACTTTCTCGTATTCCGCATCGTCATCAGCCTGATAGACCTTGTAGTCACCTGCAGCATATCGCTCCGGATTAGTCTTCGAGATATATTCGAGAGTTATGTCATCTACCGGGAATATTCCGTTCTTGGCTCCGCACTCTATGGCCATGTTGCATATCGTAAGCCTGCCGGTCATGGATATGTTCTTAACTCCGTCACCGGTGAATTCCAGAGACTTATACAGAGCACCGTCAACACCGATCATCCCTATGAGGTGAAGTATCAGATCCTTGCCGGTCACGTATTTGCCGAATTCACCGTGAAGCACTACCTTGATGGCTTCAGGGATCTTGAACCAGGTAGAGCCGCTCGCCATCGCACATGCAAGATCTGTTGAACCCACGCCTGTCGCAAACGCGCCAAGTGCGCCGTATGTGCATGTATGAGAATCAGCACCTATGACCGCATCGCCCGGGAATACTATTCCGTTGTCAGGAAGGATGACATGTTCTATTCCCATCTCTTTCCTTCCGAGCTCATAGAAATGAGATATCGCCTGTTCATGTGCAAAGCATCTCATCGTCTTGCAGAGTTCAGCAGACTTGATGTCTTTGTTCGGTGTGAAATGATCCTGCACCAGGCAGACCCTGTCTTTGTCGAATACGCTCTCTGCGCCGAGCTGCCTGAATATCTTTATAGCCGGAGGTGTCGTTACTTCATTGCCGAGACACCAGTCGAGCCCGGCCTCTATGAGATCGCCTGATCTTACTTCCTGCAAACCGGCATGCTGCGCTAAGATCTTCTGCGTTATCGTCATGCCCATAGTAATACCTCATTGTAATTTTACAAATAGAATACTACCTCAGGGCACAAAATAATATATATGCGGGCGAGCATATTAGAAATTTTTTATAAATTTTAACGATAAGATCAGTTCTCTTCCGACAGCGCAAAGTACTCATCGTAAAGCAGTTCGAGCTTTGCCGCTATCTCTCCGTACTTTTTGTACTCGTCGCCTTTTGCATTGACTCCGAATGCAGCTTCGAGTTCCTTCTGCTGATCTTCTAGAGATGCGATCTCCTTCTCGAGATCACGCAGCTTTGCTCTTCTCTGTCCTGCTTCTTTGCTGCTCTTTACCTGCTTTGGTTTCTTTGCAGGCTTCTCTGTCTCCTGCTTATCTTCCGCCTTGGCACTGTTCAAGTCACGTCTGTAATACTCATACTTGTCGTAAGGCTTAACTGAAGTACCTATGAAGCCCAGAACCTTGTCGGCGCACTTATCGATGAAGAACCTGTCGTGAGATACACATACGACTGCCCGCGGATACTCGCGGATGGCATCCTCAAGGATCTCTCTCGAATTGATGTCCAGGTGATTCGTAGGCTCGTCAAGGAATAAGATATCCGGATTCTCATTAAGCAGACAACAAAGATACAGTCTCGAACGCTCGCCGCCCGAGAGCATGTCTATCGTCTTGAACACATCTTCCCCCTTGAACCCGAATCTCGCCAGAAGTGTTCTCGCTTCCGTCGTCTGAAGATCACTTCTCGATATCAGTTCATCAAAGCAGGTAACACTCTCATCATCAAACGGCACGAACTGACCCATGAACCCGCATGTGATGGAGGGCGCGATAAGCACCGTACCGGCTGCACCGGAAGCCTTGCCCGACAGCATGGACAGCATCGTAGTCTTACCGCATCCGTTGGGGCCGCACAGGAATATCTTCTCATCTGCCTTAAGCTCGAAAGACACATCCTCGAACAGGACATTGCCGTCAAACTCTTTGGACACTCCTTTGACTTCAAGAAGGATCTTATCAGATCTTCCTTCCGTGTCTCTGGGAGTAGCGGCAAAGCTCATCTTGGCATAACCAGAAGGCATCTTGCTGCGTTCTCTCTCGAGCACATCAGCAAGCTTGTCCACTATCTTCTCCCTCTGGTGATAACCGCTTATGTTGCGGTGAGACAGGAACGTCTGCTTGACTTCGAGCTGATGCTCAAGTTCAGTCTCGAGATTGGCGATGACCGAAGCCTGTGTCTTAATGAATTCTTCCTTCTGTATCTTATAGTCGGAATAGTTACCTTTGTATTCTGTTATGTGTCCGCCGTCAAGTTCGATCACGCGGTTTGCAACGCTGTCGATAAAATGTCTGTCGTGAGTGATGACGAATACCGCACCGCCGTACGAAGACAGGAAACCTTCGAGCCAGTCGATCGCTTCCATGTCGAGATGATTCGTAGGCTCGTCAAGCATGAGTATATCAGGACGTTCGACGATCAGTCTTGCAAGACACACTCTCATCTTCTCGCCTCCGGACAGACCGGTAAAATCAGTTCTGTCGCTGATACCGGACAGGCCGAGTCCGCCCAACGCATCATTAAGTCTGTGATCGTAATCGTATCCGCCGAAGCTCTCATACTCAGCCTGAACATTCGAATACTCGTTCATAAGATCATTCAGTGCATCACCTTCACTCTTCGACATCACGCGTTCGAGATCATGCATCTTTGTCTCGAGATCGATAAGCTTAACAGGCTTCAACGTATTGCCCGACAGATCCTGCTCGCTCATGTTCTGCGAGAGGAATCCGACTATAGTATTACCGTGGTATATGATGTCTCCGCCGTCAGGAGTAATGATGCCTTTTATGATCTTGAACAGCGTGGATTTACCCGCACCGTTATCACCTATGAAGGCGATCCTGTCACCTTTGTTCACGCGAAAATCAACGCCGTCAAGAACACGGCGTTCACCATAACTCATCGATATATTCTGAACAGTCAATAAAGGCATAGAACAAGCATACAGCAAACTTCAAAAATGGCAAATAAAAACTCCCGCGGTTAAGCGGGAGTTCTCATAAGAAGCTTGTTATTTGAATTAGAAAATGCTCTTACCGTTGCCAGCTTCGTCGTAAGCCTTCTTCTCAGCAACGTTAACATAGATCTTACCGCCGTTAGGGAACTTCTTAGCGATCTTCTCAGCTGTGGTCTCCTTACCTTCGATCTGGAAGATAACCTCAGCTGCCTTCTTAGCGACAACCTTCTTTGCAGCCTTCTTTGCAGCAGGCTTCTTAGCAGCAGCCTTCTTAGCAGGAGCAGCCTTCTTAGCGGGAGCAGCCTTCTTAGCAGGAGCAGCCTTCTTAGCAGGAGCAGCCTTCTTAGCGGGAGCAGCCTTCTTAGCAGGAGCAGCCTTCTTAGCAGGAGCAGCCTTCTTAGCAGGAGCAGCCTTCTTAGCAGGAGCAGCCTTCTTAGCAGGAGCAGCCTTCTTAGCAGGAGCAACCTTCTTAGCAGGAGCAGCAACTGCAGGAGCAGCCTTTGCCTCTACCTTTACATCTTTCTTCTCAGTTTCCATACTTAGAACCTCCATAATTTTCCTTGTTGGATATATTTAATCTACATTTCTTTTGTTTTAGTGTCAACAAATTAAATTGATATTTCTTTTAGAATTAAAGCCTTTCAAAGCGCTTGTTTTGTTCAATTTATCAACACTTTGAAAACTCATTTTCGAACCTGCTTTTTTGAGTCGCAATAATATAAAATGTTTTCATGAGACACATCGTGACAATATATCGTTGGGAACTGCAACGCATATTCTCAAACTGGCGTAAGACTGCAACACTGTTTTTGCTGCCTGCAGTCATACTTACGATAGCGCTCAACATATTCCCTCTGCTGATGAATTATCTGTCCACCGGATCGTTTGTAAGCCGGCCGATAATAATTGTCGATGCACCTGATTCATTCAAGCAGTATCTCGATGAGAACATCGATGCAAATGTATTCAGTTACGAGTTCTGGAGTTACAACAGACTCAATCAGGTTACCAAGGATGAAGGCATTCACCAGGTCGTCAAGAATGGAACTGTTATATGCTCGTTCTGGTCCGGAGAGAAGAATACTGATTTCGATAAAAAGATCGCTGAATACTATGACGAGATTTACAGCGGAGAACATGTTGAGAGCAATGCTGTAGTCTATGTTGCATATTCGGCTTCTTCAATCGGTGGTCAGGCTCTTGCTGAGCAGTTCAAGCAAAACGTTCTTGATAAATATCAGAATGATCTCATCACTATCCTTGGAGGTGAGTATTCACTGATAGGAAGCGACTTGTTCTATATAGACAGTTTCAATCCGGTCACAAGGTTCATGGACTTCAGGATCTCGGCAAATTCTTCTGCATCACGGGTTATCCCCGGAATATTGATGATAATGATGTACTACTGTGTATATTCTCTTGCAGAGGATATGTTCGCTCAGGAGAAGAGCAGAGGTTTCCTTACGAAGCTATTCATGACGCCAGTACCGGCATCACATTTCATCATCGGCAAGACGTTAGCTATCGTATACATTGCATCCGTCTCAACATACATCACTACATTCGTCATGTTCTTTGCTTCCTGGATCAACAGGAGCAACAGTGCGATGTCTCTTCTTCCTTTCGGTCTATTCCTTACTCCGACGCAGCTTTTGATCATAGCGATAGCCGTACCCGTTACATGCTTTCTGATGTGTGCGTTGTGCCTGTCGATCATTTTCGCGTTGGACAGGCTGCAGGATACGATAGTCAATCTGCAGCTTCCGCTTTTGTTGTTTCTGGCAGATTTCTTTATACAGATGTTCCGCGCAACCAGACCAATGACTATCGAATACTTTATTCCGATTCACAACGCCCTCGCGGTAATGTCTGAGACATTCAATTCGCAGGAGAAATTCTGGCACGTCGCCGTATTGGTATTGCTCAATTCGGCTATCGCCTTACTGATATACCGCAGGATAATAAGGAGGCAGGGCTTTGAAAGTAATAAGCGCAAATGATATCCATAAGAGTTACACAAAAGACAGTGAGACTATCAAAGGTGTTAGCTTCGAAGTTAACGAAGGCGAGATCTACGGTCTGCTCGGTCCTAATGGTGCCGGTAAGACAACGCTCATGCTTATGATCTCCACCCTCCTGGAACCTACTTCTGGATCCGTTACCATAACTGATCTCGATACGCGCAAGGATGCTCTTGAGATACACAGAAGGATCGGATTCCTTACGACCGAGATAAAGCTCGATCCTCTGTCCACGCCTAATAAGCTCTATGATTTCTTCGCGGAGTTATATGACATTCCAAGGGATGAGATAAGAGACAGGAAAGCTCTTCAGTTCGGAACGTTCGGCATTACTCCTTTTGCAGACAAGAAGATAAACGAACTTTCCACAGGCATGAAGCAGAAGGTATCCATCGCGATCAGTCTTATACATGATCCGAAGGTGATAATCTTCGACGAACCTACCAACGGTCTGGACATACTTACTTCCAAGCAGGTTACCGACTACTTAAAGCACTTGCGTTCGAAGGGACATTCGATCATCCTGTCTACGCATATCTTCTCGGTGGCGCAGGAACTGTGCGACAAGATAGGTGTGCTCGTTGACGGTAAGATAGTTGCCGAAGGCACAACTGACGAACTCACGAAGATAACTGAGACTGATACTTTTGAAGAAGCCTTCTTCAAACTGTATGTGGAGAACCATAAGGAATAATGAGACGCGGAACGAAGGCAATAATCAAGAGTTTCTTCAACTTCACAAAGGGAGCCGGAGCTAAGGCTTCAGTCGGAGCTTTTGTTTCATGCCTGGTATTCATATTCGTTTTGATCTGCGCATTCGTTTCTTACGGATTATGGTATTTTCCTTATCATCTCTGGAGCGATGAAGTATTCAATGTAATAGTCGTAAATGCTCCCGACAGCTTCGTGGAATATAACAATTCAACGGAAGCCAACAGAGAAGCCAAGAGGGATAGTTTCGGCTCTCTTACCGATCTTAGGAACTACAAGAACATCCTGCGTTATCAATATACATATGATAATTACGGTTATTCAGAATTCATATATAAAGAAAGCGAAGCCGCATATGATTTTGTCACATATCAGAAATGGATGAAGAATGAAGATGCATATCTAACGATCGTCTTCCCTGATAACTTTGACGAACTGATAGATGAGAGGTTCTCGGACGGCAAGCTGAACTCTATCGAAGTTCTTACCTACTTTAGGACTGATTCGCTTGAATACGGCAATATGAAAGACCAGTTCATAAGTGTCTACTTAAATGATTATCAGAATTACTTAAGGAAAACTCATAATGTAACCACTATCGAGACAGAGGATTTCCGAATTGCTGATGATCCGGTACCAGATCCCAAAGGAAATAATAGTCTGGCTTCTGCCATATTGGCGATCGGCCGGACTGTTGTACCTCTCATCATATTTATCGTAATACTATTTGCTGCCATGAGTTCGGGAACCAACGTCATTGCAGGCCAGAAAGAGAACGGCACTTTTACAGAGATCATAATGTCACCTCTTCCCAGGTCTTCTATTGTTATAGGTAACACCGCTGGTGTAACCATAAAGGCTCTCATACCGGCTCTGATCGTAGTGCTTATGACTCAGACACACTGGCGTTTCATTACGCCCGGTATTTTTGCCGTCCTCATTTATGTCGTTAGCCTTGCTCTTCTTATATCGTCTATTGTCATCTTGATATCTGTTATCAATAACAACATCATATCGGCACAGACAGCATTTCTTCCAATATTCCTTCTGCTCATTGCAGTCTGCGTTACGTGTATTCAAAATTACCGTGAGGTATCAGAACTGTTTCACTTCTTCCCTGTATACGGTCACTTCTACGGGATAGGCAATTCCCTAGCCAATGAGACTAACATACCTGCCCTTATATCATGCATTCTCTCTTCCGGCGTTCTTACTGTCGCTATAGGAGCTGTATCTGCAAATCTGCTCCACCGGGAGCGCTTCACTGTATCAGTGGAATCTGTAAGAAATAGCGAAGTACATACTGGCACCGGCACTCACAGATTATCTTTCATGGAAAGAGCCGATCTCATTACTTCAAATATTGTTTTCTTTGCAGATCAGATATTCTATCCTCTGGCCGTGTTATCCGTATTCCAGCTATTAGCAGTAGTACCTACGGTCATAAACATAATGAGCCACCCGGAATACACGCAGTTCATTTTGGATCTTCAGAATGTGAAAACAATTGAAGAAATCATTGCCACAACATTCGAGGTCTTCGGCATTTTCTTGAGCGATCCTCTGTTCCTGGGACTCATGTTTCCGGGATATATCCTCATGATCCTTACTTATCTGCTCCGCATCTATAACCGCGAGAAGATAAGACCCTTTACCGCCTGCTTCGGCAAGCTCGGTCTTCCTCTGGAGAACCGCACAAAGGTAATAAAGTCATATCTTACGGGACTTGTATTAGGCCTTATCATGATGGGATCTGTACTTGTTATCCTTATCATCACGGGACAGGTAAACTATATCACCTTCGGCCTCGAAGACGGCATCACGGTCACCTTCATCGTCAACCTTCTAATGTGGCTGCCTCAGGGCATGACAGAGGAGATAATGTTCAGGGGATTCATGATCCCGAGGATCAGAGAGAAGAGCAACACAGCCGTGGCAGTGATCCTGTCTTCTTTCCTCTTCTCTGCCTTCCATTCGGCAAACATTGGATTCACACCTTTGGCCGCAGTAAACCTGTTCCTCATCGCATTGCTGTTCGCCCTGATCTATCTTAAGACAGGCAACATCTGGATGACGAGCGCGATACATACGATGTGGAACCTTACCCAGGGCAACATCATCGGATTGCAGGTATCGGGAACCGAAGCAGCCTCATCTGTGCTGAGGACTGTTTACGGTAAATCAGCAATGGATATCGTTACGGGCGGAGCCTTCGGTTCGGAAGGCGGTCTTGCGGTCACTGCGGTAACAGTGACCGGTCTTATCATTCTTCTCCTGCTATCTTCCTTGCAACGTATACGCCGGAAGCAGAAGCATGCGACAGAGAGTGCGTAACGCCTGAACCGTCACCTATCACATAGAGTCCCGGATACTTGGTCTCGAGATTATCGTCTATCGCGACTTCCATGTTATAGAACTTGACCTCAACGCCGTAAAGAAGGGTATCGTCATTGGCCGTACCGGGAGCGATCTTATCAAGCGCATAGATCATCTCGATGATACCGTCTAAGATCCTCTTCGGGAGCACGAGCGACAGATCACCCGGCGTAGCCTGAAGCGTAGGCCTTACGGTCGATTCGCTTATCCTCGATTCGTTGGATCTTCTTCCTCTCATGAGGTCGCCGAATCTCTGTACGATAACGCCGCCTCCGAGCATGTTGGACAGCCTTGCGATGGACTCGCCGTAGCCGTTGGAATCCTTGAAGGGCGAAGAGAAGTGTTTCGCAACGAGAAGGGCAAAGTTGGTGTTCTCGGACTGCAGTTCCGGTGAATCGAAGCTGTGTCCGTTGACCGTGACGATGCCGTTGGTGTTCTCGTTTACGACGTATCCGTTAGGGTTCATGCAGAACGTGCGGACGCGGTCCTCGAACTTCTCTGTCCTGTATACGATCTTGCTCTCGTAGAGTTCCGATGTGAGGTGCGAGAAAACGACCGCCGGAAGCTCTACCCTGACGCCGATGTCGACGCGGTTGGAGAACGTCTCTATTCCGAGCTCCTTGCATACCTTCTCGATCCAGCCGCTTCCCGAGCGTCCGACGGAGACGATGCATCTGGGGGCGGTGTACTCCTTGTCTCCGGCTTCTACGGAATACGTGCCGTCTTCGTTAACCTTCATGTCACCTACTGGCGTATCGAAATAGAAATCCACCTTATCCTTCAGGTAAGCAAAGATATTGCCCAGCACCTGGTAGTTCTTGTCCGTGCCGAGATGTCTTACGGAAGCATCCAGAAGGTGCAGCTTGTTCTCAAGGCAGATCTTCTTGAATCCGGAACCTGCCGTGGAATAGAGCTTTGTGCCCTCTCCGCCGTTGGCGAGGTTGATCTCGTCGACATAGTGCATGATCTCCAGGGCCTTCTCCTTGCCGATATGCTCGTAGAGAGTTCCGCCGAAATCATTGGTGATATTGTACTTGCCGTCAGAGAAAGCGCCTGCACCGCCGAAGCCTCTCATGATGGCACATGTCTCGCACTTGATGCAGGATTTGACCTTCTTGCCGTCTATCGGGCACTTACGCTTCTCGAGCGGATGTCCCGCTTCGAAGACAGCGACCTTAAGGTCAGGTGCCTTCTTTGTAAGCTCATATGCGGAGAATATTCCGCCGGGGCCTGCTCCGATGATGATAACGTCATAGTTTTCCATATCAGCCACCTACCACATTCATAAGTGAATTCTTGAATTCTCCTGATTCTTTATCGAACATAAGGTTGTACTGGATATAGTGGAACAGATCGAGGATCTTCTGGGTATCGGCATCAGTGGTATCTCCGTAGATACCGAATGCGCCGAGGCTGTTCGAATAGTATCCTGCGGAGTTGATGCAGGGCAGCTTCTCTCTCATCTTCTCGAGGAGCTGGTAATAACCCGGAAGGTCTACGCCTGCCGCCTTAAGAGTATCAATAGACAGATAGTTGATGCTCGTGATGCCCACGGGATCGTTCTCATACTGTGCCTTGATCTCAGGATCCATATCGTAGTTCGTCCAGATCATGTAAGGTATCGTCCAGCTCGTATACACACCGGGCGCGAAATTATTCGGGAACACCGACATAAACTGCGGCTGGTGGTCGCCGAACATCATGACAGTGTACTTCTCATCCTGCTCAGACAGATATGTCAGGAGCTCTTCAAGAGCAACATCACTCTGCTTAAGGCATGTGAGGTAGACGTTGAGTGCGAGCTCGTTGCCGTTGGCTGTGCCGGGTGCGAAGTACTCGGTAGGTTCAAAGTTTGTCAGGTTCTCAGTATATCCTGCGTGGTTCTGAACAGTGATCAGGAATGCAAATACCTTCTGGCCTTCAGGTGCCTGCTCGATCTGCTCGATGAGATTTGCATATGCCTGAGAGTCAGTCATGTATTCGTCTCTCTGAAGGTCTGACTGCTCATAGGTAAAATCATCCATGAACATCATCTTGTCGAATCCGAGGTTAGGATAGACATTCGTCCTGTTCCAGCCGCTCGAATAGTAAGGGTGCATCGCGATGGTATAGTAACCCATCTCCTTCATTGCCCATGCGAGTGAATACTGGGGATCGTCAACATACTGCATGTAAGGAACGGCACCGTTAGGCATATAACCGATCGTGATTCCCGTGAGGAACTCGAATTCGGAGTTAGGTGTGTTGCCGCCGTATACGGAAGATGCAGCAAGACCTACTACCGCATTGGGATCATTCTTAAGCGAGTTGAAGTACGGAGTCGGATCTTCGTAGAAGCTGTAAGCATACAGATAGCTCCTGGGATCCATGAACGACTCGTTCATGATGACGATGACATTGGATGCTTCATCAGCATTACCTGTATAGTTCATATCAACGCCTTCACTCTCGACGAGTTCATCAAGAGAATCAAGTGAGTATCCTTCCGGCGGTTCAACGAACAATGTCTTAACGGACAATGAGAAGTTAAGAAGGAATCCGTTGAATCTGGACCCCTTGTCAGCCCAGTCCTGGGGCCTGTTGGTTATTGACCACTGCATGAGCGAGAGAATAAATCCTGCAAGAGATGCCGCGGTAAGCGCGCCGAATAATATGACTCTGAGCCATACAGGTGTTGCAGCCTTATCTCCCTTGAGTCTTAAGCACACCATCATGAACATAGCATAAGGCATAACGAGGAATACCACGGGGTATAACAGGTCGAAATTATAGTTGCCTGCCACATTTGCAGCAGTCTGTGCGCTCATAAAATCGCTGAAGAGGATCTCGTGTCCGCGGAATTCGAATACATAGTAATCGGCAAGTCCGAGGATAAGGAACGGGAGAGGAGCGAAGCACGCTGCGAACCTTCTGGGGACCATGCACATACGGAGCAGGAAGTAAACAAAGATGATGATGGGGATCTCCCTGAACATCCTGGTGAATTCATAGTGATACATGACGTGATAGAGCCATCTCTCACCGTCAAGATTCTTATGGTTGGCGAGATTGATCATCTGCATGAAGAAGATGGTGAAGTATGCAGTGAACAGAGGATATATGATCTCAGGGATGATCCTTGCCGGCTTTGAATCCCTGCTGTTCATCGTATATGTGGGGATCGTGAGCAGGAACAGTCCCGCATACCAGAATATGGAATCATAGAATCCCTGAAGTGCCGATAATATGATACCCGCAATGCAGAATAAGGCTGCCACTATTACTCTCGGCAGATCCTTCTTACCTATCTTCAAAGTGATGCTCATCAAAGCCACCTCATTATTAGTTTTTCAATCGCTTTAATAATACTAATAATCTGATAAAAAGCAATTTTACAACTTTATCCTGAGCACGTAAGTAAGCGGTATCGCGACAACGAGTGCGGCAAATGCCTGGATGAGATTGAACAGGATGGAACCTGCGGCAGCTGTCCCTCCATAGAGGAATAATTCAAATGCAAAATATCCTGCGATCATGAGAGCTTCGGATGCAAGGCCTGCGGTTATCTTCTTCATGAATGTAAGCTTCTTGCCGGAGCGTCTGTTCATGAGCAGAGCAGCGATAAGAGCCATAAGTCCCTTGATGACAAATGTGGGAACGATATATATGGGATAACCTGCAAGAAGATCTCCCAGTGCCGAACCTATGGCAGCGGGAAAGATCGCAGCGGGACCGATGAGATATGCGGCAAGGAATATAACGGAATCACCCAGGTTCATGAATCCTATGGCGGTAGGAATATGAAGCTCCGTGCCTATGAACACAAAAGCAGCAAATATGCCGCCTATGGCGATCTTTCTGAGATTGCTCTTCTCTCTTGCTTTGGTATCAGTCATATATGTATCTCCTAAGATCCAAAGGTCTTGTGCAGATGCGCATAGCTCCTTCACTCTCAAGGAATTCGCGCGTCTTATATCCCCAGCATACACTGATGCAGTCCATGCCGGCATTAGCAGCAGTCTGTATGTCGACTTCGGAATCACCTATGAAGACGCATTCTGATTCCTGCAGGCCCAACTTGATCAGGCATCTCTCTACGACAGCAGGATCGGGCTTTACGGGAACTTCTGGAACAGACCCTGCGACAATATCGAACATATCCGGGAAGAAATGCCCGATAAGCGTCTTAGCGGTCTCATCCGCCTTGTTCGTAACACAGCATATCCTGATCCCGTCAGACTTAAGTCTTCTGATGAGATCGACAATGCCGTCATAGGGCTTGGTATTGATCATGCAGTGGCTGTTGTAATACTGGGAATCATCAGTCTGGAGTTTTACGGCAAGTTCCTCGTCATATTCTCCGGGGTCTGCGCTGAGTGAACGCTCTATGAGCTTCCTTCTGCCGTTGCCTATATAGCTTCTGATCTGTTCGATATCCTGTGCAGGAAGGCCGTTCATCTGACGTGCAGCATTAAGCGCACCCGCAAGATCGCTGAGCGTATCGAGCAGCGTTCCGTCAAGATCAAATAACACAGCTTTGTAGCGCATTACATAGCCCCTCCTACACGTCTGATTATACCTTAGCAGTTCTTCCCTTCTTAATCACAAACAATACAAAATTGCACTAAAAATGGGTCAGGTGTTGTGATAGGATTACATCAAACAAATTCAGGAGTTATATATGTACAAGACAAGATTTGAAGAGACAGAGATCGGCAACAATTACGATATGACGCTTCTGGTCGTAAGGATAGAAGAACGTACGACCAAGAAGGGCGATCCCTACTGCCGCCTTACCTTGAGCGACGGCAAGACCCAGCAGGAAGCAAACCTGTTCAACAACAACACAAGAGAATCACTTAAGCTTCAGGGAGTAACCGAAGAGAAGCCTGTAGACGTGCGCCTTAAGTGCACCGAATTCCAGAATCAGAAGAACTACACGGTAGATTCCATTAATCCTGCCAGACTGACAGACGAAGAGAAGGCTACTCTCATCAAGATGCCGCCTCTTCCAAGACAGCAGATGCTTCTGGACATGATCAGGATCGTTCTTGATTCATCCGGAAGGCAGTACGACAAAGCCAATGTAGTTATTCCTGAAGACGATTACAGCCTCACGGCTCTTACGGTAAGGCTGATCTCGAAGAATTCCAAGGCTTTCAGCTCATCTTCGGCTGCCAAGTCGATGCACCACAATCTTATGGGCGGACTTCTCTATCACACATACAGGATGGTCAAGGCAGCCTATTCAATCTGCGATATATATACGACTCTTAACCGTGAGCTTCTCGTGTGCGGTACGGCTCTCCATGACATAGGCAAGATCGAAGAACTCAGCACATCAGAGCTCGGTGCCGCGAACTATACACCTGACGGAAGGCTTTTCGGGCATGCCCTGATAGGCATCGAGATGATCGACAAGATGGTCGCGGAAGCAGACAGTGCTGCCGGCAGAGAGACATATAACCGCGAGGATGTCCGTCTGCTCAAGCACCTTATCGCTTCGCACCACGGTACGCTCGAATGGGGTGCGATCACTCTTCCCGCCGTTCCCGAGGCGATGGTCCTGCACAATATAGACATGATCGATTCCCGTATGTATATGTATGAGGAAGGTCTCGCATCAACAAAGCCCGGCAGTGTGAGCGACTATATCAACGGTATCGCGGGTGACGGAAGATCAACGATCTACAGGTCGCAAGAGTGATCAGCCGAACGTCAGTTCCAGTGAATCAGATACGTAGTATGTGAAGCCTTTTTCTTTGCAATAGGCGTCTATCTCTTTGATCAGGTTCTCATCTGTCGTGTATTCCAGAAGGTAAATATCTGCGCCCTGCTCTGCGTAGCGCTCGATGTAATCCGTGAAGTATTCATGATCTTCGGGATCTGCTGTACCGAACCTGTCCTCATCCCAGAGGATAGCCGAGAATACTGTCTCCTGATTGATGCCTGTGATAACGTCAGACCATTTTCCGCCGCTTCGGCAGTACGCATCAAGATAGGTATCGCCGCCGTTGATGAGGACCTTCTTACCGGTGTCGACCATGGCCTTCATCATGACTGTCAGTCCGACCATTATATCTTCGGTCGGATAGTGGTAGTACACATCGCAGTTATCTACGAAAAAGCCGTCTATATCCTTATCGAGAAGCTCGGGGATCAGTTCGTCAGTGATGAATTCCTGCCACTCTTCACGGGATACATCTGCCCAGCGCTCTTCTTCCCAGTTCTCGTATTCATCGAGAGTCAGGTCTTCGTCATAGTAATCGCGCCAGTTCTCGAGTGAACCTATGTTGATATAGCTGAACACCTCGTGGCCGGACGCTTTGAATTCGGAGATCTCCTTAGCCGAGAAGAACTGCGCATCTATGACCACAGTCTTATAGTCCTGAAGCAGTTCCAGGTCTTCCGTCACACTAAGGAATACGCCGTAGTCATACTGAGCCGGCACCTTACCGCAGGAAGATGCGAGGAGCATGGAAATACATATCAGAGATGAAGCTACCCTCTTGAGAGCCAAATCAAGCGTGTGATTCGAGCTTAAACTCGAATGTCTCCCTGTAGGTAACGCCCTTCTTAACAGGCTGCGCTGACCTGTTGTCTCTCGTTCTCTCGATCTCCTTTGAACAGAAGTCGCACATGAATTCGCAGAAATCGTTGTTCATGAGCTGCTCTTCGTGGAGATACTCGTTCATCTGCTCAGGCGTATACGGAAGGACTGTAAAGTCGAATCTCGGATTACCTCCAAGTCTTCTTATCGTGATTCCGTCGCCCAGTGCGTTGGTTATCTTAACGACCTGTGTATCTGTGTGCGAGCTGTTCTCGGCAGGTCTTGCATACGGGTGATAGATCTTATCCGCACCTGCTGCGAAGACACCGAGCCTTGCCGCGTTCTTACGGTCAACATAAGATTCTCCCGGACCTCTTCCGTACCAGGAACAGAGGACATCGCCCTTTACGATCCTGAATCTGATGCCGTATCTGACCATATCGTACTTCGGTGTGAAGTTAAGCGTCACGCGCAGAGTATCTGCAGAAGGCACTTCGTAGTACATGATGACATCGCCCTTCATGGCGAAAGACTTATATACGGATACCATGTTGAAGACGCCGTCCTTGATGCCGTAATTGCTGCTCTTGAACTGGAGTGTCTCCTGGATGTGCTCGTAGTCCGTCTCAGGCGAGAAGATCGTCTTCGCAAGGACGAAGCTCTTATCCATTCTGTCGATGTTGGAAGGGCATCTGTAGAAGCTCGGCAGGAACGAACCCTTGATGAAGTTGAAGCCGTCTACTTCAAGCTTCGAGCATCCTCCCTGTTCTCTCGAGAATCCGATCTTCCTGTCGCTGTTGCCCAGGCAGATACCGTCAGAACCGGTCGTGATCGAAGCGCGGTTGATGACCTCTGTGATGATCTCCTCCGTGATGGACTCGACTGATTCGGGCATTGCATTGATGATAGGCTCTTCCACGAGGCCTTCTTCATTGACTGTATTAAGGCCGATGATGTCGCCTTCGGGGATCTCGTCCATTACCTCGGACTGCTCATCGGCACCTGCAGCCTTGAGCGCGAGATTCTCATCATGAGCAGACATCGCAGATCCTGCTCCGAGCTGGGGAGCGGTAACAGATGCCCCCTGCTTAAGACCGTTCCTGATGGACGGGCCTGTTCCTGCCGGGCTTGCGATCTCTTCTGCGAGGATCTCCTGGAAGAAAGCAACCTCATAACCTGCACGCGCATAATAAGTATCCTTGTGCAGCTTGAGCGTGATATCGAATACGAGCTCGTGGGACAATCCCTTTGCATACATCTCGACGAACTCAGGCTTGTCGCCTGCCCATCCGGGGGTAAGGAACATCTCCACCTCGAACGGGAATCTCAGAGTCCTTGAACCGTAAGGCTCGATCTCACCGATGGAACCTCTTCCCGAGACGATCGTCTGACCGCCCATCAGGATCTTCCACTCGATGTCGAGTTCCTCCGTATATGCGAACGGGTTGGTATTGCGCATCGTCAGGTTCGTCGGATCTCCTGCGTTCGCGAAAATGCTTATCGTCTGACACTGCTTCTTGATATCGAGATATACCGGGTGCGGGTTTCTGTCGCTGTCGACGATACCCTGTCCGATACATGAATTCTCCTTCTGCTTTCCGCCGACGAGATCCGCGTGGTGTATCCACTTGTACATCGTATCGTCGTCCGTGAACCTGGTACGGCCGGGGATGGTCTCGAAGAGGTTCTTGCCGGTCTTGTTCTTCCCGAAAACAATATTCCTGTCGAGGCACAGATCAACCCAGGGACCATATACGGCACCTGCTTCACCCGGAAGCGGCTTCATGTCGGAAGATGCCTCGATGGTCTTGGAGCTGCGGCTCCTTGCTACAAGGTGGCCTTCTGCTTCGCAGTACCAGGGTCTCGTGTCGTCTATGAGCATGCAGCCGTGCTTGGCACCTGAAGCATGGTCAGGATCGAAGTTGTAGTTCTGAACGCCCCACATGACTACAGAGGGATGGTTCATGGCACTTTCGACATAGTCGCGCATGACGGAAGGATAGGACGTCGCGATGACGTACATACCGTACTGGTCGCACAGGTTAAGGAAATCGTCGGACAGCGGGAAACCGTCTGCGATGACGCCGTTGATGCCGACTCTCTTCATCATGATGATGTCCTGCCTGATCCTGTCCTGAGGGACAGCGATACCTTCGGCAGGATCGAATTCATAGTAATGCGTGAGCTGGAGCGTTACGCGCCTGTCGTTGATGTTCAGCTTATCGTGAACGACTTCGGTCGTCCTGAATCCGAATCTCTTCTTCTTCGCGCAGACGACTTTGTTCTCGGCGTTGAGCACCTCGAAGACCATGTCGTACTGGACAGGTGTGCAGTCAGACCACTGAGCTACGTCGAGGGCCACGAACTCTGTCTGAGCCCTGGTCTCTTTCAGAGCATCAACTACGCCTACAGCAGGCTTGCCCTGGTCCTTGATGGCAACAAACGGAAGTTTATACGGATCGTATTCCGCGCGAGCCTCGAGCACCGAGATCCTTACAGAATAAGGGATCATAAAGTTGGTGTGGTTCTTGAGCTGGAAGTCGACCCTTATCATGAAGTTGCCGTGAGGAACTCTCGCGACCTTGCCTGCCTCAGCGAGTCCGCCGAGCTTCGCGACTTCGTTGATATATGCCTCGGGCACGTATTCAAGCTTGATATGGACATTGGACAGCTCGAGGAGCGAATCCATTACGATCATGATGGGTCTGAAGATACCGGAGAAGCCGTAGTTCATCGAGTCGAGGATGACATGACCGGATTCGTCTCTGTCATAGCGGTTAACGACTATAACGATGAGGTTGACGCCTTCCGTAACGAACTCCGAGATGAGGAGCTTCTTACGGGTATAGATGGCGTGGGAATCTGCTACGAGCCTGTCATTGACATAGACCCTGAAGCTGCCGCAGATACCGGAAGTCTCGATGTAGATCGCTCTCTCGAGATCATCTTTGGTGAAGACGACGGTACTCCTGTAGATACCGACTTCGTCATCGTCAGCAGTGTTGGACTGGAGGATGAACCTGTCGCTTATCGTGAGTTCCTTCTTGTCGTCTTCGTCCTTAAGGCGCTGGGGATAGTCATAGATAAGATTCTGCGGCAGGCCGTAACCTTCCGTCTGCCAGGTCGAAGGCGTATTGATGAGCGCCCACTCACTGTCGTCATATGACTTCTTCTCAACACCGAACGGTATCTCTGACTGACCTCTCGCGAGGAAGAATCTCCATGTCGTAAGAGGCTTCATATAAGGTGATGCTACCTTGCCGAACTCCGGCAATTCGCGTTCACTGTAGATATAGTCAAAGGAATCATATGGCAAGAAACCGTCGTTAGAATACGTAAAATCCATAGTGTCCCCCATTTATTTACAAGTATTATGCCACAATGGGCTACGATAATTGTAACATTTATGAGGTAATCCTTAGGTTTCAGGCTTGTTACATTATTTCCTGACCCGCATGGTCCTTACAGCGTTCAATATGGCGATAATGAGGACTCCGACGTCTCCGAATACGGCAAACCACATATTGGCGATACCGAGGGCTCCGAGCACCAGGATCAGGGCCTTGACGCCGAGTGCGAAGACCACGTTCTCCTTGACGATGCGCATCGTCTTCCTCGAGATCCTTATGCTGTCCGCGATCTTCGACGGCTTGTCATCCATCAGGACGATGTCCGCCGACTCTATGGCAGCATCGGAACCCATGGCGCCCATTGCTATGCCCACATCAGCCCTCATGAGAACCGGCGCATCGTTGATGCCGTCTCCCACGAATGCCAGCTTGCCTTCGCCGCCCAGGAGTTCTTCCACCTTGGAGACCTTATCCGCAGGCAGGAGTTCGGCATAGTGATCCGTAAGGCCCAGTTTGCCTGCAACGCTCTCCGCGACATTCTTCTTGTCGCCTGTCAGCATGACCAGACGCTTAACACCGAGGCTCTTGAGGTCGTCCATGGCCTCCTTGGAGTCTTCCTTGATCTCATCGTTGATTATGATGTGGCCGAGATACTCCGAGCCTTCTTCCGTCTTACGCGCGATATGTATTATGTTTCCGGTCAGGTGGCAGTCGTGCCAGTCAGCCTTGCAAAGCTCCATCAGTGCTCCGTTACCGACATAGTAATCGGACCCGTCAACTTCAGCGAGGACGCCCTTTCCGGCGATCTCCTCTACCCTGCCGATCCTGTTCTTATCGATATGACCTTCATGTGCGCGGACGATCGACTGTGCCACCGGGTGCGAAGAGAAGCTCTCTGCAGCAGCCGCGATATCGAGCAGTTCATCCTTCTCGATGAGGTTGGGATGGATATCGTCGATCTTGAACACACCTCTGGTAAGGGTTCCGGTCTTATCGAAGACCACAGTATCGACCTTAGCCATCTGTTCCATATAGTTCGCGCCCTTGATGAGGATGCCGGCCTTTGAAGCGCCGCCGATGCCGCCGAAGAAAGACAGCGGTACCGATACTACAAGTGCGCAAGGGCAGGATACAACAAGGAATACGCATGCTCTGGTAAGCCATTTCTTCCAGATGTCCCAGCTTCCGATGCCGAGTATTACCGGAGGAACTACCGCCAGGAGCACGGCTGCGATAACAACGCAGGGCGTGTACCACTTGGCAAACTTGGTGATGAAGTTCTCGACTCTCGCCTTTTTGGAAGACGAGTTCTCGACGAGCTCCAGGATCTTCGAGACAGTGCTCTCGCCGAAGGTGCTTGTCGTCCTGACCTTGATGACACCCGTGAGATTGAGCGTGCCCGAGATGACGCTCTCGCTTACCGCTACATCAACGGGAGCAGATTCGCCCGTGAGCGCTGCGGTGTTGACCGAACTCGCGCCCTCAGTGACAACGCCGTCCAGCGGGATCTTCTCGCCCGGCTTAACGAGGATCGTCTCGCCCAAAGCAACTTCATCGGGAGATACGGTCTCTTCCTTACCGTCTCTTATGACTACAGCATAGTCGGGCCTGATGTCCATGAGCTTCGCGATGGACTTACGCGATCTTCCGACCGCTATGCCCTGGAAGAGCTCACCCGTCTGATAGAAGAGCATTACCGCCGCAGCTTCCGGGTACTCTCCGGCACCGAAAGCACCGACTGTCGCTACCATCATGAGAAAGCGCTCGTCGAAGACCTGACCGTGCGCGATGTTCTTGAACGCCGCGAGGAGCACGTCGTATCCGCAGATAAGATAAGGCACTGCGAACATCGGAAGCGAGATAAACCACGGGATCTCTACCAAGTGGTCTGCCACCATCATCCCGGCGAAAAGCACCGCCGCGACTATTATCCTTGTAAGGAGTTTCTTCTGTTTACGGGTGAGTTTGTTTTTCATATCAGATAATTACCGTGCAATCGGGTTCAACCTTCGAGATCTCTTTGACTGCCTTCTTAAGCACATCGTCAAATACATCATCTTCTGCTTCGAGCTTCATCTTCTGTGTCATGAAGTTAACTTCGCAGTCGATGACTCCAGGGATCTTCTTAACAGCTTCCTGCATCTTCATGGCGCAGTTAGCGCAGTCCAGATCTTCTAACTCAAATGTCTTCTTCATAGTGGTTCTCCTTACTCTGTAATGTGTTCAAATCCGAGAGCGATTATCGTTCTTACATGATCGTCAGCGATGCTGTAATAGATCGTCTTGCCGTCGCGTCTGCTCTTAACGAGATTGGCAGTCTTGAGCGTCTTAAGCTGATGTGATACAGCAGACTGAGTCATGCCGAGGAGCTCGGAGATCGCACAGACGCACATCTCATCTTCATGGAGCGCGTACATGATCTTGATGCGTGTTGTATCACCGAAGATCTTGAACAGATCTCCTAAGTCCTGAAGAAGTTCGTCCTTGGGAAGCTCTGCTTTTACGTGATTGAGGATGTTGCTGTGATCGTGCGGCATTCTTCGTTCTCCTTTCATATGAATAATTGCTCATATGTTTGTTCGGTCATATGTTATCCCTTCCCATACCGTATGTCAATACTCAAATTCGCTTTTAATCACCCGTTTGTTACTACGGGTGTACCGCGCTGCTGTACATACGCAGTAACACTCCGGCATAAGCCAAACAAAAACGCCGCCCGAAGCCGGACGGCGCTGTGTACTGAAGTTAACGGAGTCTCAGTTCTCTCCTTCGTTCTCCTCGAGGCTGTATTTCTTCTCGATGGATACCTTCTCGTTGTAGCAGGCGAAGATGCCCTCTACCTTATCGTCACCAAGCTTCGGAGTGATAAGGCTTACGAGCGGAACGATGACAAGACCTGCGAGCATCGTGATCGCACCCATGTTGATCGGAGATGCAACGAAGTGGAATATCATGTTGGATACCGTGAGACCTACGCCGGCAACAAAGCATGCCCATACGGAGAGCTTTGTGGTCTTCTTCCAGTAGAGTCCCCAAAGGAACGGTGCGAGGAACGAACCAGCGAGCGCGCCCCATGAGTAACCCATGAGCTGTGCGATGAACGTAGGCGGATTGAGCGAGAGCGCTACGGATACTACGATGAAGAATACGAGCAGGAGTCTCATTGTAACAAGGTTCCTCTTGTCTACCTTCTTCTTGTCCTCGCCCTTCTTGTTGCCGATCAGAGCGATAAGGTCGAGTGTTACCGTCGAACTTGATGTCAGAACGAGTGATGAGAGCGTGGACATCGAAGCCGAGAGAACGAGAACGATGACTACGCCGATAAGGACATCAGGAAGACCTGAGAGCATCGTGGGAACGATGGCGTCAAAATTGACATCAACGCCGTTCTCCTTGTAGATCGCAGGGTTGGAAGAATAGAGTCTGCCGAATCCGCCTAGGAAGTAGCAGCCGCCTGCAACGATAGTAGCGAAAGCCGTGGAGATGACCGTACCGGCCTTGATCGACTTCTCATCCTTGATGGCATAGAACTTGCCGACCATCTGAGGAAGTCCCCACGTACCTAGAGAGGTCAGGATGACTACGCCCAGAAGGTTCAGCGGATCAGGTCCGAAGAACGATACGAACGCACCCTGCAATCCCGCAGATACATCGGGATCGGAAGGCTGCTGCGAGAGCGTTGTGAGAGCCTGCATGAAGCCGCCGTTGTTGCTGAGGACCGTCGCAATAATCGCAACGATACCGAAGAGCATTACGATACCCTGAATAAAGTCATTTGCAACGGTAGCCATATAACCGCCAAGGATGACATATACACAGGTAAGTGCTGCCATTACGATGATGCAGACCTTATAGTCGATATTGAATGCCATGTTGAAGAGTATGGACAGACCGTTATAGACTGAAGATGTATAAGGGATCAGGAAGACGAACGAGATGAGGGCAGCAGCGACCCTGAGCGCCTTGCTGTCGAATCTCTTGCCGAAGAAGTCCGGCATCGTCTTCGAATCCAGATGCTTTGTCATGACTCTCGTGCGGCGTCCGAGGACGATCCATGCGAGGAGCGAACCGATGACTGCGTTGCCGATACCGATCCATGTGGAAGACACACCGTACTTATAACCGAACTGACCGGCATAACCGATGAATACAACCGCAGAGAAATACGACGTACCATATCCGAAAGCCGTGAGCCACGGACCAGCGGATCTGCCGCCGAGAACGAATCCCTCGACACTGTTGGCCTTCTTACGTGTCATGACACCGATGCCGATCATGACCGCGAAGAAGATGATCAGAAAGATAATCTTTACTACCATACCTTTAACACACCCTTTGTTTATAAATTAAGCCTGCCCCGGATGCATATGCATCTGAAGCAGGCCTGATATCTTGATTTACGAGCGGTTCTCCTGCTCAACGAGCCTCTCGGCACCGTATTTCTTACGGAGCGCCGGCTTCTCGATCTTACCTGTGGCATTCCTCGGAACGTCAGCGAGGATGATCTTCTTGGGGCGCTTGTAGCGGGGAAGCTGGTTGCAGAACTTCTCGAGTTCCTCAACCGTGCAGTCGCTGCCGGGCTGGATCTCGACGATGGCGCCGGTGATCTCACCCAGACGCTTATCGGGAAGTCCGATGACTGCTACATCCTTGACCTTCGGATATTCCTGCAGGAAGTTCTCGATCTCGACGGGATAGATATTCTCGCCGCCTGATACGATGAGGTCCTTCTTACGGTCAACGAGGAAATAGAATCCGTCCTCGTCCTGCATGGCCATATCACCCGTGAAGAGCCAGCCGTCTCTGAGTGTCTCGGCTGTTGCCTTCGGGTTCTTATAGTATTCGAGCATTACGCCGGGGCCCTTAACGCAGAGTTCACCGACTTCGCCGCGCTTTACTTCGTTGCCGTTGTCGTCAACGATCTTACACTCCCAGCGGTAACCCGGAACGCCGATCGCGCCGACCTTGTGAGTGTTCTCGAGGCCGAGATGAACGCAGCCCGGGCCGGTGGACTCGGACAGACCGTAGTTCGTATCGTACTGATGCTTCGGGAAGTATTCCTTCCAGTGACGGATCAGTGACGGAGGTACGGGCTGTGCGCCGATATGCATGAGCCGCCACTGATCGAGCTGATAGTCAGCAAGCTTGATGTCGCCTCTGTCCAGTGCATCAAGGATGTCCTGTGCCCACGGAACGAGGAGCCATACGATCGTGCAGTGCTCGTCTGATACCGCCTTGAGGATCATGTCAGGCTTGGTGCCCTTGAGAAGGACTGCCCTGCTGCAGGTCCAGAGAGAACCCATCCAGTGGAATTTCGCGCCTGTATGGTAAAGCGGAGGAATGCAGAGGAAGCAGTCATCCTTGGTAGTCTCGTGGTGTACGGCCTCCATCTCTGCCGCCTGATACAGTGACAGGTGCGGGTGAAGGATGGCCTTGGGGAATCCGGTCGTGCCGGAAGAGAAATATATCGCTGCAAGATCCTCGTTCGTAAGAGCGATATCGGGATCCTCGCTGGAATAATCAGCTACCATGTGCCAGTAGCTCTCTGCAAACTCCGGAGCCTGGCCCTCGCCTACGTAGATAAGAAGGCGGTTCTTGGCAATGTCGTCTGCGTTGATGGTAAGTCTGTCCACGAACTCCTCACCGAAGATCAAGACCGATACATCAGCAAGGTCTGCGCAGTAGGATATCTCGTTTGCCGTATAACGGAAATTGAAAGGAACAGCGATGGCGCCTGTCTTCAGGATGCCGAAATAGATCGGGAGCCACTCGAGGCAGTTGAACATGAGTATCGCTACCCTGTCGCCCTTGGTGATGCCTCTGTCGAGGAGCATGTTTGCCACACGGTTACTCTTCTCATCGAAAACCTTCCACGTGATCTGCCTGCGGTACGGCCTGGGAGAAGTCTGCTGAACGAGGTCGAACTCCTTGAAAGAGATCTTCCTGGTGTCCTCCATTGTGGGGTTGAGCTCAATGAGAGCCACCTCATCACCGTGTTCTCTGCTATTTCGTCTGAGCAAATCGGTTACCGGCATTTCTATTCCTCCTGCCTATATTTAAAATATAAGTCCGCAGAAGATAATAACATCATGCGCCCCTCTCGTCAAAATTTAAGGGAAGTATGTTATTATAAATATTATTGTTTGAGAGGTACTCCTGAATGAAGCGCCGTCTGAATATCGGTTTTCTCGTAGACGATCTTGATAACTATTTTTCCAACCAGGCCTGCAAAGGTGCGGAACTCGCTGCACAGGCGCTCGACGCCAACCTCTTCATCTTCCCCGGTCACTATATCGGCAAGCCTGACAGCAAGTATGCCGATAAGAAATACGAATACCAGTACAATTCAGTCTTCAGCCTTCCTTCAGAGCGTAATGTGGACATCATCTACATCCTGCAGGGCACGATCTGTTCGAGAGCGGATAAGGAGACACAGAAGGCCTTTCTGGAGTCGCTTCCGAAGGTACCGATCGTATGCCTGTTCTCGAACTTTGAGGGATACCACTCGGTCACTTTCGATAACGAGTCAGGATTCAGCCAGGCGATCAGGCACCTGATAGACAAGCACGGTGCAAAGAAGATAGGATTTGTCTCCGGTCCCGTTACTAACCGCGATGCAAGAGAGAGACTTGAAGTCTATAAGAATGTTCTGTCTGAATACGGTATCCCCGTTAATGAGGATCTTATAGTTTACGGCGATTTTACCGAGAACAGCAGCGAAGTTGTTGCTGACCTGCTGGACAGGAACGGTAAGCCGGATGCTATCGTTTTCGCGAACGACAATATGGCGATAGGCGGATACAAGGAGATCTATGCCAGAGGCCTCCTGCCCGGCAAAGATGTGTACGTCGCCGGTTTTGATGATGATGATTTCGCGGTATCCCTGAAGCCGCCGCTCACTACAGTGGAGGCAAGTTCTGCCGCACTGACCTACAAGGCCGTCCTCAACGCCGAGAACTATCTGAATAACAGCGCACTGTCCGACATGGAGGCCGAGACGCACCTCGTACAGAGAAGCTCATGCGGCTGTTCCGGTCTCGACGAGGAAGAGATGTGCAGACGTCTTAAGTTCTTCGGTATAGAGAATGGTGATCTCAGCTTTATCGACGGTCTGCAGGAATACCTGTTCGGCCTGTACTACGAAGACGAGCCCCTGCGCAATATCAAGGATAAGCTTGAAGCATTCTGCAAGGCTTATGTTGCCTTCGTAACTTCCGATAATATCCGTTCAGAAGTCGAGAACATCAACAAGTCATTTGCCCTCCTGCTGAACACGGACCTTCTCGTCTACACGACGCCCGAGAAGTTCTTCAACACATTGCAGTGCATGCAGTATGAAGCGACAAGGATCATCCGCGGCGAAGCAAATGATGCGGTAATGAACGAGGAGTTCTCCGACTTCTACAGACTGCTGTCTTACTCGGGTCTGTCCCAGGTCCACGACAGAGACAACAAGAGCAGCCGTCTGTCGAGATTGATCAACCAGCAGACCGGCGACATCTTCCTTATGTCGTCCGAAGGCGATATCCACTACGAGCAGTTGCTTGGAGGATTGTATTCCGTGGGATTCACCAAGTCTCTCCTCTATCTGTTCCAGAGGAGCATCCGCAACACTGACGACGCGCCGCTGGAGTGCCCCAAGTCGGTACTTCTCAAGGCGATGTCCGATTCGAACGGCATCCGCGCCATGAGCGATGAGCAGCAGCTTCTGCGCACCGAGCAGATCTTTACCAACGACTTCACGGAGAGCAAAGACAGACGAACGATGGTCGTCTTCCCTCTTTTTGTCGGCGCCGACCTGTACGGCCTGCTCGTAAACGAACTCGATGCGAATGTGCTGTACCATGTCTCGCCGGTCGCTTTCCAGCTGTCCGTTACACTCAAGTCTCTCATCATGATCGAGGAGCAGAACAAAGACAAAATGAACCTGCAGAACTCGCTCGAGAGATTCATCAGGGACAATACCAAGCTCGAAGCCATTGCCAAGCAGGATGAGCTTACGGGTCTTTATAACCGCAGAGGCTTCCTCGATAAGGTGGAGAGCATCCTATCCGATCACGCATACAGCGGCAAGGCAGCGGTACTTTGCTATGTCGATATGGATAACCTCAAGATGATCAACGATAAGTACGGTCACGATGACGGTGACTATTCAATCAGGACCGTTGCTGACATTCTCAGGGAATGTTTCCGTGATACAGATGTTCTGGGCAGGATCGGCGGCGATGAGTTCGTCGTCATGGCCATCATCGAGACTGACATAGACATCGGCAAGATAAGGGAGAGGATCGATCGCGTTACCAAGAGCCATAACGAGACCGCCGGCAAGCCTTATCCCATCGCGATGAGCGCAGGCATCCACAAGTTCACATGCAGACCGGACGTTGATATCTATTCGATCCTTGAGATCGCAGACGGCCTGCTCTATGAGGAGAAGATGGAGAAGAAAGCCAAGTACGGCTCGTACAGGTAAGGCCTGTTTATGCCTTACTGAGCGTGCGCTTTGGTGAGATTTTCTTCCACAGATATCTCAAAGCGCAGAATGCTCCGGTTGCCAGCAGGATCAATGACAGTCGTAAGATGGAGACAAATACTTTCTTCTCGATCATTACCGGGCCGAGTATATTCATCCAGCTGACATATCTTGCTTCCAGATTGTGGAATAAAAGGATGACAAGACTGTTTCGTCCTACCCACCTTATCGCTTTATTAATGACGGCGACCTTGTCCAACAATTGACAGAAACACAACACCACAAAAGAGGCAATCATGCTCTCGAACAGAGTCAGGAATGCTCCGGGCCAATAATGCATTGCAAACTCAATGTACAGACCCTGACATAACATTATCACCCATATAACCAGTGCTATGCCGGCAAATATGAATCTGTGTTTGTTTTCCAACACTTTGTGTTCACGGAGCATATAACCAAAATAGAGCAAAGGCAGTGTTATAAATGCGATCTCCATGCTCCACGGATAATAACTCGTAGCACTCATCACCATTCCTGCGAAGGTAAACAGCATAAAAATGATCGTTCTGACCGCCCACTGGTGTTTACTCTTCTCTGTCAGTTTCATTAAGAACACAAAAACTACTCTTGTTGCGAATAAACAGGGTAAAAACCACAGAAGGCATGTATCATGAAAACCCGGAAATATACCAAGCCCTTTGCAAAAACCGCCGATCATATCAACAAACAGAGTCTTGACATTATCCAGTCCCGCCTTTCCGGGATTCAAGAATATCTCTGCCAGCATCTCCATCACTGTACCGGCAACATATGGTATAAGCAAACCCTTGGCAGATTTGCATACTGTTCTTTGAAGATTGAGATTCTTAACAAAAAAACCGCTGATTATAAAGAACAGCGGCATATGGAACGAGAATATCACCAGCCCGGGCATGCTGTGCGAAGTATAAACATGCCCAACGACTACAGCTGCTATGGCAATGCCCTTTGCTGTATCCATATAGCCTAATCTTGAATTGTTGCTGCCGTCAGACTTGGAATCCATGATCCTATCTCGCCTTGCCGATCTTCTTGTAATACTGCTCCTTCTCGGAATACATGTTCTTGTCCGATTCCTTGAGCATATCGTCTATAGACCTGCCTTCGCCCTTTGAATAGCAGTATCCGATCGAGCAGCTGTATCTGGTCTTAGAGACGATCTGATGTATGCGTGCGCAGATATCAGAGACAGTATCTTCCGGGACTTTACGGCAGACTATTATGAATTCGTCTCCGCCCACCCTGTACACACGGTGCTTGCTCTTCACGGCACGGAGGAAACAATCCGACAGCGTCGTCAGCGCGAGGTCTCCGGCATTATGTCCCTCGTTATCGTTGATGGTCTTGAGTCCGTTCATATCGACCAATATCAGGGCCGTGATGGTCTCCGGCTCATTCTCGATATCGGAATAGTAAGCCTGACGGTTCAGAAGGCCCGTAAGCGAGTCTCTCTTCGTCAGCTGAAGTATCATGAAGACATAGTAGACGAACATGGATACGGCTATCGTCGCACAGAAGATGTGCGCATATTCTCGTCCGAGAGTAAACGGAAGCAGGAGTCCCGAAGCAAAGGCAAAACCGAAGAAGAATATCGGAACGATCTCCGTCATCTGCTTGGATCTGTGCCTGATCAGGAAATATATCAGATAGGCGCAGTACAATCCCGCGCCAAAATAAGGCAGCATGCCGAGAGGTCCTCTGACAAGTTCACCCTCAGCATCCAGCGCGAAAACGATCCCCGTGGGGATAGAGACAAAATCCAGGACAGCGAACACTGCCGCAGGGATGAATACGTACCACTTCTGATTCTTGGCAACTGCATATATGATCTGGGCTACCAAAAGCGGCGTGGAACTGTACCGAATGGCCATCAGAATGAGCCTCAGCATCCTGTCGCCGTTGGCATCTGCTATCTTGAATTCGATGTAGACCACGACGGACAATATGAACACCTGGATGATCAGGGCAAACAAACGTCTGATGGTCTTCTTCTGCATGAAGACGGTCGAGATGAGCGAGACCGCAAATCCCAGAAGAACGAGTATCAGTATCCAATTTTCAAATATGTAATCCGATGCACTCATTCCGTAACCGCCGAATATATCATTATCTTTTGCTAACTCTTCCATTATACAGATAAAAAACAACGGCTGCATTAGCAGCCGCCTTAGTTATCAGAATGTTAACCTATATCAGACCAGTTCTTCCGGAGATATCATCTTTACTCCCGCACCGTTAAGGATCTCTACGACCTTGTCGTTATTGTCGGTCTTGATGGCAATGGGAGTACCTTCGCCGTCAATGGACAGACCGTAAATATAGCTGATGTTGATGCCTGCCTCGTGGATCATGGCACAGACCTTGGCAAAGCTTCCGACTGCATCAGGAACAACCACTGCGATGACATTGTCGATACGCGAAGGGAATCCTGCATCCTTAAGGATAGCCTTGGCCTTATCCGGATCATCTGCAAGAAGCCTTAACACACCAAAATCCGTAGTGTCGGCGAGACTTGCGGACAGGAGGTTGATACCGCCGTCAGCAAGTGTCTTCAGGACCTTGTCGAGTCTGCCTTCTTTGTTCTCGAGGAAAACCGATAACTGCTTTACGAACATAGTAGATACCTCCTTACTGATAGAGCTTACGCTTATCTGTTACGTGCTTGCTCTTGCCGTCAAAGTGCTCAAGTCCGTTAGGTGCAACAAGCGTGACCTTTGCATTGAGTCCGATGGCCATCTTGAGCTTGTCATGGATGGTCTTCTTAAGAGTCTCGAGAGACTTGACCTCATCCGTGAACGTATCCTCTGCTACCTCTACCTGTACTTCAAGAGTATCACTGTTGCCGACACGGTCAACGACCAGCATATAGTGAGGTGTGGTTCCGTCGATCGTGAGGAGTGCTGCCTCGACCTGTGACGGGAATACGTTGACGCCCTTGATGATGAGCATGTCGTCAGATCTTCCCTTGAAACGCTGGATCCTTGCCATCGTACGTCCGCACTCGCACTTGTCGTACTCGATGGATGTAAGGTCCTTCGTCCTGTAACGGATGAGAGGCATGCCTTCCTTGGTGAGGTTTGTAATGACGAGCTCGCCGTCAGAACCCTTGGGGAGCTGCTTAAGCGTAGAAGGATCGATGATCTCGGGCAGGAAGTGATCTTCCCAGATGTGAAGACCCTTGTGGTGCTCGCAGTCGCAGGCAACGCCGGGGCCCATCATCTCAGTGAGACCATAGATATCATGTGCCTTGATGTGAAGTCTGGACTCCATCTGATCGCGCATCTCGTCAGTCCAGGGCTCGGCACCGCAGATGGCGGTCTTGAGCTTGATCTTGTCTACGAGGCCTGCCTTCTCGAGGTCCTCTGCAACATGCAGGAGGTAAGAAGGCGTGCAGGCGATCGCCGTAACATCGCAGTCTATCATCATGTCGATGAGCTTCTTGGTGTTACCCGTGGACATCGGCAAAACGAGAGCTCCGAGGTATTCTGCGCCGTAATGTGCGCCGAGGCCGCCGGTGAACAGACCGTAGCCGTAACCTACCTGGATGATGTCATCCCTTGTGATGCCTGCCATTGCAAGGCATCTTGCCACGCACTCTGCCCAGATGTCTATGTCGCGTCTGGTATATACTGCTACCTTGGGCTTGCCGGTCGTACCGGATGAAGCATGAACGCGGACCAGCTCAGATCTGGGAACAGCTGCCAATCCAAACGGATAAGTATCTCTAAGGTCTGCATAGGTCGTGTAAGGAAGCTTATCAAGGTCTTCTATGCCCTTGATGTCTCCGGGCTCAAGGCCTACTTCCTGCATCTTCTTACGGTAGTACTCAACGTTGTGATAGACGCGGTTGACCACCTTGACGAGCCTTGCACTCTGAAGCGCCTCGATCTCATCGCGAGACATGCACTCCTTTGCTTCATTCCAGATCATACGATCATCCTCCTGTTATTTACGGATAGCAGTCTTGAATCCGTTGATGACGACCAGAGCGAGCTCCTTGCCGTCTTTGTCAAAGCATTTTACTTCATACAGACAGATAGATCTGCCGTCTTTTACTATGTCTGCCGTGCAGGTTACCTTGCCGCCCGGCCAGGATCTCAGGAAATTCATCGAGACCGCCTGCGTAACTGTAACCGTATCGGAAGGCTGTTCGCAGTTCTCGGCAACGGCGAAAGCAAAATCCGCCATAGTGTAATAGACTGCGCCCATAAGGCCTCCGACCGCATTGAGGTGTCTTCCGTCAGGTTCGAGCGAGACAACGCTGTGCCCCTTCTCCACACTGTCGATAACGATACCCGTCGCTTCAGTGGCGTACTTGTCGCCCTTGAAGAATTCTCTTACTTTCTCGATATCCGGCATTATGCGTTTACTCCGAGCTCGAAGGCCTTCTTGTTCATCTCAAGGAACTTGGCGGGAACCGTATTCTCGATAACCTTGATCCACTCTTCCTTGCTGATGCCTTCAACGTACTTGGAGAACCTGCCCATTAAGACGATGTTGGAAGCCTTGGCAGAACCTGCCTCCTCGGCAAGCGAGAGTGCGTCGATGCTATCTACCTTCGCACCTGCTTCCTCCATCTTCTCGATGAGGTCCGTCGGATACTCTGCAGTACCTGCGATAACGGGCATCGGGTCTATCTGCTGGGAATTGGTTACGATCTGTCCGCCCGGCTTCAGGAACTCAACATATCTTGCAGCTTCGAGAAGCTCGAAAGAGATGATGTAATCAGCTCCGCCCTTGTCGATGATCGGGGAATTGACCTTATCACCGAATCTTACGTATGTTACGACGCTTCCGCCTCTCTGGCTCATACCGTGGACTTCGGAGACCTTAACGTCATAGCCCTTGTCCATTGCAACCTTACCTAATATCTTGCTGGCGAGGAGCGAACCCTGTCCGCCTACGCCTACTATCATTATGCTTGTTACCATGTGATCGTCTCTCCTTCCATCGTCTCGAAAGCACCGAACTTGCACAGCTCGCTGCATACCTTGCAGCCGAAGCACTGTGTAGCATCTACCTTAGCGTGTCCGTCCTTAAAGGAGATCGCAGGACAGCCGAGCTTCATGCAGGCCTTGCAGGACTTGCACTTATCGGGATTGACCTTGATGGGCTCACCGCGCTTTACCTTCTTGAGGAGTGCGCAGGGTCTTCTGGAGATGATGACCGACGGCTCTTCTGCAGCAAGCTCTTCCTTAACAGCCTGCTCTGATTCAGCGAGGTTATAAGGATCAACTACTCTTACTCTGTTGATGCCCATGGAGCGAACGAGAGCTTCGAGATCGATCTTGCCTGCCGGGTCACCGCGGAGGTTGAAGCCCGTTGTGGGATTCTGCTGATGTCCGGTCATGCCCGTGATGGAGTTATCGAGGATGATGACCGTGGAATTCGTCTGGTTGTATGCGATGTTGGCAAGGCCAGTCATGCCCGAATGCATGAATGTGGAATCACCGATGACTGCAACGGTGTTCTTCTCGGCAGCTGCGCCGAGAGCCTTGTTGAATCCGTGCAGAGAGCTGATGGAAGCGCCCATGCACTCTGTCGTATCGATGGATGAGAGCGGCGGAGTAGCACCCAGTGTGTAGCATCCGATATCGCCCAGGACAGTTATCTTGTTCTTGGAAAGAACATAGAACATTCCTCTGTGAGGGCAGCCTGCGCACATTGCCGGCGGTCTTCCGGGAAGTCCGTCGATCTTCTTGCAGGAAGGTGCTTCGGGCTCGCCGAGCGCCTTGGCGATGAGTCCCTGTGAGAACTCGTCGATAAGAGGCAGAACATCCTTGCCTGTTACCTCGAGACCAAGTGCCTTGCAGTGTGTCTCGATGATGGGATCGAGCTCTTCCACTACGACGAGCTTGTCAACGGAAGCCGCGAGATCCTTGATCTTCTTAACGGGAAGCGGATTGATAAGGCCGATCTTGAGTACCGGATACTTATCTCCGAACACTTCCTTAACATACTGATATGAAGTCGATGAAGTGATGATGCCGATTGACTTGTCAGAACCCTCCTCAAGGCGGTTCAGATCTGATGTCTCGGCAAACTCGATGAGCTTAAGGGTACGTTCTTCGACGATGGGATGACGCTTCTTGGCGTTGGCAGGTACCATTACGTACTTTGCAGCATCCTTAACGTATTCCTTTACTGGAACTTCAACTCTCTCGCCGAGCTCTACGATGGACTGTGAGTGAGCGACTCTCGTGCACATCTTGAAGAGCACGGGTACGTCGAACTGCTCGCTCATCTCGTAAGCGGCCTTGATGTAATCCTTTGCCTCCTGGGAGTCAGAGGGTTCGAGCATGGGCATCTTTGCTGCGATGGCATAGTGCCTTGAATCCTGCTCGTTCTGTGAAGAGTGCATTCCCGGGTCGTCTGCCACGAGGATGACCATTCCCGCATTAACGCCTGTATAGCTGATCGTAAAGAGCGGGTCTGCAGCTACGTTGAGTCCTACGTGCTTCATTGCACAGTATGACCTCTTGCCTGCCCGGCTCGCACCGTAAGCGGTCTCCATTGCGACCTTCTCGTTCGGTGCCCATTCGCAGTAGATCTCATCGAACTTAGCAGCTTCTTCGGTTGTCTCTGTACTAGGGGTTCCCGGATATGAGCTTGCTACGCAGACACCTGCCTCGTAAAGCCCTCTTGCGACGGCTTTGTTACCCAGCATTAGTTCCTTCATCGTTACAACTCTCCTAATAAATAATATAAATTGTGAACTAATTGCTAATCATACTACAAAATCGCCGCCGCTTAAAGCACCCGTTATACTTCGAGCTTATCCGCGCACTCTGCGATCAGGTCGATTATCCCTATCTGCTGGGGGCATGCCGACTCGCACTGGCCGCAACTGATGCAGGAAGATGCCACGCCCGTACCGGACGTTACCAGGCTGTATTCGGTCCTGACCTCGTCAAGGGACCTGCCGTCCCTGAGATAAAGGTTATAAGCGCTGAAGATCTCGGGGATCGGGATCTGCATCGGGCAGCCTTCCTCGCAGTATCTGCAGGCAGTACAAGGTATCGCCTTGGATGCTCCGATTATCTTCCTGACGCGCTCTACCGCATACATCTCAGCGGGCGAAAGCGGCTCAAAATCCTTCATGTACGACAGATTGTCTTCCATCTGCTCTATATTGCTCATACCGCTTAAAACGGTAAGCACGCCCTCCTGCGATGCCGCAAACCTGATCGCCCAGGACGCGGCAGATGCATCCGGATCAAAATCGCGGAAGACTTCCATGGCCTCGGGTACGGGATTTGCAAGGCTTCCTCCCTTGACAGGCTCCATGACAACGAAGGGCTTGTTGTGCTTCCTTGCCACTTCCATGTTGGCACGGCTCTGAACATCCGGGTTATCCATGTCCGCATAGTTGACCTGGAGCTGGATGAAGTCAACATCAGGGTGCTCCGTCAGGAGCTTGTCGAGAAGATCTGGACCCGCGTGGAACGAGAAACCGTAATGTTTGACGAGGCCCTGCGCCTTGAGTTCTTTTGCGAACTCCCAGATGTTGTATTCGTCGTATTTGGTGAAGTTCTCACCCTGCAGGGCATGCAGGAGATAGAAATCAAAATATCCCGCACCGGTCCTCTCGAGGCTCGTATAGAACTGCTTCTTGGCCGACTCCTCGTCAGTGCACTGCATCCAGGCATTGAGCTTGGTCGCAAGGAAATAATCCTGTCTGGGGTATCTGTCCACGAGCGCCTTCTTGATGGCCTTCTCGGACTCTCCCATATCGTACACATATGCGGTATCGAAATATCTGCACCCTGCTTCCAGGAACATGTCCACCATCTTTGACGTCTGCTCCACGTCGATGGAACCGTCCGCGTTCTTTGGAAGTCTCATGAGGCCGAAGCCGAGTTTCTTGATCTGTGACAGTACTTTCGCTTCCATAGTGATACCTCCCGGGTGCGTATAGACCGATAGTAACATGATTTCGGCGCGAAAAAATCAGCGGGGGCGCATTTTCCCCCGCATATAACAAAATTGCTATGAATGTTATATCCGCATCACGGATGCCAGAAGATCCAGACGAACAGGTAGCCTCCGAGGACAGCCGCCAGCGTGAAGGGGATTCCTATCTTGAAGAAGTCCCTGAACCTGACCTCGTAGCCTTCCTTGCGGAGCATGCCGACGCCTGCGATGTTGGCGGAAGCACCGATCGGGGTGATGTTGCCTCCGAGCGTCGCACCTACCAGAAGGCCGAAGAACAGGAAGTACGGCTCGACGTTCATGTTGGCAGCGACCGTTCCGAGGATCGGAAGCATCGTCGCGACATAAGGGATATTGTCTATGAAGGCGGATATGATTACCGAACCCCATACGACGATCGTAAACAGCAGGAACATGTTGCTGCCGCCCGCATTGGCGATGAAGTCCGCGAGGTCCTGCACAAGTCCGATCTCGGTGATCGCAGCGATTACTATGAACAGACCCGTCAGGAGTGCGCATGTCGCATAGTCCATGGCCTTGAGCGCGTGGATCATGCTCTCCTTGGACTTAGACAGGAACAGCTCGATGATGACCGTAAGTATGCCGCATACCATGCAGATAACGCCGTTAGTGATGGAAGGCGTATCGGGTATGAAGGATGCGATGATGAGGAGAACAACATGTCCGAGCATCGTGATGGTCGGGATATAATCCGTGACCTTGGTGTGCTCATCGGATGTGACGGGCGCCTTGTCCTTGCGGAACAGGAACAGGATTATCGGGATCGTGAGAAGGGCGCCGAGTTCTGTAGCGAAGAACATGCCGGGTCTGCCGTGCATCCAGAAGAAGTCGTTGAAGTTCATGCCTGCAACGCCGCCGAGCATGATGGAGGTCGTATCGCCTACGAGAGTGGCTGCACCCTGAAGGTTCGATGACACTGCGATCGACAATATCATCATGACCGGAGATATCTTGAGCTTCTTGCAGATGGCAAGGCCTACCGGGGCGACCATAAGGACAGTCGCGACGTTATCGATGAATGCGGAGATTATGCCGGAGAACAGTGACATCAAGACCGTAACCCACAGAACGTTCGGTGCGAGCCTTAAGAGCCACTCTGCAATTAGGTTCGGCATCTTGGATTCGATGAAATAATCGACTATGACCATCGTACCGAACAGCATCATCAGCACGTTCCAGTCGATCGAGGTAAGCACCTTGTCAACCGGGAGCACGCCTGACACCACATAGATGGCTGCGGCGGCCAGCGCCACAACGGGTCTGAACTTTGGCAGTGCGACCAGAAGGACATACATTGCCACAAACAGGATTATCGCGAATAACTTAAGATCAGGCATCAGATTCTCCTTCTATCACCTTAAACGAGTGAAATCTTAATTGACAACCGGTCAGCCGTCAAGTGCCTGGTGCTCTTGTTCGTGTAACTGTTAGACTTTTGCGCCGTACACTAACCAAAACTTGGAGAACTACCTGTTTTCCATAATTTTGTTAGAGTTTTAGTCAAAACACTAACACTTACTCTAACACCAAAGCTTCCAAGGCAAGCTGATTGATCACTGTCACTACACTATTGTAAACAAACGTATTGCTGACCATAGTTTCTTTCGTTCCGTACAGACCGAGCACATCGCGATACATGATAAGACCGCAGTTTGCATACACAGACATCTTGTGCACATTCTTGTAAAGATAACCCTCATCGTCGCTCTTGCCATAGAACTCGATGATAAGGCACCGCTTCAATCCCTCGATATACACCAGGAAATCAGGATAGAACACTTCTGAATCGAATTTAATTGCGGGCTCGTATTTGTACTGCAAGCCAAGCTCATCAAGTATCTCTGCTACGAGAACTTCTGTTCTTGAACGCATCTGAATTCCGTTATGATAATACGAACCCCGCTTCTCGATTGGATTCTCGTCATTCCCGGCAGTGTTCCAGAGTTCCTCATTCAGAATGCTCCCTCCGGTTTTTACACTGAAACGCGAGAGCTTTCCGAACAGACTCTTGCCCAAAGCTGATTCGATACTCGCTATCTCATCCTTGATCTCAGCCCGTCGTGCAGCAATTCGGAAGTATCTCTCTCCCTCATCGTTTTCTTCAGAATAAGTCTTATAGGTTAATCTGCCACGGTTGTTTTTGTAGTAAAGCCGCACAATGGGTCTGCCTCGCAGAATGCCCGGCTTCACATTAGGCAGAACGGATAGTTCCTCCTTCAGAGACAAAAGCCGGAGAAAGCTGTACTGTTCACATAGCTTTATCTTCATGACGACCTCCCGAAATGCTTTTACCGAGATGATAGCATCAGAAGGTACCGCAAAAACCCGACAAAAACCGACAAAAACCGACAAAAAGCTCCTGAGCGATATCTCTCGGGAGCTCATCGAAACAATAACTGCCGAAGCCTTATTCTCCGCAGAAGGCAGCGATCTCGGTCTCGATAAGCCTGAAGACATTAGCCACGAGGTACCCGTCGGCGACGGCATGGTTCAGGCGAACGGTAACGGGCATCATGAGCCTGCCGCCCTCTTCCCTGTACCTGCCCCAGTTGACGATGGGCAGGAAGTACAGATAGCCGTCAGGCAGCTCGATGTTCAGCGAGTCATAAGACAGCCAGGAGATGTAGGATGCGTCGAACCAGTTCGGGTGGCCTGCGGCGTCGAGAAGGTATTCGCGTGTGGTTTTCGCGCGCTCGAGATCAGCTGCGGCATTCTCGTAGAACTTCTTATAGTCCTCGTAATAAGTCGTGTAGACAGGCGTGCAGGTCTCGGTGTCTTCATGAAAGACGTACTGCGTCGGGTTGATGACGTTGTAGCAGACGAGCTCGTCTGACTGCCAGAGGTACTGCATCCTGTAGTCGTCCCTGGAATTCAGGACTTTGGATAGAATGTACAGGAAGTTGAGATAGAACTTGGTGCCGGTCTCCTTTGAGCGCGATACGAGGTCGGTCACGTCGATCCTCGCGGTCATGGAAGTCGAGCACTTGCAGTCCTCGGTAAAATGGCGGTACACGCCCTTGCGGTAATATTGTTCTCTGTCGATGATCTTATAGTCCATAGCTTAATCCTTCTCGTAAAACACGATATCCATCCGGTCATTGATGCGCGCCGTCTTGCCGGTCTGATGGTAGCCCATCTTCTCGTAGAGGTGCAGGTTGCCCTTCTCCTGCAATATGGTATCGAGTTCCCAGTGATGAGTGCCGCAGATATTCTCTGCTGCGCGTATGGCATCCTGGGCGTAGCCTCTGCCGCGGTAAGAAGGCATTATCCACAGCGGCGAGATGCGTTTCCTCGTGCCGTCCTTCCTGTCGACTATCCTTATCACGCCGACGTCGGCGCCTTCTGCCTCGATGAAGTAATACGCAGAACCTTCCTGTGCAAACCTGGCCTCTATCTTATCGATGCCTTCGGCGGCAGGACTGAGTTCATAGTCCTTATACTTCTCAAGGAGCCCCGCGAAAGCCTCGACCTGCATCTTCCATATCTTCTCTAAGTCTTCACTTGTTGCCAATCTTAATGTAACCATACCCGCCTAATATCCTACTACAAAATTGCCGTAATAATGAACCCGCGGGAATTGGTATAATAACTCGTAATAACAACCTTAAAGGAGACACTATGCAGGACAAGAAAGGCATTATCTTCGATATGGACGGAACCGTATGGGATTCTTCGGCAAACGTTGCCGAGTCCTGGACGGTAAAGGTCCACGAAGCAGGATATACAGACAAGGTCGTAACTCAGGACGACATCAAGGGCGTTATGGGCAAGCCGATGGACGTCATCGCCGATACGCTCTTCACTTACACGGAGAAGGGGCCCGAGAGAGACGCGCTCCGCGAGGCCTGCGAGAACTATGAGAATGAGTATCTCAGACAGCACGGTGGCACGCTCTACGAAGGCGTTTTCGAGACATGGGCAAAGCTCAAGGAGATGGGTTACCACATCTATATCGTAAGCAACTGCCAGGCAGGATACATCGAAGCTTTCCTGGGATATTTTGATGTGCCGTACGGACACGCGGAAGACCTCGTGGACGATATCGAGTGCTACGGCAATAATTTCCTGCAGAAGGATGAGAATATCAGGCTCATCGCCGAGCGTAACGGGCTTACCGCCGCATGCTATGTCGGTGATATCCAGAGTGACTACGACGCGACTGCCAAGGCCGGGCTGCCCTTCATACATGCAAAGTACGGCTTCGGCGAGATAGATACCGAAGTTCCGTATATCAACAGCTTCGGAGAACTTATCAAGGTCGTACCTGAAGTTATAGGCTGAACACAGAAAGAGGTGAACACTATGTCAAAAGACGAGATCTCAATCCCCATGATACTTAAGATCGAGCGCGGAGTTACCGCACACATCGGCGACTACCTGAGAGATGCAGGTCTCACGCAGGTCGTGCTGCTACTGGGCAACGGCCTTACGGAGATGTTCGGAGAGACTGTTTTCGAGTCTTTTGCAAATGCGGGCGTTACCGTGCTGCACCACCAGGAGATGGACACGGTCGACTTCGGCGACATAACGGATCTCGCGTTCAGTCTTCCCAACAAGACCCAGGCAGTGATCGGCATGGGCGGCGGCAAGGTAATCGACGCGGCAAAGTACATCGGATACATCCTGAGGATACCTTTTATAAGCGTTCCGACGAGTTCGTCTTCGGACGGGTTCTCGAGTTCGTCTGCCTCCCTTACGGTAGACGGCCACCGCAAGTCGGTTCCGGCAAAGATGGCTTACGGCATCCTCGTGGATACGGACGTCATCAAGAGCGCACCGGTCAAGTTCCTGCACTCCGGCGTCGGCGATATGGTCGCGAAGATCTCATCGACATACGACTGGCAGCACGAGGAAGACATGGGTTACGACGAGGTCAATGATTTCGCGTTCATGATCGCCAAGAAGGCGGTAAACTCGTTTGTCAGAACGCCTTTTGAATCGATAGAAGACGACCTCTTCCTCAAGGAGCTTCTGGACTCCCTCGCGATGAGCGGCGTTGCCAACGAGATCGCAGGTTCGAGTGCGCCCACGAGCGGCAGCGAGCACATGATCTCACACGCGCTGGACTCTTTCCTCGAGCATCCTCAGCTGCACGGCATCCAGGTCGGCATCTCGACATACATCATGTGCAAGATAACAGACCACCGCTGGAAAAGGGTCGACACGGTCTTCACTAAGACAGGTTTCTGGGACTACTGCGCTACGCTGGATCTCAAGGCCGAGGACTTCAGCAAGGCTATCGACATGGCGCCTTCGATGAAGCCCCACCGCCATACATATCTGCATGAAGAGAAGTACAGAGAGCTGGCAAAAGAGCTCCTGACGACAGACGAGAAGCTTAAGGCCATCCTGCACTGAAAAGGTTACTGATAAAACCTGCTAACAAAAATCAAGAGCTTGTTGGCAGTTTTTTGTTTTGAAATAACTGGGCATAGCAAACAGACCGGAGTCAAATCCGGTCTTTGTTTTA
>CACZMA010000003.1 GCA_902782125.1 Oscillospiraceae bacterium | reverse complement strand
GTTACAAAACATGAAAGAAATAGCATAACAACCAACAAATGGGAAAAGCATTTGAGGAAAATGAATTTACACACAATTTAGGACTTGACCAAGACTTCTTCTAAATAGTCTTCAACCGAAGCAAAAAGAAGAACAATTTGAAGACTTTTCCGGCGGCAACCGTTAGTCCGCCGGCAATTCCTCCGTCTCCTGCTTTTGAGACGGCTTCAGATTCCTGATATAGACGTAATACACGATGGCCACGACCACATCAATGCAGTAGATGTAAGACAGGATCGCTGCCACGACGGAGATCGCGGTGTTGGCTGCCTTATGCTTTATGATGCTGATCACGCACGACAGCATATGCGTGCCGGACAGAGCGATCGTAATGAGATCGATGATGATCGCCCAGAGAACGAATCCGATACCCCAGACGCTGGCAAGGCTGCCGAGCGCACCAAGGATGAAGTGGATTATATATGCGGGTATGTGCACCAGCTTGATTATCATATTGAGCTTGGCGAGTTTCTCAGGCGGAACGTGCCCCTTCGCATTTGTTACAAAATCCGCGACTAGCACTCCGAGACTGATCGGATTGACGAGGAACACGAGGATCTCTCCCACAAACGCAGATTCTCCGTCAAAGCCTTCCATTCCTCCGTTCAGGATCAGTGGGACAGCGATGACCAGCATGTAGTAGTACGGATATAAGATCAGGACGTGATTGAAGATCCAGTACGTCTTCGGGTACTTTTTGATCACAAAATAAGATACGACTCCTACCGCGACTGCCAGCAGTACCATGAAGATGATAAACCCTGTAAGATAGGGATAATCCATTCCGCATTACACCTCTCTGTCTGCTATCCCGGCAATGTCATCGTACTCGGGCTTCGCACGCTTTACTCCGTAGCCTTCGGTGACCTTCATGCGCACGTCGCCGAACCTGGAGTGAGCCGTATCTTCGGTGCGCTTCAGAATATAGCGCGACTCTTCGAGGTAACGTATGCCGATCGTCGTCGTGTTCTCGAAGATCAGCTTTGCAAACTTCTCCTTGTCGGAGGTCCTGCACAGCACAGTCAGCATTATCCCGGGGCGGCCCTTCTTCATGCCGATGGCGGTCGTGAACACGTCGAGCGCACCTGCATCCATGAGAACGCCTGTCGCATAAGCGATGTCTTCGCCTGTCATGTCATCCAGGTTGCACTTAAGTTCCGCGATGCGGTCGGGCGTATCATCGGCAATAGATCCGGCAGCCTCACCGAGCATCGCTCTCACACAGTTTGCCTGCTCGAAATCTTTCCTTCCCATACCGTATCCGGTCTTGCTTATGCTCATCTCCGGCATCTGGCCGAACTCATCTGCAAAGTGCTTCAGGAGAGCCGCGCCTGTCGGTGTGCAGAGTTCGCCTTCGATGTGACCCGCACTTACGGGAACACCTTCAAGTATGGCTGCCGTTGCAGGTGCGGGAACAGGCACGATGCCGTGCGCACACTTTACTTCACCATAGCCGACGTGGATGGGGGAGACGATCACTCTGTCAGGTGCGATCTTATCCATCAGATAACATACGGCAACGATGTCTGCGACTGCGTCCATCGCGCCGACTTCGTGGAAGTGTATCTCTTCTACGGGACGGCCGTGTGCCTTGCTCTCTGCATCAGCAATGAGCTTGTAGATCGATACGGCATCTTCTTTGACTTTGGACGGGATAGCAAGATCACCAATGATGTGCTCGATGTCATGCATCGACGTGTGGTGATGGTGGTGCTCGTGTTCATGCTCGTGATGATGTTCATGGTCGTGATCATGCGAATGTTCATGCTCGTGTGCATGCACATGCTCCTCGCCCTCGCTCACGCCGTTTACCCTGACATCGGAGTGCACGCCGACGATACCGCATTTCGCGGATACCTGAAGATCGAAGGTGACACCGGGGATGCCCAGTGCGTTGAGTTCCGCCTCGCAGGCTTCCCTGTTGCCCGTAAGGTCCGCAAGCGCTGCCGTGAGCATGTCTCCTGCGGCGCCCATGTTGCATTCGAGATACAGAGTCTTCATGTGGTCTTTCCTCCGATGTGATTGATCATGCCGGCGAGGTATCCCGCGCCGAAACCGTTATCGATGTTGACGACCGATACGCCGCTCGCGCAGGAGTTGAGCATCGACAGCAGTGCTGCCAGTCCTTCAAAAGAAGCGCCGTATCCGACGCTCGTCGGAACTGCGATGACGGGGCAGTCTGCAAGGCCGCCGACGACAGATGCGAGTGCGCCTTCCATTCCGGCGATCGCGATTATTACCTTGGCGTTCATTATCTCTTCTGTGTGGGCAAGGAGGCGGTGTATGCCCGCGACGCCCACGTCGTAAAGTCTTGTCACGTTATTGCCGAGAAGCTCTGCCGTTACCGCGGCTTCTTCTGCGACGGGAAGATCGGATGTGCCTCCGGTCAGGATCACTATGGTCCCGTCCGTATCAGGGGAGGGGATCTCGCCGAACACGCCGATGCGTGCGACGTCGTAGTACTTTGTCATATCAAGGCAGGATGCTTTGTCCGCATCGACTCTCGTCGCGATGACCGTTTTCTGGCCTGCTTCCATAAGCGCATCTGCGATCTGCTTTATCTGTTCCGGCGACTTGCCTGCGCCGTATATAACTTCGGGCACGCCCTGCCTGAGTCCTCTGTGCGTATCGGGCTTTGCAAACCCGAGGTCTACGAAAGGCTTTATCTTAAGCTGCGCTTCCGCTTCCTCGGGAGTTATCTCTCCGGCCTTGACCCTCTCAAGGAGGTCTCTGATATCGTTCATCCCAGCACCTCGTTCATGCTTCCGGTCCTGTAACCTTTGAGATCCATCGTCACATAGGAGAAGCCGAGCTCCTTGAGCCTGGCGGTAACTTCATCCGCCTTGAGGAGGAACCTGCCCTTGTCATCAGGTGCGACCTCTATCCTGGCGAGATTGCCGTGAACCCTCACGCGTATTCCTCTGAAGCCCAGGTCTCTTATGAACTTCTCTGCGTTCGCGACGCGGATCAGGCCTTCGGTCGTGATCTTCTCTCCGTATGCAAAACGCGAAGCAAGACACGCAGCCGCGGGCTTATCCCATGTCGGAAGCCCCGCCTCTTTGGACAGTTGCCTGATGTCATTCTTGGTAAGGCCTGCTTCCTTGAGAGGGCTTACGATACCGAGCTCGGCCATGGCGCGCATGCCGGGTCTGTAATCTCCCGTATCGTCCACGTTGCTGCCGTCTGCGACCACCGTTATCCCGCGCTCTGCGGCAGCCTTCAGGATGGCATCGAAATCCATCTTCTTGCAGTAATAGCATCTGTCCGGAGGGTTGTTCTCGAACTGCTCCGAGTCGAAGACGTCGCATTCTATTACGACCTGCTTAATGCCGTAGTCCTTGCAGAAATCCACGGTCCACTCGAAGTCCTCATCGATGAGCACCTGCGATCTTATGGTGACGGCAAGAGCGTTATCTCCCAGCACCTCATGTGCTTTGTATGCGAGATATGTGGAATCCACTCCGCCTGAAAAAGCGACCGCCAGTTTACCGGCGGCCTTGATGTACGCTGTGAGCGCAGCTTCTTTGTTTCTGATGTCTGATAAGTTATCCATTCATTACTTTGATGTGCCTGCGAGCATTGCCTTTACCTTGCCCGACGGATCCTTGATAAGAAGGATGACGAGCCAGATGAACATTCCGAGTGCGACTACGGAGATGCCGAGGAACGCATCGTTCAGCATATCGGATGCAGCGGGAGTAAAGAACTCCGCACCGACCTCGATGTACTCAACGACAGCGTCAACGAGCCACATGAGAGATGCGCCCCAGTACATGAGCATCAGCGAGCCGAGCTTACGGTCGATCTTGGAGTTATACCAGATGATGGTTGTGATGATAGCAGCAAAGAAAGTAATAAGCAGTGTCATTTGGCCTCTCCTTCCACAGCGGCAGCAGGAGCCTTCTTCTTCTCTATCGCAGTGGCGATAAGCACCATGCCGACCCAGACGGCAGTGACCAGAAGCGCCATCGCGACGCCGCTCGTAGCCATCTCGTGCAGCATCTCTGCAGCATCTGCGGGATTTGCAGCATTGGTGAGGAACGGGAACCAGGGTGTTACTTCGCCGTGCCATACATGCTCGAAAGCAAGGAGAGCACTGCCGCCCCAGAGCATGTTGTTAAGCCAGTTCATGTGTCTGAGGAAAGGATTCTGTGCACCGGCCTTATCTGCCTGATGCTTTATAACAGTAGTAACGATCGCTTCAGTTGTGGGTACAAGAAAACATGCCATATATGTTCCCTCCTTAGAAAATATAAAAAATTATATCATGTATGCTTTTATCATGTTTTCCTAAATCCGTGAATATTTGTTTTGTATTCGTGCTACAATATCCCCCATGATAAGACTGATAGCATTAGATCTTGACGGAACGCTCCTCGATTCCGACAAGAATTTTCCCGAAGGATTTCCCGCCTGGGTCAAATCACATCCCAATATCAACGTGTGCCTTGCAAGCGGCAGGCAGCTCTATACCCTGATGCAGCAGTTCAGCGAGATCGCGGACAGGCTCTGGTATATCGCGGAGAACGGTGCCGTGATCGCTCACGCCGGCGAGATCATCAAGGTCGATGCCATGAAGACCGAAGACGTTATGGAGATCCTGGATGAATTCCCCGGAGATGCGGTATGCGAACCTTTGGTCTGCGGACTTGAGAGCGCGTATGTCAGGCACATCGGCGGACAGGCAAAGGAAGAATCGACGAAGTACTATGCCCGCATCGAATATAACGACGATCTGAGGAGCTGTGCTGCCAAAGACCGTGTGCTCAAAATAGCAATATTTGTAGCAAACTTCGAAGCAGAGAAAGTCTATAACAGCCTGCCCGGACGTAAAGAGGGACTTACTGCTCTGCTGTCCGGATACAGCTGGATCGACATAGCGAATTCATCCGTCGAGAAGGGAGCCGCACTCAAGTTTGTAAGAGAGCATCTCGGCATATCCCGTGAAGAGACCGCAGCCTTTGGAGATTACCTTAACGACATGACGCTTCTCGCAGAAGCCGGCGAGTCTTACGCGATGGCAAATGCTCATCCCGACCTTAAGAAGACTGCCCGTCACATCACCCGTTTTACCAACGACGAGAACGGCGTTATGGATGTTCTCTCACAGCTGTAAAAACGCAATATTTTAATCTTTATTTATAAACACATATTGCTGTATCATAGACGGTGAAGGCACAATTTCGGAACACTTTTAATTTGTTTTCTAGGAGTAGTTATGAAGAAACAATTATCAGTTCTAATGTCGGTAGTACTTACCGGCGTGTTCTTCCTGTCCGGGTGCGCAGCAAAGCCGAAGGAACCGGAAGGACCTCACGATGTACCGCTTACCATTACGGCGGACTTCTCCAAATCAGGCGACGGCAGCAACTGGGAGACCTACGGTGACTGTAAGGTCATTCTCGACGACGGCAAGGCAGTCCTGTCAGAACGCGCCACATCCAATTCGGGTATCGCCATTCCCTGTCCTGACTACAGAGGCAACACTGTCTCTGCGACGGCCAAGGTATCTTCCGCGAACTCATTCGTAAGACTGTCTCTCAGATATGAGATCTACGGCAACACATCTTACGTTACGATCGCTGAAGGCGAGACGACTGAATCTTCCGTTGCCACCATCTCAGGCAACATCGAGATCCCGGATAACGCTGAGAATGCACTGGTCTATATCGAGGCAGGCGACGTCAGGGATATCACGGTATCTTCCTTTGAGCTTGCGATAGTAGGCGATCTCAACAACCTCACGGGCGTACCGATCGAATCTCTTGCAGATCCTTCCGCTACGGCATCACTGTCCGCTGCATATAAGGACTACTTCAAGTTCGGTGTCGCTTCACCTGCATCAGTAATGACGAACACCAACGAAGAGTTCAGGACTCTTCTTAAGACTCAGTTCAACTCGGTAACACCCGAGAACGAACTCAAGCCCGAGAATGTCCTCGACGCTGCTACGACGCTCGCAGATCCTGCCAAGTACAACGAGTGCCCCGCGCTGAATTTCGATGCGGCAAAGCCGATACTCGATTTCTGCAAGGAGAACGGCATCCCGATGAGAGGCCATACCCTCATCTGGTATTCGCAGACACCTTCCTGGCTGTTCTATGAGAACTACGATGTCAACGGAGAACTCGCGAGCAGAGAGCTCATGCTCACCAGAATGGAGAACTATATCGCAGCAGTCATGATATGGTGCGAAGAAAACTATCCCGGAGTCATCTATGCGTGGGACGTTGTCAACGAAGCCATCGCGGATGACGGCGGCATGAGAGACTGCTACTGGCTCGAGACCATCGGCGATGATTACGTCGAGAAGGCTTTCGAGTTTGCAAGGAAGCATGCACCTGAAGGCGTACAGCTCTTCTATAACGATTACAATGAGTATCAGGATTCCAAGCAGGCTGACATCATCGAGATGCTGAAGCCGGTTGCAGAGGCAGGCAACATCGACGGTATGGGCATGCAGAGCCACATTAGCTCAGGTCTTGATCCCGATTACTATCTCGGCGCTATGCAGGAATACGTCGACGAGCTCGGCGTCATCATCCACATCACGGAGCTCGACGTTACCGCGCCCAATTCCCAGAACCCGATGTACGATCAGGGCGTCTACATGAAGAAGCTCTTCACCGCGATCATCGAGGCAAAGGATGCCGGCATGCCGATCGAGTGCGTTACCATCTGGGGACTTACGGACGACATGAGCTGGAAGTCTGCAAACAGCCCGCTCCTGTTCTACGGTAATCTTGATCCGAAGCCCGCTTACGAAGGCGTTATGTGCGCGATAAACGGCGGCGAGGTAACGAAGCCCGCTGACTATGTGGAGCCCAAGTCCGATCTGTCTCCCATCGAGGAAGACTACGAGAACAAGGAGTACATCGGAGGTCCGAGATACAGCGCGGTACAGACCATCGTAGGCGATGCTTACGAAGGCGAATACTGCCTCATGAACTCCGAAGGTTATGCTGATTACGACGGCTATTCCATCGATATCAGCAACTATATCGGACACACGATCCATGTATCCTTCGCAGTCAAGTGCGCTGCCGATCAGGTATGCCTCACGGCAGACATCGACGGCACATGGCCTCACCTCGTTGAAGTACCCACGGGTACTGACGAGTGGATCGAAGTCGAGTGCGACTATCAGGTACCCGATGACAACACGAGCCTGTCCATCTACTTCGAGTCTTCGGACATGACAGAGTTCTATCTCGATAACCTGAAGATCGAAGCTGTCGACTGATCCGTAAGATCAAGAGAAATAATAAAGGGACTGCCTTGCTGCAGTCCCTTTTTGATCGCGGTAGATTATCTGAGGATCACTCTGCGATGTACTCGCTGTACTCCTTCTTGATGATGTCCCAGTCGAGGTCGAACCTGGACATATGCTTCTTGAATGCCGCCTCTGCCGCATCCTTGTCGTGAGCAGCGATCGCATCGGCGATAGCCTGGTGGTCGGATACGAGCTTCTGGTCCTTGATGGTCTTGAGCGACAGTGATCTTACTCTGTCGAAGTGAAGGCTCATCAGGCTTACCATATAGAAGCACTGCATCTTGTTGCATGCGACATAGATGCTCTTGTGGAAGTCGTTATCGAGATCAAGGAACTTCGGCGGATCGTTCTCTAAGTAGAACTGCTGAAGCTTGATGTTGGAATAGAGCTTGTTGATGTCTTCTTCCGTAGCGACATCGCACGCTTCCTTGATGAGCGCGGACTCGACGGCGATACGAAGGAACCTTGATTCCTTGATGAGTTCGTAGTCGATCAGCGATACGCTGCAGCCCTTCTGGGGAAGGATGTTGACGATCTTGGACTTGGACAGCTCGAGGTAAGCCTCGTGTACCGGAGTCCTCGAGATCCCGAGCTGGGTCGCGATTTCCTGTTCGCCGATGAGGCTGCCCGGTTTGATCTCCATGTTGATTATGTTATCTCTGACTATGCGGAAAGCATATTCGCGGTTCGGTTCGAAAGTATTCTTGGGAGTAATGATCATCTCGACAGTTCCCTTCTGAAAAAATCTATAGAAAACCTAACATAAAATAATCTTTATGTCTACCACTAACATGCTAACCGACAACAGCGGTATGTAAGGTCTTGCGGACACTTCCGGGTTCATGCAGCATCGCATCCAGATCCGCCTCTATTATGGGCACGAGACCTGTCATGTTCAGGTCGATCCCGAAAACAGTCTCATTACCCAGGATACTGCCTAACTTGCCGTATGGGCTGCCCGTCATGCCGTAGCTGATGCCTGCAGCCTTAAGCTCTTCCCGGAAGAACTCTGCCAGAGGGTCGGAGCTTATCTCGAACGGGTCTCCGTTATCGTCGACGGCGAGAAGATACCTGAGCCATCCTGCGATGACAAGCGGGATGAACTTGAGTTCGGCGATCCTGCCGGGCTGCTCGTTATAATAAGAACTTATAGTAATACCGAATCTGATGGGCAGCTTCTGGCTTGTATCGGTCGCAATCCTCTGCGGAGTATCGGGAAGGAACGGGTTCGGGAACCTATCCTCGAGAACTTCCTTAAGGAACTCCTGCGGATCAAGGATCTTCGGATCGCAGACGACGGGGAGACACTCTTCGTATCCCATGCGCGTGACGAGAGACCTTAAGTCCTCGTCGTTCATCTCGTCGGAGATCTTGGTGAAGCCGAGCAGGCATCCGTAGATCGCGAGTGCGGTGTGGAGGGGGTTCAGGCATGCAGTTACCTTCATCCTCTCGGCCTTGTCCACCGTGTCTCTGTCGGTGAGGATGACGCCGCCCTTTGCAAGGTCGGGCCTTCCGTTCGGGAATGTATCCTCGACCACCAGATATTCCGGAACTTCCGCATTGACGAACGGTGCCGCGTAGAGTCCCGTCGTAGTCTTCACGCTCTTGAGATTACCGATGCCCAGGTCGGTAAGTTTGTTCAGGATGTCATCCGAAGGCCTGGGTGTTATCTTATCGATCATTGTCCAGGGGTAAGCAACAAGGGTCGGGTCATTAACGTAATCTCGTAAAGACTCATCCACCAGGCCCTTAGCCGCCCAGGCATCGGTAATCTCCGTGACAGAAGCTTGAAGCTTATCGCCGTTGTGACTGCAGTTATCCATGCTGACCAGAGCCAGGGGATACCTGCCTGCTTTGAACCTCTCATTGAGCAGAGAGGCAATGAAGCCCATGCATGTAACGGGATGCGAGGGACCATTCTCCATGTCCGCAGCGGCACTTGCAAAAAGACTGCCGTCTGCATCCCTTAACGCATAACCCTTCTCCGTGATAGTAAAAGATATCATCTGAAGGGAAGGATTTGCCGCTATCTCATTAAGTCTTGCGATCTGATCCGGAGAGTCGTAGTCGGCAGGGATCGCCTCGGTAATGTTGCCGATGATCTCGTATCCCGTATCTCCGTTGCTCTTGAGGTCGCATATTATCGTAAGGTTGTCGAAGGGCTTGTAGATCTTCTCGAAGTTCTCATAGTCCATCGTGCCGCAGCAGATGATGCCGGTATCAGCGAGGCCGGCGTTCAGAAGACGCTGGTTGACCCTGGCGATGAATGCCCTGAAGATGTTGCCGCCGCCCACATGAAGCCAGGTCGGAGAGGCTGCGGTCTTTGCCTTAACGGCATCGATATCGTATCGGGGAAGGGTAACGCCTATGCTGTTCCAGAATTCCTTGTTGCTGAGATTCTCTCGTGACAGATCCATAGCTCTTGGTACCTCGCGCTGTGTCTTTTATTTCCTTCCGATACAAAACCGATAACCTTATTAGAGAGTATAAGATCATCGGTTTTGTGACAAGAAGGGGGGTGCTTTATGAAACAATTTGTTATCCGAGTTTGGTCACGGCCTCCCAAAGACCGTTGATGTAGGCAGCGCCGAGAGCGCGGTCGTAGAGTCCGTATCCCGGTCTTCCCACTTCTCCCCAGATCATGCGTCCGTGGTCGGGGCGGATGTAACCGTCGAAGCCGTTATCGTGAAGAGCCTTAACGATAGCAAACATATCGAGGTCGCCGCATGAGGACAGGTGAGACGATTCATAGAAATCCGTATCCGAGGTGTGCCTGACATTCCTCAGATGAACGAAATGCACTTTGCCTCTGGATGCAAACGCGTTGGCGATATCCACAACATCGTTGGTTATGCCTGCGCCGAGAGAACCGGTGCAGAGGGTAAGGCCGTTACGCTTGGATGCATTGAGATTAAGGTACGTGTCGATGGACTCCTTGTTGTTCACGACCTTCGGCAGGTTGAACAGCGGGAACGGCGGATCATCGGGGTGCACTGCGAAATTGATATCGAGCTGCTCCGCCACGGGTATCACCGCATCAAGGAAGTACTTTATGTTCGCGAAAAACTCTTCATGGGACACGTTCTGATAGAACTTGATGTCCTCTGCCATCTTGCCGAATCTCTCGGGCTCCCAGCCGGGAAGGCTGAAATCGTTGGATCCTTCGATCATGGAGGAAGTGATGGCTTCGAGCGTCAGCTTGACTGCCTCGTCATGGTTATATGCCATCGTTGTGCTGCCGTCCGGCAGGGGCTGCATGAGATTGCTCCTGTACCAGTCCATGACCGGCATGAAGTTATAGCAGATGCACTTTACGCCTGCCTCGGCGAGGTTCTTCATCGATACGATGTAGTTATCGATGTACATATCTCTTGAAGGGAGGCCCTTCTTGATGTCTTCGTGGATGTTGAGGCTCTCGATGACTTCCATCTCGAGGCCGTGGGCATTGATCTCATTCTTGACCATGTTGATCTCATCCATGGTCCAAACATCGCCCGCGGGGATCTTTGTAAGATGAGTTGCAACCCCGCTGACGCCGGGTATCTGTCTGATCTGATCCAGCTTTACGCTGTCATCTCCGTATGGGAACCATCTCAAAACCAGTTTCATATGTATTCCAATCCCCGTTCGAACTTATAGATAGTCGGGCGGAAAAATCTCCGCCTATGTAGACTAGTATACTAGTAGGCTTGAATGATGTCAACAGATTATCAGAGTCCTTTTACAAAGGATTCATAAGGTTGCGTTTGAGATGTTCAGGAATTCTCTTCTTCGGGGATATCCGTCTGTTCGTCGCGGCGCGACTTGGGCTTGAACAGCCTGAAAACAACGGGGATGAACACTATGAAGCCGAACGACTTGGCGACCTCTCCCGCTGAAGCGAGATAGAGGGTCCAGAGCTCATACTGCTCTTCGGTAATGACCGTCAGGTTGGTGCAGGTCTTGGTAACGGCATAGCACAGAAGCCCCAGAGCTATGACGATGGCGGATATCACGGTCGTCTTCATGGGGATGGTATCGTGTTTCTCGGGATTAAGCGCCTTAACGCTCATGAAGATACCGACAAAGACGAGCACTGCCGCAGCGATGCCGGATACTAATTGGATTATGTTCAGGTAGTTAATCATCTTCTGTCTCCTCGCTCTCAAGGGTGTCATCCTTTTTGCCGCGGTTCTCTTCGACCGATATCGCTTTCTCAAAGACCTTCTCTATTATCATCTGCAGCAGATATGTCGCACCGACGGGTACCACCAGGGCCGCCGGAGGGAATACCAGGCAAATCGCGATCGCCGCGAGCACTATGATCCATATCAGGATGAACTTGGGGAAGGTTATCATGCATAAGGTATAGCTGTTGGCAAGAGTTCCCTTCAGGCTGTTGCTGAACCTGGCGAGCAGGGCATAGGCATAGGGAAGAATGAGGATGACCGGAAGGAGCGGGACGAAAGCGACAACCGAATACCAGTCGGGGAGCTTTACTCCGCCGATGCCGTTGGAAGCATAGTAGAGGCAAAGTGCAGCCAGTGCGATGAACACCATGGAGATGACATTGATGATGATGCCGCTCTTGAGATTCTGCTTCAGTGAGCGCATGAAGTCGCTCGTGATGGAATCACATTTCTTAGTATATTTACGGTAGACCGTATAATAGAGGGCGGATGCCGAAGCTCCGATCGTGACCACCGGCAAACAGAAGAGCAGGAACAGTCCTGAGATTATAACGACATTGCCTATGGCCGCGCCGATGCGGTAGAGCCAGCTGTTTGTGATCTTGTCAAAGGATTGCTTCATCGTGACCTCTTTCTTTGGGGTCAGTATAAATGTCAAACGATCAAAATGCAAACGGTTGCCAACTAGAATGGTAGACAAGCAGTCGTTCAACAGTTACAATAACCGCAAGAGGAAGGATGGTGATCTATATGTCTTCCACATTGCTTGCCGGAGTCTATTCGGATGGAATAGTACTTCAAAGAAATAAAGATATTATTATTAGCGGCTTTGAAGATAAGCTTGCAGAAGTGAAGGTCACTCTTGCAGATATCGAAGTACAGGCGTCTGTATCGGAAGGCCGCTTCAAGGCAGTTCTTCCTCCCATGGATGCGGCGGAAGGTCTTACGCTTACGGTCGAAGGAACGGATACCGTACAGGTCACCGACGTCTGCATAGGCGATGTATTCATGCTATCCGGCCAGTCCAATATGGAGCTTCCGGTCAGCAGAACATATGACGAGAACAAGGAAGAAGTCGACGCAAAGGATTATCCCTTCATAAGACAGATCTATGTCGAGCCGGACTACGGGCTGCCCGAGAAGGGCGGATCATCCTCATGCGCTTTCCCCGGCGGCAGATGGAGGAAGGCCGAAGGGGAAGACAAGATGGCTTTCTCCGCCGTCGGCTTCTATGCGGCGCGAAGGATATACGACAGGACAAATGTCCCCATAGGTCTCATATTGAATGCCAAGGGCGGAGCCTCGATCGAATCGTTCATGTGCGAGGAGGATCTGACTGCGGCCGGCATCAGAGAAGATGACATCGCACCGTTCAGGGGAGAAGGTGTCATCAAAGATTATGTTGCTTCAGCCGAGGCGTATACGGCCTCTTGGCGGGAGAGCACCGTGGATAAGGATTTCGAGATAGACAAAGCATTGGAGTCCGCATCGGAGGTGGAACTTCCCGGCATTGCCGTTAAGGATGCTGCCGGAAGCGTATGGTTCGTAAAAGAGTTCGAGCTCGGGTATCAGCCTGAGGGCGACTGCCTGCTGAGGCTCGGCGACCTGATCGATGCCGACGTGACGTACGTGAACGGGACAGAAGTCGGCAGGACCGAGTATCAGTATCCGCCGCGAAAATATCATCTCGACGGATCGGTCCTTAAGCAGGGCAGGAACACGGTTGCCGTAAGGCTTATCATAGAGCTGGGCAAAGGCGGCTTTGTCCCGGGACACCCCTACTTCTTAAGAACAGATAAAGAGACGGTCGATCTGACCGGAACCTGGAAGATGGTCATGGAGAAGAAGGTCGACGCTTTCGTTCCCCGGAAGATGCCCGTGATGATCCCGGCTTCCATCTACTATTCGTGCCTCGTTCCGTTTGAAGGTTATCCGATAGCCGGCATATGGTGGTATCAGGGAGAGTCCAATTCGGATGACCCCAAGGGATACGACATTAAGATGGCGCTCTTGTTCAAGAAGATGAGAGAGATGTTCGGGAATGTACCGATCGTCATCGTCAGGATAGCGGATTACATCAACCCGCTTACATTTGCGACGGAAGTGCCTGAAGGCTGGAGGAAGATACAGAAACTGCAGACTGAAGCTGCCAAGCTCATAAGAGATCTGAAGGTAGTAGATGCACCTGTACCGGACCCGGTCTATGAGCTGCACTCGCCGGATAAGAGCGGCATCGGCGAAGGCATTGCTGCAGCGGTATTAGGACAGGATATTATATAAAAATCCCCCATTGTCTGAATGACTAAAAAAACATAATGAGAGCCCCAAGATATGTATTGACATATCACAAATGTGGTGATAATCTCTTGACAAGTAAACTTGTATGCAAGTATACAAGAGTGCCAAATAGGGGTTCTCCCGGGCAAATCCTTTAAGAGGTCTAAGCACAAATGAGTGAGAACAATCAGAAACAGATATTCAAAGCTAAGCCGGATGCCGGATCGAAGCCGGCAGCAGAACCTGCACAGATCGATAAGGAATGGCAGCCCCGTGAGCTCGATCTTAAGACCAGGATCACCAAAGATTTCAGGGTCAACTGGCAGCTTTATGTCATGTTCCTTCTTCCTGTCGCTTACTTTATCCTTTTCCGTTATGTTCCGATGTTCGGTAACATCCTGGCTTTCCGTAAGTACAGACCGGGCGGAGACATCTTCGGTACAGGTCCCCTGACTCTCAAGTACTTCAAAGAGTTCCTGAAGTCAAAGCCTTTCTGGGAAGCATTCTCCAACACTCTTATCCTTAACGGACTCTATCTCTTATTCAGATTCCCGCTTACGCTCCTGTTCGCACTCCTTCTTAACGAGATCAGGAACCTTCACTGGAAGAAGTTCGTGCAGACGGTATCCTATCTGCCTCACTTCATCTCAATGGTCATCGTATGCGGCATGCTCAAGGAGCTCCTCTCTACAAGAGGTCCTATCAATGACATAATCGCGCAGTTCGGCGGCGAGAAGATCTCATTCCTTGCTCAGGCGGAATGGTTCAGAACGATATTCGTAACATCTGGTATCTGGCAGGGCCTCGGCTGGGGCACGATCCTCTACCTCGCGGCTATGTCCGGTATCAATCCTTCTCTGTATGAAGCGGCAACGGTCGACGGCGCTACTCATTTCCAGAAGGTAATACACGTAACAATTCCCTGCATCCTGCCCACCATCGCGACCCTCCTTATCCTTGATATCGGCGGTCTCGTAGGATCCGGCGGAGCTTTCGAGAAGGTATTCCTCCTTCAGAACCCCCAGACATATTCAACATCACAGATCGTATCTACTTACGTCTATCAGATGGGTGTCGAATCGGGAAGTATGAACCTGGCAGCAGCGATCGGATTATTCGAGAGCTTGATCAACCTTGTGCTGCTTACATGTGCGAATTTCGTATCGCGTAAAGTCGCGAACACGAGTCTTTGGTAAAGGGAGGAGATTAATATGAGTGATATTAATGTAACAACTCCCCAGCTGAAGGAGATACACGTACACAACAGCAAGAACAGGATCAAGGAATCCAAGGGCTATATCGTATTTACCATCGTCAACACGATAATAATGATCCTTGTATCATTTGCCACGCTGTACCCGTTCCTGTATCTGGTATCGCAGTCGTTCACATCAGAGCAGGCGATCATCGCAGGTCACAACGGCCTCATTCCCGAAGGCTTCAACGTAGATACTTATATCTATGTCATGACCAGATATCCGATGAAGTTCATGCCTGAGATCTTCCCGGATCTGCGCGTACCTGAATTCATCGTCTACTACATCAACACGATCATCTATACGCTCTGCGGAACTGTGATCTCTCTGTTCCTGTCGGCGATCCTTGCGTACCCTCTGTCCAAGCAGAAGCTCAAGATCAACAAGATAATGTCACCTTTTGTTATCTTCACGATGTACTTCGGCGGCGGACTCATCGCAAACTACGTCTTGATCTTAAAGCTCGGTCTTACGAACTCCATGTGGGGATTCATCATGCCGATGCTCATCTCTACCTATTACGTAATCCTCATGAGATCGTTCTTCATGAGCATCCCGAAGGATCTCGAGGAGGCAGGCGAGATCGACGGCCTCAACAAGTTCGGTGTCTTCTGGCACATCGCAAGGCCTCTGTCGACTCCCATCATCGCAACAATGACGCTCTTCTACGCGGTCATGTACTGGAACAACTGGTTCAACGCCAAGCTCTATCTGCAGGATAAGACAAAGTGGCCTGTGGCTTACTTCCTCCAGACTATCATCAGAGGTGCCGGCGGATCGGATCCTGACGCTCAGTCCATGGCAGCAAACATCAAGTCATGCGCAATGGTCCTTACGGTCCTCCCGATCATCTGCGTATATCCTTTCATCCAGAAGTACTATGTACAGGGCATGATGCTCGGCGGTGTAAAGGAATAACCTAATCAAGTGCACAAGGGGATCACCCAAAGGCAAGATATTAAAAAAGGAAAGGAAACAGTTATGAAGACTACAACACTTAAAAAAGTAACTTGTGCAGGTCTGGCACTGACAATGCTCTCGTCTTTTGCTGCTTGTACCACTCCGGCTGCCGGGGAACCTGATGCTTCCGATACTGAGGCAACAACGATCCCCAGCAAGATCGAGTCTACAACAGAATCAGAAGAAGATCTTCCTTACGATTACGGCTACGGCGTTACATTCCATGCTGACGAGCCCGTAACGTACACAATGTACTTCAGCGATGCATCCTGGTATCCGATGGTAGAGACATGGGAGACAGAGGGTGTATTCAAGAAGATCCAGGAGAAGACAAACGTTACTCTTGAGCTCATCCCTTACGACAGCGGCGACTACATGGAACAGGTCACGCTCGAGATCAATGCAGGTAACGCAGCTTACATCATCCCTAAGATCTATGATGATTCAGCATTCGTAGACGGCGGTGCTATCGTACCTATCTCAGACTACGTTCAGTACATGCCTTATTACACAGAGTTCTACAATACTTACGACCTCTCTGACGATATCAAGACTATCACAAGAGCTAACGGTAAGTACTACAAGCTCCCCGGTATGAAGGAGCAGAACCTCATCAACTATTCTTTCGTTATCAGAAAGGATATCTTCGATGCAGCAGGCATCGACGTTGAGGAACTCGAGAAGGATTGGACATGGGCTGATCTCCTCGACACACTCATCACAGTTAAGGCTTACATGGTAGATCAGGGCATGATCTCCGAGAGCGATTACATCTGGTCCGACCTCTGGTGCGGCAACGAGTCCGGCCAGGGCAGCGGTGGAAACCTCCTCGGCGTTATGGGCGCTACATACGATGTAAACGCAGGCTGGAACATCGGCAACGGTATGAGATTCGACTTCGATAACGATCAGTTCTACTTCTCACCCGTATCTGAGAACTACAAGGAATTCCTTAAGACAGCTAACAGCTTTGTTGAAGCAGGCATCCTCGATCCTGAGACATTCGTACAGGACGACGCTACAGCTACAGCACAGTACTACAACGGCAAGACAGCTATCATGTCCATCAACCAGGGCCAGTGGGCTAACTACGAAGAGAACATGACAGCTCAGCTCGGCGCAGGCAACTATGAGAACTACGTAATCACAATGCCTATCGGCTCAACAACAAATTCTACTGTTGATCCCGCAAGACTTGAGAACGGCGTTATGATCTCTCAGAACGCTCTTGATGAGCTCGGCGAAGAAGGCTTCATCGAGATGCTCAGATTCGTTGACTGGCTCTTCTACTCACACGAGGCTTATGATCTCACAAAGTGGGGTGTTGAAGGCGAGACATACGAAGTTGATGCAGACGGCAACAAGTCACTGCTCCCCGGTTACTGCTGCGGCGGTCTCGGCTTCGGCAACGACGAAGAAGGCACAATGACAGACATCAGACTCCAGTGGGGTTATGCAGGCGGTAACTTCTGGTACGGCGGTACTGTCGAAGAGATGACCGACAACCTTATTCCTCCTGTAGCTGACTACGTATTCCGTGATGTTGAGTACAGAGACGTACCTCCGCTCGCTCCCGGTATCGCTCCTACAGAGGAACAGAACGAAGAGATCAACCTCATCGCTACACCTCTCATCAGCAACGTTAACTCCTACACACTGAAGTTCGTTACGGGTCAGGCTGATATCGACGAGGAATGGGACGAATACGTTCAGTCCTGCGAAGACCTTGGCTACAAGGATCTCGAAGCGATCTATGCTGAACTCTACTAAGCATAATCTACGATCTGTCTGATCAGTTTCTCCTATAAGAAACAGGGGGCATTCCGATGTATAATCGCATTGGGATGCCCCTTTCCTTTAAAAGCAAATGAGGTATTAATATGAACGCAGTAAGTTTCTACGATAAAGGCAGCAAGATAGCCATAGTTCCCTTAGGTGATGACAAGGGCATCATCCGTGTCGCGTCGATCGTCATCAAGGACATAGAACGCGTCTCGGGTTCCGAGCGTAAGGTGTGCCGTATCGCAGTTACCGAAGATCTTACGAGCGGCAAGATTGCATATGCAGACACGGTAGTCTTTGCAGGTATCCTGACAGGAGCTGAGGACTGTCCTACTAACAGGCTCCTTGCAAAAACGACCGTATCTTCCGGCGATATCCTCGGACGCAGAGAAGTCTATGCCTTCGCAGAAGCGACAGGCATCCCGGAGCTTGCCGGCAAGCGCGTATTCGTTATCGCAGGCTCGGATAAGCTCGGCACCATCTACGGGCTGTACAAGCTGTCTGAGATGATAGGTGTGTCCCCGTGGCATTATTTCGGTGATGTTGAACCTGCCAAGTGCGAACATATCGCTTTCGAAGACGGGGTGCTTCCGATAGTGTCCCGTGAACCGAAGATCGAGTACCGCGGGTTCTTCCTGAATGACGACTGGCCGTCGTTGGGCGGATGGGTCACGAATGCTTTCGGTGACTTCAACGAACTGTTCTACGAGAAGGTCTTCGATCTGCTCCTGAGACTGCGCGGCAACTTCATGTGGCCGGCGATGTGGTCTGCCGTATTCAACAACGACGGCAAGGCTTTCCCGGAGGCTTCCGCAGTGCTTGCAGACGAGCTCGGCATCACGATGGGAACGTCTCATCACGAGCCGCTGATAAGAGCCGGAGAAGAGTTCTCGCACATGATGACGGACAGCAATGATGTTGGTTACGGCAAGGACTGGAGCTACTACTCCAATCCGCGCGGCCTGTATGAGTTCTGGTCGGATTCAATCAAGGCGAGAGGCAAATATAAGAACCTCATTACTGTCGGTATGCGCGGCGAGCGCGACAGCAAGATCTTGGGCGAAGATGCGACCATGAAGGACAACATAGACCTTCTTAAGAAGACCATCACGGACCAGAAGAAGATCCTCGCAGAGAACGGTCTGGAAGGCTGCCCCAAGGTGCTCGCTCTCTATAAGGAAGTAGAAGATTACTACTACGGCGACGAGACCGCCGAGGGCCTTAACAAGTGGGAAGGTCTTGAGGATCTGACACTGCTCCTGTCCGACGATAACTTTGCAAATCTCCGCACCGTGCCGGCACCCGGGCTTAAGGACAGGGCTCCGGGGTGGGGCATATATTATCACTTCGACTATCACGGAGATCCGATCTCCTATGAGTGGGTCAACTCGACGCCGATAACCAAGGCTTGGGAACAGCTTACCTCCGCATACGAGTACGGCATCAGGAAGCTTTGGATCTGCAATGTCGGCGACCTAAGGCCGGTCGAACTGCCGCTGTCTTACTTCATGGATCTGGCGTTTGATTACGATTACTGGCAGCAGCCGAATAAGACGGGCGAATATCTGGAAGGCTGGGTCAGGCAGCAGTTCGGAGAGCTGGGCGGTGATATTCAGGTAAGGATTGGCGAACTCCTTAACGACTATATCAACATGAACGGCAGGAGGAGGCCGGAGGCGACGCATCCTGATACATTCGACATTCCTTCGAACAAGGCCTTCGAAGAGTTAAGGTGTGCGGATAAGATCCTGGCAGACTGCGAGTCTCTTAAGGCCGAGATCCCGGATGAGATATACGACAAGTTCTACGGGCTTGTGTATTTCCCGGCTGCGGCATCGGCAAATCTCCGCCGCATGATGGTCCTCACGGGGATATATAACACTGTTACAAAAGCAGGATTTACGGTGTCCGATTATCTGGCACGCGAGATATTGCTTACCGTCGACAGGGACAAGGAACTGGTCCGCTTCTATAACGAAGACATGTCCGGCGGCAAGTGGAAGTACATGATGAGCTCCAAGCATGTCGACTTCAAACACTGGAACGACGAAGACTCGGAGTATCCTGCTCCCGTAATGGGTTCTTATACCGAAAGCGCGCCCAGGGCGGAAGTCATTATCGGAAGATCAGCCGCCTTCTATGACGGCGAGTGCGAACTTCCCGAGATGGATGTCAGAGGCGCTGCGGAAGAGGTGTATGTTCTGAACAAGTCTCTCACCGAAGATGACTTCAGGCTCCTCTACGATGACAGCCTCGTAAGTGTTCAGACCGTTAAGATAACTGACGGCGCGTACAGACTTGATGTTGCTCCTGTCGGCAATACAGGTTCGTACGAGATAAGCGTGGCATTCGACACCCACACGGTCGTTATCAGGGGCAGTGTGATCGATACGCGCGAGATCTCCGATGTGCCCTGCGTTGTGGCAGGCAGGCTCGAGATGATATGCGATACCTATTCGTCGAAGAGCGAGCCTGACGGAAGCTCGTTCCTTACTATCGACAACTACGGCCTGTCCGGCAAGGCGCTGAAGGTCTATCCGCTGACTGTGGATTATGAAGATAACGGGCCTTTTGTAAGTTACGATCTCTATGTTCCGGAAGACGGCACTTATGAGGTCACGGTCGTCGTGGCTCCGTCCAACAACACCTTCAAGAATCAGAACCTGAGCTTCGGTCTCAGAGCTGACGGCGGTGATGTGAAGAAGATCGACCTGTTCCCCGAAGGATATATGGCCGGTTATGGTACGGATAAGAACTGGTGTGATGCGGTCTTAAGGAACTGCCGTGAGTTCAAGACGGCATTCGATCTGACGGCCGGAAAGCACAGGCTGGATTATATTGTCCGCGAGAGCATGGTTGTCATGCAGAAGATCGTTATCAGGAAGGTGTAAGTTCCGTTTTGTGAGAACAAAAATACACTGCAAAGTTCACGCTGTGCAGTGTATTTTGCAGTGAATTTCGATGGAGAGAAACTAAAATACACTGCAAAGTCCATGCTATGCAGTGTATTTTGCAGTGTAATTTTGCCCGGGAAGCAATTACAGCGCCAGCATGTCGCGCGCGTTCTTGTAGCAGACCCTCTCGATGATGTCCTTGACGACTCTCTTGTCCTCGGGGAATCTGCCGCGCTCGATCTCGACGCCTAACATGTTGCAGAAGATCCTTCTGAAGTACTCATGTCTCGTGTAGGACAGGAAGCATCTCGAATCCGTGAGCATGCCGACGAAGACGGGCAGCGAGCCCTGGTTGCACAGCGATTTCAGCTGGTCTTCCATGCCCGAGAGATTATCGTTGAACCACCATGCAGCGCCGTGCTGGATCTTGCCCGGGACGCTGCCGTCGTTGAAGCATCCGCAGAGCGTATCTATGACCGTGTTGTCAACGGGGTTCAGCGAGTAGATTATCATCTTCGGCAGCAGGCTCTCTGAATTCAGTTCATCCATGTATCCTGCGAGCGGCGTTACGATATCGAACGCACCGGTGATGGTATCGCATCCGCAGTTGATCCCGGCCTTGTTCAGCATCACGGTGTTGACGTTACGTTTGCACCCGAAATGCAGCTGCATCGTCCATCCTCTTCTCGCATATTCTCTTGCGAAGAACAGCATCAGATCCGTCTTGTAGGCTGTCAGCTCTTCGCGGGTAAGATCTGCTTCGGGATCTGCGATCCGCTTGGCCAGGACATCGTCTGCAGACACTTTCAGGTCTTTGCCGTACCACAGGTATTCCGTGCCGTGATCCGAGATCCTGCATCCGTGCGCCTCGAAATGGTCAAGCCTTGACACCAGCACTTCCTTAAGATCGTCTATGCTCTTAACGGTCCTGCCGGCGACCTGCTCCAGCTTCTTAAGATAATCAGTAAAAGTACTCTTCTCGATGTCGACAATATTGTCGGGGCGGAAGGCGGGAAGGACCTTCGAGGTCAGATCCGAATCCTTGATCTGTTCGTGATATACGAGACTGTCCGCGGGATCGTCAGTCGTACAGATGGCTTCGACATTAGACATCTTCATGATGCTCCTCGCGGTGAGTTTGCCCGACTTAAGGATCTTCTCTGTCTTGTCCCATATGTCTTCGGCATTAAGGACGGTCAGGGGTTCATCTATATCGAAGTACCTTGCAAGCTCCAGGTTGGTCCAGTGGTAGAGGGGATTTCCGAAAGCGGACTCGACCGCTCTTGCCCACATCATGAACTTCTCCTTATCGGGAGCGTCGCCGGTGATGTATCTCTCGTCGATGCCTGATGCTCTCATGAGGCGCCACTTATAGTGGTCTCCGCCGAGCCAGAGCTGCGCGATATTCTCGTAGTGCTTATCTTCCGCGATCTCCGAGGACTCTATGTGACAGTGGTAGTCGACTATGGGAAGGTCTTTGGCATAGTCGTTATAGAGATTGAGAGCAGTGTTGTTCTCGAGGAGGAAGTGGTCGGTTATAAATCTTTTCATACTGGCGGACCTCTTTTATCAGGACTTGCATCTATAAAATAACTTATTCTGTCTGTAATCGCAAACAAAAATATGCTAGAATACTACCAAACCAAAGAGGTGTTTTACCATGAATTTTACAGACAGAGTTTGTGAGGCCGGGATCGTCCCGGTAGTAGTGCTTAACAGGGTTGAAGATGCAGTCCCGCTTGCAGGTGCTTTGCTGAAGGGCGGGATCACCTTCATGGAGATAACGTTCAGGACAGAGTGCGCAGCTGACTGCATAGAGGTCATAAGCCGCGAAGTGCCTGACATGACCGTCGGCGCAGGTACTGTGATCAATGTGGAGCAGGCGAAGACGGCAGTTGCCGGGGGCGCGAAGTTCATTGTCTCACCCGGCTTTGACGAGGAGACCGTCAGGTGGGCGCTGGATAACGATATTCCGGTCATTCCCGGCACGGTTACTCCTACGGAGATAATGAAGGCAGTAGGCATGGGCCTCAGGGTATTGAAATTCTTCCCGGCGGATGTCTACGGCGGGATCAAGGCGATCAAGGCGCTGTCGGCACCTTTCGGACAGGTGAGATTCCTTCCTACGGGAGGAGTGTCGCCCGACAATCTTAAGGACTTCATAAGCAACAAGGCAGTCGCCGCAGTGGGCGGAAGCTGGGTATGCAAGAAGGATGACATAGCAAACCACGACTGGGATAAGATAACGGCGCTTTCCGCCGAGGCGGTAAAGACGATCAAGGAGATGAGAGCATGAGCAGGATACTTACTTTCGGAGAACTGATGTTAAGGCTGAAGAGCCCCGGAAGGGAGCGCTTCCTGCAGTCGCCTTCGCTCGAAGCGACGTTCGGAGGCGGAGAGGCGAATGTGGCTGTATCCCTGGCAAACTATGGCCTCGACGCCGAGTTCCTGTCGGTCATCCCGGATAACGCGATAGGCGATGCGGCGGTGGCGGAACTTCGAAGGTTCAACGTCGGAACGGACAAGATAATAAGAACGGCAGGCCGCATGGGAATCTACTACCTTGAGACGGGTGCCAACCAGCGCCCGAGCAAGGTCATCTACGACAGGGCGTATTCCGCTTTCGCGATGTTCGCGCCGGACGGATACGACTGGGATGAGATCTACCGCGATGTGACGTGGCTTCATATATCGGGCATCACGCCGGCTGTATCGCAGGAGACGTGCGACGCTTCCCTGCACGCGGTGTCCGAGGCAAAGAAGCGCGGTGTCACGGTATCGATAGACTTAAACTACAGGAAGAACCTCTGGAAGTACGGAGTGGCTGCGCAGGATGTAATGCGCGAGCTGACGACCTATGCGGATGTCATCATCGCCAATGAAGAAGACTGCCAGAAGTCTCTGGGACTGAAGTGTGAGAGCAACGTCGAAGGCGGAAAGCTCGAAGCGGAAGATTACAAGAAGCTCAGCGACAGCCTCCTTGCCGAGTACCCGAATGTCAGGAAAGTTGCCATCACCTTAAGAGAGAGCAAGAGCGCAGATATCAACTTCTGGGCGGCGGCGCTCAATAACGGCGAGGAGTTCATCTTAAGCCGCAAGTACGAGATGTACGACATCGTGGACCGGGTAGGCGGCGGAGATTCTTTCTCGGGTGGTCTGATCTACGGCCTCAATAAGCTCGGAAGCGATAGGGAAGCGCTCGAATTCGCGGTCGCTGCAAGCTGCCTCAAGCATACGATCGATGGCGACTTCAACAGGGTCACGATCGATGAGGTAATGAAGCTCGCAGAAGGCGACGGCTCCGGAAGAGTGCAGAGATAACAAAACAAGGCCGTTAAGAGTCGGTAAATTTCAGGTAGACAAGACTAACCGTCAGGTGCTATCCGTGTTATAATCCTGATTGATCAATTCAACAAGAAGCGGTAGCAACTAAGATGACGTTAGACGAACTCAAGACCGGTGAGTCCGCCAGGATCGTTAAGATCGGCGGTGCCGGCGCCTTAAGACAGCATTTCCTTGATATGGGTCTCATTCCCGGGGCCGAGGTCAAGGTCGTAAGATTCGCGCCGATGGGCGACCCGATGGAGGTCAGGATCCACGGCTATGAACTGTCGCTGAGGCTTGATGATGCCGCTCAGATAGAGATCACGCGCACGGACGATATCCACGAGGAAGAGGGCGAAGAGAAGCGCAGGCACAAGACCGCGCATCCTAATCTCGGTGAGCCCGGAATCCACCACGACAAGAAGCACGAGAACCCGCTGCCGGATGACCATGTGCTGTCTTTCGCGCTGGTAGGCAATCAGAACAGCGGCAAGACCACCCTGTTCAACCGCCTTACCGGATCCAACCAGCATGTGGGCAATTTCCCGGGAGTTACCGTCGACCGCAAGGACGGCGCGATAATAGGTCATCCAAACACGGTCATAACGGATCTGCCGGGCATATATTCGATGTCGCCTTACTCGAGCGAAGAGATCGTCTCGAGAGATTTTGTCCTCGACGAGAAGCCCGATGCGATCATCAACATCGTCGATTCCACCAACATAGAACGTAACCTCTACCTTACGATGCAGCTGCTCGAGACGGAGCGCCCCGTGGTCGTCGCACTCAACATGATGGACGAACTTACAGGCAACGGCGGTTCTGTCGACATCAACATGATGGAGCAGATCCTGGGCGTTCCGGTAGTACCCATAAGTGCCGCCAAGAACCAGGGCATAGCAGAGCTCATCTCGCACGCTCTCCATATCGCGAAATACTGCGAGAAGCCGGTAGAGCAGGACCTGTGTTCACCCGACAGCGCGGTACACAGTTCCATCCACGCAGTCGAGCACTTGATCGAAGAGAAGGCCAAGAACGCCGGTCTGCCCTTAAGGTTTGCCGCATGCAAGGCTCTCGAAGGCGACGAACTGATCCTTACCAAGATAGGTCTTGATGACAACGAGAAGGACCTGTTAGAGCACATCAGGGTGAAGACGGAGACAGAGTCCGGACTCGATCCCGCTGCGGCTGTAGCAGACATGAGATTTGCCTACATCATGCAGCTTACCGGCAAGTGCGTGACCAAGCCCAAGGAGAGCAAAGAGCACATAAGAAGCCAGAACATAGATAAGATCCTGACCGGCAGGTTCACTGCCATCCCGATCTTCATCGCAGTCATGGCTGTCGTATTCTTCCTGACGTTCAATGTCATAGGAGCATTCTTCCAGGATCTTCTCGATCTCGGCATAACGAACCTGAGCGGCATTATCGACGCATGGATGAGTAATGCGGGAGTAAATCCCATCATCCACGGCCTCATAATAGACGGTATCTTCTCAGGCGTAGGATCGGTCTTAAGCTTCATGCCGATAGTGGTCACGATGTTCTTCTTCCTGTCGCTTCTGGAAGATTCCGGGTACATCGCGCGCATCGCGTTCTTCATGGATAAGATCCTGCGTAAGATAGGCCTGTCCGGAAGATCGATCGTACCGCTCCTCATCGGATTCGGATGCACCGTACCTGCGGTCATGTCGACGAGGACACTGCCTTCTGACAGAGACCGTAAGATGACGATAATCCTTACGCCCTTCATGAGCTGCACAGCGAAGCTTCCGATATATGCATTTTTCGTAAATGCTTTCTTCCCGGGCCACGGCGGTCTCATCATGACGGGACTTTATGTGTTCAGCATATTAGTAGGAATACTGATAGCGTTTGTCTATAAGAAGGTGCTCTTCAAGGGCGAGGCTGCTCCGTTCGTAATGGAACTTCCCAACTACAGGCTGCCGAGCCTGAGATCCACTCTGCAGCTCATGTGGGAGAAGGCGAAGGACTTCCTGCAGAAGGCGTTCTCCGTAATCCTCATCGCGACCATCGTGGTATGGTTCATGCAGAGCTTTGATCCGACCTTCAATCTGGTAGAAGATTCCGGCGACAGCATTATGGCTCTGATAGCAGGACTTCTCGTTCCGCTGTTCAGACCCCTGGGTCTCGGCGACTGGCGTTTTGTCACGGCGCTCATCTCCGGCTTCATGGCAAAGGAGAGCGTCGTATCGACTCTGCAGGTACTCTTCGGTGAGACAGGTCTTGCCGGCGCCCTTACCACGGCAGGTGCATTCACAATGCTGGTGTTCAGCCTTCTATATGCACCATGCGTTGCAGCGGTCGCATCGATCAAGCGTGAACTCGGTGCGAAGTGGGCAGTGGGCGTTGTGCTCTGGCAGTGCGTACTCGCATGGATAGTGGCCCTGATCGTAAAGCTCATACTTACTGCAGCAGGCGTAGCTTAAGCCTTTTTATTGCAACCCGCACCAAAAAGCGCATTGTTTTGCCACAAAATTAGGCACGAATAAATCATCGGCTCATTGTATATTTAAGGCATGACAGACGAACTTACAAACCCGAGAATACAGGAATACGAGGACGCGCTCAAGCGCGGCCGTAAAGCCTACAACAAGGCGGTCTCAGAAGGCCGCAGCCCTTATCTGCCCTCTCTGGACAGTATATTGGAGCATGTTAACGTCAAGCAGGAAGTAAGGCTCGGCATGGTCAAGATCCCGCTCGACAGGATCGTAGGAACGAAGACGGATGGCCGTCAGTCGGGCTTTGCCGATAACTTCATGCCTCTCATGGACAGAGATTCCGAGTTCGCATGCAAGTGGAGAAGCGTCGTTAATTACCATCTCGATCAAGGTATCGGAGATCCGATCGTCGCTTATGAGTACCTGAACAAATTCTATGTCCTCGAAGGCAACAAGCGTGTAAGCGTGCTGAAGTATTTCGGAGGCGATTCGATAGACGGCAACGTCATCAGAGTCCTGCCTTATCCGGACGATACGAACGACACCAAGCTCTACTACGAGTTCCTGGACTTCTATAACGACAGCAAGATCAATTACATATACTTCACCAAGCTCGGAAGCTTCGACAGGCTTACCGAGGCAGTGGGCAAGACCAAGGGCGAGAAGTGGACCGATGACGACAGGATGGAATTCTCATCCGCATTCTTCCGCTTCGAGAGACTGTTCAACAAGAACACCAACGATCAGATATCGATAACGGCGGGCGATGCCTTCCTGTTCTATCTGTCGCTCTATTCATACGAGGAGATACAGAAGAAATTAGATACCGAGATGAAGGTCGACGTCGACAAGATCAAGGTCGAGTTCTCACAGATCGCAGGCACGGAAGCAGTCGACGAATCTGTCGCGCTCCAGCCTGAAGAGAACAACTCCATCGCGACGCTGTTCTCAAAGTTCATGAGCCTTACAAACAGCTCCACGCTCGAGGTCGCATTCATATACGACAGAGGGATAGAGCATTCCGGATGGTCTTACGCGCATGAGCTCGGAAGGATCGCTCTGGAGAAGGCTTTCGGGAGCAGGATACATACGGTGACATACGTCCTGGAAGACCGTCCCGAGGACCTCGAGAACCTTCTCGAGAAGGTCATTGCCACAAGGCCGCATATCGTGTTTACCACAAGCCCCGCGCATCTGCCGGAGAGCCTTCGTGCGACGGTGAAGCACCCCGAGGTCCGTATACTTAACTGCTCTGTCGGATATCCGTATATGTCCCTGAGAACGTATTACGGCCGTATGTATGAGGCCAAGTTCCTCTCCGGGCTCATCGCGGGTGCGATCGCGGACAACAACAGGATAGCGTATGCGGCAAACTACCCGAGCTACGGTTCGCTGGCGAACATCAATGCTTTCGCGATCGGTGCTACCATGACCAACCCGCGCGCAGAGATATACCTTAACTGGAAGGGCTTGGAGAACGGCCAGCCCCTGGAAGATATGGTCCGCGAGAAAGATATCCAGGTCGTCTCCGGCTATGACATCATCCGTCTCGGAGATCCGAATTACCGTTACGGACTGCACCAGCTTACAAACGGCGACGACATTACGCTCGCATCACCCGTATGGCACTGGGGCAAGTTCTACGAGAGGATCATCAGGGACTACCTGCAGGGCAACTGGGAGACGGCAGCAGGCGCATCGAAGAATTCCGCAGTCAACTACTGGTGGGGCATCTCGAGCGGCATATTGGACCTCGTTACCGTAAGCAATCTTCCTTCCGGCGTATCACGCCTGGTAAGTGCCATGAAGAGGCAGATATTTACCGAGTCGTTCCACCCGTTCGAAGGCGTTCTGACGATGCAGGACGGCACTCTGTTCGGAACGGAAGGAGAGGCTCCGTCGCCGTCGGAACTCATCAAGATGAATCAGCTCGTATCCAACATCGTCGGCACGATACCGGATGTCTCGGAACTCGATGAAGCAGGACGCGTTATACTCAAGGCACAGTCGGAGTTCGGAGCGCACACGCAGATACCCGATGCCGTTACTGAGGCAGCTGAGACCGAAGAGAAGGAAGAACCCGGCGAATGAAGATACTGGCGATAGCAGACGAACCCAGCAAGTATCTTTGGGACTTCTACAAGAAGGGAAGGCTCGATGATATCGACCTGATAATATCAGCGGGTGATCTGCCGTCGGAATATCTGTCATTCCTCGTTACTTTCGCCAAGTGTCCGCTCCTGTATGTCACAGGCAACCACGATACCAAATATATCAAGGATCCGCCCGAAGGATGCATCTGCATAGACGATAAGGTCTATGTGCATGAGGGGGTCAGGATCTTCGGGCTGGGAGGCTCGATGAAGTATAAGAAGTATGCCGACTTCCAGTATACCGAAGGAGAGATGCGCGGAAGACTTCTTAAGGCTTCGCCGAGACTGATCGCCAAAGGCGTGGATATATTCGTTACTCATGCGCCGGCAAGAGGGCTCGGAGATATGGACGATCTGCCGCACAGGGGCTTCGAATGCTTCAACATAGTACTGGAAAAGTTCAAGCCGGATTACATGATCCACGGGCATGTCCACATGAACTACGGCAGGAAGGTCAAGAGGGTACAGGAGCACGGAGACACCAAGATTATCAACGCTTTCGAGAAATATACCTTCGAATACGAGCCTAAGAAACGCAAGTAAAAGATATTTGACAGAATACTACATTTGAATAGAATTTGGGTCGCCGCAGGGGTCTAATTCAATAAATATGACAATAGTTCATTCTGCGGAATTTGGATTAAGATATGGGTCATCTTACGAAGGAGGTAATGCTCAATGCTTAATATCAATGTAAAGTCTGAGGGTGAGAAACTGACAGTTAAGCTTGAAGGACGTCTCGATACGACTACTTCTCCTGAGCTTGAGTCGGAACTCGGCAAGAACCTCGACGGGATAAAGGAATTGGTTTTTGATTTTAACGGTCTCGAGTATCTGTCATCGGCAGGCCTCAGGGTACTTCTTAATGCACAGAAGACAATGAACCAGCAAGGTGAGATGAAGGTCACCGGCGTATCTGATGCCGTAAAAGAGATCTTCGATGTCACCGGCTTCTCCGATATCCTTACAGTAGTGTGATCTTATGAGCATACTGATCAAGGACACTACCAGAGAAGAGCGTGAGAAGATCGTGGCCGAGTCGATTGGCTACATAGACGGCTCATGCGACGGCTGTATGTCCGGTCTTGTCGAGATGTATCAGGATTACATCGACGGCAAGAAGGAGATCAGGGATATCAACATGGAATTCAAGGCACACTATGAATCCGGCGATGACGGCCCGTCCAAGTCGGGCTGCAGCCGGATGGAATAATACCGGCCAAGAAAAGCGCCCTGCATCGCTGCAGGGCTTTTTTCATGTTTCATTACCGAGCGAAGTATTGCCTGCGAGCGTTTTCCGCACAAGCGAAGCGCGGAGGACCTAAGCGAGCAGGTAACACCGAGCGAGTGCGGAGGACCTAAGCGAGCAAGTAATATCTCTCTTATTCTACGGTAACGCTCTTGGCGAGGTTCCTGGGCTTGTCCACATCGAGACCTCTCGCGCAGGATACATAGTAACCCATGAGCTGCAGAGGGATGATGGCAAGGGATGCCGCGAAGTGGTCATCTATCTTCGGAACATATACGACGAAGTCTGCCTGATCTTCGATAGAGTAGTTGCCGAAGCTCGTAAGAGCCATCAGATATGAGCCTCTCGTCTTGGTCTCGACGAGGTTGGACAGAGTCTTCTCGTAGAGGTCACTCTGCGTGAGAGAACCGATGACGAACGTGCCGTCCTCGATGAGGCTTATCGTGCCGTGCTTGAGTTCTCCTGCCGCATATGCTTCGCTGTGGATGTAGGATATCTCCTTCATCTTAAGAGAGCCTTCCATGCAAATAGCGTAGTCGATGCCGCGGCCGATAAAGAAGATATCCTTCTGTGCTGCGAGCTTGCTCGCGAACCACTGGATACGCTCCTTGTCTTCAAGGATCTTCCTGATCTTATCGGGGATGGTAAGGAGCTCTGATAAGAGTTCCTGCTTCCTCTCTTCATCGATGGCGCCTCTTACCGAAGCAAACTCGATCGCGAGAACGTATGTGACTGCGAGCTGTGCGCTGTAAGCTTTTGTCGTTGCAACGGAGATCTCCGGACCTGCAAGAGTATAGAGCGCGTGGTCTGCCTCACGTGCGATGGAAGAACCTACGACGTTGACGATAGCCAGTGTCTTGATGCCTAACTCCTTGCACTTCCTGAGAGCCGCAAGAGAGTCTGCAGTCTCGCCGGACTGGCTGATTATTACTACCAGTGTGTTCTTGTCGATAGGCATTTTCCTGTAGCGGAATTCGGATGCGAGTTCGCATCTTACGGGAAGGCCTGCGAGGTCTTCAATGACATACTGCGATGCCATGCCTACATGGTAAGCAGAACCGCATGCGACAAAATATACCTGAGTAAATGCCTTGATCTCTTCGTCTGTGAATCCTGCTGAAGTGAAGTCGATCTTATACTTCTCGCCGTCGGGTGCAACGAAAGAATTGATCGTATCCGAGACTGCCCTGGGCTGCTCGTGGATCTCCTTCATCATGAAGTGCTCGAAGCCTTCCTTCTCTGCAGAAGATGCATCCCAGTCGATCTCTACCGGTGTCTTCTCGACGACATCACCGTCGAGGTTATAGAATGTGGCCTTGCCTGCTTCGAGGCATGCCATCTCGAGATCGTCGATATAGTAGACGCTCCTGGTGTACTTGAGGATAGCGGGTACGTCTGAAGCGACGAATGATTCATCATTGCCGATGCCGACGATCATGGGGGAGTCCTTACGTGCTACGAAGATCTTGCCCGGATGATCCTTGAACATTACCGCGAGGGCATATGAACCTCTTACACGGACCATGGTCTTGGCGAGAGCCTCAATCGGATCGTGAGTGTACTTCTTGTAGTAATAATCGATGGTCTTGATAGCTACTTCGGTATCAGTATCGGAATAGAACTTGTAACCCTTGCGGATCATCTTCTCCCTGAGCTGCTGATAGTTCTCGATGATGCCGTTATGAACGCCGACGACATTGTAATCGTCAACGATATGCGGATGAGCGTTGTTCTCGGAAGGCTCGCCGTGAGTCGCCCATCTGGTGTGACCGATACCGCATGTGCCCTTGATGGCCTTGCCCGCATCAGTCTTCTCAGACAGGACCTTGAGCCTGCCCTTTGCCTTTACGACAGTGGCATCCTTATCGCCGTCCCTTACCGCGATACCGGCTGAATCGTAGCCTCTGTATTCGAGCTTCTCGAGTCCGTCGAGAAGGATGGGGGCTGCCTTTTTCTTACCGGTATATCCGACTATTCCGCACATATCTTCACACCTCTGTGTCAGAAAATTTAATTACGCATTATAGCAATTATTATTAAGGTGTCAAAATACTTATACGGCATAATTGAAGCAATGTTCAGGTATCTTCGCCGTCGCCCTTCCTGAGGTCACCCAGATATCCCAGGGCAAGCTTTACGCGGGCTTCCGTGGTAGGAGCCTCTCCGACAGCCATATAACGGATAACGTCATCTTCCGGAGTGCCGTCTTCCACGACCTTCTCGAGGGCTTCCTCACCGAAAGATGCGACCAGCTTATCCTCGAGCAGGCAGGTATTCTGGTACTCATCGCAGTACATCGCCACCGCGACTGACAGGGCGCTGAGAAGGTCGTCCTTACTTACTTTGCCGCTGTTTGCAGGATCCAGGTAGTATGAGAATCTGTCGATCCAGGATGTGCCGATATCAAAATCATTCCAGTCCATATTATGCCTCCGCAGTTTTTCTTTGATTATATCCCTTGTTATGGGTCAATAATAACCTTGACATAGTAGCAACTAAATACTATTATTCTATCATCAGGATATTTGATAAGGGAGAGTGGCTTAACATGGCAAAGAAAGACAAGATCAAGGCAGAACAGGAATTCCTTAAGACTTACAGCAGCGATGCTTTCGAGAAACCCTCGGTGGCGGTCGACCTTCTCGTATTCACGGTAGAAGACGGCAAACTGAAGATCGTAACCGTCAGAAGACAGGAATATCCTTTTAAGGGCGAACTCGCGCTTCCGGGCGTATTCGTGGGAATGACCGAATCCGTTGACGAAGCGGCAAAGCGCGGCATCAAGGAAGAGGCGGGTCTTGAAGATATCTATTTCGAGCAGCTGTATGCGTTCGGCGAGATCGACAGAGACCCCCGTATGAGAGTAATCTCCATCGCGTATATCGCACTCGTTCCGATCGGGAAGATCCACCTGAGAACGGGTCTCAGAAGCGAGAAGACGGAGCTTACCGACGTCGATGCACTGCTGTCTTCCGGCGAGGAAGTTGCTTTCGACCACAGGCAGATCATCGAGTGCGGAAGAGAGCGCATTCGTTCCAAGACGGAGAGCACGAGCCTGCCGTTCAACCTGATGCCGGAGGAATTTACTCTTCCCGAACTTCAGAAGGTATACGAGATACTTCTCGGCAAGAAGCTCTATAAGGCAAACTTCCGTAAGAAGATCGCAGAGATGATAGTAGAGACGGACCACATGACGTCGGGCGATGCCCACAGACCGAGCCGCTACTACAAGTTCAAGGGCTGATATGAAGACCGTCCTCTGTTACGGCGATTCCAACACATACGGATATGACCCGGCAACGGGCGGAAGATATGATGCGGACACGAGGTGGCCCTGTGTCCTCGGGCGCATTCTCGGAGACGGATATGAAGTCGTCGAAGAAGGATGCAACGGACGCACGACCGTCTTCGATGATCCCGATGATGACTGGAAGATCGGTCTGGATTACATCAAGGGCATCGTGTGCTCGCACCGCCCCGTGGACATCCTTGTCATCATGCTCGGCAGCAACGACATGAAGATATGTTACGGCGCTTCCTGTGAAGAAATCGCAGAAGGCATGAGAGCCGTCGTAAAAGCTGCCGTGGATACTCTTGTATATAAGCAGAAATACGCACCTGAAGTGATCATCGTATCGCCTCCGGAGATAACCGAAGATGTTATCAACGGTCCCTTCGCAGGAAGCTTCGATGAAGCATGCTGCGAGAAGTCCAAGCACCTCGCGAAGTATTATCTTAATGTCGCATCCGACTTAGGCGTTGGTTTCCTCAATGCCGCGGAATATATAAGACCGTCCAAAGAGGACGGCCTTCATCTTACTGCTGATGCCCATAAGGTTCTTGCCGAAGCTGTCGCTTCGATGATCGTCTCCTGATATCAGCCCCAGAATACGAACTGCCAAGCGGCGACGTTCTTCAGGCCGCCCGGAGCGATGTACCACGGACCTGCGAGGAATGTGGTGTCTGCTTCCTTGACGTTGAATTCTCCCGAGCCTGTAATGAACATCGTTCCCTTGTAATCGCTGCTCATGATGAGCGGGTTGCCTGTGAACGGGTTGGTCGGGTTGTCGATGATGCCTTCCGTCGCGAGATAAGGCGTATCCGCATTGGTCATGAAATCGGAAGATACGTTGAATCCCGTCGCGCCGAAATCCTTTACCATCAGTACCGGAGCAAAGCTCTCGGCATCGAAATTGTTATCGCTCTTTACCGTCATCGCCTTGATGTTGTCGTTCAGCATATAGTCGAACTGACCGAGGAAGTATCCGTGGTCTGCAACGATGATGATCCTGGTGTTATCGTACAGTCCGTTCTCGCGCAGATAGTCGAACCATTCGCCGAGGAGCATGTAAGCAGCGACGTTGACCTCATAGTGCTTGACCTGCGTGATGTTCTCCATCTTCATCGTTATGCCGTCGATCGTGAACTTTGAATCCCAGTCGGTATCGTAAGCGGTATTGTCGACGATGGACTGAGGTACGTAATCAGGCTCCTGGAGCAGGGTCGGATTGTGCGTGATCTCGGTGCAGAAGATGAGCAGGTTGTCGCTGTCGTCATCAAGGATCTGCGTCATCTCGGGCATGCCCTTCAGAGCGTAGTACTGAGCTTCGAAATCAACGTTGTGACCGTATGCCTGGGACAGGCCGTTCGTGGTCTGGATGGCCGCATCGTAGTCTATCAGACCGAGCGTGTTGTAGTTGCCGTTGTCGTAGATCGCGAGCTGCATGAACAGCGGGCTTGCCTTGAAGAACGAGAAGCAGCACAGGTTGTGGAGCATTATGTTCTCGGCACCTGCGCAGTAGCCTTCGATACCGTCGACGAAGTTGTATCCGATGTTATATGCATCGACATTCTCCATGTCGTCGAAGACGGAAAGGTCAGGTATCCACGAGTAACCCGCATAGGTCGGGTTAACAAATGTGCAGTTGTATCCTTCGTTCGTAAAGATTGTGGGCAGTACCTTCAGCGACTCGTTGTGCTTGTCCACGAGGAGCCTGTCGTTCTGCTGGTTCATGTCGTAGGGCAGGTAGTCATATCCGCCGTAGAGCGCGGGCGCACCGAAATTCGTCGAAGGTCCGAACGACATCGTGTTCTCGTAGTACGTGAAGCCGTCGAACTTCTCCACAAGCTCCGGGTTCTCGGCGAAAATATACGGCACCATCGGGCCTACCGCACGGTCGACCATGATGACGACGACGTTCTGACCTTCCGTCGAGAGCGTGAACTCAGGCTTGGCAGAACTGTTAAGGTCCTCATCGAACTTCCACTTGAATGTATCCGTGATGACGGCGATGTTCATGCAGGTCATGACGATCATGACTACGGCGCCGACACCGGCGATCGTGCCCGCGAGAGGCTTTAAGAACTTAACGAGGACGAAGCATACTGCCGTTATCAGGATGATGCCGCCCAGGTTAAGAAGGATCTGAGTCGTCTTGGGATTGATGATCTGATCATAGACGAGAAGAGATGACATCGTGCCGTATTCGTTGCTGAAGAGCTGGCCGGTGAATACCGAGCAGCAGGCAGCGGCGAACATGAACGAAGTCATTATCTTACGCGCCTTGGGTGATGCGAGAAGATAGAACATACCGCCCCAGATAACGAACAGTCCGATGTCCGTGATGAACGGAACTGCGAGATAAGTCGCGGGATTGATGAGCGTGGCGCGGTTAACGAATTCCTTGGGTGAGGACATCATTACGCAAGAAGGCAGATAGAAGCCGACGTAGACCGCAAGGAAGACGGATGATGCGAGGAAGACGAGACCCGTGGCGTCCTTCGCTTTCGATGCGGGCGCAGAAGCCTTGTCCTTCTTGTGCTTTGCCATCAGCCTGATGACTATGTTCTTGCAGAGTGAGAATACGTTGTTGAGTGTCCAGTAGAAGACGAGGCCTGCAGGTGAGTTGTACAGAAGTACGAGGAACACTGCGGCGAGCGCGTAGAGCTGGATCATGGATTTGAGCGGCATGTCCTTGCCGTAGATGAGGCCGGAGATCAGGTTGATGACCGTCATCAGGATAGGCAGAAGGTTGATCGCCAGAGTGCCGATGACGATAAGTCCGTCAGGCGCAGACAGATCCTTGATGGGGCCCATGGAAGTGCCCGCGAGGAGCCTGTTGTCGGAGAGCATGTTGTATGCTGCCATGAAGAACGGGATCTGCAGCAGCAGTGATACCGAGCTCTTCAGGACGTTGAGCGGACTGTAGTCATGCTGTCTGTAGCAGGTCTGCAGGAGCATGAAGCGTTCGTCGCCCTTGAAGTTCTGTCTTATGTGCTTGATGAAGGGAGCGATCTCCTTTTCCTTGTTACGGGAGATCTCCTGTATCTTGTCGGCTCTGTTGTAGAGCGGAAGAACGAGGAAGTTGACCGCCAGAGAGAGCAGGATCAGGGCGAGCGCCTCGTTGCCGGTCATCTTGAATATCAGCGAGAACAGTATCTCGAAGACAAGTTCGATCGGGTAGATAAAAAGATCGTAAAGATACATCCAGATGTTCATACCGATACCTCCGCTGCAGCTTCAGTCTTCTTCTCTGCCTCTTCAGGGATGTCTTTCCTGCTGAGTTCTTCGTATTTGTCTGCGAGGTAATCCGCGATGACCGCTGCGGACGAGCCTATGTTGCACCATGTCTCGTTCTTTGCCTCGTTCCTGGCTTCGTCCAGGCTCGTATTGCCGATGGAATCATCGATTATCTGCTTAAGGTTAGGGATATTCTCCTTGGTGAGTTCGATGCCGATCCTTCTGGGCGTTGCTACGTTCCATGGATCTTCTTCGAATCTCCAGGCATCGTACAGGTTCTTGGTGAAGCCCGTGTTCGAGTAGATCAGGGGTTTATCGAAGACGAATGCGTAGTCGAAGTTGACCGCCGAGAAGTCGGAGATCATTATGTCGGAATCAGCGAGGGCTTCGAAGTTGTCGTTGTCGCGGTTCCAGTGAAGCTTGTCTGATTCGGGGAACTTGCTCATGAGGCCGTCGATGATGTCCTTGTCAGCCGTAAATGACTGGGGGTGAGGGCGTATAACAATGTTATATCCCGTATCGACAAGGCTCCTGATGAGCTCTTCGCCGTATCTGTTCAGGAGGCCGTACTCACCCCATGTGGGAGCGAGAAGGACGGTGGGAACGTCGCCCTGCTTCCTCTCATAAGTCTTGGCACGCTTGAGCATCTCATCCATGTAGGGGATGCCTGCCCTGTAGAGTTCCTTGGCAGGGAGATTCCTCATCTTCTCGAGAGCCCTGACCTCGTCTTCCTGGAACTTGCCGGAAGTCAGGATGGCATCGTAGTAATCGATGCCGAAGAGGCGGTACATGGTAACGTCTCCTGCGCTGTGGAGGACATGTACATACCAGTCGACGTCCTTGGAGCGCTTCCACTGGAAAACATCGATGCTGGGCGTGGTCGAGAGCACGATCCTCGCGTTCAGAAGGTTCATGCGGGCGAAGGCGTCGTTGCCTGAGCCGATGAACTCGGCCGTGATGTTCTCATAGTGAGTCTCGAGAGCCGGATCGTCCGGAGACATCGTCATATAGACCGTGCGGATGCCCTTCTTGTCGAGCTCGTCGCAGATCGGCTTGAACGTCGTGAAGTAACGCTTGTGATCTGAGAATATGACTATCGGGATCTTGTTCTTGTCGGCCTGGATCTTCTTGCCGGCGCCGACTGAATTCTTGATCTTGATTATGACGGCTCTGGCGACATATACTGCCGCACTTATGATGCCTATGAAAACGGTGAACAGCATGCTGCCTGTTCCCGGATCGATATACAAACGAACCATATTACACCTCTCGTATTCGAGGGAATTATATATTTAAGTCCCGCTTAAATCAAATTCTGTTATTTTAAATAATAAATTTGTCAGAAATGCGAATAAGGGTTAGAATTGGCTATGCAAATTTTAAGCGCGCTATATTCTTTGATCTTCGGACCGCTGGAGAAGGTGTTCGAGATCATATTCTCAATACTGAACAAGAACATCCGCAGTGCGGGTGTTTCCGTCATATTCTTAAGTCTGGCGTTCAGCCTGCTGGTACTCCCTCTGTACAGGCGTGCCGACAGGATCCAGGAGGAGACCAGGCTCAAGGAAGAGAAGCTGGGGCCCGTCATCGATCACATCAAGAAGGTCTTCAAGGGCGACGAGCGCTTCATGATGCTCCAGACATATTACCGCCAGAATGACTACAGCCCGTTAAGCGTAGTCAAGAGCACGGTATCACTGCTGCTGCAGATCCCGTTCTTCCTCGCAGCCTACAGGATGCTGTCGAACAACATGTATCTCACGGGTGCTGCTTTCGGGCCGATAGCGGATCTCGGAAAGCCCGATGCTCTCCTCGTTCTCGGCGCGGTCACGATCAATGTGCTCCCGATAATCATGACTCTCGTCAATGTCATCTCGAGCGCCATCTATACCAAGGGGCTCCCGCTGAAGTCCAAGCTCCAGCTCTATGCGATGGCAGCGGTATTCCTTATCCTTCTGTATAATTCGCCTTCGGGCATGGTCCTCTACTGGACATGCAACAACCTGTTTGCACTCGTAAAGAACATCCTGCTCAAGTTCTTCCCTATCAAGGAGAAGCCTGAAGCAAAGGAGAAAGTATACACACAAAGACATCAGGTGCTGTTTATTATGTCCTGCATAGCGGCAGGATTCTACATGGGATGGTTCCTGCCGTCTTCTGTCATGAGCCTCGCTCCACAGGAGTTTGTCAACATCTGCACAATGGGCGATCCGAACATCTACCTTGTTGATTCGCTATGCCTCGGTCTGGGTCTGTTCGTGCTGTGGCCTTCTGTGTTCTGCGCCATCGCATCTGACAAGGGCAAGCGCGCGATGTCTTATGTAATGTTCATCCTGACATGTCTTCTCGTAGTCAATTCGCAGTTGTTCAGCAACGGCTTCGGAACGATGAATAACGAGCTGGTCTATGACAGCGCTCCCGTATTCATCACGCAGGATATACTGATCAATCTGTTAGTCTGCGTCGCAGCGGGTGCAGTGGCGTTCCTTCTCGTAAGATTTGCAAGAACTGCTGCTGCGGTCATCGCGATATCCGCTTCGCTTGTGTTCTTTGTAATGGGTATCGTCAACGCCGTTAAGATCGAAGAGGGATATAAGACAGTCAAGGGTCAGTATTCGACCGAGATGCCGGAGTTCACCCTGTCCACAGAAGGACAGAACGTCGTCGTCATCATGCTCGACCGTGCGATAGGACCGATGATCCCCTATATCCTTGCAGAGCACCCTGACCTTGAAGAGAGACTCGACGGATTTACTTACTACAGCAACACCATCTCATTCGGTGCGTGGACGAACTTCGCGGCACCGGCACTCTACGGCGGATACGAATATACTCCCGACAAGCTCAATGCAAGAGACGACGAGCTTCTCATGGATAAGCACGACGAAGCGCTCAAGGTGCTTCCCGCGATCTTCTCGGAGAACGGATTCAATTCCGTCATGATCAATCCTTCTTATGCGGGCTACACCTGGTATCCGAGCCTCGGCATCTTCGATGACATGGAAGGCGTTAAGGCATACAACACGCTCTTCAAGTATTCGAGAATAGATTTCGGCAAAGCATACGACGATGAGATCAGACACAACCTCTTCTCGTATTCGCTCTACAAGTCGGCGCCCGTTCTCCTGCAGAGCATCTTCTACGACAACGGCAATTACAACGAGACGACGCTGGTCGATATCTCAGAGTCTTCGCAGGTCATCACGGGCCCTTCCACGGCATACGGACACAACAAGGATTTTGAGTCCGAGTACTATGCGCTCCTGGGCCTTGAATCTATGACCATAATCGATAACGGATCTTCGAACAATTTCCTGTTCTTCACATGCAAGTCGACACACAATCCGGCGCTCCTGTCTGAGCCCGATTATCTGCCTGCAGATTATATCGACAACACCGTATTCGATCAGACGAACATGGCGAGGTTCACCGTTAACGGCAAGACCATGATCATGCTCGACTCGTTCGATTACGCACACTATCAGATCAACACCGCATCGCTCTATGCACTTGCCGACTGGCTCGACTATCTGCGTGAGCAGGGCGTGTATGACAACACGAAGATCATCGTGGTCGCAGATCACGGATCGGGTCTCGGAGGATTCTCGGATCTGTTCCTGTCTGACCTCGAGGTCGGACTCGATGCGGAGTGGTTCACGCCGCTGTTCATGGTCAAGGACTTCGGCGCCACGGGCTTTACCACTTCAGACGAATTCATGACCAATGCGGATACACCGTATCTTGCACTGAAGGATGTTGTAGACGATCCGGTTAACCCTTACACGGGCAACCCGATCACGAACGAAGACAAATACGGCGATCTGCTTCTCTTCAATTCCACGGAGTGGGAAGTAGACAAGAACAACGGCACCACGTATCTTCCCGGATACTGGTATTCCGTAAAAGACGATCTGTGGAACAAAGACAATTGGACATATGAGGGGGAATGGTAATGAAAGCACTTATCCTTAACTCCGGACTCGGCAAGAGAATGGGAGACCTTACAAACGAGCATCCCAAATGCATGACGGAACTCTCCATCGGCAAGACGATCGTAAGCAGGCAGCTCAGCCAGCTCGCTGATGTCGGCATCACCGACATCGTCATGACGACGGGCCCTTTTGCAGATGTGCTCGAGAGCTACATCGCGTCTCTCAGACTGCCGATAAACATCACATATGTAGCGAACCCCGTCTATGACAAGACGAACTACATCTACTCGATATACATGGCAAGAGAGCTTCTCCATGACGACATCCTGCTCATGCACGGAGACCTTGTTTTCGAGAATGCCGTATTGGACGGCATGCTCGAGCAGGAAGGTTCTGCCATGACGGTATCTTCTTCAGTTCCTCTTCCCGAGAAGGACTTCAAGGCGGTCGTGGAAGGCGGCAGGATCACGAAGGTAGGAGTGGAGTTTTTCGATGACGCGGTAGCAGCTCAGCCCCTGTACAAGCTCACACGCAAGGACTGGGAAGTGTGGCTTGCTGCCATCGTAAGATACTGCGAAGAAGACAACACAAACTGCTATGCGGAGAAGGCTCTTAATGAGGTCTCCGCTGATACTGAGATCAAGCCGTACGACGTCGGAGAGATGCTCTGCGGCGAGGTCGATAACCCCGAGGATCTGAAGACTGTATCGGACAGGCTCGAAGCCATCAAGAACACGACGGTATATATCTGTTTCTCTACGGACATCCTGCACAGCGGACACCTTAAGCTCATCAAGAGAGCGGTAAGGCTCGGAAGAGTGATAGCCGGCGTCATGAGCGATGAGGCAGTGGCATCCTACAAGCGCTATCCGCTCGTTCCTTTCGAGGAGCGCTGCGCGATGTTCAAGTCGGTAAAGGGCGTCTGGAAGGTAGTTGAACAGGATACGCTCAGCTACAAGGATGTGATCGAGCAGTATCATCCGGACATCATAGTTCACGGCGATAACTGGAAGGAAGGATTCCAGAAGAGCATCCGTGAGGAGGTAATAGAACTTCTCGGAACATACGGCGGCAGGCTCGTCGAGTTCCCTTATTCATCCGATCCCAGGCTCAAGGAAGTTGATAACCGCGCGAGACTCGAGCTCTCGCTGCCCGATAACAGGCGCGGAAGGCTCAGGAAGCTCATCGCGATGAAGGGCCTTGTAACGATGATGGAAGCGCATGACGGCATCAGCGGACTCATTGTAGAGAATACGGTGGTCCACGACGGCGGCGCATCTTATCAGTTCGACGGCATGTGGATATCATCGCTTTGCGATTCGACCGCGAAGGGCAAGCCCGATATCGAGCTCGTCGACATGACATCAAGGTTCAGGACGATAGACGATATCACCGAAGTCACGACGAAGCCGATCATCTTCGACGGAGATACAGGCGGACTTACGGAGCATTTCGTATACACGGTAAGATCACTCGAGAAGCTCGGCGTATCTGCCGTCATCATCGAGGATAAGAAGGGCCTCAAGAAGAATTCCCTGTTCGGTACCGAAGTCGAGCAGACACAGGCTACGATAGAGGAGATGAGCGCGAAGATCGCTGCCGGCAAGAAGGCGCAGAAGTCATCTGACTTCATGATCATCGCCAGGATCGAGAGCCTTATCCTGGAGCGCGGAATGGAGGACGCTCTGGAGCGTGCGTTTGCTTTCGTCAAGGCTGGCGCAGACGGCATCATGATCCACTCGAGAAGACCTGACCCGGATGAGATCATCGAGTTCATCAACAAGTTCAGAAGTCAGGACAAGGTCACACCGATAGTCATCGTTCCCACATCGTTCAATTCCGTTAAGGAAGACGAGTGGAAGAAGCTCGGTGTCAATGTCGTCATATATGCGAACCAGCTCATGAGAGCAGAGGTTCCCGCGATGCAGCAGACTGCCGAGGAGATCCTTAAGAATCACCGCGCGAAGGAAGCTGACGAACACCTGATGGGATTCAAGCAGATCATCAGGCTTATTCCGGAGGAATTATGAGCGAAGTTATAAGAGACTACAACGAGTTTGCAAGGTGGCTGTCCGCGAGAGGTCTTAAGAGCCTGTTCGTGGTGTGCGGCAATTCGTTCGCAGGCATTGCGCCCGGAAGGTTCCTTGACTGCCTGGCGGCTGTCGGATTCAGGATCACTTACTTCAGGGATTTTACGCCTAACCCGGATCACTCTTCCGTTGTGAAGGGCATTGAAGCATTCAGGGAGAGCGGTGCCGATACGATCGTCGGTGCAGGCGGCGGAAGTGCGATGGATGTTGCCAAGGCCATAAAGTTCGAAGGTGAACTTAAGGTGCCTTTTGCAGCCATCCCGACCACGGCCGGAACGGGAAGCGAGGCAACGAGATTTGCGGTCATCTACGATAACGGCACCAAGACATCTCTGACATCTGATTCTATGCTGCCGGATGTGGTCCTCATCGATCCTTCCGTATTGGAAGGCCTGCCGCTCTATCAGAAGAAGGCGACACTGTCGGATGCGGTCTGCCATGCAGTCGAATCCGCATGGTCTGCCGCCACATGCGAAGAGAGCAGGAAGTTCTCATACAGCGCGCTCGATAAGATCTTTACCGGCTACAAGGCCTATCTCGAGAGCGACGATACGACCTTCGGTGCGATGATGGATGCTGCATTCGAAGCAGGCGAAGCCATCAACATAACGAAAACGACCGGAGGCCACGCCCTCTGCTACAAGCTTACGACAAAGTACGGGCTTGCCCACGGACATGCGGCGCTCCTCTGCGTTAACGCACTGTGGGACTTCATGGAAGGCAGGACGGACAACATGAAGTTCGTCGAAGACTACAAGGCGCAGTTCAGGGAATTCTTCGAATACCTGGCACTCCCGAAGCCGGAGATAGCCGAAGAAGATTATGACGGTCTTGCAGACAGCGTCAATCTCGACAGGCTCTCGAACAACCCGGTGGCGCTTACGCACGAAGACATAGTGAACATCTACCACAACCTGTGAGGAGACAGATATGAGAGTTGAAAGACTGATGGATCTTATAGGCGCGGACTTCTATACGGGAGTTCCGGATTCGCAGCTCAAGGCGCTGTGCAACTGCCTCATGAGCAAGTACGGGATAGACCCGCACCATCACATCATAGCTGCGAACGAAGGTAACTGTGCTGCACTCGCGGCAGGCTATCACATGGCGACCGGCAAGGTGCCCGTCGTCTATATGCAGAATTCCGGCGAGGGCAACATAATCAATCCTCTTGCATCGCTTCTTAATGACAAGGTGTATGCCATACCGACGATATTCATCATCGGATGGAGAGGCGAGCCCGGCGTTCATGACGAGCCCCAGCACATCTATCAGGGAATGGTCACGACAAAGCTCTTAGACGATATGGATGTCGCCAACTTTGTGATAGGTCCCGATACGACCGAGGAAGAACTTGCCGGGGTTATAGACGGGTTCAAAGGACTTCTTGCAAACGGCAAGCAGGTCGCATTCGTCGTGCGCAAAGGCGCGCTCGAGTTCGAAGGCAAAGTCGATTACAGCAATGCCTTTACCCTTAACCGCGAGTTCGTGGTAGGGCAGATCGCAGCTGCGGCAGGAGAAGATCCCATCGTGTCCACGACGGGCAAGATATCGAGAGAACTCTTCGAGTACCGTACGGCGCAGGGCATGAGCCACAAGTATGATTTCCTTACCGTCGGTTCCATGGGTCACTGCTCGAGCATCGCACTCGGCGTGGCGCTCAACAGGCCTGAGCTCAAGGTATGGTGCATCGACGGCGACGGCGCTGCTCTCATGCACATGGGTTCGATGGCCGTGATAGGAGAGAACAAACCTTCCAACATGGTCCACATCGTTATCAACAATGAAGCTCACGAGACTGTCGGAGGAATGCCCACTGTCGCAGGCTCCGTTGATCTTCCCGGCGTGGCCCGGGCCTGCGGATATCCGAAGGCTCTTACCGTATCGGATGAAGAAGGTCTTGCCTCCGCGCTTGAAGAAGCAAGGACGTCGGATGAGCTCATATTCATTGAGATAAAGTGTCAGGTCGGAGCGAGAGCGGATCTCGGAAGACCGACGACAACGGCGATAGAGAACAAGAACAACTTTATGGAGTACATCAATGGTTAATCAGCTCTTCAGTCTTTACATCGATCCGGGCACGGGCTCGATGCTCTTCACGGTCCTGATAGGCATCCTGAGTGCGGCCGTCTATCTTGTCAGGACTCTCATCATCAAGCTCAAGTCAGGCGCAGGAAGGAAAGCGGACAAGAACAGGATCCCGCTTGTCATCTATTCGGATTCGAAGCGTTACTGGAACACATTCGAACCCATCTGCGACGAACTCGAAGCAAGAGGAGTAAATACCGTATTCATGACATCGTCGCCTGATGATCCGGCGCTGTCCAAGGAATACAAGCACATCAAGACTGAATTCATCGGCGAGGGCAACAAGGCCTTCACAAGGCTCAACATGCTCAATGCCACATTGGTGTTCTGTACCACCCCGGGCCTCGACGTTCTCCAGTGGAAGCGATCGAGATCCGTTGATTACTATGTGCACATTATGCACGCTCCGAGAGATGCGGCATCCTACAGGATGTTCGAGCTCGACTATTTTGATGCGATACTCTTCTCGGGCCAGGTGCAGATCGATCAGATAAGAGAACTCGAGAAGCTCCGCGGACTTCCCAAGAAGGAACTCAGGATCGTCGGCATCCCCTATATGGACGAGATGATGAAGCGCGTCGAGGCTGCAGGTCCCGCACCGAAGTCGGACAAGACAACGGTCCTTCTCGCGCCTTCGTGGGGCGTTTCCAGTCTTCTCGTAAGATACGGCGAGACGATGATAAAGAATCTTCTCGATACAGGCTACCACGTCATCATAAGGCCTCACCCGCAGTCGTTTACCGCGGATAAGGACGTCATCGACCGTCTCATGGCGGAGTTCCCGGACAGCGAGAACCTCGAGTGGAACAGGGACAATGACAACTTCGAAGTTCTGAGAAGGTCCGACATCATGATCTCCGACTTCTCGGGTGTCATGCTGGACTTCGCATTCATCTTCGACAAGCCCGTCATATATGCAGACATCGAGTTCGACAAGGGTCAGTATGACTACTACTTCCTGAAGGAAGAGCCCTGGTCGCTCACGATGCTCCCAAAGATCGGCATGGGTCTTACGATAGACAATGCCGCAGGCGTCAAGGACCTTATCGAAGAGTGTCTGACCAACCCCAAGTTCAAGGAGACCCGCGCACAGGCGAGGGAAGAGATCTGGCAGTGCAGGGGCGAAGGTGCCTCCAATACCGCTGACTATATCGTCGCCAAGCTGAAGCAGCTCGAGCAGAAAGAAGAAAATGAGAACAAAAAAGAATCCGGAAAAAAAGCAGCCGGCAAGTAAAGAGACCATACGCAAGAGAGCCCTCGCGATCCTGCTCCTGGTCGCCATCTTCTCGGTGGTGATCGTGCTGTCTTTCCTCATCTGCAAGCCGATGCTCGAGATGGCGGAGAACCCTGCCGAGTTCCGTGCCTATATGCACGACAAGAAGCCGTGGAGCATCATAATGTTCATGATCTGCATGTTCCTGCAGGTCGTCGCGGCTGTTATTCCCGGCGGTCCCTTCGAGGTTGCCGCGGGATATGCTTTCGGGACCGTGCTGGGTTCCATCATCGCCGATGTTGCCATGACGGTGGGCAGTCTGTTCGTGTTCCTCATGGTAAGGAAGTTCGGCATGAGGTTCGTCGAACTCTTTGTGCCGAAGGACAAGCTCGATCAGGTCAAGTTCCTCAAGTATTCGCCCAAGAGGGACATGGTGACGTTCATACTCTTCCTAATCCCGGGAACGCCCAAGGACATCATTACATATTTCATCGGATTTACTGACATGAAGCTTCCCGTCTGGATCGCGATAACCTTTATCGGAAGGTTCCCGGCGATATTCCTCTCCGCCATCGGAGGCAGTGCGCTCAACAACGGCAACTATATAAGGCTCTTCATAATCGGCGCCCTCATCATCGTAACTTTCCTCGTGGGAAGCATCTGCTATTACTTCTGGCACATGAAGCATGCTGCCGCCGCGAAGGAAGAGGAGAAAGCAAACGAAGACGCCGAGGCAGAGTAATACACCGGAAGATACTTTTTACGCGTGTCAGCCGCGCGAAAAAAGTGTATGCTTGAAGCATACATATAATCCTTTTGAGGGTTCGAGACCGGGAGGTGACTGTATGGCAGCTGCAACAGGAAAGATCATAACGATAGGAAGGTCTTACGGAGCAGGAGGAAGGTCGATCGGCAGACAGGTCGCAGAAGACCTGAAGATCCCGTATTACGATTCGGAACTCCTCGCAGAGACTGCCAGGAGCAGCGGCCTGGACGAGAAATACCTGGCCAGCGTCGACGAGAAGGAGATCAACGACGCGGCGCTCTACATGTCGGTAGGCTATATGAGCCCGACATATTCATCGGTAAGGCAGATCGCCGCCAATGCCCAGAGAGAAGTCATAGAGAAGATCGCCGCAGAAGGCCCCTGCGTCATCGTCGGCCGCCGTGCGAACGAGATCCTTGCAGAGAAGCCCAACCTCCTGAGCGTTTTTATTACCGCTTCGGTCGAATCCCGCATAGTTCATGTTATGAATAGAGAACATCTGACCGAGAAAGAGGCCAAAAAGAAGGTCCTGCGTGCCGATAAGGAGCGTGCAGCCTACTATAATCAGTTCTCCGGGAACGAGTGGGGCTATGCCGCGACATACGATCTCTGCATCAATACTGATGTGCTCGGAGCGGACCATGCGGCCCGGATCATCGAATTTGTTGCAGGAAAAACATAAAAAATCCCCTTCCGGCTGCTTATTTAGTCAGATAAACAAATCAAATAATCCCCACGAACGCAAAAAAATAATATATTATTATTTTGGATTGTCAGATTGAAGGGGGCTTATGGCTATGTTTGACACAAAAAACAACTTCGTATTCAGTTTATATGGCACTCTGGTAGATATCCGCACGGATGAGAACCTTCCGTATCTCTGGAGCTCCATGGCAAGATATTATTCCATGAAGGGCGCAAGCTACGACGAAGTCGAGTTCCGCGAGGAATATTCGAGACTCTGCCGTGAGCACGCCGAAGCTTCCGCCAAGAAATCCAAGAAGGGCAAGTCCAAGCTCGCTGCCGAAGAGGCCGACTTCGATCTGTCCGAAGTATTCAAGGAACTGTTCACCCAGAAGGGCTGCAGGGTATTCTCATCGGAGGTCGATGAGGCTGCGCTCACCTTCAGGAGCATCTCCATAACCAAGCTCGCTCTCTATCCCGAGGCAAAGAAGGTCCTCGAGGAACTGAAGAAGAGGGGCAAGAAGATCTATCTGTTCACTAACGGCCAGGCATGCTTCTCCATCCCGGAGCTTGAGAGCCTCGGCTTGATCGACCTGTTCGACGGCATCCAGATCTCTTCCGAGATCGGAGCAAAGAAGCCCTCCAAGGCATTCTTCACCGCTGCACTTAAGAATTCCGAGATCAAGGCAAAGGACTGCGTTCTCATCGGATCTGACGAGTTCGGCGATGTCAGGGGCGGTATGGCTGCGAACATGGCAGCTTGCTATATCCAGACAGAGCAGTCTCCCACGGTCGCACGTAACCTGCCCTGCGATGAGATCAGCTCTCTCGCAGATCTTCTGGACTGATTTATTCTTAAGATCAGGTAATAGATTCCAAAGCTTCTTCCAGCGTCATTGCAGGGCCAAGGTATTTGCCCTGGAAGATGTCGCATCCCTGCTCGGCGAGGATCCTGAACTGCTCATCGGAGCCTACTCCGGTGGCACAGACCTTGATGTCGATATCGTGCATCAGTGAGATCACGGACGCAGAGAGCACGCGGACATTTGCATCCGACGCAAGATTACCCGTAAAGTTACCGTCCAGCTTCAGCACCGTGATGGGCAGGAGCGGGATCGCATTGAACGAAGAATAGCCGCGTCCGAAATTATCCAGTGCCATCTTCACTCCCTTGGCAGACAGCTTCTCGATAGCTTCCTTGATGTCAGGCAACTCCGTGAACAGGCCTTCTTCGGGAATGTCCAGCATCAGGTTCATGAGTTTGCAGTCGGCATTGGATACCGCATTGGACAGCATATTGATGAATCCGGGGTTCTTGAGCTGGCTCGTGGAGATATTGAGGTTCATCGTAAGTCCCGGGCGGTTGGCATCGAAGAGCGCGAGCGCCTTGAGGCTCTGGTCTATCGAGAATCCGCCGATCCTGTTGATGTAATCCGCATTCTCTGCAGCCGAGAGGAACACCTGGGGCGGGATAAGGTCCTTGCCGTGCTCGAATCTCATGAACGCCTCGAAGCCCAGGAGAGTCCTGTCCTGAGTAAAGCAGGGCTGATATATCATGTGCAGGCTTCCGTCTTCTATCGCAGATTCGAAGATCGACGTGATCTCATGCTGCGTCTTGCCTTCGAAGAGCTTACCCGCGCGTTCCATGACCTTGGCCATGTCTGCGTACTTTGTCATGGAGATCTTGCCGACCTTGCCGTGTTCGGTATCTCTTACCGCAAGCCTTGCCTCTTCCGCCTTGGCGATGAGTTCGCCTGCGATCCTTCCGTCACGGGGGTAATTCGCCACTCCGCAGGATACGCTTACGGAGAGCTTATCGCTTCCGCTCTCGAAAGCCTTCATGCAGGATGTCGCGAGCTTACGGGCATAGGCGTCCGACTCCAGATCGCTCATCGACCTTCTTGACAGCACGATGAACTCGGCATTGACCAGCCTTGCGACCATGTCAGAGGGCAGGGCGGCCTCGCGGACGCGGTGAGCCATATTCTGGATAAAGAGGTCCATTGACTTGTATCCGATCTCGCGGCTGAGATCCTCATAGCCGTCGAGACCGACATATATGACGGAGAAGGGATGACACTGCGCGTCAGGTGTCTTGGCTGACTGCATGGTGGCAACATCGTCTGCGATATGCCTGTCCATCCTGGCCGTGATCATCTCTCTTCCGGGGAGAGTTGTGAGAGGATCGATCGAGCTTGCCAGGCTCTCGCCCAGAGCTTCGCTTATGTTCTCGTTCTTCTTGTCCATCTCCTCGTGATTGACGATGAGGCTTGTCCTCGAGAACATCTCTTCCTCGAGCTCCTTTGCTATGCGGGCATTCCTTTCCTTCCTGTTGGTCTTCCAGTCCTCATAGATCTTGTTGGCCATGCGGATGATGTAGTACTGCAGGAACAGATCCATGGTCATGACCGTGAATGTCATGGCCATCATGACCGGAGCCGCACCATTGTCCATGACAAGATACTCGTATGCATATGCCAGGAACTGCAGGAAGTTCAGCACAAAAGATGCGTAGAAACCGAATTTGTCGAGCGCGATGTTCATCAGGAACGACAGGAACATCAGCGTTACACCCAGATAATAGAAAGTGGTGATGCTTACGGAGAGCAGCTGCAGACCCAGGATTATAAGGAAAATGAGCGTAGTGAATACCAGGACCAGGAAATACCTCAGTCCGCTCTTAAAGAAGATCCTGTCAGTGCCGCTTCTCATAGATACTATTATGAATAGTTTTTATTACTATGTAAATTAAAGGAATGTGAATTATGTGTTTCAGTAAGAAGACTTTATCCTAATAGGGTATAATCTATCTGTTTATTGCAACATTTGTTCCGCTTCGTCTGTATTAAGGACAGAAGCGGATAAAGGGGAGACCAAATGACCGGAGCGCTTGCTTTATTTCCGCGATTCATCCTTACTGCCGTAAGGCTGGTGAGTGTGCTTTTCGCGGATGCCGGTACAGGAGGAACTGCCGTAGAAGCTGCCGGTGCCGAGACAGAACAGGAACGTCTCGAGCGCGAGACCGTAGAGATTATGGATCAGCTCGGCAATGCCATCCTCAGGCTCGCCTATTCTTATCTGCACAACATGGAGGATGCCGAGGACATCTTGCAGGAGACCCTGATCAAGTTTGTCACGACGAAGCCTGTTTTCGAGAACGAGAAGCACCGTAAGGCATGGCTTCTCACGGTGGCGGCAAACCTTGCCAAGAACCGTATCGAGTACAACCGCGTGAGGAGCTCGGAAGAGCTGAACGAGGAGATCGCCGGCGCGGCGCCTGAAGAGGAAGAGGACGACCTGTCTTATGTGTGGGAAGCGGTAAAGAAGCTCCCGGATAATCAGAGGGAAGTCATCCACCTGTTCTATCAGGAAGGTTACAAGACTGCGGAGATCGCGAATATACTCGGGCGCAAGGAAGCGACCATAAGGTCCGACCTGAAGCGCGCCAGGGACAAGCTGAAGGAAATACTGAAGGAGGCAAATGACTTTGAATAAGTACAATGAGTACATGAGTCATATCGAAGTCACGGACGAGATGAAGGCCCGTGTGCTTGCGAACGTCTCCAAGGCCATTGCCGAACAGAAGGCGGAAGGCGGCAGCGCGGCGGAAGTAACACCCATGCCCGTTGTACGTAAGAAGAGGCCTGTTCCGATAGCAGCGATAATCTCGATCGCGGCATCCCTTCTGATCGTGGGCGGCATAGCGATAGCGTTCCTGTCCAACGCGATGTCTTCATCTTCGTCCAAGTCAAAGTCATCAAAGCCCGATACGGCAGCTCAGACTGAAGCATATGACGGCGGTGCGGAAGCTGCCGGAGAAGCTGCTGTGGACGAATTCTGCGACAGCGACGCGGATGCCGGTACGGATTCCTACGGCGGATATGACGAAGGCGAAGAATGGGAAGAAGAGACTACTGCTCCTACGGAAAATGCGACAACTGTTGTGACGAGACCTGCGAAAGGACCGGAGACTTATGCTCCCGACGAAGACATCGTGGCGCTTATCCCCGATGGCGGCGAAGGCAGCGTAGAGACCAGCATGTCCGTGGAGAACGGCACAAGCATAATCACATTCAACGCCGCTTCCAATTCAGGCACACTGTACATTGCCGATGAAGGCGTGGATCTCGCTTCGACTTATCTTAACGGTGTAACAGTGAACGCTTCCAATTCCACGACCGGAGTCACGGGCAGCGGCATCTCGTATGCACTGGTCAATACGGACACACCCGATGTAAGTAATTTCAATGCGGCGGTCTTTGAGCATGACGGCAAGTCATATCTCATCGTGTTCGACTCGCCCGTACCGGAAGAGAGCTTGAGGACAGTTATCGAAGAATACTGATATCCTCCGTAATATGTTATACTCGTTATAACTTTATGAAAGCAGGTAAATGTCTATGAAGTGTCCCAATTGTGGTAACGAACTTTCCGACACAGCCAAATTCTGCACATCCTGCGGAACACCGATCCCCGAAGCACCCGCAGCTGAAGAGGCTCCGGCAGCAGAGGAAGCACCCGCTGTAGAAGAAACACCCGCTGAACCTCAGCCTGCAGAAGAGCCCGAGGCTCCCGCAGCTGAACCCGAAGCAACACCTGAAGCACCCGCTGAAGAGGCGGCAGCAACCGCAGCTACAACGGCAGCCGCAGCAGCTGCTGAAGCACCCAAGCAGGAACCCCAGCCCCAGCCCGCTCCGCAGGCTGCGAAGAAGGAATCCTCGATGCTTCCGTTCGACCAGTTTTTTAAGACTCTCTTCAATGCATCCACTAAGCCTTTTACAGGCGTGATCGAAGAGAAGGAGCGCTATACTGCATTTGCCAATTCCGCGATCCTGTCAGGTATCGTCATTGTTGTTCTCACGATCCTGCGTTCGATCGTCAACTGCATTACGGGTTTCATCATCGACCCCTGGTTCGGATTCCTCTCAGCATTCCTGACATTCTTCGGCAGCTTCGTAATGTTTGCAATGCTCACATTCGGTCTTGCAGGCGCTTACTATATCGCAGGCTCGATCCTGAAAGAGAAGTGGAATTACTCCAAGCTCCTCTCCATCGCTGCAATGTCAGTCGGTGTCGGATACATCATCAGATCAGTCATCGCACCTTTCTGCAGCCTGATCTACGGTAACTTCGGAACCGGAATAAGCATGGCAGGTCTCGTATACATGATCCTCATGCTCTATGAGGGTGTAAATGACGAGACAGGTCTTACAGGCAACAGGAAGATCTATGTCCACGCTGCATGCCTGGGCATCACATTCCTCATCTCATTCCTGTTCTAACAGACGTCAAACACTTACAGATAAAGGGTTTCCTCAGATTCTGGGGAAACTTTTTATTTTTTTGCAAGATAGTTTGCAACATTTTGCTACTAAGTCTGTATATATGGTAGGATCAAACAAGGAGGTATGAGAAATGAAAGTGTTTGATAAGAAGGTAATGTGTGGTGCGCTCGCAGGTGCGATGCTTCTGTCCTTTACGGCTTGCAGCATGCCCGGGAAGAAAGATAAGAAGGTAAAGGTCGAAGACGACCCCAAGGCCGAGGCGGCTTTTGATTACGATGAAGTCAGGGATGCGGACTACGATGAGAAGAGCTACAGCTCTGATTACAACAAGTACGCATTCGACATCATGTCAACAACGGCCGGCTATGAAGACAAAGACAAGAACATCATGATCTCGCCCGCATCCATTATGTTTGCCATGGATCTGGCAGCAGCCGGAGCAAACGGCGATACCCTGGATCAGATCACCAATGCGTTCTCCGAAGGCGGAGATGCTGTTGAGCAGCAGGCTTTCGCGGCATCCATGATGGATAAGATCAACGATTCCGAGGGAGTGGAGTTCTCCTGTGCCAATGCCATCTGGAACAACAGCACCATCCTGGGAGACAAGGTTAGCAGCAATTTCGTGGATTATGTGGAAGATACGTTCAATGCCGAGATCACTGTCGAAGAATTCAGTGACGACACGGCAGGTGAGATCAACGGATGGGTTGAAGATAACACGAACGGCATGATAGATAAGATAATAGACCAACTTGAGCCTGAGACTGCCATGGTGCTCGTTAATGCCATCGCATTTGAAGGCGAGTGGGCTGATGCTTATGAAGATTACCAGGTGGAAGACGGCGAGTTCACCGCTTCTTCCGGCTCGAGCGAGACGGTAACATTCCTGAACGGCATGGAGTCCGTCTACTTCGAGAGCGATAAGGCAACAGGCTTCATGAAGTACTATGAGGGCGGCGAGTATGCTTTCGTAGCTATCCTTCCTTCGGATGAGAGCATCAGTGCGAACGAGTTCATCGGTTCCTTCTCCGGAGAGGACTATATCGAGTTCATAAGCAGCGCGAAGTACGGCTGTGAAGTATCAACCAAGATCCCCGAGTTCACATCTGAATATGAGATCACGATCAACGATGTTCTCAAGGACCTGGGAATAGAGGATGCATTTGATGAAAACAGCGCAGATTTTACCGGTATTACCACAGAGACAAAACTGTCCATCTCAAAGGTACTTCATAAGACATTTATCGAGGTAGACCGTAACGGAACAAAGGCAGCAGCAGTCACCGCAGTCATGGTTGACGGAGCTATGGCATGTGAGCCCGAGCCCGTAGAGTATTATGAAGTATTCTGCGACAGGTCGTTTGCTTATGCGATCGTAGATGTTGAGACGATGAATCCCATCTTCGTCGGCACGGTCAACTCAGTCGGCTGATTCCTTGCAACAGAGCGGTTTGTAACAGTGTTATATAAGTGCCGGGGCAAAAGAGCTGCTCCGGCATTTGTTTTTGTTCCCGTCCCGGACCGGGGCGGCTTATGCCGTTTTTTGTAGGAAATGGGGAAAATAAATGTCAAAATTCCCCTCTTTAGCCACAAACTTTGTATGTCAAAATGTTTTCTAATATATATAATATAAGCACTACAATCACGGGTGGTTGAGGTTATATGTTTGTCAACGGCTGTAATGCCTTGAATATAAAAGGGAAATACACACGAACGGGGAATGCGCTATGAAGATACTGAGCGTAACGGTTCCCTGTTATAATTCAGCCGAATACATGTCCAATGCCGTCGAATCACTTCTTCCCGGCGGCGAGGACATCGAGATAATCATCGTTGACGACGGTTCTTCTGATGACACTGCGAAGATAGCAGACGATTATGCTGCCAAGTATCCTACGATTGTCAAGGCGATCCATCAGTCTAACGGCGGCCACGGCGCTGCAGTCAATGCAGGCATGGAGAATGCCACAGGCATGTACTTCAAGGTCGTAGACAGTGACGACAAGGTCGGAGAGGATGCTCTTCTCAAGGTCCTTGATACGCTTAAGTATTTCACCACCGAAGACACCCCGATCGATATGCTCATATCCAACTTCGTTTACGACAAGGTCGGTGTGGCAGATGATAAGAAGAAGGTAATGTCATTCGAAGGCATCATGCCTCAGAACTTCGTCTTCGACTGGGAGATCACATCCCACTTTAAGCCGGGTGACTATATGCTGATGCATTCGGTGATCTTCAGGACCCAGATCCTCCGCGATATGGACCTCAAGCTTCCCAGACACACCTTCTATGTCGATAACATCTTCGTATTCGAGCCGCTCCTCCATGTCGAGCGCATGTATTATCTTAACGTCAACTTCTATTACTACTTCATCGGCAGAGAAGACCAGTCCGTCAACGAGTCGGTAATGGTAAAGCGTGTAGACCAGCAGCTGTCGGTCAATTACCGCATGCTGGATTTCTATATAACCAATAAGAGCGAGATCAAGAAGAACAAGCGCCGCGCACAGTATCTGTACAACTATCTCGAGATCATCACCACGGTCTCAATGGTGCTCCTCCTTCTTGACGGAAGCCGCGAAGCTATCGACAAGAGGACTGCGCTCCTCGAATATATTGCCAGGGATAAGATGCTCTATACCAAGTTCCGCTTTGGAATCTGCGGCACGATAATGACATTGCCGGGCAAGAGCGGCAGACTGATGTCTTTGAGCGCTTATAAGCTCGCACAGAAATTCTATAACTTCAATTAAACTCGAGTGAACGTTATGCTCGCTATAGTCCTCCGCGCTTCGCTTGTGCGGAAGTCCGCTCGCACAGCGTTCACTCTCAGGCAGGAGTTAAACCAATTTCATATAAAAAGGGTGCCCACATTGTGAGCACCCTTAATTGTTTTTGTCTGACAGTTATCAGTCGTTCTCGAACTCAACAACCAGCTGCGATACAGTCTGCTTAGCATCGCCGTAGATCATGACGGTGTTGTCCATCGTGAACAACGGGTTCTCGATGCCGGAGAAGCCTGTACCCTGACCTCTCTTGAGGACGAATACCGTGCGTGCCTCGTAAGCATTTACGATAGGCATGCCGTACAGCGGTGAGCTCTCGTCGTTGATAGCCGCAGGGTTAACAACGTCGTTGGCGCCGATGACGATGGCGATATCGGTATTTGCCATCTGAGGATTGAGTTCGTCGGATGTCTTGAGCTGCTCGTAAGGAACGTTAGCCTCAGCGAGGAGAACGTTCATGTGACCGGGCATACGGCCTGCAACGGGGTGGATCGCGAAGTTGACTTCGCAGCCGTTGTCTTCGAGCACGTCGCAGAGTTCCTTAACAGCATGCTGAGCCTGGGCAACAGCCATACCGTAACCCGGTACGATAACGACGCTCTTTGCAGCCTCGAGGATAAGGAATGCATCCTCGACGGACATTGCCTTGGGCTCCTTGTGCTCGCCGGTAGCGGCAGATGCCTTCTTCTTGACTGTCTTGAAGAGGAGGGATGCAAAGCTCTTGTTCATTGCCTTGCACATGATGAGCGTAAGGATGACGCCGGAAGCGCCTACGAGACAGCCGGATACGATAAGTACCGTGTTGCCGATAGGGAAGCCTGCGAAAGCAGCAGCGAGACCTGACAGTGCATTCAGGAATGAGATGATTACCGGCATATCGCCACCGCCGATGGTAATAACGAGTGTTACACCGAGGACGAGTGAAGCGACTGTCGTGATGATGATGCCTGCAATACCGAGACCGCCTTCAGGATCGATCATGTAGAAGATGATTCCGAGGACAGCAACGAAAGTAATGCCTGCGTTGATGAAGTTCTTGCCGGGGATGGAGATGTTCTTCTTGAACATCTTGAGGCCTGCGAGCTTGCCCCAGGCGATGATTGAACCCGTGAATGCAACAGCACCGATGAGGATCGTGAGACCCAGAGTCAGTGATGTGAATGCGTCTGTTCCTACCGCGTCAGAGCCGCCGCTGAGCGCGCAGTACTGGGAGATAGCAACGAGCATTGATGACAGACCGCCGAAGCCGTTGAAGAGTGCAACGAGCTGAGGCATACCGGTCATCTCGACCTTCTTGGCCCAGATGAAGCCGATAACGGATCCTGCGATGATGGCAAGGATGATGATAACGTAAGCGATCACGCCTCCGTCGAAGACATCCTGTGAGATGAGGACGGAGAGAACGGCGATGCCCATACCGATGGAGGACATCAGGTTACCCTTACGGGCAGAATCTGCCTTTCCGAGCTTCTTGATGCCCATGATGAAGAGCACGCTCGCGATCATGTAAAGGAAGATGCAGAAAAAATCTATGAATTCCATTATTTCTTCTTATCCTCCTTCTTCTTGAACATTGCGAGCATCCTGTCGGTTACGAAGTAGCCGCCGATGACGTTGATGGTGGCAAAGAGGATGGCGATGCCGCCGAGGATCATGCCGAAGACATGGTTATCTACGTTGATAGCGCAAGCCGCGATGGCACCGACGATCGTGATGCCGGAGATGGCGTTGGTACCGCTCATGAGCGGAGTATGAAGCTGGGAGGGAACCTTGGAGATAAGTTCGACTCCGAGGAAAGCTGCGATGATGAAAACGAATATCAGCAGCATAATTGTCTGTCCGTCCATTATTATGCCTCCTTGAATCTTTCGTGGATGATGGCGCCGCCCTTTGTAAGCAGGCAGCCCTTCATTATCTCGTCTTCGAGGTTGACCTCGAATTCCTTGGTCTCTTTGTTGTAGAAATGCGTGAGGAACGCGGAGATGTTGCCGGACAGCATCTTGGAAGCGTCCCACGGTACCTGGCGCTGAAGCTCGTCGCCGGGGAGGATGATGACGCCGTTATCCGTGATGACCTCATGGTCAGGGGAAGAACCTTCAACGTTACCGCCCGTGGCAACCGCCATGTCTACGATGACTGCGCCGGGCTGCATGCGGTCGAGGACGTCCTTCTTGATGAGGAGCGGAGCCTTCCTTCCGAAAACTTTCGCCGTCGTGATGACGATGTTAGCCTTCTCGCATACCTTTGCCTGAGCTTCCTGCTGCTTTGCGATCTGCTCGGGGGTAAGCTCCTTGGCATAACCCTGTGAGGTCTGTCCCATATCGCCGAGGTCGATCTTAACGAAGTTGGCGCCGAGGGACTTTACCTGCTCTTCTACGACCGGTCTCGTATCGAAAGCATCAACTCTTGCACCGAGTCTCTTCGCGGTAGCGATAGCCTGAAGGCCTGCAACGCCTACGCCGATGATGAAGCATCTCGCGGGGTTGATGTTACCTGCAGGGGTAACCATCATAGGCAGGATCTTGGGAAGTCTTGTGGCAGCATTGAGAACTGCGACATAACCTGCGAGTGAAGTCTGTGAGGACTGAACATCCATCTTCTGGGCCAGGGTGGTCCTCGGGATCATCTCGAGAGATACTGCCTGGATCTGATTATCTGCGAATTCCTTGAGGAGCGCCTTCTCGTTGAAGGGATCGAGGAAACTGACATGAAGCGTATCAGGCTTCATTCCTTTCGATGTCTCAGGCTTTAAGATCCTTACGATGATGTCGGCATCTTGATATCCGTCTTCTTCTTTGGAGACGATCTTAGCGCCGACGGCTTCGTAGGAAGAGTCTTCAAAGCCGCTCTTCTGTCCTGCTCCGGATACAACCGTGAATTCGAATCCCATACCTGAGAGCTTCTTGATGTCATCAGGGATCAGGGCCACACGTGTCTCGGCCGGCAGGTTCTCCTTGCAAACCAGAACTTTCTTCATTGGGCACCCCTTTGTGTTGGATTACCGATGCATAGACGCATCGACTTTAAGCTAATAAATTATAAATTCCTATAAAGACAATTACAATAATTGATTAAAAAAATGCATTCAATTTTGACCTGGCGATAAAAAGCCCCGAACCGTCAGGTCCGGGGCTCATAAGTCAGATCAAAGGTCAGATCAGAAATCGTAATCCATATCCTCCCAGATGGCTTCGATCTCTTTGTCAATGTCTTCCAGGATCTCATCGATCTCGTCTTCATCAAGTTCTGTCAGCTCGGTAAAGTCCTTTGCCGGAGCAGGAGCCTTATCGTTACGGTCAAGAACGATGGTGAACTCGAAATCTCCGATATTATTAAACGGATCATCATCATCCTGATAGTCATACGAGTATCCGCTCTCATATTCCATGTCTTCCAGGATGATCGTACGCGTATCGCCGTTATCGAGCATGTTGGCTTCGAGAATGAAGTAGGGCGCTGAGTCCTGCCACTCTTGTTTCTCGCTTTCGTATTCGATCGTAAGGTCGCCGCTCTTCTTATCCCAGTTGAATTCGAGGGTAAATTCGTTTTGATGCTCATAAGGATCATAGCCGTCGTCCCAGGACGTCGAATCTTCTGTCGAGAGAGTCAGTGTTGCAGCATAAGCTTTGCTGTCGTTCTGCTCTATCTCATAGCTGAGCTCTACTAGTCCCGAATCGTTGTAGCCATCGCGGGTTACTTCAGTCTCGACCGTAAGTGACTTCTCTCCGACACCGTCGAGATTCTTTCCGAGTTCGAGTGAGATGCTCACGTTCGAAGTCTCCTCTCCGTAATATTCGTCAGAAGTAACGGCCTCGGCCTCGATCTCCGCCTTTACAAACTTTGTTCCGGACTTGGAGATATAGAACTTTGCACAGAAATCAAGCTCTGCATCGCTCATATCTTCTTCGATCTCATCTTCAAGATCATCCAGCTCATCGTAGAATTCATCAGCGAGATCCAGATTGTCGTTATCGGCATTTGCTGCGAGCAGTTCGATGTATTCTTCGAGTTCCTTATCGTCCTGCGCATATTCAATGATATTCAGCATGATATCGCCGAGCTGCTCTTCATCGAATTCGACTGTTACGACATTGCATGAGATCTTATCGGATCCGCAGGTGACCGTCTCAGAGCTCTTGGTTACGTCAGAATTTGCGACGAGCTCCTTGATGAAGAGATTACGGTATTTCTCTTCGAGCTTCTCTGCCATGCTCTGTATCTTGGTGTCGCCCTCAATGTTGGAGCCGAGGTTCATAAGATACTGTCCGAAAATGGCATACTTATAGCTGTTGGAATCATAATTGCTGTAATCATACGGATCATAGTTCTCGGGATCAAAAGGTGAGTCCTCTATATTATCCTCGATGTTCTTAAGATCGAAGCCGTATACTTCATCATCTGCTTCGGGGCAGCTCAGAGTAAGGGCATTCTTGTCATATGCGGCATTGAACGATACGATGGTTTCCTTATCTTCGTCAAGGGCGCTGACAACTAAGGCACCGTTACCCTTGGAAGCATCTTCGTAGAACTTAGCATCGACGTAAAGGTCATCTCCGTCTTCCATTACGGGAGCGAGATTTGCAGATATCTCTACAGAGCCGCCGTTGGCAACATCGTCCATCAGCTTATACCATTCAAGATTCCTGATATCCTTTGCCGTGTTTGCAGCCGCGCGAACAAGGAGAGACTCCGGTGTGTTCAGTATGATGGCTGCCGTTATTCCGCCTGCTAACGCAAGGACGCCGACTGCACAGCCGGCAATGATCAATACTTTCTTATTCATATCCTTACCTCCAATGCATCCTATAATAGCAAAGAGCCGCGCAAATGTCGATTTTATTTGACAAACGACGGTCACGGATAGTTAATCCTAATTACATACTTATTATCTTCTGCATGATAGTACACAATCGCTACTATGTCAACAGGATCCTTGGCACCATGAGGCGGTTTTTTTAGGTACACCGATACACTTATCAGGTGTATTATTATCTCAATCTGCTGAATGCATCATAGAGGGAATAATTGATGTCAGAAGATAAGAGACAAGATGGGAAAAAGAAGCATAGCAGTCTGACTGCTCTTGCGACGGGAATGATGTTTATCACATTCGTATTGTGCTGCTGCATGTACGGATATATCGTCATACCGCAGCTGGCCGAGAAGAATGTCAGGGCGACGATGCTTCCTGACGTGGCGACCAGACCTGTAGAAGAGACTCAGGTCGAAGTCCCTGCTCCCGAAGAGGTCGTCAAGGGCGTTAAGAATCTCAGTGTTGATGTAATCAATCCGGGAATGGAAGACGGCAGCAAGGGCGGCAGCTCCAATACAATGCCTCTGTATACCGGCGAGACGGTCTGCTTCACAAAGCTTGATGAAGAGAACAGTTTTTATGTGTTCATTCAGGACACGGAGTCATACAGATACCCCAGCGAATATGCAGAATATACCGGTGTATTGGAGGCCGGAAGGATCATCCAGGTAGTAGCGATCTCCGATAACGGCTGGGCAGCCGTATATGACGATGGTGTCAAATACGTGGTGGCAAAGAATCTGGTACCGACTATCAGGCCTGAGGACTGGAACGACGAGGATCTGTATCTGCCTGAAGACATAGTCTCCTCTTCGGCCGGAGAAGACGGCGATCTTGTCGGATGCAAGTTCTTCAGTCCCGTTCCCGGCGGCAAATTCTATCTCATAGATGAGACAACGCAGCTCCGTAATCTGCCTTCCGCAGAGACTTCCGGTTCTTATGCTGCTGACAGCGGAACGATGGTCAACGTCCTGGCATTCAGCGATGACGGCTGGGCACAGCTCGAGTTTGCAAGCAACATCTACTACCTCAAGGCGGATCTGCTGTCGGAGGTAATGCCGGAAGAACAGAGCGGTACCGGTGATGAATCTGCGCCTGACGACGGTTCAGGCAGCGGCGGATCGGGCAGCAGCGGTTCTTCGTCATCTTCTTCATCTGATGCTTCGACGACGCCTGCACCGCAGGCTCCGAGCGCTGACGTTGCCAACAATACGGCACCCAATACCGAAGCCGGAAGCCTTCTTGCGATGGTTAACGATCTGCGTGCCGAGAACGGTCTTGCTCCTCTGTCATGGAGCGATGACCTCGCGAGCTGCGCCAACGTAAGGGCGGCAGAACTTCCTTACGCCTCGGACGATCAGAACATGGCGCACATCAGACCTGACGGATCCGAATGGTGGACTGTCAATTCTTCGATAATGTACGGTGAGAATATCGCGTGCGGGCAGCAGTCTGCATCTGAAGTATTCCAGGCCTGGGTCGATTCACCTTCGCATAAAGCCAACATGCTCAATCCCGACTATAAGACAATGGGCGCTGCATACTGCGTCTCGGGAGACGGAGCATACGGTACATACTGGGCTCAGGAATTCGGTGTCTGATTCAGGCCTCGATCAGGCCTTTCCAATGTCTCTCGACTAATGCGTAGATCATCTCTGCGGCAGCATTGACCTCGACCGGCTCTCCTTCATCGTCAACGAAAGCAAGGAGCGTTGCTATCGTTATCATATCGCTCTCTATCGAACGCAGGAAATCACCGGGGGTAGTCGGCAGATTGCCGTACTGACTGTAAGAGAAATCAACTGCGGCAAGGGGAAGCACGAAGCTCTCGCACTGGTCTGCGAGCACCTGCGGGAGAATGGACACCAGCGACAGCTGGCCCTTCGTCTCTGCCCCGGCAAAGTCTTCCCAGGTAAGATCGACCTCTCCGTTAGAATCTGTTCTTATATAGTCAAAAAGGTCTCCGTGCACTGCGATGTTCTGTATGAACTGCTGCTCGATGTCATCGAAGATCATGTCTGAACACGCGACACTGACGAGCACGCCCTGCAGCAGTATATCGAACTGTGCGAGCGTCGTCTCCGGATCATAATCATTACCGGATATTGTGCGGAAGACGCTGTCGATACGCATTATCGTATCTTCTGCGTGGTTATAAGCCTCTACGGCCTTAAGAAATATCTCCTGTTTATCGTACATAGCATTATTTAAGCCCATTTTACAATTAAAGTAAAGGCGGCGGCAGTATGCTATAATCGTTGGGTAAAATTAAGACTGTATGTCAGGGGGATAACCTACACATGGGACTTTTCGGCAGGAAAGACAACGGCAAGGATGATGATCTTCTTCAGAACAGCGAGATCGCTGAAGAGATGAAGGTCATCCTTGAAGCAAGGGAAGAAGTTCAGCAGGAAAAAGAAGAGAGGATAAGGGAGAGGGAAGAGGCCGCTGCCCGAGAGAAGGCTGAGGCTGAAGCCATAGAGGCGAAGGCTGCATTCGGCGCAGAGCAGGTCCTTGCTCTCGATAAGCAGGGAGATAACTTCTTCCTTTTGATAGATGATGTTCCCCAGGTTGAGCCCGATAACGAGGGTGCGCTTGTTTTCGGAGGCATGCTCAGAGGCAAGCTGAAGAAGGGTGACGAGATCTATGTCCTGCACGGTCACGGTGAGGTGCATAAGCTCGAGGTCCTGCAGATCAGGAACGAAGAGCATACCATCCTGGACGAGGCTGAGAACGAGAGAGTCGAGATCGAAGTATCGAAGGGTGACCTTCCGGCTCCCGAGACTCCGGATGAAGCGGCTTCAAGACCGATCGGACGATATGCCGTTCTTACCGGAAAGGCTCCCAAGACTCTGAAGCACGGTGAGCAGGAAGCGTTCCTCGAGAACCCCAGATTCCTGGCCATGATGGCTGAGTATGTAAGATTCCACGGCAATCAGGATTATTTTGGTTCGATGATGGCCGTCGCGATAGATTCAAGCTTCCTTGTTCCCGCGAATATCTCGGCAGATCCCGGTGATCCGAACAAGAAGAGGATCGGATTCCCCGGCATGAAGGATAAGAACGATCCCGAGAAGATCCTGCTTCCCGTTTATACCGATGCCAACACGCTCTCGAAGGGTAACTTCAAGTCGCTTAACAAGGAGAAGCAGGCAGCGCTCAATATGTCTTTCGCTAAGATCGCTGCCATTGCAAAGGACGACAGACATGCGGGCTTTGTGGTCAATCCCCACGGTCCCGTTGTGTTCACTTTCCCCAAGAATCTCGTCGAGAGCCTCTGCCTCACCGGACATTTCTCCGAGAAGTACGGCGAAGATGCTGCAGACAAGTCGGGATTCGATGCAGTTAACGAGAAGCCTACAGTAGTGACACCCCTGTCTCCCGCAAAGAAGATGATCGTATCCAAGCCGAAGGAGACAGGCGAGTTCAAGCTGCTCGCGCAGGCGGTCAGGAAGTTCGGTGATACACATCCCGAGATCGCCAAGATAGCAGTCCTCATGAGCACTAATTCGGAAGATCCGAAGGACAGGGCTTATATCTGCATCGTTGACTGTCCCGAAGAGGGTGCCGAGAAGCTCTGCCGCGAGATAGGCAATGCCTGCAAGCCGTACATGAAGTCGGTAAGGGCAATGAGATTCCAGCTCTTCTCTAAGGGTAAGTTCCCGGACAGCTTCACCAGCAGCAATCCCTGGACATATAACAAGCTCTCACTGTAAGGCCGGATCAGTTATCTTCCGATTCGTCCTTCGGCTTGTTGAAGAACACCCTGTCTGCCGTAAACATGCAGACAAGTCTTCCATGGTCATAGAATGAGAATGACGTGAGGTCAGAGTATTCGATGGGGTCAGATACCGTTAATGCGTCGAACTCGCACTTGCCGCCCTTCCTGTCGATGAGGAAGTCGAGGAACTGCGTGTTCTCTCCGGCATCGACCGTCAGATCGAACTTGCTCACAAGTCCCGTAAAATCCACCCACGGCTGCGTCGACAGCGACAACTGGACTTTGCCGCCGAACACCTGAGGCATGCGGCTTAAGGTGATCTTGAACCTGCTTCCGGTCCTCTTTACGCTCATGGCATAAGAGGTCTTGAAGCTGTTGACGAATTCCTCTATCGGCTCGGTAGTGTTGTTGTTGCCGAGGCGCTGCGTGCGCGAGCCGTAATTGAAAGTCGGGAAGCCCATCACTTCCTGCTTTGCCTGTGCGAGCTTCTCCCTGATCGAAGCTGCCACGCTGTCATCGCCGATCTCCTTGTTGTATCTGATCCTCTTGTCTATCGCATAAGCTGCTTCCAGAAGGATCTTATACTTGTGAACGCACTGGACCGGCATGAGGGACAGAACGCGCTCCATCCTCAGGGCACAGTCCGCAAAATCACAGCCGTAATCGCCGTCTTCAAAATAGTATCTCGTCTCGTTGTAGAGCTTGATGTACGTCTGATAGGCGAGCGGCGGATTGGGCGCGACATAGTATCCGTTGAGGAACATGTCGGCGAGCTTATATCTTGCCTCCGTTATGTTATAGGCTGATGCCACGGTGAAATAGAAAAAGGCCTTCTCATAGTCCGGCCTGCCGTCCGTCAGTCTGCCGTAATAGTAGATATAACCGAGAGTGTCTGCCGCATACCCGAAGCTGAAGTCCTTCCACAGGATCTCCAGGAGCTTTGCCGATGCGGCATAGTCGCACGGATACACCGAGTTGCCGCCGTACAGGCAGTACGCCTTGATCTTGATCGCATCGAAAACCTTCTCTTCCGCAAGCTCGTCCGTGAACTTCCTGAACATGCGTCTGGTATGCTCAGGTGCATCCTCGAGCATGAGGTCGTTGTTCCAGTGGTTGATGAACGCGATCTTCTGAGGGGTGGTGTACCTTCTCTTGTCTACCGGAAGGTCACGGTCCTCGTTGAAGTTGTCGATCATCTCTATCATGGATTCGATATCGAGGACGCGGGCAAGTGAAGCGGCATTCGTCGGGAATGTCGGTGAATGCACGGATCTGCCGATGACATTGAATATGGTCGCGATAAGGTCTTCTTCCGTGACCGGAAGATCGGGCACATCGATGGTTCCCACGAGATCGGCATCAGGACCCATTACCTCGTCAAGGCAGAGGCTGTCGTAGAAATACAGCAGCGTCGGATACCACCAGTTAAGAAGGAACTCATATACATCAGTATCCTCGTCCCTGAAGTTCTCGAGCGCGCTCTTCAGGTCATCAAGAGACATGGGATAATCATTCTCGAAGTCGAAGACGTCAGGCTCGAGTTCGGGGATGTCATCAAGATCTACGTTCAGGATATCCGCAAGACCGATGTTATATCTGGCAAAGTCAGCAAGCTTGTCCTGCGTGACGAAGATGTAGGAGTCGTTTTTTCTCATAAGGATATTATATAACGAATGCTTATTCGAATACAGTTTCCCAGGTATCAGCCCTGTAAGCCTTAAGGCAGATCTCGAGCTCACGGGGCGTGCACTTGTGGGTATTGATGTCAGGAAGATCATCAAGGGCAAAATACCCCGTCTCCGTCGTCTCGATATTCGGGACAAAGCTTCCGCCGAGGTTTTTGCAGAGTACGAAGCACTTGCAGATGGAGAAGAAAGAGTTCGCGTTGTTGCTCTTCCTGTGGTCGAAGACGGCAGCCAGACGGTACGGCTCGGCCGTAAGACCGGTCTCCTCGCGCACTTCCTTGATCGTGTTGTCGTAGATCGACAGATTGTGCTCGCACCAGCCTCCGGGCGGATTCCATCTGCCGTCAAAATCCCTTACCAGAAGGATCTTCTCCTCTTCGTTGAAGATGACTGCGCGCGTCTCCACCTTAGGGGTCTGATAGCCGTCATTCCCTTCAAGGAGTTCGGCTGCCTGTTCGGGCGTTATGTCCGTGCCGATGGTAAGCAGCTCTCTGGCAAGTGCCAGGATATTCTCATAGTGTTCCGTATCGAACTTATTCTTGGTATAGAACTTGCCGGCAGTTGCTATCGCCGCCAGTTCATGTGCTATCTCTGATATCCTCTTATCGTCCATTATCAGGGTGCCCCGCCTTTTTATTACTCGGTGTATTATGCCACACGCTGTACAAGGTTGTCAGTAAAATTTTATCGACATATGTCGAAAATAACTATTGTTTATTACACCCAAACAGTTTAAAGTATGTGCGGAAAATAAAGAACCGTTCAAGGAGAATATATATGCTCGAACTGCAGAACATAGGCTTCCGCGCCGATGACGGCAAGGAGATCCTCAAGGACATAAGCATTAAGATAGACGACAAGTTCGTCGCGGTGACAGGTCCTAACGGCAGCGGTAAATCAACCCTGCTCAAGGTCATTATGGGCATCATCAAGCCGACATCAGGCAGGGTGATCTTCGACGGAGAAGACATAACGGATCTTCCCATCAACGAGCGTGCGGACAAGGGAATGAGCTTTGCATTCCAGCAGCCCGTAAGGTTCAAGGGACTCCGCGTCAGAGATGTCATCTCCATTGCCAAGGGCGATGAAGTGAACATGGGCAAGTACTTAAGGGCGGTAGGTCTTTGCCCGAAGGATTATCTCGACCGTGAGATCAACGATACGCTCTCGGGCGGTGAGATGAAGAGGATCGAGATCGCCACGGCGGCTGCAAGAGGCGGTAAGCTGAGCCTTTTCGATGAGCCCGAGGCAGGCATCGACCTGTGGAGCTTCCAGAACCTCATAGAAGTCTTCGAGAAGCTGGGCGATGTAACGCAGGGCAACATCCTCATCATCAGCCATCAGGAGAGGATATTGGAGATATCCGATAAGATCATCTACCTCAAGGACGGACAGATCGACAGATACGATGACAGCGAAGTCATCATGGATGAGCTCGGCATGAATGAGAGAAGGCACCGCAGAGGCTGCGTGGTAGCCGGAGCAGAGGGGGTAACCTGCAATGGATGATCTTGAGAAGAAGATACTTAAAGAAGTGGCAGAGCTTGATTCGCTTCCCGTAGGCGCCTTCAACATAAGGAACAACGGCAAGAGCGAAGCGCGTAATTCGACTGCAAATATCGATATCGAATCCAGGGAAGACGGAAAGGGCATCAACATCTATATCAAGGACGGCACAAAGAACGAGTCCTGCCATATCCCTGTCATCATAAGCAAGTCAGGACACAAGGAGACGGTGTACAACGAGTTCTTCATCGGCGAAGACTGTGACGTCGTCATCGTGGCAGGATGCGGTATAAGCAACTGCGGCGGACAGGACAGCAGACACGACGGCGTGCACTCTTTCCATGTCGGCAGGAATTCCCGCCTGAAGTATATCGAGAAGCATTACGGCGAAGGTACGGGCGAAGGCAAGCGCCTGATGAATCCGACTACCGAGGTGGATCTGGCTGAAGGATCTACCGTTGAGATGGAGACATCTCAGATCGGCGGCATCAACGACACTCTGAGGATCACAAAGGCAAAGGTCGGCGAGGGTGCGACACTCCGCATCCATGACAAGATCCTTACCAACTCCGATCAGACTGCCAAGGCAGAGCTAATCGTAACTCTGGACGGTGACGATTCGAGCTGCGACATCATCAGCAGAGGCGTTGCAAAGGGCGAGTCAGCTCAGGATGTCATTATCGATATCGCAGGCAATGCAAGATGCCACGGCCACGCAGAATGCGATTCAATCATCATGGACAAGGGTGTCATCGTGGCTACCCCGAAGCTCAAGGCGGCGTGCGTCGATGCTTCGCTTATTCACGAGGCAGCGATAGGTAAGATCGCAGGCGAACAGATAACGAAGCTCATGACCTTAGGCCTCACCGAGGCACAGGCCGAAGCGAAGATCATCGAAGGATTCCTGAGATAAAGCTGAAGTTAATAACCGAACTTAAGGAAGGATGCGGTCCACGGGAGCGTATCCTTCTGTTTTACGGAACTTCTCATTGCATTCGAACGAATTGAGGCAGTCGGAAGGATCGACTCTCTCGAAGTTGATGCCTCCGATCTGGTTCCTGGTTATCTTTGCGGATACGAGAGTGAACTCCTCGTCCTGTCCGGTAGCGCTGTTGACCTGAACATCCTGTGCGTGGATTAAGACAGTTTGTACCGGAAGAAGTGCGAAAGTATCTCTCGCTACTCTTAAGATCGTGCTCGAGACGTAGTCTCTCATGAGATCAAAGTATGCCGTCTTGGTCATCTCCTTCTCGGAGACCGTACCGTCAGCCTTGAGGCTCAGAACGGTGGTCGGGAGGACCTCTTTTGACTTTACGTTGAACTCGACTTCGAGGATCGAAGGATCGTCCGTTCCGACTTCGAAGCTGCTTCCGTATTCGAGAAGGTCATCGAACGGGCCGACTTCTTCTATTACCTTGAAGTACGAATCGATATCACCTGCCAGGACGCTCTGCGCGAAGGGTGCCAGATCGCCTGCCGTAAGCGTCGTCCAGTCGATGGCGCCGTCGCTCAGCTTGTGGATGGACTTGAGCTGCTCTACTGCTGCCTCGTACTCTGCGACTATATTGCGGTTCTGCTCGAGCTCTGCTTCGGACAGGCCCTTGGAGGCAGCTGAGGTCTTGGCTGCAGTCTTCGCACCTTTTGCAGCGGCAGCTTTCTTATCCTTGCCTCCGAAAAGGTTCTTCACGTTGCTCGTCTTGGTATAGTAAACACCCGTACCGGGAATGCCCACGCTCGTGCGTGTCTGTCCCTTGAGATTGATAGACTGGCGCATACCGCTCTTGCCGAAAGATAAGCTCGGTCCTGACTTGCTGAGGTTAAGCTTCAATCCGTTGCCGAGTGAGATAGATTTCCTGAAATTCAAACCCATATTCTTGTTCTCCGTTATGTGATGCAAAGTGCCTGTCGTTACATTGATAATCTTATCATAATATCCTGATGTCAGATATCCAGATCGAGGTATATCGGGCAGTGATCCGAACCCATCACATCGCTCATCATATCCGACTCTATAACCTTGGATCTGAGACCTTCCGTGACGAAGAAATAATCGATCCTCCAGCCGACGTTCCTGTCTCTTGCAAATGTCTTATATGACCACCAGGAATAGGCCTCGGCCTTGTCGGGATGGAGCATCCTGAAGGTGTCGATGAGGCCCCTGTCCGCAAACTTATCCATGTAGGCGCGCTCTTCGGGAAGGAAGCCCGACACCTTTGAGTTAGCCTTCGGATTCGACAGGTCGATCTCCTTGTGCGCAGTATTGACGTCGCCGCAGCATATGACCTCGCGGCCCTGCTTCTGAAGTTCCGTAACCAGATCCAGGAAACAGTCGTAGAATCTCAGCTTGAACTTAACGTAATCATCTCCTCTTCCGCCGTTCGGGAAGTAGATGTTGAACAGTGCAAAGTCACCGTAATCTGCGCGGATGACTCTTCCTTCATGATCGAATTCCTCGGTGCCGAGACCATAGGATACCTCACACGGCATCTTAGTATAGAGCGCCGTGCCTGAATAGCCCTTTCTCTCAGCCGAATAGAAGTAGCTCTTATAGGGAGCCATATCCGTTATCTCGGGTGAGAGCTGCTCGATGTTTGCCTTGATCTCCTGAATGCCGATAATGTCTGCATCCATCTTGGAGACCGACTCGGCAAACCCCTTGCCTGCCACGGCTCTGATGCCGTTCACGTTCCAGCTTACTATTCTCATAAAAATCCTCGTGTTCTATAATGTTTTCATTATTCTACTATAAAGGTCGGGGCAATGATTTGAAGATCCTCGTTGAATTACTCGGAGGCACCATAGGTTCACACAAGGACGGGCGCGGAACTGTCGTGCTCGGCAGGGATATGACGGACATCCTTCCCGAAGGTACCGATGCCGTGGTAAGAAGCCCCATGACCTACTCATCAGAGAATGCGACCGCAGAGACTTACCGCGAGGCGCTTAAGGCGATCACAAAAGACATGGAAGAGATCTGTCCCGAAGGCGTGCTCATACTGCACGGTACGGATACGATGGCCTTCTTTGCACAGCTGGCGCACAGGGTGCTGGGAGTCGCGGTACCTGTCCAGATTGCAGGAAGCGTTCTCCCGCCGGACGATCCGGATTCGGATTACCTGAAGCAGATAACTGACGGCATAAGATTCCTCGAAGAAGGAAAGAGCGGCGTCGTCTGCGAAGGACGGTCGATCCCGCTGGACCGCGTGACGTCGGCGGACATCAGCGGCCGTTACGGTGAGCACCCTGATACTTTCGAGAATTTCTCAGGTATGGACATCCTAGAGAAGAGAAGACGGAGGTTCCTGTCGGACGAACCGCTGCCGAAGCTTCTCGTCATACCTGCTGCGCCGGGCGCGGTCATACCGGGCAGCGGCTTTGACAGAGTTCTTATTGACTGCTACCACTCGGGCACGGCGCCGGTATCGCTTGTTCCTTATATCAGGCGCTGGACTGCCGAAGGCATCAAGGTCTTCCTCGCACCCATACCTTCCGGCGGCAACATCTATGAGAGCTTAAGAGAACTCATCGGCGCAGGTGCGATACCATTGCAAAGCATGCCGTTTGAAGGCGCCTGGGCAGAAGCGATCCTCTGCTGATAACGTTTCTGTTAAGGTCTGCGATCCGGATCGCAGTGTTGATAAGCCGGACACTCCGCGATAAAATATATACACAGGTATATACAATCCGGAGGTGTGCATTATGACCGAGGCAAGATTCTTTGAGAACGGCGGCAGCCAGGCAGTGCGATTGCCCAAGGAATGCAGGTTTGATACAGATAAAGGCGCTGTCATCAAGAAGATCGGCGATATCGTCATGATCATTCCATCTGACAAAGTCGACGGATTGCTGCTTGAAGCATTCGGCGCAGCTACCGTTGATTTCATGGTATCTGGCAGAGAACAGGACGAGTTGCCTGACAGAGAAGACCTATGAGATACATGCTTGATACAAATGTCTGCATCGACTATCTGAAGGGTAATTCCATTAACATCAGAGACCGCATCATATCTGCTCCCAAGGATTCTCTTTGCATCTCTGCCATAACTCTTTCCGAGCTGATGTTTGGTGTTGAGAACTCTTCAAACAGGGAGAAGAATCTGGCTGCTCTCAATTTCTTTCTGCTGAAAATAGATATCGTTCCCTATGACGATCAAGCCGCATATGCATATGGTGAGATCAGAAAGCAGCTTAAGCAGGAAGGGCGTATCATTGGCGGAATGGATATGCTCATAGCCGCACATGCCAGGTCTTCAGATGCGGTCCTCATTACTCACAATACAAGAGAATTCAATCGAGTACAGGGTTTACGGATAGAGGACTGGTACTGAGTCCGGGTGCCACCGCTCTTGTTCTGACTTGACTTTTTTGCATGTCTGTGAGATACTTTGATTATCAAACCTTTGATAGTCAAAGTATTTTGCGGGACTGTCAGGTTATATCAGGAGTGTTTTAATGACTGGCAAGATCATAGGTCTGGGTTCATATCTTCCCGAGAAGATCCTCACAAACGACGATCTGTCGAAGATGGTGGATACCAGCGATGAGTGGATCACGGAGAGGTCCGGTATCAAGCAGAGACACATAGCAGATCCTGCTAAGGACAGGTGTTCTACTATGGTCGTCAAGGCTGCCAGGCAGGCAGTCGAAGCTGCAGGCATAGACCCGCAGGATATCGATCTCATAGTAACTGCGTCGACAACGCCTGATCTGATCTTCCCCACAATGTCGACAACGATACAGGAAGCGGTCGGCGCTTCCGAGAACTGCGGATGCTTCGATGTCAATTCGGCATGCCCCGGTTTTATCGCTGCATATAACACGGTAGAGAGCTTCATAGAGACAGGCAATGCAAAGCTGGCACTCATCGCAGGCGTAGAGTGCAATTCTAACTTTGTGGACTGGACAGACAGAAGCTCCTGCATCCTCTTTGGCGACGGCGCAGGATGTGCCGTGGTCAGGGCCGAAGAAGGCAAGCGCAATGAGTTCATCATGAGGTCTTCAGGCAAGAGAGGAGTATGTCTTCACTGCGAGTCTGCAAGACAGCCGTACCGCAAAGACGAGGAGGGCTTCGACAAGCTCACCGGATTCAACATGAACGGAAGGGAAGTCTTCAAGTTCGCCATAACGGAAGTCCCGAAGATCATCACGGACCTGTCCGCAAAGTACGGTTTTGAGCTGGACGGGATCGACTACTTCATCCTCCACCAGGCAAACCAGAGGATCATCGAGGCAACTGCCAAGAAGCTGAAGCAGCCGATCGAGAAGTTCCCGATGAACATCATGAACACAGGCAACTGCGCTTCTGCGAGCATCCCGATCCTTCTCAAGGAGATGAATGACAAGGGTCAGCTCGTAAGAGGTCAGAAGATAGTAATGGCCAGCTTCGGAGCAGGCCTCGTATGGAACGCAAACTATATCGAATACTAATGAGATATAAAGGAGATTTAAGATGACAAGGATCACGGATTTAATCGGAATTAAGTACCCCATCATCCAGGGCGGAATGGCCTGGGTAGCTGATTACCACATTGCGGCAGCAGTAAGCAACGCAGGCGGTCTCGGACTTATCGGATGCGGCGGCGCAGACGAGGTCTGGGTAAGAGATCAGATCCACAAGTGCAGAGAAGCTACGGACAAGCCCTTCGGCGTTAACCTCATGCTCATGAATCCGAGAGCTCCCCAGATCGCAGAAGTACTCGCAGAGGAGAAGGTCAAGGTCGTTACGACCGGTGCAGGTTCTCCGGAGAAATACATGGAGATGTGGAAGAATGCAGGCATCATCGTAATCCCTGTAATCGCATCCGTCGCATATGCCATCAGAATGGAGAGATGCGGTGCTGACGCCGTCGTTGCGGAAGGTACGGAGTCAGGCGGACACATCGGTGAGGCTACAACGATGACACTGGTTCCCCAGGTCGTTGATGCAGTCAAGATCCCTGTTGTTGCAGCAGGCGGTATCGCTGACGGCAGAGGTGTGGCAGCGGCATTCATGCTCGGCGCCGAGGCAGTTCAGTGCGGAACGGTATTCTGCGCCTGCGACGAAGCAAATATCCACCAGAACTATAAGGACATGATCCTCAAGGCAAACGATACATCTACAAAGGTTACGGGAAGATCCACAGGTCATCCCGTTCGTCAGATCAGGAACCAGCTCACAAAGAAATACCTTGAGCTCGAAGCAAAGGGCGCAGGCCTTGATGAGCTCGAGCAGTTCACGGTTGGTTCGCTCAGAAGAGCAGTAGTAGACGGCGATACCAAGGACGGTACGTTCATGGCAGGACAGATCTCCGGAATGATCAAGGAGCAGAGACCTGCAGCTAAGATCATAGAGGATATGTTCACACAGGCAGACGAACTCCTCGGAAGAAAGTTGGAAGTCTGATATGAAGATCGCTTTTTGCTATCCGGGACAGGGCGTACAGCAGGTAGGAATGGCCGAAGGATTCGTTAAGTCCGAAGTCTGCTATAAGGACATGATCGCAGAAGCATCTGATGCTTCCGGCATCGATATGAACAAGCTCCTGTTCGAACCCAACGAAGACATCAACATCACGGAGTTCACACAGCCTGCTCTCGTTACGGCATGCTGCATCATCACTGATGCTCTTCTCAAAGCAGGGATCAAGCCTGACATCACGGCAGGCCTCTCACTCGGCGAGTACTGCAGCCTCTATGCGGCAGGCGCCCTGAGCTTCAGGGATGCCGTGGCTCTTACAAGAGTAAGAGGACGCCTCATGTCGAATGCGGTTCCCACAGGGCAAGGCTCCATGGCAGCAGTCATCGGTCTTGATAAGGAGACAGTCGAGTCGATAACGGACAAGATCGAGGGCGTATGGCCTGCGAATTTCAACTGCCCCGGACAGATAGTCATCACAGGCAGGAAGGAAGCCGTGCAGGAAGCCATGCCTCTCTGCACCGAAGCAGGTGCCAAGAAGGTAGTCGAACTCAATGTCTCGGGTCCGTTCCATTCACCTCTTCTTGAAGGTGCGGGAGCAGAGCTCGGCAAGGAACTTGAGAGTGTGGAATTCAAGGATCTTCAACTGCCTTACATTCCCAACGTTAATGCGACTCCTGTCACGGACAAGGATAAGATCAAAGATCTTCTTCAGGCTCAGGTATCTAGCCCCGTCATGTGGGAGCAGACACTGTATGAACTGGAGAAGGCGGGCGTCGATACGATCATCGAAGTCGGACCCGGAAGGACGATCGCAGGCTTCGTAAGGAAGACGGTTCCCGGGATAAAAGTTATCGGTGTATCAACACCTGAAGACATAGAGAAACTGCTTCAGACAATAGGGTGATAAAGGAGACTTAAAATGTCAGACACAGAGAGAAAAACAGCGGTAGTAACAGGTGCTTCAAGAGGCATCGGTCTTGCTATCGCAAAAAGGCTCGCGAAGAACGGATATAACGTCGCGATGGTCGCTTCATCCGCACCGGAGAAGAACGAAGACGCGGTTAACGAAGTCAAGGCTCTTGGCGTAGATGCAAAAGCATATCAGTGCGATGTAGCTGATTTTGACAAGGTCGGCGAGACCGTTGCAAAGATCGTAGAAGACTTCGGAGGAATCTATATCCTCGTCAACAATGCAGGCATCACAAGAGACGGACTGATGCTCAAGATGAGTGAAGAGAACTTCGATTCCGTTATCTCGGTCAACCTCAAGGGTACATTCAATTTCATCAAGCACTGCACGCCCGTAATGATGAAGAAGAGGGAAGGAAGAGTAGTTAATATCTCTTCCATCGTAGGTCTTCAGGGCAACGCAGGACAGGCAAACTATTCCGCATCCAAAGCCGGGATCATCGGCATGACAAAATCATGCGCCAGAGAGTTCGCTTCAAGGAATATCACATTCAATGCAGTCGCTCCCGGATTCGTCGAGACTTCCATGACTGCCGTCCTCACCGACAAACAGAAGGAAGGTCTTTTTGAACTCATCCCGCTCAAGCGTTACGGACAGCCGGAAGATATCGCGGCAGCGGTAGGATTCCTCTGCTCTGATGATGCTTCGTACATCACGGGTCAGGTCCTCTCCGTCGACGGCGGAATGCATATGTAAAAAGAACAAAAGGAGATAAAGCAGATGTCAAGAAGAGTCGTAATAACAGGTATGGGCGCAGTTACCCCGCTCGGAAACAACGTTAATGATTTCTGGCAGGGATTGAAGCGCGGCAAGACCGGCATCGGCCCTATCACGAAGTTCGACACAACGAATTTCAAGGTTAAGCTCGCAGGTGAAGTCAGAGACTTCGACCCTAAGGCTTATATGGATTTCAAGACCGCGAAGAGAATGGAGGAGTTCTGCCATTTCGCGATCGCCGCTGCAGATGAAGCCCTCAGAGATGCAGGTCTTCAGATAGGCGAAGACGGCAAGGTGGTAATGGAAGATCCCTACAGATACGGCGTTATCGTAAGCTCCGGCGTAGGTTCCATGCAGGCACACGAGAGAGAGCAGATCAAGTTCGAGAGAAGCGGCAAGATCGCACCTCTTTATATTCCGATGATGATCGCCAACATGGCATCGGCAAACATTGCCATCAAATATGGAATGCAGGGCATCAACACATGTATCGTTACGGCTTGTGCCACAGGCGCTCATTCCATCGGAGATGCTTTCAAGGCGATCAAGTACGGCGATGCCGATGTTATGGTGACAGGCGGCTGCGAGGCTGCAGTATGCCCCTCCGGCGTTCAGGGATTCACCGCACTTACGGCTCTGTCCATGAACGACGATCCCGAGACGGCATCGAGACCTTTCGATAAGGACAGAGATGGCTTTGTCATCGGTGAAGGTTCAGGTGTTGTCGTCCTCGAAGAGTATGAGCATGCCAAGGCAAGGGGCGCGAAGATCTACTGCGAAGTTGCAGGTTACGGTGCGACATGCGATGCATATCACATCACTTCTCCTGCAGAAGACGGTTCCGGTGCAGGCATGGCGATGATCATTGCCATGAAGGAAGCAGGCATCGAGCCTTCGCAGATCGATTACATCAACGCACACGGAACGTCCACGCATCACAATGACCTCTTCGAGACAAGAGCGATGAAGTATGCGTTCCACGAAGACATCAGGAACATCTCCATCAACTCGACCAAGTCTATGACGGGCCACCTCCTCGGCGGTGCCGGCGGCATCGAGCTAATCGTATGCGTAAAGGCCATCCAGGATTCGTTCGTACACGTTACGGCAGGATCGAAGGAGAGTGAGGGAGAGATGGATCTCGACTACACATTCTTCGAACCGAAGGAAAGACAGATCAGATATGCGATGACAAACAACCTCGGATTCGGCGGACACAACGCATCCCTCATCGTAAAGAGATTCGAAGAGTAAGGAGGAAGGCAAATGGCAGAGAAGAATACACGCACGGGACTGTCCTTAGATGACATGACTACCCTTATCAAGGCCGTATCGGAATCAGGTCTTGAGAGCTTCGATTACAAGGAGGGAGATTTCTCCATAACACTGCACTCGAACAGGACCACGGGCATTTATCAGGCAGCACCCGCAAATGCACCTGTTGCCCTCTCGATGCCTGATATATCGATGGCAATGGCTACCGCTGCAGAAGCAGCTTCCGGCGCCGAAGACGAAGAAGACGAGGCTTTCGTCATCAAGTCACCTCTCGTCGGAACATTCTATGCAGCACCCGCGCAGGATGCCGAGCCTTTTGTAAAGATCGGCGACAGGGTAAAGAAGGGACAGGTCCTCGCCATCGTCGAAGCAATGAAGATGATGAACGAGATCGAGTCCGACTGCGACGGTACTGTTGCAGACATACTTGTTGATAACGGAGCGCCCGTTGAATTCGGACAGCCCCTCTTCAAGATCAATTGATAAAGGAGAAATACTCATGGCAAACGCACTTACAACACAGGAGATCATGAAGATCATTCCCCACAGACATCCTTTCCTCCTCATCGACAGAGTCGAGGATTATGTCCCGGGTGAATATGCAGTAGCTTACAAGAACTTTACCTACGACGAGTATTTCTTCAGAGGACACTTCCCCGAGATGCCAATCGTTCCGGGCGTTATCACGGTAGAGGCTCTTGCCCAGGCAGGCGCCGTTGCCATCCTCTCCCAGGAAGAGTTCAAGGGTAAGATCGCTGTTTTCGCAGGCATCGACAAGTGCAAGTTCAAGAAGGCCATCGTACCCGGTGATACGGTAAGGCTTGAGACAAAGATCACTGCCGTAAGAGGTCCCGTCGGTATCGGCGAGGGCATCGCTACGGTAGACGGCAAGGTCGCAGTACAGACGATCCTGAAGTTTGCGATCCTTCAGTAAGCGAAGGCAACTAAGATGATAAAGAAAGTACTGATAGCAAACAGGGGAGAGATCGCGGTCCGCATCATCAGAGCGTGCCGTGAGATGGGCATCGAGACTGTTGCAGTATGTTCCGAGGCGGACAGGAATGCCCTTCATGCGATGCTCGCAGACCAGACGATCTGCATCGGTCCCGCACCTTCCTCAGAGAGCTATCTCAATATCGGAAGGATCATCTCCGCGACGATCACTTCCGGCGCTGACGCCATACATCCGGGCTTCGGATTCCTCTCCGAGGACGCGAAATTCGCCCGCATCTGCGAGCGATGCAACATAACCTTCATCGGACCCACATCCGACATGATCGCGGCATCCGGCAACAAGGCCCAGGCCAAGAAGACCATGATGGATGCAGGCGTTCCGACGATCCCGGGAAGCGCTGAGGCCGTTACGTCCGTATCTGACGGATTAAGACTGGCAGACATCGCGACATACCCTGTCATGATCAAGGCTTCACTCGGAGGCGGCGGCAAGGGCATGAGAGTCGCGAAGAGCAGTGAGGCATTCGAAGCTGCTTTCCTTACGGCTCAGTCGGAGGCAAAGAATGCTTTCGGTGACGACTCGATGTACATCGAGCATTACGTCGAGCACCCCAAGCACATCGAGGTCCAGATCCTTGCGGATAAGTTCGGCAATGTAATCCACCTTGGAGAGCGTGACTGCTCCATCCAGAGGAACCACCAGAAGCTCATCGAAGAGACCCCGTGTGAGGTCCTTACGGAAGACAAGCGCAGGGAGATCTGCGAGGCTGCGGTAAGGGCGGCAAAGGCAGTCAATTACGAGAATGCCGGAACCTGTGAGTTCCTTCTCGAACCGAGCGGCAAATTCTACTTCATGGAGATGAATACCAGGATCCAGGTAGAGCATCCGATTACGGAGTGGGTCACGGGAATAGACCTCATCAAAGAGCAGATCAGGATCGCTTCGGGCGAGAAGCTCGAATACACACAGGACGATATCACGCTGAACGGCCACTCGATCGAAGTGAGGATCAACGCAGAAGATCCCGAGCACAAGTTCAGACCGTGCCCCGGCAAGATAGAGTCCGTTTATCTTCCCGGAGGCAAGGGAGTAAGGATTGATTCCGCGGTATACAGCGGACTCGAGATCCCGCCTTACTATGATTCGATGCTCGCCAAGTTATCGGTATGGGCACCGACCAGGGAAGAAGCCATCAGGAAGGCGCAGACTGCTCTCGGCGAAGTCATCATTACCGGCATAAAGACCAATGTTGACTATCAGTACGGGATCCTTACCGATAAGGATTTTGTTGAAGGCAACACAGATATCGATTTTATAGACAAGCATTCCAGGAAGTAAGATATGGAACTTCGTTACCTTTTTAAGAAGACACAGACAACATCATCAGAACCCGAGAACAAGAACGAGGAGCAGATCCCTTCCGCTCCCCAGGGCCTTTTCCATAAGTGCGCAAGATGCGGCGAGACCATCTTCTCCGAAGAGCTCCGCAAGGATCTTTTTGTATGTCCTTCGTGCGGCAATTACTTCCGCATGTATGCGAGCACCAGGATCGCCATGATGGCGGATGAAGGAACTTTTGAGGAGTGGGATACCGACATCAGGGAGACTAATCCCTTAGGCACTCCCGGATATGAAGACAAGCTTGCAAAGCTCCGTGACAAGACCGGTCTCGATGAGGCTGTTGTTACGGGTAAGTGTTTGATCGACGGTTCTCAGGCTGCGATCGCGGTGATGGACTGCCGCTTCATGATGGCTTCCATGGGTGAAGTCGTCGGCGAGAAGATAACGAGAATGGTGGAGAAGGCGACCGAACAGAAGCTCCCCGTGATAATCTTCACGGCATCTGGCGGCGCGAGGATGCAGGAAGGCATCGTGTCTCTGATGCAGATGGCAAAGACATCGGCAGCACTTAAGAGGCATTCCGATGCAGGTCTTCTTTACATAACAGTCCTTACGGACCCTACCACCGGCGGAGTCACCGCAAGCTTTGCGATGCTGGGAGACATCATCCTCGCAGAGCCTGAAGCGCTGATAGGTTTTGCAGGTCCCAGAGTCATCGAGCAGACCATCGGCCAGAAGCTTCCCGAGGGATTCCAGAGAAGCGAATATCTCAAGGAGCACGGCTTCGTCGATGACATCGTCTCAAGATCCGACATGAAGGAATACATCGGGCGCATCCTTGCCATGCACGAGAACAAGGGTGAGTTCAAGGAAGTTAAGTACAAGGAAGAGAAGATTGCCAAGAAGTCAGGCAAGCTCACGCCCTGGGATAAGGTAATGATCTCCAGGGGTAAGGACAGACCTGTTGCAGAAGATTACATCGAAGATATCTTCCCTGATTTTATCGAGTTCCACGGTGACCGTTATGTTAGAGACGATCAGGCTATCATGGGAGGCATCGCGACCTTCGGAGGACACACCGTGACCGTCATCGCAGAGTCCAAGGGACACGATACAAAGGAGAATGTCGTAAGGAACTTCGGCATGCCTTCTCCCGACGGATACCGCAAAGCACTTCGTCTCATGAAGCAGGCAGAGAAGTTCGGCCGTCCGGTTATATGTTTCGTTGACACACCAGGTGCATACTGCGGACTGGAAGCTGAGGAGAGAGGACAGGGTGAAGCCATCGCGAGGAACCTCTATGAGATGTCTTCCCTCAAGGTCCCCGTACTGTCAGTGATCATCAGCGAGGCAGGTTCCGGCGGAGCACTCGCACTGGCTGTGTCAGACCAGATCTGGATGCTCGAGAATTCCATCTATGCGATATTGTCACCCGAAGGTTATGCTTCGATCCTCTGGAAGGATTCCAAGAGGGCTAACGAAGCCGCTTCTGAGATGAAGCTTACCGCGAAGGACATGCTGGATCTCGGGATAGTCGAGAAAGTCATCGACGAGCCTGAGGACCTCAAGGAAGAGAACCTCGGATCGGTAACTTCACGCATCAAGAACGGACTGACGGAATTCATCAAGGCTAATCTCGTATTCGACAGCAGCGCTCTCTGCGAAGCAAGATATCAGAGATACCGCAAGTTCGGCGCTTAACCGATCTTATCCCAGCCGCTCTCGATCTTTGCCTTAATATCCGCCAGCGGCATCAGTGCGCTTACGGCGGCATATTCCGTTACGCTGAGAGCTCCCGCTGCAGCAGCTATGTGCAGGCAGTCTTCGGCGGACTCTCCGTGAAGCATGCCGGCCAGGAACCCTGCTATGCTCGTGTCTCCAGCGCCTGTCGCAGATACGACTCTCTCGGCAACATACGATCTCTCGAAAACATCTTTTCCGCTCCACCCGGCGGCATCGATCCCGGTCATCTCCGCGATCGCCGACAGGCTGTCTTTGTCCGCAGTCCTGAGATACAGACCCGGCACTCCGCATTTGAGGAGGAGTACCTTCGTCCCCATCGCCATGCACTTGTCCGCAAGCGGCTTTATATCCTTGTCAAGATCTATGATGTCTGTTATATCACCGTTCCCGGCTTCCGCCTTAAGCCTGTCATATCCGTCACGGTCCAGCATGAACATGAGTTCTTCGAAGCTCGGAACGAAGATATCTGTCAGGGGAAGTACCTTCTTCAGGATGGAAGGCCAGTCGATCTGACCTGCTTCGGATTCGGGATCTGCCATTGCCATGTCGAGCGACGTTATGCATCCCGCGTCCTTTGCCTTTGTCATGACCTTTACCAGCTCAGCACCGCCGTCCGTGTACATGGTCCGCATGAGAGGGGGATAACCGAAGTGGAAGATCGCGGCATTCTCGAGTCCTTCCTGAGGCACATCGTCTGCACAGAAAGTGTGATTTGCTCCGGAATTGTGAATGAAGATCCTGTCTATGCCGGGGACAGCGAGCACGACCGAATAGGCAGTGTCCTCGCCTGATGCGCGGATCATGAGGTCGTTTACTCCGTATCTCGACAATATTCCGGACAATGTATCGCCCAGGAGGTCATCGCCGATCCTGGCCATCAATACAACATCCTCACCGAGAGCCTTAAGAGCCAGTCCCGTATTGGAGACGGCGCCTCCGGGAGAGATGGTCGCCTTGCCGGCCTCTATAAGTTTTCCCGGCTTGAGCAGATCTCCGATCTCCGCGACACTTCCGCTGAGAAATTCGGGAGAGATGTCGATGCATACGCATCCTGCCACTATAACTTTTGTTCTTGCAGACATAGGAGGACTCCTTTTACTAATGGTAACACTCCGGCACACAAGCCAAAATACATATCTTCCCGAAAATGGTGTATATTATCCGAAGTTATGTAATTTGGAATCAGGAGAATCTGTAATGAGTGAATTTGATTTCTTGATAGTCGGCGCAGGTCTTTACGGTGCTACCATAGCCAGGCTCGCGACTGACAAGGGATACAAGTGTCTGGTCATCGACAGGCGTTCCCATGTCGCAGGCAATGTGTATACCGAAGACGTGAACGGCATTAATGTCCACAGATACGGAGCACACATATTCCACACAAGCAATAAGGAAGTCTGGGAATTCGCGAACAAGTTTGCCGACTTCAACAGGTACACCAACACGGTAGTTGCAAACTACAAGGGCGAGATCTATTCGATGCCCTTCAACATGTATACCTTCAACAAGATGTGGGGAGTCGTAACGCCTGAAGAAGCAAGAGCTAAGCTGGAAGAACAGAGAGCCATGGGCGCAGTCGACGAACCAAAGAACCTCGAAGAACAGGCGATCTCACTCATAGGTCCCGATATCTACAACAAGCTCGTCAAGGGCTATACCGAGAAGCAGTGGGGCAGGAAGGCAACAGAGCTTCCGGCATTCATCATCAAGAGGCTTCCGGTAAGGCTCACCTATAACAATAACTACTTCAATGATGACTATCAGGGCATTCCGATCGGAGGCTATACCGCCTGGATCGAGAACATGCTCCGGGGAATAGAAGTCCGCACGGGTATCGATTACACGGAGCACAAGGATGAACTGTCAGCTCTTGCAGACAAGGTCATCTATACCGGCATGATCGACGAGTATTACGGATACAGGTTCGGCAATCTCGAGTATAGGAGCTTAAGGTTCGAGACGGAGCAGATGCCTGATGTCGATGACTATCAGGGCAATGCCGTCATCAATTACACGGATGCGGAGACCCCGTACACACGCGTGATCGAGCACAAGCACTTCGAGTTCAACACCTGCAAGGGTACTGTCGTAACAAGAGAGTATCCTGCTGACTGGAAGATAGGCGATGAGCCTTACTATCCCGTCAACAACGACAAGAACAACGAGCTCTATGCCAGATACAGAGAGCTCGCTGATGCCGACTCCGGCGTATTCTTCGGCGGAAGGCTCGGCAAGTACAAGTATAACGACATGGATGACACGATCGCGGATGCGGCCGAGGATTTCAGCAAGATAACAGGTTAAGGAGTAAAAATGAAAAAGATTCAGAAGATCATCGCAGGCGCGGTAATGGCAACGATGCTCATGGCACCTGCAGGAACAGTCCTGGCGGACGAGACCACGGGGGAGACACTCCCTGAGCTCGGCGGTGAGCAGACATCGGAGACGACGCAGGAACTTACTTTCGAGACGATGTACGGAAGCCAGATCGGAGGCTACCTCGGACACCAGTACACGTTCGACGGAGAGCCGATCCCGACCTATGTTACGGATTTCTACTTCATCAACGCATTCATGGACCTCAGCAATTACGCTTACTACGGACAGGCTCCTGCTACATCCGAAGGATACATCGATCTTTCCGCAGAGTTCGGCGGCGATTTTGCCACATTCGGCGATTACTATGTCGCATATGCGGAGAACACCATAGAGAGCACCATGATCGTCTGCAGGAAGGCCGAAGAAGAAGGCATCTCTCTTACAGATGAGACGATGACGGCGATTGACGACATGATCGAATCTCTTGCCGTTGATTCTGCCACACCCCAGGGCATGACTCTGGACGAGTACCTCCAGCTGTATTTCGGCCCGGAGATGACTGAGGATGCGTTCAGGGAGACGCTCGAGCTGTACTACCTCGCAGAGGCATATTCCGATGATTACTGCGAGAAGTACGCATTCACCGACGAAGAGAAGTATGTCCCGAACATCAGATATGCTCTGTTCTATGCACCTGCAGGTTCAAGTGAAGACACCCTCGCACAGGCTGAAGCAGATGCAAATGCACTTCTTGCAGACTGCGCTGACATTGACGATATGCAGACAAAGGCACAGGAGCTGCTCGCTGCAGGCACGGTATTCGAGACTTCCGACATCCTCGTTCCCAAGGGACAGATGGTACCTGCCTTCGAGGCATGGGCGTATGAGACTCACGAAGTCGGTGACCTGGATGTCATCAAGAGTGACGAGTACGGTTACTTCGTTGTAGGCTACCTCGGAGTAGAGGAGAGATCCCAGGATGAGCTCAACAACGTTGCTCTCGGCGCTCTGAGCCAGGAGATCAGCGACATCATTGACAGCGGCGTGTATGAGTTCGGCACGGATGAGCCGTACGAGCCCGCACTTCCCGTTGGCGATACCGGTGTTTACGATCCCGCTACGAACCAGGTAACGCTCAACATCGACACGACTCCCACGCCCGTAGCAGAAGGCGTTCCCGGAGCATCAGACAGCTCAAATACGATACTTATCGTTCTTGCGATTGTCGGCGGCGTTGCCATCGTAGGCGTCGTAGTCGTTCTTATCTTCTCCATGGTCGGAGGCAAGAAGGAAGACGGCAAGTCCGAAGACAAGCCCAAGAAGGTCAAGCCTTCCGATGAACCCGAGCCTGTCGATTCTGACGAAGAGTAAGCCAGTATCATACTGAACAAAAAGGACCCGCCGGCAAGCCCTCAAAGCTCCGGCGGTTCTTATTTTATTTACTAAAAGGCGCCGTCATGATAGAATTCTAAGGTTATAGTGCCGTTATTGCGGTTATATTTAGGAGCGACTATGGAAATCACAACAGACCTCGTAAAGTATCTTGAGGCACTGGGCAGGATAGAGCTCAGTGAGGCAGATGAGGAAGTCACGAGAGAGAAACTCAATGACATCCTCGGATATTTTGACAAGCTCTCGGAGCTTGATACGACAGGAACAGAGCCCCTTAGCCATGCTTTCGGGCGCACCAATGTAACAAGAGAAGACAAGGCGGTCAACGAAGACATGAGAGAGGACATCCTCTCCAACAGTCCGGAGACCAAGGACGGTACGATCCTCGTACCCAAGACTTTTGAGTGACGGGGGCACGGCAATGGATAACAAAGCTATCTTAGAGCTCTCCGCTCTCGACATAGGCAGCAAGATCAAGTCCGGCGAGATTACTTCCGTCCAGGCGACGCAGGCTTTCCTGGATGCGATCGAGTCTCTCGACAAGGACTACAAGTCATACATAACGGTCTGCCGCGACTCGGCACTCGCACGTGCCGCAGAGGTAGACAGCCTGATCGCGCAGGGCAAGCTTACAGGTGACCTGGCAGGCGTTCCCATCGCGATCAAGGACAATATCTGCACCAAGGGCACGGCTACGACGTGTGCATCCAGGATGCTCGCCAACTTCGTTCCGCCCTACGATGCCACCGTTATCAACAAGATAAATGCAGAGGGTATGGTAATCCTCGGCAAGACGAACATGGACGAGTTCGCGATGGGCTCCACCACCGAGACATCTTACTTCGGTCCCACGCTCAACCCCTGGGGTGAGAATCGCGTACCGGGAGGATCTTCCGGCGGTTCCGCAGCTGCAGTTGCAGCAAGGCTCGCGCCCGTATCGCTCGGTTCTGACACCGGCGGATCCATCAGACAGCCCGCTTCATTCTGCGGCGTTACCGGCCTTAAGCCTACATACGGCACGGTATCCAGATACGGACTTGTCGCATTCGCTTCCTCACTCGACCAGATCGGTCCCATCGGAAGAGATGCCGTTGATCTCGCTTCTCTGTATAACCTCATCTGCGGTGTTGACGAGAAGGATCAGTCTTCCACCGAGACTGCTAAGCTCGACATAGACAATATCAGGAACTATTCTGTTGCCGGCAAGACCATCGGCATTCCCGAAGAGTACTTCGGCGAAGGCATTGACCCGGAAGTCAAGGCGGCAGTAACGGACGCCGTCAAGGTCTTCGAGAGCGAGGGTGCGAAGGTCGAGAGATTCACGCTCCCAATCATGGAATACGCGATACCTACTTATTACATCATCGCATGTGCCGAGGCATGCTCGAACCTGTCGAGATATGACGGCATCAAGTACGGATTCCGTCCCGAAGGCGTCCAGGACCTCGGCGAACTCTATATCAGATCCAGGAGCGAAGGCTTCGGAATGGAAGTCAAGAGAAGGATCATGATCGGCAACTTCGTGCTGTCGTCAGGCTATTATGATGCATACTACAACAAGGCGCTTCAGGTTAAGAACCTGATCTACCAGGCATTCAACGAAGCATTCTCCAAGTATGACGTCGTCATCGGACCCGTCGCTCCCACTCCCGCGCTCAAGGCCGGAGAGAGCCTGTCCGATCCTCTTAAGATGTATCTCGGAGATATCTGCACCGTCCTTATCAACATCGTGGGCCTTCCCGCGGTGTCGGTTCCCTGCGGCTTCGCATCGGGACTTCCGGTAGGAATGCAGATTATAGGAAAGCATTACAGTGAAGAGACCATCCTGGGCTTCGCTTCCGATTTCCAGCGCGCGACTTCTGACAAGGCTTACGAGCAGCAGTCGCCGGTAAAGATGTGAAGGGGGGCAGCAAGATGAAAGAATATGAGATGGTGATAGGACTTGAAGTCCACTGCGAGCTCTCCACGGAGTCCAAGATCTTCTGCGGATGCTCGACCAAGTTCGGCGGTGAACCGAATACACACGTATGCGAAGTATGCTCGGGCATGCCGGGCACTCTTCCGACGCTCAACAGGAAGGTAGTTGAGTACGCGGTCAAGACAGGCCTCGCACTGAACTGTGAGATAACGAGGAAGAACAAGTTCGACAGAAAGAATTATTTCTATCCGGATCTTCCCAAGGCATATCAGATATCGCAGCTCTACTTCCCGATATGCAGGAACGGACATGTCGACATCAAGACGAGCGAAGGCACAAAATCCATCGGCATCCACGAGATCCACATGGAAGAAGATGCCGGCAAGCTCGTCCATGACCCCGTAACGGGAATGACCATGGTCGACTTCAACAGATGCGGCGTGCCGCTTCTCGAGATCGTATCAGAGCCTGACTTCAGGAGTGCCGAAGAGGTAACTGCTTACCTCACAAAGCTCAGGGATACAATGCAGTACCTCGGAGTATCCGACTGCAAGATGCAGGAAGGCTCCATGAGAGCTGACGTCAACCTCTCGGTAAGGCCTGTCGGCCAGAAGGAATTCGGCACCAGGACCGAGATGAAGAACATCGCGAGCTTCAAGGCTATCGAGCGTGCGATCGAATATGAGCGCGACAGACAGATCGACCTCATCGAAGAGGGCGGCAAGGTCGTGCAGGAGACCAGACGCTGGGACGACGAGAAGGAGTACACCTATGCGATGCGTTCCAAGGAGAATGCACAGGACTACAAGTACTTCCCGGATCCTGACCTCATGCCCATCGAGATCTCCGAAGAGTATCTTGACGAAGTTAAGAAGAACCTTCCCGAGTTTGCCGATGCCAAGCGCGAGAGATATGTAAGGGACATGGGCCTTCCCGAATATGACGCAGAGATCATTACCGGTGCGACGACGCTCGTTACCGTTTTCGAGACCGCGTCCGAGATGACGGGCAGCCCGAAGGATGTATCCAACTGGATCATGACGGACCTCCTCAAGCTCTGCAAGGATGCACATGTTGCCGTAGAGGACATGGAATTCGACGGCAGGAACCTGGGCACGATCATCAATCTCGTATCCGAGGGCAAGATCAACCGTAAGACGGGACGACAGGTCCTGGGCGTGGTATTCGCAGACAAGGTCGATCCCGAAGAGTACATCAAGGCCAACAACCTGGCGCAGGTATCCGACAGCTCCGCTATCGAGCCCGTCATCAGGGAAGTCCTCGCGGCAAACGAGAAGGCCGTGGCCGAATACCTCGGAGGCTCCGAGAAGAATTTCCAGTTCCTTATCGGACAGTCCATGCGCGCACTGAAAGGAAAAGCAGACCCCCAGATGGTAAGGACCACTCTGCAGATGCTGCTTGATCAGATGAGATAATGGTAAAGACTGTATTAGATCTTCTGGTAGTATTCTTCTTCGTGCTGGTCAATGCTTTCTTCTCCGGCACGGAGATGGCCGTGATCTCGCTTAACGACGCGAAGATGCACAAGATGGCCGAGGACGGCAACAAGAAGGCCAAGAGGATCATAAAGTTCATCGATAACCCCGGAAGTTTCCTCGCGACCATACAGGTCGGCGTGACACTGGCAGGATTCCTGTCATCGGCTTTTGCCGCGAATAATTTCGCGAGGACGCTGGCAGTGTACTTCGATCCCGCAGGGCAGTACACATGGATGGAGACCCTCTGGACCGTAGTCATAACCGTGATACTGTCGTATTTCTCCCTTGTCCTGGGAGAACTCGTGCCGAAGCGCGTTGCTCAGACCTATCCCGAGAAGTGGGCCTTCGCGGTCACGGGCGTGGTCAATTTCTTCAGCATATTCCTGAGACCGTTCGTCATCGTCCTGACGGCTTCCACCAACGGCATCCTCCGTCTGTTCAAGATCGATCCGAACAAGAACGACAAGACCGTTACCGAGGAAGAGATAAGGATGATGGTAGACGTCGGCTCCGAGTCCGGCAACATCGAAGACAACGAGAAAGAGATGATCGAGAACGTCTTCGAGTTCAACGATAAGGAAGTCTCCGAGATAATGACGCACAGGAAGAAGATCGTCTCGCTTCCGATCGACGCCGAATACGACGAGGTCATGAAGGTCGCCAGGGAAGAGAAGTTCACGAGGATACCCGTCTACAGGGAGACCATAGATGATATCGAGGGCATACTGCACATCAAGGACCTTCTGGGCATCACGCCTCCCGACGACGGACACCCCTTCATCCTCTCGAAATACATCAGAGACCCTCTGGTCGTGCACGAGACCCGCAAGATCTCGTCACTGTTCGGTGAGATGAAGAATTCAGGCATGCAGATGGCCGTTATCGTCGATGAGTACGGCGGAACGATGGGCATCTGCACGATCGAGGATATCCTGGAGGAGCTCGTGGGCAACATAAGCGACGAGTTCGACGAGGACGATGACGAGCTCGTAAGACTGTCCAACGGCGATTACATCGTCGCAGGCGACATGACGCTGAGCGATCTGGAAGATGCTGTGGAAGTCGAGCTCACGGACGATGAGTACGACACGATCGCAGGTCTGGTCCTGTCGCTGCTCGACCGCGTCCCGGAAGAGCGCGAGCATCCGGTCGTACACTACAAGAACCTTGACATAAAGGTGCTCAAGGTCGCCGAGAATGCCATCGCCAAGGTCATGATCCACGCAAATCCCGAGACCGAAGAGGGCTCCGAGGAAGGCGATAAGGACGGCAAAGGCGAGTAAAAAGGGCATTTGTCCCCCTTTAGAGTGTTTCCTTGCATTATCAGGTCTGCCGAATTATAATAGTCAATGCTTTTTTATAAGCCACTAAATTCAAGGCAGGTCGGCCCATATGGCAAAGAACAACAAAACTCATAAGAGCAGTTCCAAGAATGTTAAGATAGCTCTCGGCGTTACCATCGGTGTTATAGCCGTATGTGTCATAGGTTGGTTTATTTATATATCAGGTATCATCCCGCAGCTTCTGCCGGGCATGACAGTCTATGAGACCGCACCTGACGGCGTTACGCTCCAGAAGGTAGAGAGCGTATCTGTCCTCGAGACGAATTATCACTTCAGCGAAGTCTTCCAGCAGTACTCACAGTACGGCTATGTTACGAGAGACACGCTCGATGAAGTATACGATCCCGCCACAGGCGAGACATACCGCGACATGATCCTCCAGCAGGTAGGTATGCAGGTAATGAATCAGATCCTCATCAACCGTGCGGCTGAGCAGGACGGATTCCTCCAGTATTCGCAGGCTGCCCTGATCGCAGACAAGCAGTGCGAGAACATCGAGATGATGGCTGCGCTCTACGGATATCAGTCTGTCGACCAGTATCTGTTCCAGGTATACGGAACAGGTATGTCTTTAAGAGTCTATAAGGATATCCTTGCCAAGGAGATCCTCACGAGCGAGTATCAGGAATACATCGGACAGTTCAAGTTCATGCCTACTCAGGAAGAGATCCAGGCTGCGTTCGATGCAGACCCCACAGCTTACCAGCTCGCTGACTTCAACTATTTCTTCATCCCTGCCGATGTTGACTCAGAAGGCAACGTAACAGGTATGGAAGAAGCAGAGGCTGCAGCATCCAAGATCGTTGTTGCCGCTCCGGACAGCCCGGAGGCATTCCGAGATGCCGTTATCGCATATCTCACGGAGAAGGGTGACGAAGGCGCACTTGCAAGCTTCGAGGACGACGGCGATCCGACAAGGTGCGAAGGCTATACGGCTCAGTACACTGATTACTTTGTTGAAGGCTTCACCGACTTCGTCTTCGGTCCTGACACTCAGGAAGGCGACGTAGCCATGATCCCGACCGAGACAGGTTACTATGTAGTCCGTTTTGACAAGGTCTACCTCGATGATGCTGCTACGGTATCCTACAGAGTTATGACCCTGCCGTTCACGACAACACTTGATCTTGAGACAACAGACTTTGCCACGCTTCAGGCTGAGGCAGAGGCTCAGGCAGCTCAGATCATCTCCGGTCCTGTTGATTCGCTGACTTTCTACAGCATCTGCAAGGCTAATTCATCCGACAGCAACGAGATGATCAGCGGCGGTTATGTGCCCGGCGCCAAGATCACTGCATTCCAGAGCAACAGCACGGTAGAGGGCGCTACCCCTCTCGCTACGGATATTACCCAGGCAGGCGAATGGCTCTTTGATCCCGCCAGAGTCCAGGGTGACTATGTCGTTATCCTCTCACAGGATAAGACAAGGGTCCTTGTTTACTACTTCGAGTGCAATGAGCCCAGCTGGCAGTATCAGGTCAAGAACCAGCTCATCGTATCCGCCATCAACGATTGGGCAACCCAGCTCCAGGCCAACAATCCTTCTTACGAAGTAAACAAAGGATGGATGGAACAGTTTACCTATTGATTTCCTAATTAAACTGTTGACATAACTTGAACGACCCTTTATAATTGTTTACTGCGTCATAATGGGTAGGGGTATTATGCCCTTTTGCCTTGACGGGATTAGTCTTTTATGTTAAATAAATAGACTTTTCCACTGTAAACCGCTTGAAATCCAAAGGTTTCAAGCTTTGTGTGAGGTGATTCGTTAGCTATGGTCCATTCCGTTAAACAAGGCAAGACAGAACGTCAGTCTTACTCCAAGATCAACGAAGTAATCGAAGTACCTAACCTCATCGAGAATCAGAGGCAGTCCTATCAGTGGTTCATTGACGAAGGAATGCAGCAGGTTTTCAATGAAGTTTCTCCGGTTACCGATGATCAGGGCAAGTACGAGATCTATTTTATTGATAAGATCTTCGATCCTGACACACCGTGTGATCCTTCCGGCAAGGAAGACAGATCGGGTTCCAAGAAGGATAAGTCCAATGGAACCGTTAAGCTTTCAAAGGCAGATGTCATCGACCAGTGCAAGAAGAATGACAGCAACTATGCTGCCAGACTCAGCATCAAGGTTCAGCTGAATAATAAAGTAGATAATACAGTCTCCGAAGAGACTATCTATGTTGGTGAGTTCCCTATCATGACTGATCAGGGTACATTCATCATCAACGGTGCCGAGCGAGTAGTCATCAACCAGATCGTAAGATCTCCGGGAGCATACTACGGCGAGGCAAGATCCAAGATGGGTAACCGCATCTATACTGCGGAACTCATTCCTTACAAGGGCTCATGGATCCTCATCGAGGAGAACGAGAAGGAGAACAAGATCTCCGCAAAGGAGAAGGCTGCAAAGGGTGCTGACGTTTCCAAGGAGCCTGATGAGTATCAGCTCATCAACATCGTTGTGGACAAGTCCCACAAGATCCCTCTGTCAGTATTCCTCAGATGCCTTAACAAAGAGAATCCCCTCGTAACAAACGAGGACATCATCAATATGTTCGGTGACGAAGAGTGCCTCAGGATGACACTCGAGAAGGACGATACAAAGGATGCGGCTGATCCCTACGTTGCAGCTCTGTCCGAGTTCTTCAAGAAGATACGTAACAACGAGCCTTTCTCTGTTGAGAATGCCGAGAACATCATGGCTAAGACATATTTTGATCCGCTCAGATATGATCTCGACCGTGTAGGTATCTTCAAGCTCAATAAGAAGCTCGCGATCGGCAGAAGGATCATCAACCAGAAGATCGCCGAGAATGTTACTACAGAAGACGGTGAGCTCATTGCCAAGAAGGGCGTTGTCGTTACTCCCGAGATCGCTAACAAGATCGACGAGGCCGGCGTTCCTTACGTAATCATCTTCCCCAGGAAGCTCGTTAAGGCTGCCGATGAGGATGATTTCGATGAGAAGCCGCTCAAGGTCATCGGTAACGGCAGAGTTGATCCCGATGCATTCATCAGGAACAGCTTTGCAAAGAAGGACCTCAAGAACTTCGATATCAACAACACACCCGTAAACGAGAAGGTAAGAGTATCCATTCTCCGCGAGATCATCGAGGATGCAAGAGCTAACGGCGGCAAGGATATCGCAGGATATCTCGAGAACGCGCTCTATGAGCGTAAGGAAGAGCTCATGCCCCGCTGCCTCACAACGGATGATATCTATGCATTCGTTTCCTACTACCTCGGACTCCACAGAGGCGTAGGCAGGATCGATAACATCGACCACCTCGGCAACAGACGTGTAAGATCTGTCGGCGAGCTTCTCCAGAGCCAGCTCCGTACAGGTATCGCTCGTGTTGAGAAGAACACAAGAGACAGGATCTCCCAGATCTCCGGCAAGGACGGCGAAGTCGTTACGGCACAGAGCCTTGTTAACACAAGACCTCTCTCAGCTTCCTTCCGTGAATTCTTCGGTTCTTCCCAGCTCTCGGCTTTTGCTGACCAGAACAACCCTCTGGCTGAGCTTACGAACAAGAGAAGACTTTCGGCTCTCGGCCCCGGCGGTATCTCCAGAGAGAGAGCTTCAATGGAAGTCCGTGATATCAACCCCACACACTATGGACGTATGTGTACGATCGAGACACCGGAAGGTCAGAACATCGGTCTTATGACGTCTCTGGCTATCTATGCACGTATCAACAAGTACGGCTTCATCGAGACTCCTTACAGAAAGTTCGACAAGGAGAAGCTGGTCGTAACTGACGAAGTAAGATACATGGCTGCCGACGAAGAGGATGATTACAACATCGCTCAGGCTAACGAGCCCGTTGACGATAACGGCAAGTTCGAGAACAACAAGATCGTCTGCCGTCACCTCGACCAGTTCTTGCAGCTCGATCCCGAACAGATCGACTACATGGACGTATCTCCTAAGCAGCTCGTATCCGTATCCACCAGCCTTATCCCGTTCCTCGGCAACGACGACGCGAACCGTGCGCTGATGGGTTCGAACATGCAGCGTCAGGCCGTACCTCTTATCAAGCCTGAGGCACCTATCATCGGTACAGGTATGGAATACCGTGCCGCTAAGGACTCCGGTGTATGTATCGTTGCACTTCACGACGGTGTTGTCTCCTTCGTATCCGCTGACAGGATCGAAGTAACCGCTAAGGACGGCACAGTTGATAAGTACACACTTTCCAAGTACCAGAGATCCAACCAGAGCACATGTATCAACCAGCGCCCTATCGTCGAGATCGGTGAGAAGGTCAAGGCAGGCGATACGATCGCTGACGGTCCTGCTACGGACAACGGCGAGCTCGCTCTCGGAAGAAACGTTCTCATCGGCTTCACGACCTGGGAAGGTTACAACTACGAGGACGCCGTTCTCGTAAACGAGAGAATCGTAAGAGATGATGTTTATACATCCATCCATATCGAAGAGCATGAGTGTGAGGCACGTGAGACAAAGCTCGGTGCCGAGCAGATCACAAGAGAGGTTCCCAACGTCTCTGATGAAGCTCTCTCCAACCTCGATGAAGACGGTATCGTTATCATCGGTGCCGAGGTCAAGGACGGAGACATCCTCGTCGGTAAGGTATCGCCTAAGGGTGAGACAGACCAGACAGCAGAGGAGAGACTCTACAAGGCTATCTTCGGTGAGAAGGCACGTGAGGTAAAGGATACCTCCAAGCGTGTTCCTCACGGCGGCGGCGGCGTAGTAGTAGATGTCGTTGTTTCCACAAAGGAGACCAACGGCAATCTCAAGAACGGCGTAAACAAGAGAGTCCGCGTATATGTCGCTCAGAAGCGTAAGCTCTCTGTCGGCGATAAGATGGCAGGACGTCACGGAAACAAGGGTGTCGTCTCCAGGATCCTTCCTGAGGAAGATATGCCTTTCCTCCCGGACGGTACAACACTTGATATCTGCCTCAACCCTCTCGGCGTTCCTTCACGAATGAACATCGGCCAGCTCCTCGAGGTACACCTCGGAAGAGCTGCAAGAGCGCTCAACTGGAAGATCGCAACACCTGTCTTCGACGGTGCGAACGAGAACGACATCGCAGACGCTTTCAAGCTTGCAGGCATCGACTCAGACGGTAAGACAGTCCTCTACGACGGCCGTACCGGTGAGCCTTTTGAGAACAGGGTAACGGTAGGCGTTATGTACTACATGAAGCTGCACCACCTTGTTGACGATAAGATGCACGCAAGATCCACAGGACCTTACTCACTCGTTACTCAGCAGCCTCTCGGCGGTAAAGCCCAGAACGGCGGACAGAGATTCGGTGAGATGGAAGTTTGGGCGCTCGAAGCATACGGCGCAGCTCACACTCTCCAGGAGATCCTTACGGTCAAGTCCGACGATATCGAGGGCAGATCGAAGACTTTCGATGCCATCATCCGCGGCAAGAACGTACCGGAGCCGGGTATCCCCGAATCCTTCAACGTCCTTGTCAACGAGCTTAAGGCTCTTGCGCTTGATGTCAGAACATATACCGACGATAAGGAATACACACCTGAGAACAAGGATTCCTTCGAGTCTATCAGCGAGATGGACGAAGCAATGCGTCGTAACGTTGATGGTGAAGATGAGGTCGTTCCTTCAGATATCCTGAGCGAGGGATTCGTTGAATCCGACGAGCTCGGCAATATCGCAGAGGATGATTTCGACGGTGATGATTTCGACGGTGACGGTGACGACCTCTGATCCGGAGACAATCAAGTAATAGCAAGGCCTTGCCGCCGTTAAGATGAAGCTGACGGCAGCGCGAATTGGAAGGAGACTTCAGATATATGAACGACACAAATCGTATAACAAAAATAAGCATCCAGCTTGCTTCACCCCAGACCATCAGAGACTGGTCTCACGGTGAAGTCAAGAAGCCTGAGACTATAAACTACCGTACACAGAGACCTGAAGTAGACGGTCTGTTCTGCGAGAAGATCTTCGGACCCACGAAGTCATGGGAGTGCCGTTGCGGTAAGTACAAGAAGATCAGATTCAAGGGAATGATCTGCGACAAGTGCGGCGTTGAGGTAACAAAGAACACCGTCCGCCGTGAGAGACTCGGCCACATCGAGCTCGCTTGCCCCGTATCACACATCTGGTACTTCAAGACTCAGCCTTCTAAGATCGGAACCATCCTCGACCTGACAGTAAAGCAGCTCGAGAGCGTTCTCTACTACTCAAAGTACATCGTACTCGATCCGGGCAACCAGGAAGAGACAGGTCTCAACAAGATGGACATCCTGACTGAAGACCAGTACAAGCAGGTAGTGGCTAAGGTCGGCAAGAAGGGCTTCGACGCAAGAATGGGCGCTGAGGCTATCAAGATCCTGCTCTCACAGGTTGACGTTGATGCCATCATCGAAGAACTGACAGCTGAGAAGGCAGGTTCCGTAAGCACACAGAGAAGACTCAAGATCGACAAGAGACTTGAGATCTGCGAGGCTTTCAAGGCTTCCGACAATAAGCCTGAGTGGATGATCCTGGATGTTATCCCGGTTCTTCCTCCGGAACTCCGTCCTATGGTTCCGCTCGACGGCGGCCGTTACGCTACATCAGATCTTAACGATCTCTACAGAAGAGTTATCGGAAGAAACAACCGTCTTAAGAAGCTCCTCGATCTCGGCGCACCTGAGATCATCGTAAGGAACGAGAAGAGAATGCTCCAGGAAGCAGTTGACGCTCTTATCGACAACGGCCGTCACGGCACACCTGTCAAGGGCTCCACATCCGCTACTTCCAACAGACAGCTCAAGTCACTTTCCGACATGCTCAAGGGTAAGCAGGGACGTTTCAGACAGAACCTGCTCGGTAAGCGTGTTGACTACTCCGGCCGTTCGGTTATCATCGTCGGACCTGAGCTCAAGATGCATCAGTGCGGTCTTCCTAAGGAGATGGCACTCGAGCTCTTCAAGCCCTTCGTAATCAAGAAGCTCGTTAACACAAATGACAAGCTCAATATCAAGACAGCACGTAAGGACGTGGACAACAGAGCACCTGAGGTCTGGGATGTCCTCGAAGACATCATCAAGGATCATCCGGTACTCCTGAACCGTGCGCCTACGCTCCACAGACTTTCCATCCAGGCATTCGAGCCTGTACTCGTAGAAGGCCGTGCCATCAAGCTCCATCCGCTCGTATGTACCGGATTCAACGCCGACTTCGACGGAGATCAGATGGCTGTACACGTACCGCTCTCTCCTGAAGCACAGGCAGAGGCAAGACTGCTCATGCTCTCTACCAACAACCTGCTCAAGCCTCAGGACGGTAAGCCGATCACTGTTCCTTCACAGGATATGATCCTCGGATGCTACTATCTCACGATGGAAGTTCCGGGCGACAAGGGTGAGGGTATGGCTTTCACATCCGTTGACGAAGCTATCATGGCTTACGATCAGCACCAGCTCACACTTCATGCAATGATCAAGGTCCGCGTCTCAAGAGAGATCGACGGCAAGATCGAGACAGGTCTCGTAGAGTCCACACTCGGCAGATTCATCTTCAACGAGGTAGTTCCTCAGGACCTCGGATTCGTTGACAGATCCATCCCCGAGAATCACCTCAAGCTCGAGATCGACTTCCCTAAGATCGCTGATCAGAAGGGCGGCAAGACAGAGTTTGCAATGGGCAAGAAGAAGCTCGAGAAGATCATTGCAAGATGCATTGCAGTTCACGGCCTCGAGAGAACAACAGTATTCCTCGATGACGTAAAGGCAATGGGTTATAAGTATTCAACGATCTCCGGTATCTCCATCGGTATCGAAGACATGATCATCCCTGACATCAAGGATAAGATGATCGCTGCAGGTGACGTTGAGGTCGACGAGATCAACGAAGCTGCTATGGAAGGTTTCTTCACAGAGAACGAGCGCCATAAGCAGGTCGTTAAGGTCTGGGAGAAGACAACAGACGATATCACCAAGGCCCTCATGGAGAACCTTGATATCTATAATCCTATCCGTATGATGGCTGACTCCGGTGCCCGTGGTTCCACATCACAGATCAAGCAGCTCGCAGGTATGCGTGGACTCATGCAGGATACGACCGGTGCTACTATCGAGATCCCGATCAAGTCCAACCTCCGTGAAGGTATGAACGTGCTCGAGTTCTTCATCTCATCACACGGTGCACGTAAGGCCCTCTCCGATACGGCTCTCAAGACCGCTGAGTCAGGATACCTTACACGTCGTCTCGTTGACGTATCCCAGTCCGTCGTTGTTACAGAGACAGACTGCGGTACCGATGACTTCACATGGGTCAAGGAGATCACCGAGACATCCAACAACAAGGTCAACGTTATCAAGTCACTTTACGATCGTCTGTATGGCCGTTATGCCGCTGAGGACATCATGAACCTCCAGACAGGCGAAGTCATCGTTGCAAAGGACGAGCTCATCGACGCACTCAAGGCAGAGGCTATCTGCGATTCCGTTGATAAGGCTAAGGAAGCTGCAAGAGAAGCACGCCAGAAGGTCATTGACTCCGTCAAGATCAAGGGCGAGGAGACTCCCGAGAAGATCGCCGAGAGAGACGAGAAGGCTGCAGCCAAGCTCGCTGAGGCAGAGGCTTCCGGCAAGGTCCTCTCAGAGACAGAGATCCAGCACCTCGGCAGGATCAAGATCAGATCCGTATTCGACTGCCGTTCCAGACGCGGTGTCTGCACAAAGTGCTACGGTATCAACCTCGCTACAGGCCGTCCGGTCGCAGTCGGTGAGGCTGTCGGTATCATTGCTGCTCAGTCCATCGGTGAGCCTGGTACACAGCTTACGATGAGAACGTTCCACTCCGGCGGTATCGCTGCTTCCGGTGAAGATATCACTCAGGGTCTCCCTCGAGTTACAGAGATCTTCGAGGCAAGAGATCCTAAGGGTCACGGTATCATCTCTTCTGTTCCCGGTAGTGTCAGGATCGTTGAGAATGAGAAGACAAAGCAGAAGACCATTGTCGTTACACCTGTATACGATGCAGATACACAGCCTATCCTCGATGCAAAGGGCAACCCGATCGAGAAGGTTGAGTACAAGGTTCCTTCACACGCTACGCTGACAGTTAAGAACGGCGAGCTCATCGAAGCCGGCGATCAGATCATCGACGGTAAGATCGATCCTAAGGAGATCCTCAAGGTTAAGGATATCCGTGCCGTTCAGAAGTACATCATCAGCGAGATCACAAAGGTTTACTACTCAGGCGGTGGTGTTAACATCAACGACAAGCACATCGAGATCATCGCAAAGCAGATGATGAGACGTGTCAAGATCGATGAACCGGGCGACACAGGCTTCATGACAGGTACTACTGTTGACTGGTATAACTTCATCTCCAAGAACAGAGATTGCGAGGAGCAGGGTCTTACACCCGCAAAGGGCAACATCATCCTCCTCGGTATCGCCAAGGCTGCTACCGCTGCTGATTCCTTCATGGCTGCAGCATCCTTCCAGGAGACTGCGAAGGTCCTCACAGACGCAGTCATCAAGGGCAGGACAGACAACCTCACAGGTATCAAGGAGAACGTTATCATCGGTTCCCTCATCCCTGCCGGTACAGGTATCAAGGCTCACAACGATATCACGGCAGTTCCTGTTATCAGAGAGAATGCAAACCTCATCACAGGTCACGAGTACGGAAGCGAAGCTTCTGACGAGGCTCTATTCGAGAACGCTTACCTCGAGGCCGTTAAGGAGAAGGATGCGATCCTCGACGAGCAGGACAGGGAAGCAGCAGCTAAGCTCGAGCTCGACAGAGACAGAATTTAAGTCATTTGACTTGTAATTGTAAAGCAATAAGGCTGCCATAAAGTTTATAATAACGCCGGGAGAGTCTGTTCTCCCGGCGTTTATTTACGCATTTTTGCCTGAAAATAGCGTGCAACGGCATGCTATGGCAATGTATAATGAGCGCATAATAATAAAGGGAGCAAACTGCATTGGTTTATAAGCACAACCGTAAACAGCATATACTCGCAGTTATCGTAGGTTTCTTTGCGGCCGTACCGGTCATTTGTCTGCCGATAGGTATCAGGGCAGGAGTCAGTCCCGCACTTATAATCTCGAGAGCATATGCTCAGGTATTTGGTATCCAGGAAGGCGCAGGCACCATTGTTGAGGCGCAGGATATTGTAGGCGAGGGCGTTGTGCTCGCAGATGTAAGCAACGGTACATACGATACCGGCGCCCAGGCAGCAGCCGCCGAGCAGGAGACAAGCTTCTCGGATGTTCCCAAGTATATCGTCTATCAGGAATATGATCAGTCCAACCTTCCGATCGAACTTCTCGATGTGCAGTGTTTTGCGGCTGACAACACCACCTACTACATAAGAGCAAATGCTTCCATCCTCAAGGAGACACCCAACATGGACTCCGTGACTATCTGCCAGCTTCATCTGGGACAGGAAGTCACGAGGATCGGAATCGGCGATACATGGTCCAAGATCCAGACGGAAGACGGACAGGAAGGATATGTCCTTACCGACTCCATCCAGGATACGATGCTCGAGATCAGCATCGACCGTACGGTATGGGTAGATACGGACAGCCTCATCGTAAGATCCGAACCTTCAACTCAGAGTGAACAGGTCACGGTCGTCAATGACGAGGACAAGCTCATCTGCAGCGCTATCGTCGGTGATAAGTGGTACAAGGTAACAACGCCCGGAGGTTCTACGGGTTACGTATATATCTCATATACGACGCAGACTCCTCCTCCGACACCTACACCTACCCCCACACCCAAGCCGAAGTCAAGCGGCGGAGGCGGTGGCGGCGGAGGCGGCTACTCCAAGTCATACGGCGATCCGTCAACGCTTCCTTCCACAGGCTGGACCGGTCAGGATATCGCGAACCTCGCGGCTACATTCCTCGGTGTTGACTATGTATACGGCGGTGCTTCCTATGACGGAATCGACTGCTCGGGTCTCGTAATGTACTGCTACGCACAGGCCGGCGTCTATCTGCCTCACGGAGCGAATGCCATCTGCAACAGCTACGGCATAAGCGTACCGCGAAGCGACCTTCAGGTCGGAGATGTCATATGCTATGACTACGGAAGCTACTGCGGACACGTCGCGATCTATGTTGGCGGAGGACAGGTTATCCACGCATCACGAAGCGGAGACGTCGTAAAATACGGTAACCTCGACATGATGGCCATAAGAGACATCAAGCGAATGATCCAGTAGCGGATTTGACCAAAACAATGACAAAGTGCTGCCTTATATTGAGGCGGCACTTTTTGTATTTCCTTGTATAATAGTATGGTTACAGGTTTTGAAAGAGGTGTACTTATGATCGAGAAGAGCATGGAACTGTTCCTTGAAGAATTGTCTTCGGCTGCACCGGTACCGGGCGGCGGAGGAGCTTCGGCAGCTGCAGGAGCAATGTCTGCGGCACTGGGCTCAATGGTAGGCAATCTCACCACAGGCAAGAAGAAATACGCTGAGTATCAGTCTGAGATAGAGGAGATCATCGCCAAGGCAGGTGCACTGCGCGACGATTTCAAGACGCTCGTGGAGAAGGATGCAGAGGTCTTCGAGCCTCTGGCGAAGGCATATTCCATCCCGAAAGACGAACCCGGCAGAGATGAGATACTGGAGTCATGCCTCAAGACGGCAGCAAGCGCTCCCTATGAGATGGTGGTCAAGGCCTGCGAGACGGCCAGGATCCTTGAGCGCCTCGCAGTGATCGGCTCGAGGCTCGCGATAAGCGATGTCGGAGTCGGCGCCGCGCTCTGCAGATCCGCAGCTGAAGGCGCTGCCATGAACGTATACATCAATACCAAGCTCATGAAGGACCGCGCATACGCAGAAGACCTGAATGAGAAGACGATCAAGGCCGTCGCAGAGGTAAGGACGAGCTGCGACGAGACATATGAGACAGTAAGAAAGAGCCTTATGGGCGAATAAGGGAGAATATATGGCAAGATTAGGCGGCAAAGAAGTATCGGAGAGCATCGTATCAGGCCTTAAGCCTGCTATCGAAGGACTCGCAGGCAAAGGCGTCATCCCCACTCTCGGTGTATTGAGAGTAGGAGAGAGAGGCGACGACCTCGCATATGAGAGAGGTCTTCTCAAGAAGTTCGAGTCCTGCGACTGCAAGGTCGACGTAACGGTGCTGGATGCGGAGTGCACCCAGGAAGAGCTGGACAGCGCTTTCGACAAGATGAACGAAGACAGCAACATTCACGGCATCCTCGTTTTCAGACCGCTTCCCAAACACCTGTCCGACAGCCACATCATAGAGACGATAGACCCCGGCAAGGATGTTGACTTCATGAACTCGAGGAATCTCGCGGGAGTGATAGAGGGCCGCAAGGATGCAGCTGCGCCCTGCACGGCTGAAGCCGTCATAAGCATGATCCGCCACTACGGTATCGAGACGCGCGGCAAGAAGGCCGTCGTCATAGGCAGGAGCCTTGTCATCGGCAAGCCCGTCACGCTCCTTCTCATAACCGAGAATGCTACCGTTACCGTATGCCACACCAAGACTGCCGACATCAAGGCAGAGTGCCGTGCTGCAGATATCATCGTGGCATGCTGCGGCGTTGCGCGAATGGTCACACCCGACTTCGTCCGCGAAGGTCAGATAGTAATAGACGTCGGCATGAATGTCGACAGCGAAGGCAAGCTCTGCGGTGATGTAGATTACGATGCAGTCGAACCTATCGTAGATTCGATCTCACCCGTACCGGGAGGAGTTGGCTCCGTTACAACATCTGTTCTTCTCAAGCATGTTGTGGATAATTGCGTAAAGATCTGCGGAGCAGAGTAATATGGCCAGGCGCGGTAAGGAGGACAATCCCGTAAACAACTGTCCCTATGCGGACAAGTGCGGTGGTTGTGCCTATACCGGCTGCAGTTACATGGAGCAGGCGACTGCAAAGCAGAAGATGATGACGGATCTTCTCCCTAAGGGGATAAAGATCAATCCGATCATCGTCTGCGAGGCTCCGTTCCACTACAGGAACAAAGTCCACTCGGCATATAAGAGACTTAAGAACGGACGCATCGTTTGCGGTCCGTATGAGAGGTCTTCACATCACATAGTAAGCGTTGACGACTGCCTTCTCGAGAACGAGACCGCGGGTGCAATAATCCGCGACTGCGCTTCGATCGCAGGCCGCCTCAGAGTAAACGTGTTCAGCGAAGCCACGGGCACGGGCGAACTGCGCAAGGTCCTGGTCAAGGTGGCGGAGGCGACAGGGGAAGTAATGGTCGTCCTGGTCATAGGAAGCAGGTATTTCTCCAAGAAGAATGCATTCATCAAGGAGCTCATGAAGCTCCATCCCGAGATAACAACGATACTGATCAGCATACACCGCGGTCACAATTCCATGATCTTGGGAGATGTCATAAGAAGAGAGACGGGTCCGGGGTATATTACGGACGAGCTTCTCGGGAAGAAGTTCAGGATATCCGCATCTTCCTTCTACCAGGTCAACAGAAAACAGGCAGAGCTCCTCTATTCTGCGGCGATCAGGCTGGCAAAGCCGGGACCGGAAGAAGAGGTCCTTGACTGCTACTGCGGGACAGGCACCATATCCATCTGTGTCGCTCCTTATGCGAACCACGTAACCGGAGTCGAGCTCAATCCCGATGCGGTAAGAGATGCTGTCAAGAACGCCTCTCTCAACCGCGTTAAGAATGTGGATTTTGTCTGCGCCGATGCGACGGAGTATATGGAGGAACTGGCTTCCGCGGGCGGCAGGTGCGATATAGTGATCCTTGATCCGACAAGGCTCGGAACCACCAAGAGATTCATCAATGCATGTGCGAAGCTGGCACCTTCGAGGATCGTATATGTATCGTGTGGTCCCGATACCCTCGCACGAGACCTGAGACTCTTTGCAGCAAAAGGCTATTACACAGAAGTCGCCGAGCCCTGCGATATGTTCCCCTGGGCCGAATCATGTGAATGCGTCTGCATCCTGAAGAAGAGGTGAGCAGCTGATGAACAACAAAGATCTTACCAAAGTGCTCATGGGGATGCAGGATAAGGAATACGCGAAGCTGCAGGTCAGGACAATTCCGACGGTCGATCCTTCAAGGATAATAGGAGTAAGGACTCCGGATCTTCGAAGCCTTGCCAGGGAGATGTATAAGGCCGGAGGTTATGAGAAGTTCCTGGAAGATCTGCCGCATGAGTATTTCGAGATGGATCAGCTGCATGCCTTTGTCGTATCGCTCGAGAAGGATTTCGACAAGTGCGCGGAAGAGGTAGAAGCGTTCCTTCCGTATGTGGATAACTGGGCAACATGCGATCAAATGTCGCCCAAGGCCTTCAAGAAGTATCCGGACAGACTGCTGCCCTATATCGACAGGTGGATAAAGTCCGGCGAGACTTATACCGTGAGGTTCGCGATAGGGATGCTGATGGAGCATTTCCTCGGGGACGGCTTCCGTACTGAGTATGCTGACATGGTGGCGGAAGTAAGATCGGAGGAGTACTACGTCAACATGATGCGTGCATGGTATTTTGCCACGGCGCTTGCAAAGCAATATGATGCTATAATTTCTTATGTGGAGGATAAGCGTCTGGATGACTGGACGCATAACAAGACCATACAAAAGAGCATCGAGAGTTACCGCATCTCGGATGAACAAAAAGTATATCTGCGATCGCTGAAGGTCGGGAGAAGAGGATAGATAATGTACTACAAGATTGGTGAGAGGATCGAGGAATTCGAACCTACGTCATTCGAGAACATCGATTTCCAGTATATTGCTGTTGTCAGTTCGGAAGAGTGGGTAAATTCCAACCGTAAGTTCGATATGGGCATCGAGTGGGATATCAATCTCGATGAGATATCCGATACGCGCGCGACGGTCAACATTGATTCCCTTACGGGAACATTTTACATCCCGAGCAGAAAGGATATCTTCGGCCCCAAACACAAGTTTGCGTTCGCATTGGATGAGAAGGGCGTAGTCTTCATTGATGACGAAGGCTTTGCCTCGAAGATAATCGAGAAGATAGCTTCAACAAAAAAGTGCATCAACCCCTGCCTCGAGAGATTCCTCTATGATTTCCTGGAGAGCATCATCCACAGGGACTACGTGCTCCTCGAGAAGTACGATGTGAGACTGGATCAGATCGAATCGGACATACTGAGCGGCGAAGCAGAGGATCTGGTCAGAGAATTAAGTGATATCAGAAGTGAGCTCAGAGATCTGAGATCACATTATGCCCAGCTTCTGGACCTGAGCCAGGAATTTGAGGAGGACGAGAACGGTTTCTTCAAGGATAGTAACGAGAGGTATTTCCGTCTTGTCAGCCAGAGAGTTCAGACCCTGCACGATATGACGACTTCCCTGTCGGATTATGCGGCACAGATAAGAGATCTTAACCAGACACAGATCGACATCAAGCAGAACCGGATAATGACTGTCCTTACGGTCATTACCAGTATCTTCATGCCGCTTACGCTCATCACCGGATGGTACGGAATGAACTTCGTCTATATGCCGGAGCTTCAGTCTCCCCTTGCATATCCGATCGTTATAGCCATTAGTATCCTGATATTTGCAGGATGCCTCATCTTCTTCAAATTGAAGAAGTGGCTCTGAATGTATTGTATAATTACATCATTGAAACAATGGAGGATAGAATATGGGTATCTCAAATTCAGTTAAGAAGGCAGGAGCAGTCATCATCAGTGCGGCAATGCTCACTTCACTCGCTTCATGCGCAGGACTGTTCGGCGGCCAGGCCGTCATAGATGCAGCAGAGTCTCTGGGTGATGCCGTCATCGCAGGCGACTCCGGCAAGATCATCAAGCTCTCAACAGAAGATAAGGACAGCGAGATCGCAGAAGCTCTGGATCTCATCCTTGATGACGATAATTATTCTGACGATTACCTGGCTTATATCGATGCCATGAATGATACGATGTCTTACGAAGTCGATAAGGGCTCCGTTAAGGTCGACGGCAAGAAAGCTTCCTGCGACATCACATTCACAATGGCTGATTATGAAGACCTTGATGACGGTGAATATGAGGACATCGACGATATCGTAGATGCCGTCGGAGATCTTGATACAAAGGAATACGAGTTCACCGTAAAGTTCACCAAGGACGGAGACGACTGGCTCGTATCCAACTTAAGCAGCGATGACTTCGGCGCACTCTTTGATTACAGGTCATACAGTCTGCCTGTTACAAACGTCGCAGGTGACTATACCGCAGTACTGGATCTTACCGATGTCATGAATGATTCTCTCACGGGCTCACTCGGAACGGATATCGCGATGCAGGGCTCGGTCGAGATGGCTTTTTATCTCACTCTCGCAGAAGACGGTACATTCTCATTCTCCTACGATGCAGCATCACTGGTCGATTCTGTAATGAACTATATCGATGGCAATCTCGATGCGATCTTCATGTCTGCATTCGGTGCAACATCCGTCGATGAACTCGAGACATATGCAGTACTCCTCGGTTATGCAAGCTACGATGAGATGAAGTCAGACCTCGGCGAACAGATCACAGAGAGCATCTCTGCCGATGACCTTGATGATTCCACCGTAACCGGAACATATACGGTTGACGGCAATGAGCTCGTAATGGCTGCCGAGAACGAATACAGCACTGCACTCCCTACGAGCGGAACCATAGAGGACGGCAACATCATTATCGAAGTTGATGTCAACGATGACGATGTCCTCGGTTCTGATTCCATCGAGCTCGTGTTCGAACCTGCAGCGTAACAGGCAAAGGATTTCGTAACGGTGACTACGCATTATTAAGACATCAGCCGGGAGGTGACATTATGGCAGACCTTGCACACAGAAAGTCAACCAAGACCGTAAGGTTCACTGACACCAACGGAAATCCTCTTGCCGGCAGGCGCCTTAAGGCGGAGCAGATCAGCCATAAGTTCCTGTTCGGCTGCGGCGGCTTTGATTTTGTAAGTTATTACAGGACCGAGAACGAGTACGAGAGATCCTTCTACAAGGAAAGAATGGACAAGTGGCTTAATGTGTTCAACTATGCCACACTGCCGTTCTATCTCGGAAGGTTCGAAGCTGAAGAGGGCAAACCCGAGACAGAGAGCAGGATGCTTGCCGCGAAGTATCTCACGGAGCGCGGTGTCGTCTGCAAAGGCCACCCTCTCGTGTGGCATACGGTGTGTGCCGACTGGCTCATGAACTATGACAACGAGACGATACTCAGTAAGCTTAAGGGACGCATAGAGCGCGAGGTGACCGGCTTCAAGGGCACCATAGACATGTGGGATGTCATCAACGAAGTGGTCATCATGCCGGTCTTCGATAAGTACGATAATGCAGTGACCAGAGTGTGTAAGGAGTACGGGCAGGTCCCGCTGGTGAAGGCTGTTTTCGATGCAGCGCATAAGTCAAATCCGGAAGCCGAGCTCCTGCTGAATGATTTCAATACATCTCCCAAGTATGAGGAGCTGATAGAGAGGTGCCTGGATGCAGGAGTGCCGCTTACTGCGATCGGAATACAGTCGCATCAGCATCAGGGATACTGGGACAGGGAGAAGATCCTGGATGTGCTGGACAGGTTCGGAAGGTTCGGACTGCCGATACATTTTACCGAGAACACGCTTACATCAGGCGACTATCTCGTGCCGCCCGAGATAGAAGATCTTAACGATTTTGTTGTTACGGCAGAGCAGTGGCCTTCCACTCCTGCAGGTGAGGCGCGTCAGGCTGAACAGATAGAAGAGATGTACAGGATCTTGTTCGATAATCCTCTGGTGCAGGCGATAACCACATGGGATTTTACGGACGGCGCGTGGCTTAATGCTCCGAGCGGATTCTTAAGACTCGATAACAGCGAGAAGCCTTCGTATCATCTTCTCCGCGATCTTATCTTCAATGAGTGGCATACGGATACCGTGATCACCACAAACGAAGACGGCATCGCAGAGATCAAAGGCTTCAAGGGAACATATAAGATATCACCGGAAGACGACGGCGTAACGCTCGGTCAGGGTCAGGAGACAGTTGAACTGTGATCAGATCCTTCCGAATCCGACAGCCTTCCTGACACGCTCGTATTTCTCTTCAGCGATCTTATTGGAGAACTCTCTGCCTGCGTCGAGGATCTCGTCGATCCTGCCGCTGGAGATGACCTTCTCATAGTTCTCCTGAACGGGCATGAGCTTCTCGACAACGACATCCGCAACGCCCTTCTTGAGGTCGCCGTATCCGCCGCCTTCGAACTTTGCAACCGCATCCTCTATAGAACATCCGCTGAATACGGAATAGATGGTGAGGAGGTTGGATACGCCCGGCTTGTTCTCTTCGTCGAACTTGATGACGCCGTCTGAATCGGTTACTGCGGACATGATCTTCTTGCGAATCTGCTTCTCCGTATCAGAGAGGAAGACGGAAGCCTTGGGGTTGGCAGTGGACTTGCTCATCTTCTGCTCCGGATTCTGAAGATCTCTTATCTTGGCACCGATCGTAGGGATCATCGGCTCGGGTACTCTGAACAGTTCGCCGTATCTGTTGTTGAAGCGGATGGCGATGTTCCTCGCGAGCTCTACGTGCTGCTTCTGATCGATACCGGTAGGAACGTACTTGGGGTCATACAAAAGGATGTCGGCAGCCATGAGGTCAGGATACGTTACGAGGCCTTCGGTGAAAGTCTCGTGAAGTGCAGACTTGGCCTTGAACTGATGCATACGGGTGAGGTCTCCGTGAGGAGTGTGGCACTCGAATATCCAGGACAGGTTCGCATGATACAGATTCTCTGACTGGATGTAGATGTGCATATTCTCGAGATCGGGATCGACGCCGCAGGCAATATACATCGCGATGGCGTTGATGATGTTCCTGTGCAGAGCCTCAGGATCCTGAGGTACGGTGATGGCGTGCATGTCAGGGACGAAGAGGAATGTCTCGTAGTCCTTCTGATAATTTACTATCTGGCTGATGCCGCCTGCATAGTTTCCGATCGTAAGTGCGCCGCTGGGCTGAAGTCCCGTCAGTAATCTGTCCATATAGTCCTCCATAACTGATAACGACTAATATTAACACTTTATAATATAATTGTCTAAAAAAAGGAGTGTGCGTGATGCTGTATGTCCTGACAGCTCTCAAGTGTGAAGCCGCTGCGCTTATCGGCGTGCCCGGGACCGTTATCGTGACGGGCGTCGGAGACAGGTGCAGGACTAAGCTGGATTCCATCGCGCTCACATCTGACGATCGCATCCTCAACATAGGCTGTGCGGCGGGCAGGCACATCGGTTCGGCATACCTTGCCAACCGCATCGAAAACAGCCTTACGGGGAGAGTCTTCTATCCCGACATGCGGAAAGGCTTACCTTTGACTGAGACCCGTCTTGTCACCGTGGCAGACGAAGTAAACGAGATCTTGGAAGATGCCGTCTTCGATATGGAAGCGGCGATCATCTGCGAATGGGCATTGAAGACCGTCGCGCCTTCTTCCGTCGCATTCATCAAGGCCGTCTCCGATGACGGCACGACAAGGCCCTCGGCAGCTGATGTGACGCAGCTCATAAGGCGGCATCTCATCGGAATAAAGAAGGTCGCAGATAGCCTTGCAGAAGACAGGGAAGATCATGCGGTAACGGCAGTCCCGGAAGATCTGGCTGACGAACTAAGGCTCTCTCAATATATGCGCAACGAATTTGCTTCACTCAGGCATTATGCGGAAGTATCGGGCAGGAAGGCAGAGCTGGAACAGATGCTGGATGATATGCGCGACGAGGGGCGCATCCCCGTTAAGGATAAGAGAGCAGGCAAGGAGATATTGGATGAGATATTCGCACGTCTACGTTGAGAAGGGAGCCCGCGCTTACCCTCTGACTGATGCGATCCTGTCGAAGCTTCAGGGGAGCGTGGTCATAGACATAGACCACTACAAAGATGTCTTCGACAGACCGAGGCAGGATATCGTGTTCCAGAAGGAGAACCCGTGCCTGATCCTCGCGGTCAGGACCGGTGCCAGGATATACAAAGGAGCACCCGTCTGTCAGTCTTTCGGACAGAGGTATTTCTATTATGCCAGCTCTGTCATGAACTGTCCCTTCGACTGCGCTTACTGCTATCTCAAGGGAATGTATCCTTCTTCATATATAGTCGTCTTCGTGAACTTTGATGACTATGCGTCGGAGGTAAGAAGTCACCTTGCCGAAGGACCGATGTATGTCTGCGCTTCTTATGACACAGACCTTATCGCACTTGATCATCTGACAGGGCTTGCAGGCAGATGGTGCGATATTGCCGAAGAGAATGAAGACCTTCTTGTGGAGCTCAGGACGAAGGCCGCGCCGCAGGATCTCCGTGCTGTTCCCAATGTCATCTATGCATTTACTGTATCACCCGAAGAAGTTGCCGGAAGATACGAGTCCGGTGCACCGCGGCCGTCCGACAGGATAAGGGCAGCGGCCCGGGCTCTTGATGCGGGCTGCAGGGTAAGGCTATGCTTCGACCCGATGATCAAGATCCCAAACTGGCAGGAATGCTATGAGAGATTCGTGGAAGAAGTCGCCGGCAGCATAGACCTTACACGCATAACAGACGTGAGCGTCGGCACGTTCAGGATCTCGGGAGAGTATCTTAATTCGATGAGAAGAAGATCGCCCGGCAATGAGATAGCCTGGTATCCGTACACGGTAAAAGGCGGCGTTGCCCAGTACACGGAAGAAGACGACAGGAACATGCAGGAGCACATGTGCAGCCTGCTCGGAAGATACATAGGAAGGGAGAAGATATTCACATGGAACTGAAGACAGCGATAGTTACCGGAGCTTCATCCGGCATCGGCAATGCCATATCGAGGATGCTCGCAGAGAGCGGTTATAAGGTATACGGGATAGGAAGAGTGTTCGACGAGAAGGATACCTTCTTCGAAGAACGGATATCGATGGACATCAGGGACACATCCATACTCCTCGAGCGCGTATCGAAGATCAGACCATGCCATCTTCTGGTCAATGCGGCAGGCAGCGCTTATTACGGTCTTGCCGAGTTCATGACTCCGGATCAGATCATGGAGATGTGCAGGACGGATCTCGAGGCCCCCATGATCCTGACGTCAGCTCTTCTTCCCGAACTCAAGGATACAAAGGGAACCGTCATCAACATAGCATCCGTGACCTCCACCAGGATCAATACCCACGGCGCTTGCTACGGCGCGTTCAAGGCAGGACTTCGAAGCTTCGGCAGGAGTCTCTTCGAAGAGGTTCGAAAGCACGGCGTCCGCGTCGTCACGGTGTGCCCCGATCTTACGGCGGGGACCAAGCTTTACAGGAATGCCGATTTCGAGCCGTCTGCTGAAGACGGGTGCTTCCTGCTCCCGGAAGATGTTGCCGAATGCGTAAAAGATGTGCTCTCCATGAGGGAGGGCGCAGCCGTGACCGAGGTCGAGGTCAGACCGCAATTTAACCGCATCTCCCGAAAATAATCTCAGCTCCCGGAAGGGGTAAGATCGCCTGAAGTCCGCTTAACAGCGGGCTTTTTGTCAGTTTTTCTTGAACTGTTACAGTATTATTACAAGCCACAATATCTAGTGGTTCGCTATTGACTTGACCACAAGATATGGGTAATCTAAAGGGGCACTTCGCAAGAGAAAGCGCTCGCACCTGCACAATATCTGCCGAATAAAGGAGACGGAAATGAGACTCGGGGGACTTCAGAAACTCACACTTCTAGACTACCCCGGTCTGGTTGCCTGTACGGTATTCACGGTGGGATGCAATATGAGATGTCCGTTCTGCCAGAACGCATCTCTCGTCAACAGGATCGAGGAAGAGAATCTGCTTCCCGAAGAAGAGTTCTTCTCGTTCCTGAAGAAGAGACAGGGCATCCTTGACGGGGTCTGCATCACCGGCGGCGAACCCACGCTGCAGCCCGACCTGAATGAATTTATCGCGAAGATCAAATCGATGGGATTCAAGGTTAAGCTTGATACCAACGGGAGCTTCCCGGACAAGGTCAAGGAGATACTTGATTCCGGCAATGTCGATATGGTCGCGATGGATCTGAAGAATACATTGGACAGATATGCCGAGACGGTAGGAATACCGGGATTTGATACTTCCAAGATATTGGAGAGCATCAACATCATAAGAAGCAGCGGTGTGGAATATGAATTCAGGACAACGGTCGTATCACCGCTCCACAGACCTGAAGACTTCGGTGAGCTGGCAAAGATGGTAGAAGGATCTCCGAGATACTTCCTTCAGAATTTTGTCGACTCGGGAGATCTGGTCGCAGGCGAAGGGATGACGGCGCTGACTGAAGAAGAGCTGAAGCAGGCTCTCGCGAATGCAAAGGAAATAATACCGCAGACAAAGATCCGCGGGGAAGAATAAAGGAGAAGGAACATGTACAAGATCATCAAGAGAGACGGTAAAGAGGTTGAGTTTGACTTAAGCAAGATCTCCGGCGCTATCGAGAAGGCTTTTGTTGCACAGAAGAGGGAGTACAACAAGCAGATCATCGATATGCTCGCACTCAATGCCGTATCCGACTGCGAGTCGAAGGCTGTCGACGGCAAGGTCGACGTCGAGTCCATCCAGGACAGCGTCGAGGTAACACTTCAGAGAATGGGTTATGAGGACGTCGCTAAGGCATACATCCTCTACAGAAATCAGCGTGAGAAGATCCGCAATATGAATTCTGCCCTCCTCAACTACAAGAACCTCGTAGACAGCTACGTCAAGGTCGAGGACTGGCGTGTTAAGGAGAACTCCACCGTTACTTATTCCGTAGGCGGACTTATCCTCTCCAACTCCGGTGCCATCACGGCTAACTACTGGCTCTCTGAGATCTACGACAAGGAGATCGCAGACGCACACAGGAATGCTGACATCCACATTCACGATCTGTCCATGCTCACAGGTTACTGCGCAGGCTGGTCTCTCAAGCAGCTCATCCAGCAGGGCTTGGGCGGCATCCCCGGCAAGATCACATCCGCTCCCGCAAAGCACCTCTCAACACTCTGCAACCAGATGGTCAACTTCCTCGGCATCATGCAGAACGAGTGGGCAGGCGCTCAGGCTTTCTCCTCCTTTGATACTTACCTCGCACCTTTTGTAAAGGTTGATAACCTCTCATATAAGCAGGTAAAGCAGGACATCCAGTCCTTCATCTACGGCGTTAACACACCTTCCAGATGGGGTACACAGTCTCCCTTTACCAACATTACTCTTGACTGGACAGTTCCTAACGACCTGGCAGAGCAGAACTGCATCGTCGGCGGCAAGGAGATGGACTTCAAGTACAAGGATTGTAAGGCCGAGATGGACATGGTCAACAGAGCATTCATCGAGATCATGATCGAGGGCGATGCCAACGGCAGAGGCTTCCAGTATCCTATCCCGACATACTCCATCACAAGAGACTTCGACTGGTCCGAGACAGAGAACAACAAGCTCCTCTTCGAGATGACAGCAAAGTACGGCATCCCTTACTTCTCCAACTACATCAACTCCGACATGGAGCCTTCCGATGTACGTTCCATGTGCTGCCGTCTCAGACTTGACCTCAGAGAGCTCAGGAAGAAGTCCGGCGGATTCTTCGGATCCGGCGAGTCAACAGGTTCAGTCGGCGTTGTTACGATCAACCTCCCGAGGATCGGTTTCCTCGCAAATAATGAGGAAGACTTCTTCAAGCAGTTAGACCACCTGATGGATGTATCCGCAAGATCTCTCAAGATCAAGAGGAACACCATCACAAAGCTCCTCGACGAAGGTCTCTATCCTTACACGAGACACTACCTCGGAACATTCAACAACCACTTCTCCACGATTGGTCTTGTCGGCATGAACGAGACATGCCTCAATGCCAAGTGGCTCCGCAAGGATCTCACGAACAAGGAATCACAGGAGTTCGCTAAGAAGGTATTGAACCACATGAGGAACAAGCTGTCTGACTATCAGGAGAAGTACGGCGATCTCTATAACCTCGAAGCAACACCTGCTGAGTCCACATCCTACCGTCTTGCTAAGCACGACAAGGAGAAGTTCCCGAACATCATCACTGCAAACGATGCTTCCGGCGTATTCTACTACACCAACAGCTCACACCTGCCCGTAGGATACACATCCGATATCTTCGATGCACTGGACGTTCAGGACGACCTGCAGACACTCTATACATCAGGCACGGTATTCCATGCATTCCTCGGTGAGAGACTTCCCGACTGGAAGGCAGCAGCTTCGCTCGTTCGTAAGATAGCTGAGAACTACAAGCTTCCTTACTACACGATGAGCCCGACCTACTCCATCTGTGCAGCTCACGGCTATCTTGCAGGCGAAGTCAAGGCATGCCCCGTATGCGGCAAGCCTACCGAGACATACTCGAGGATCACGGGTTACTACAGACCTATCAAGAACTGGAACGACGGTAAGGCACAGGAGTTCAAGGACAGATGCACATATGACATCGAGAACTCACACATGCGTCCCAAGACTTCCACCGTTACTCTCGGCGAGTTCGCTGAGAAGGAGACACCCGAGCTTCTTCCCACAGACTCCGTAGACAAGCCGATCCTCGTAACGACACACACCTGCCCCAAGTGCAAGCAGGTCAAAGCAATGTTCGACGAGCAGCGCTTCGACTACGACCTCGTCTATGCTGACGACGAGCCCGAGATCGCAGAGAAGTACAACATCGTAAACGTTCCTACTCTCATCGTTCCCGACGCTGACGGCGCGAAAGTCTTCTCCGACGTCGCACCCATCAGACAGTACATGAACGAGTGCAAGGGCATCAAGGCTTAACAGTTCAGGATAAAAGAACAACTGCGGTCCCGGATTATTCCGGGACCGTTTTTATTGGAAGAAAATTAACAAATATTAAGTTTATTTTATTGTCTGCCGGTCTTATATTAGAACTATAAGACCATTTGAACGGAGGTAAGTTCGTATGCTCGAAGATTTTGTAAAAGCAAGAAGACCGGAAGATGAAGAACTGGCTGCCGGTATCAAGGCTGCAAGAGAAGCGCTGAATGCCTGCCAGATGAAGATCAAGGAGGCCGGACTTCCGGTAATGGTCATTTTCGAGGGCTGGGGCGCGGCTGGCAAGGGAAGCGTCCTCGGCAGGGTCATAAAAAGCATCGACCCGAGGTTCTTCAAGGTCCAGACATATGCCGCACCTACGGCAGAGGAGAAGAGGTATCCGTTCCTGTACAGATACATAAAGGATATCCCAGAGAAAGGCAAGTTCACTTTCTACGATACATACTGGATGGAAGAGATAACTGACGCGAGACTGGACGGCTCTATGTCTGATGCTGAGTACGAAGAGAGGATCGATTCCATCAACCGCACCGAGAGGACTCTCGTCGACAACGGATACCTCGTAATGAAGTTCTTCTTCCAGATCGGCAAGAAGGAGCAGAAGAGAAGACTCGATGAGCTCCTCGATAACAAGGACACGAAGTGGAGAGTCGATAAGAGCGACCTTTATGAGAACAAGCACTACGACGAGAGCATCAAGGTGTACGACAAGTACCTGAAGGATACGAATTCGCCGACGGCACCGTGGTACATAATCGATGCCAAGGACAAGAAGTTCGCTGAGCTTCAGGTATTGGAGTTCCTTAACAGCGGGATCGAGACGGCGCTCAAGAACAAGGATCTCGCAGTGCCTATCCTGCAGAATACTTTCGCCCTTAAGAAGACTCCCAAGTTAAAGGACATAGAACTTAAGGGCAAGACCCTGACGGAAGAAGAATACGACAAGCGCCTCGATGAACTGCAGGACGAATTAAGGCAGCTCCACTACAAGCTCTACCGCAAGAAGATCCCCGTCATCATCGCGTACGAAGGCTGGGATGCTGCAGGCAAGGGCGGCAACATAAAGAGGATCACGGGCGCGCTCGATCCGAGAGGATTCGAAGTACTGCCGATAGCATCACCTGAGCCGCACGAGAAGGCGAGACACTTCCTGTGGCGTTTCTGGACGAGGCTTCCCAAGACAGGTCACATCGCGATCTTCGACAGGACCTGGTACGGCCGTGTCATGGTCGAGAGGATCGAAGGATTCTGCTCCGAGAATGACTGGCAGCGCGCCTATAACGAGATCAACGAGTTCGAGAAAGAGCTCACAGACTGGGGTGCGGTCGTTATCAAGTTCTGGGTACAGATAGACAAGAGGACACAGTTAAAGCGATTCAAGGAACGTCAGGCAACGCCGGAGAAACAGTGGAAGATAACAGATGAGGACTGGCGTAACCGCGAGAAGTGGAATCAGTATGAGGGCGCGATCGACGAGATGATACAGAAGACCTCGACCGAGTTTGCACCGTGGTACATCCTCGAGTCGGTTGATAAGAAATACGCGCGCATCAAGGCGCTCGAGATCGTAATAGACAGGATCAAAAAGGCATGCGACAAGTAAGCGTTTAGTTCTTTAGCGACCAAAACAGGAAAGCCCGAAGGTAATTTTGTAGAATTTGCCGACGGGCTTTTATTATGACCCGTGATAAAATAAAAACAGTTATTGTACACCAATTTGTCAGTTTTGCAAATAGTTTTTCAAATATTTTTTATTATATACGGGAAGGAGAGGTATATGGCTTTTAAGATTGGAGACAATATTGTCTATGGAGCAAAGGGAGTCTGCTTGATCGACGATATCAGAGATATGAGCTTTTTCCACGAGCGTCCGCAGAAATACTATGTACTTAAGCCGCTCTTTGTGAAGCAGTCAGCAACGGTCTATGTTCCGCTTGAGAACAAGGCGCAGGTAAGCAGGATCCAGAAGGTCCTTTCCAAGAAGGAAGCGATATCCCTCATCGATCATCTGCCGATCACGGGCGGTGAGTGGATCGAAGACCGTAATGCCCGTAAGGACGCTTTCAACGACATCGTTGCCAACGGAAGCCGCGAGGAGATACTGCAGCTGATCCATCTTATCAACGAGCGTGCCGAAGAGCTCTCGGCTGAGGGCAAGCATCTCAATGCGCAGGATGAGAGAGTTCTGTCCGAAGCCAAGAACAGGATGAACAATGAGTTCGCGATCGCCCTCAACATGGAGCCCGAGGGTGTCATCGAGATGATCGAAGAGAAAACAGGAGTTGCTTTCGCCTGAAGTATTGCATTCCTTTTGAGATTGTGATTTAATAACCGCAGTTTTTGAACAGGAGAATTCCATGAAGATTGCGGTTTTTTATTACGCATTTTACTTTTTTTACTACGGTAAGAATACCGGAGCGGTTTGTGCGTGAACAAAAAACTGTAAGTTACAGGCAATAATCAGGATATAAGCGCTGCACAAACCGGAAGGTGTGCAGCGTTTTTGTTTAACCGGATTAACAAAACAAAAGGAGATAAAGAACATGATCGCAGTATTGAAGAAGACGGCAACCAAGGACCAGATCGAGAGCCTTAAGGGCTGGTTCGAGAACAAGGGCCTAAAGGTCAACGAATCCCAGGGTGAGTTCTGCACGGTATTGGGCCTTATCGGTGACACGACACAGGTCGACATCGAGATGCTCATGGGCCTCGATATCATCGAGACGGTAACCCGTGTATCCGAGCCGTTCAAGAAGGCAAACAGGAAGTTCCATCCCGAGGATACCGTGGTCGACTGCGGAGGCGTTAAGATCGGAGGAGGACATTTCGCGGTGATGGCAGGTCCCTGCTCGGTCGAATCCAGAGAGCAGATCATCGAGACGGCAAAGCGCGTTCAGGATGCGGGAGCAACGCTCCTCAGAGGCGGCGCGTTCAAGCCGAGGACATCTCCTTATGATTTCCAGGGCCTCAAGGAAGAGGGTATAGAGCTCCTTCTCGAGGCAAAGGCTGCGACAGGTCTTCCGATCGTAACCGAGATCATGAATCCCGATCACCTTCCTCTGTTCAAGGAAGTTGACGTTATCCAGGTAGGTGCGAGGAACATGCAGAACTTCGAGCTGCTCAAGGCGCTCGGCAAGACAGACAAGCCGATCCTTCTGAAGCGCGGTCTTTCCGCTACGCTCAAGGAACTCCTCATGAGCGCAGAGTACATCATGAGCGAAGGCAATCCGAACGTTATCTTGTGCGAGAGAGGCATCAGGACATACGAGACATACACAAGGAACACTTTCGATCTGTCCGCAATTCCGATCCTTCACGAGCTGTCACATCTTCCTGTCGTTGCAGATCCTTCACATGCAACGGGCAAGAGATCTCTCATCAGGCCCATGGCCATGGCGGCAACTGCAGCAGGCGCAGACGGTCTTGAGATCGAAGTGCATCCGGATCCGTCCAAGGCACTTTCCGACGGCGCACAGAGCCTGACACCCGAAATGTTTACAGATGTCATGGCACAGGTTAATAAGGTACGCGGTATACTCTGATTATGGAAAAGTTCACGGTAGGCATAGAAGGATTAGGCTTGATCGGAGCTTCTTTTGCAAGGGGCTTCAAGAAGCGCTGCAGGGAAGTCTCGGTCCTCGCTGACAACCGCACCAGGGCGACGCTTGATAAAGCACTGGACGAAGGCACGGTCGACGGCGTTCTGGACAAGGACAGCATCGGAAGCGTAGATCTTCTGATCGTCGCATTATACCCTGAGGCAGCAGTAAGATATTTGGAAGAGATGGCTCCTCTCATCAGTGCGGATACCATCGTAACTGATGTCTGCGGACTTAAGAGATACATCTGCAAGGAAGGCTTCCGCCTCGCCGATGAATACGGGTTCACCTTCATAGGCGGACACCCGATGGCAGGCACTCAGTTCTCGGGTTACGACAATTCCAAAGCAGACATGTTCGTCAATGCGTCGATGATACTCGTACCGGATCCTTCAAAGGACGGAAATTCCGTTCTCGGCAAGCTCGAGACGATCAAGGATATGCTGGGCAAGCTGGAGTTCGGAAGATTCGTCATAACCACTCCGGAGAACCACGACCGCATGATCGCGATGACTTCGCAGATGGCACATCTCGTATCGAGCTGCTATGTCAAGAGTCCGGGCGCCGAGGAGGCAGAGGGATTCACCGGAGGATCGTTCCAGGATCTTACGCGAGTCGCTTACCTCAATGCGGGAATGTGGACCGAGCTCTTCATGGAGAATCAGGATTATCTTCTCGCAGAGATAGAGGCGGTACAGAAGGAACTCGAGAGATACAGAGCGGCCATCGCCGCTTCCGACAGCGAAGAACTGTATAAGCTCTTAGACGAGGGCAGCAAGATCAAAGAGAGGATCTTAAGAAATGGACAGGATTAATATTCAGGCTTCATCTGATTACGATGTGCTCATCGGCACAGGTCTTATCGACACCTGCGGAACACATATCCGTGAGTGTCTTATCCGTGCGCAGAAGGCACTCATCGTAACCGATTCCAATGTTGCCCCGTTATATCTCGGCAGGGTAAGGTCTTCGCTCGAACGCGAAGGCTTTTCTGTATCGGAGTATGTTTTCGAGGCAGGAGAAGAGAAGAAGAATATAGATTCGATCGCAGGCATGTGGGCCGTGATGGCCGAAGAGGAGTTCACGAGGACCGATATCGTTGTCTCCCTCGGAGGCGGAGTCGCGACCGACATGGGAGGCTTTGCAGCCGCAACTTTCCTGCGCGGCATCAAGGTGGTGCAGATCCCCACGTCGCTCCTCGCGATGGCTGACGCCGCACTCGGAGGCAAGACGGGAATAGACCTTCCCCAGGGCAAGAACCTGGCAGGTGCCTTCCACCAGCCTTCGATGGTAATAGAAGATACCGACTGCCTGTCGACGCTTCCGCCTGAGGTCTTTACCGAGGGCATGGCAGAGGTCATCAAGTATGCGTTCATTATGGATAAGGATCTGTACGATGTCCTGTCAAAGATCGCATCTGAAGGCAGGGCGATGTCACTTCAGGAAGACATCGATACGCTGACGAAGATCCTGATATCCTGTGTTAAGGACAAGGCCGAAGTGATTACCGAAGACGAGAAAGATAACGGCAGACGCCAGATCTTAAACTACGGTCACACCATAGGCCATGTAATCGAGAGAAACAGCAACTTTACTCTTGCCCACGGCGTGTGCGTTGCCAAGGGTATGGGCATAATAACGGATGCCTGCCTCAGAGCAGGAATGATGTCTGCTGATACTGCAGAGAGCATCAAGGGTCTGATCGGCGCATACGGTCTTCCCACGGGCGATCCGATCACCGCGGAAGATGCCGTGTCAGGCGCGATGAACGACAAGAAGAAACGCGGCGATATGATCTCTCTCATACTGGTAAATGAGATCGGCAGAGCAGAGATAAAGAAGATGACACCCGAAGAGCTTCTGGAGTTCCTCAGATGATAAAGATACATCCGTCCGGCAAAGAACTCGCCATCAAGGCGCCTCCGTCCAAATCGATCTTCCACAGGGAGCTGATCGTAAATTACATCCTGGGCGCGAGAGGCGGATACATTGATGTCTGTGACGGCGACAGCAACGACATAAGAGCGACAAAGGACTGCCTTAAGGCGATAGATGCCGTCACCGGTTCGGATGACATTGTCCTTCCCGTGCAGGAGAGCGGCTCGACGTTGAGGTTCATGATCCCCGTGGCGCTGGCTCTTACCGGCGGCAGGAACAGACTTCTGTTCAAGACGGAAGGCAGGCTTATACAAAGACCGCTGGAAGAGCTCTCAGACTGTCTTGCAGAGCACGGCATTACCATCTCGAAAGACATGTCTTCTGCGGTAGTTACCGTGGAAGGTCATCTTACTCCCGGGAGATACGTGATAGACGGAAGCGTCTCGTCGCAGTACATCTCCGGACTCCTGATGGCGCTGTCGTTATTCGATGAACCGTCTTCTGTCGAGGTGACAGGCAGAATGTCATCCGTACACTACATAGAACTTACGACGGGAGTGCTTGCAAAATACGGTGTGGACGTATCACTTGCTGATACCACATATACCGTTCCCGGAAGACCGCAGGGCCTTGAGCTTACGGGTGATTTTGAAGTCGAAGGCGACTGGTCGAACGGTGCATTCCTTCTCTGCCTCGGAAGCCTTAAGAACGAGGGTGTTAAGGTCGAAGGACTTAATGCCGGTTCGCTTCAGGGCGACAGGAAGATAATGGAATTCCTGGCAGGTCTTAATATAGATATGGAAGATGACTGCGGCATTCTCGGTACGGTCAGAGACGGACATTCGGTACCTAAGATCACGATGCAGTGCGATGACATCCCTGACATCGTTCCGTACATGGCCGTTACCGGAGCGTTCTATGCGGCAAAGACCGTGCTTAAGGGAACTTCGCGTCTCAGGATCAAGGAGTCCGACCGCGTCAGGGCGGTTACCGACATGCTTATATCCTGCGGTATCAGGGCTGAATCTGACGAGGAATCCATCACCGTATACGGCATCGATCCCGCGAATGTCCCCGAGACGATAGAGCTTACTTCATCGGGCGATCACAGGATGGCTATGTGTGCGGTATTGCTTGCCGAAGGCCTTGACAGGGAGATCGCGATCGATGATATAACCTGTCTGGACAAATCCTTCCCTGCGTTCAGGGAGACAGTAGAAAGGGAGATGATGTTATGAGCATGGACAGCACATACGAAGGAAAGACATTATCGCTTAAGATCTACGGCCAGTCTCACAGCGAGACTATCGGTGTATATATCAAGGGACTTCCCGAAGGCGTTGCTCCCGACGAGGAGTTCACGAGAAGCTTCATGGCAAGAAGGGCTCCCGGCAAGAACGCGTGGTCTACTCCGCGTAAAGAAGCGGACGAGGTGATCTTCGAGAAGAAGGAAGACTGCCTCCACGGCTACATCGTCAACACCAACACCAAGCCGAAGGACTATGCATCGATAATGAACTGTCCGAGGCCGTCCCATGCTGATTACACCGCCGGCATCATCTATGGCGATGAAGCGGCAAGGTCCGGCGGCGGAATATTCTCGGGAAGGATGACGGCGCCTTTGTGCATCGCAGGTTCCATCGCGCTTGCTGAACTTAAGAAGATGGGCATAGAGATACATGCTCACATAAGGAGCATCGGCAGTGTCTGCGATGATTCGTATTACGATCATGAGCCCAGGGATCAGAAGTTCAGAGAAGAACTCGCGCGCTGTGCCGGGAAGGAATTCCCTGCCATATCAGACAGCTCTGCCGAAGAGATGAAAGAGATCATCGATGCTGCAAGACGCGATGAAGATTCTATAGGCGGCGTTATCGAGTGCGTTATCTACGGTATGCCCGAAGGTATCGGAGGTCCGATCTTCGGAGGCATCGAAGCAAAGATCGCAGAACTCGTATATGCGATACCTGCAGTCAAGGGCGTTGAGTTCGGTCTGGGGTTCGGAAGCTCCAAGTTAAGGGGATCCGAGAATAACGATCCGTTCTTCTATGAAGAGGACAAGGTCAGACTTAAGACCAACAAGTGCGGAGGAATACTGGGCGGCATCAGCGTAGGCGAAGCTGCTCCCATTGTCTTTGCGGCAGCGGTCAAACCCACGCCTTCGATATCCAGAGAACAGGATACTGTAGACCTTGCAGGCAGACATAACACCAAGATATCAATCCAGGGAAGACACGATCCCTGCATCGTTCCCCGTGCCGTACCCGTAACAGAGGCTGCCGCAGCGATAGCGATTTATGATATGATTCTCTCAAGGGGGAATTGATCATGGATGAACTTGACAAGCTGCGTATCGAGATCGATTCAATAGACCGCGACATTCTTGATGCCTTCGAGCGAAGGATCGCGGTAAGCCGCCGGATAGGCAATGCCAAACGTGCGAACGGGATTGAAGTGTTCGACGCGGCAAGAGAAGAAGTTAAGCTCAAACAGATCAGGGAAGCAGCAGGCTTCGAGAGTGCCCCTTATGCAGAGGACCTCTTCCGTAACCTCATGGGTTATGCCAAGATCCACCAGAACAAACCGGCTTTCGGAGTTCTGGGAAAGTCTCTGCCGCATACATATTCTCCGATGATCCATAACATCTTCGACCCTTCTTATACTTATTCCGTGATAGAGCGTAATGAAGACGAGATCGACGAACTGTTCGGCAGCGGCGTGTTCAAGGGATTCAATGTTACCATCCCCTACAAGAGAGAAGCATATGCGCGCTGCGATGTTGTTGACGATGCGGCGAAAGACACGGGCAGTGTCAACACGGTCGTCTTTGGTGACGACGGCAAGACCTACGGTTACAACACCGACTGCTTCGGCTTTACATATATGCTCGGGCGTAAGGGAATTGATGCAGCAGGCAAGAACGTCCTCGTACTTGGTACCGGCGGGGCGGCGGCATCAGTTCTGTTCTCGTTGCAGCAGCTCGGAGCATCCAGGATCGTACAATGCGGAAGAACTTCAGAGGTCAACTATGAGAACGTCTATGAGCTGGCAAAAGATGCCGAGATCATAGTCAACTGCACGCCTGCGGGAATGTATCCTGATGTTAACAAGAGACTCATAGATCTGAGCCGTTTTGAGAAGGCTGAAGCATGCGTGGATCTTATCTATAATCCTTCAAGAACGAGATTCCTGCAGGATGCCGAAGAACTCGGCATAAAGACTGCAGGAGGCCTGTCGATGCTCGTCGCTCAGGCATACAAGGCATCGAGATACTTCGCAGGTGATAAGGACGGTGCCGAGAACATCGGTGCTGAAGCCGGAAAGCTCATAGAGAGCGTTATAAGCAGACTCGAACTGTCCATGCGCAATATCACTCTCATCGGCATGCCGGGGTCAGGCAAGACGACTCTCGCCAAGCGTCTGGCACTTCTTACGGGACGTAAGATGGTGGATCTCGACTACGCATACAGAGACAAGTTCGGCATGACTTCCGCAGAGGCCATATCAGGTCTCGGCGAGGACATATTCCGCGAGAACGAGATGGCGGTTGCAGCTGAAGTGCTTCCTTCATCGGGACTGGTCATCTCATGCGGCGGCGGCATCGTCACAAGAGAACAGAACAAGTTCTATGTAAGATGCAATTCGAATGTTATCTATCTTGAGAGGCCGCTTACGACCCTGTCGGATCACAACCGTCCGGTATCGATACAGCACGGCGTCGAGAAGCTCTACAGCCAGCGCAAGGAAGCATACGAGACATGGTGTGATTACAAGCTGCACCTGGAGCGCTTCGAAGACAAGGCATCTTATTCCGACGGCGCAGGTATCGCAGCCATGGAACTCATAGAGAAGATGAAGGACGGATTGTCATGAAGATATTAGTCATCAACGGCCCCAACCTTAACATGCTCGGAATAAGAGAGCCGGAACTGTATGGCCGCACGACATATGATGATCTCATCACGATGATCGAGGATCACTGCGAGCAGAAGAACATCGAAGTCAAATGTCTTCAGAGCAATCACGAAGGTGACCTGGTGGACTTCATCCAGGGCGCATTCTTTGACGGCACTGACGGCATCGTTATCAACCCCGGTGCATATACTCACACGTCTGTGGCGATCCTTGATGCTCTCAAGGCGGTATCCATCCCCGCGGTCGAAGTTCATATCACCGACATTGATGAGAGAGAGCCTTTCAGGAAGGTGTCTTATATATCTTCTTACTGCTCTAAGTCCGTCATCGGCAAGGGTATAGAAGGCTATATCGAAGCCATTGATTTCCTGGCTGATTGATTTGTTAATTTTACTGCCCGGAACATTAAAATACCGCATTAATAAATATAGATTACGCTCTATATAAGTTTCTGAATTACCTGTGTTTACGGAGCGCGGCAAATGTCATTCTTTATTGACAGGTGATACGTCCCATATGTCCGGCGGATAATTATATTTATTTGCATCTATATTAATCCCTGTTCCTTTGACAATGCCCTTCCAACTTAATATTATTTATATGTTTGGAGGTAAGGCAGTATGAATGGTGTTGTAACCGCGTTGCTCGGACTTTGTTCGGGAATGGCGATCTTCCTATACAGTATTAAGATGATGAGCGGCAGCCTCGAGGCTGTTGCCGGAGATAAGATGAAGACTGTTCTCGGTAAGCTTACCGGCAACAGATTCCTTGGTGTCGCGATAGGTGCGGGTGTAACAGCTCTCATTCAGTCATCAACTGCGACCACGGTCATGGTCATCGGCTTCGTTAATGCCGGACTCATGGATCTGTATCAAGCTCTCTGGATAATCATGGGAGCCAACATCGGTACGAACATCACATCACAGCTCATTGCGTTCAAGATCGGTGACTACGCAGCCATCCTTGCACTTATCGGTGTATTGATGTGTCTCATAGTAAAGAACAAGAAGATGAGAGGCATCAGTGAAGTAGTCGCTGCTCTGGGCTTTATCTTCGTCAGTATGAACCTGATGACGTCGTCGATGGATCCGCTGTCGGAATTAGATATCGTTAAGGATATGTTTATCAACCTTAAGAATCCCATTCTCGAGATCCTCGTAGGTGTTCTCTTCGTAGTAATCTTCCAGAGCTCTGCCGGCGGTCTCGGTGTCCTGCAGGCACTCGTTATGTCCTCTGCAGGTGCTGACCTCATCTCTCTCGAGCAGGCAATGTTCATCATCTTCGGTCTTAACATCGGCACATGTCTGCATGCGGTGATCGCTGCGGTAGGCGGATCGAGGAATGCCATGAGGGCAGCTCTGATGCATCTGTTGTTTAATGTAATAGGAACGGTTGTATTCAGCATAGCTGCGTTCATCTTCCCGGTGGCGGGACTAGTCAGATCCTTGAGCCCTGATGATGTCGCAAGACAGTTTGCTAACATGCACCTCGTATTCAACCTTGTATCCACGGCTCTGCTGCTCCCCTGCGGCGGACTCATCGTCAAGCTCGTTAATGTTATCCTGCCTGACAAGGGCGGAGATGCCGAGGGCGTCAGATATCTTAAGTACCTTAACCCCAACATGCTCTCTCCGAATCTCTCGATCGGTGTCCAGGCACTGATCAAGGCCCTTGCAAACGAGATCGGAAGAATGCTGGTCATGGCAGGCGGCAATGTACAGAAGAGCTTTGCTGCAGTCCTCGACAACAATGAAGATATCCAGAACGAGATCAACCAGACTGAGGAATATATCGACTATCTCAATAAGGAGATCTCATTCTATATCTCCCACATCATGGTATTCGATCTCGAAGAAGAAGATGCCTTAACGATGAGTGCCCTGTTCAAGATCACCGGCAACATCGAGCGAATGGGAGACCATGCCACCAACATTGCAGGCTACGCGAACCTGCTTGAAGATAAGGGACTCAGGCTCTCTGACAAAGCACAGGCTGAAGTCAGGGAGATGATGAAGATCACAGAGGAAGCGTATGCTACTCTCATCGGCACCAAACCTAATTCCGTTCATATCAGGATGGCTCAGATCGAGCAGAAGATCGATGACATGACAGACGATTACAGAGAGCACCAGCTCGAGCGCCTCAAGTCCGGTGTATGCTCGGGCGAAGCCTGCGTCGTATACTCTGAGATGCTTACGGACTTCGAGAGACTCGGAGACCACATGCTCAATGTCGCTGAGGCTGCTGCCGAGAGTAACGTCAAGTCCTTCGGCATAGAGGCTGTCAAGGTCAAGGCCGAGCCTGCCGAGTCAACTGCAACGGCATGACGGACAAGCGGGTTAATGTAGTCCTTTTTGAGCCTGAGATACCTCAGAACACGGGCAACATCATGCGAAGCTGCGTGGCGTTCGGCTGCGGGCTTCACATCATCAGGCCCATCGGCTTTGACATTGACAGTCCCGTATTCAGGCGTTCTACCACGAACCACATCACATGGGCGGACTACGAGCTCCATGACAGTTATCAGGACTTCCTTGAACGCTCCGGTGAGGGAGAGTTTTTCTTCATGACAAGATACGGCAGGAAGGCGCCGTCAGAGATAGCTTTCGGAGAGATCCCCGAAGACAAGAAGATATACCTGATCTTCGGCAAGGAGAGCACGGGCATCCCGCCGGAGATATTAAGGTCCAATATGGAAAGGTGTTTCCGCATACCCATGACGGCAGAATGCAGATGTCTGAATCTGTCCAATGCCGCGGCAGTCGTTATCTATGAAGTAATGAGACAGACGGGGTATCCGGGACTCTCAGCTGAAGAGGTACAGAAGGGCGCGGATTATCTGGAAGGCTATTCCTACGATGAGACGCTGAAGGCCGGTAAGAATTAGAGTCCGCTGAAGATAGATACCAGTATCGATATCAGAGAGAACTTGAAGATGATCGAACAGACAAGAACGATGAGGCCTGCTGCGATCGATGCAACATCGAGCCATCTTCCCGCGCTGTATATGCCCCTTGCATAACCTTCCCTGCGTGCCGAACGCGAACAGATCATTCCTGCTATGCCGAAGATGACGGAGAGTGCAGAAGCATAACTTCCGCCGAGGAACAGCAGTCCTGCGATCCCGAGCACGAGGCTCGCTATGGCATATGGCTTACCTGCTTTATCTGCCATCAGAGCACCTTCTGCAGGAACGACTTGAGACGCTCGTTCTGAGGGTTGGTAAATATCTGTTCGGGAGTATTCTCCTCGATGATCCTGCCTTCATCCATGAAGATGACCCTGGTTCCGACTTCTCTCGCGAATCCCATCTCGTGTGTAACGCAGACCATGGTCATGCCTTCCTTGGCAAGCTGCTTCATGACCTCGAGTACTTCTCCGACCATCTCGGGGTCCAACGCACTCGTAGGCTCGTCGAAAAGCATTACCTCAGGATCCATCGCAAGAGCCCTTACAATGGCGATCCTCTGCTTCTGTCCGCCGGACAGCTGTGAAGGATAAGAATTCGCACGGTCTTTGAGACCTACCCTGTCCAGGAGTTCGAGAGCCTTATTCTCGGCATCTTCCTTGGAGAGCTTGTTAAGCTTCATGGGTGCGATCGTCATATTACGCAGGATGGTCAGGTGAGGGAAGAGATTGAAGTGCTGGAACACCATTCCCATATTCTGACGCAGCTTATTGATGTCGTTGTCGGGCGAAGTTATGTCAACACCGTCAAAGGTGATGGTTCCTTCGGTGGGACGCTCGAGCAGATTAAGAGATCTCAGGAATGTTGACTTGCCTGAACCTGAAGGTCCGATGATCACGACCACCTCACCCTTGCGGATGTCATTGGACACTCCGTCGAGTGCGTGGATCTCACCGCCGTTGTAATACTTCTTGAGATCCTTTACGGATATAAGGACTTCTCCCTGGTTAACGCTCACTGTTCCTCAGCCTCCCTTCGAGCAGAGATACCAACTTGGTGAAGAACATTACGATAACAAGATAGATAGCGGCAACCAGTATAAGAGGAAGGAATGCCGAATAAGTCTGTGATCTGATAATGTCGCCGCCCTTGGTAAGATCCTGAAGACCGACATAACCTGAGACGGATGTCTCCTTGATGAGCACGATAAATTCGTTTGCAAGAGCCGGAAGCACTGCCTTGAATGCCTGCGGAATGATGATGTGGATCATCGTCTGGACATAGTTGAAGCCCAGGGATCTTCCCGCTTCGAACTGTCCGGGATCGACGCTCATGATGCCGCTTCGGATGATCTCCGCCACATATGCGCCTGAATTGATGCCGAATGCGAGTATGGCGATAAGGATCTTGTTATTGGATGCGGCAAAGATGATAAAGTAAGCAATCATGAGCTGAACTACCGTAGGTGTTCCGCGGATGACCGTGAGATAGATCTTGCATACGGCATTCAGAAAATTCAGGACCGATGTGCCGAGTCCGGGGCGGAGTTCTTCTGCCAGCTTATCATGAGAGGAGCGGATCGTAGCGACGATGACACCCAGGAATATGCCGATGAGCGTGGCAAAGAACGTAACTGTAAAAGTTATGCCGAGACCGCTCAGGATATATGTGGTAAATCTGTCCTTGTCGACAAAGTTGAGCTTGATCTGAGCATTGAGATCCATGAGCCATCCGAGGATAGCCTTGCCTGCACCGCTGTCGGTATAGAAGCGGAGAAGCTGGATGGCATAATCATAATCAACGAGAAGAAGGATCGAATATCCGACGCTCGCTGCCGATATGATCAGGCACAGAATGGCGAAGAGTATGGAAGTCCTGCTGCTCTTCTCCATGGTGAACAGTTTTTTGCGGGGAGCTTCGTTCTCCTTTATGTCTATCTGTTCCTCTTCTTCGATCATCAGACCGTCTCCTAAGTGTTTATTCAGTCGAAAACAATATTATAAAAAGAAAAAGGACGGAAATAAAGTGTCTTTTCCGTCCTTTATTCAAATTTAAGCTTGAATTGCTAAGTATCAGCCCTCAGCAGGGATGTACTTTGCAACGATGGCATCGATGGTGCCGTCCTTCTTGAGCTCGTCGAGAGCCTGGTTGATAGCGTTGAGAAGCTCTTCGTTGTCCTTGTTGAGGCACATAGCGTATTCCTCTTCGGCATAAGCCGTATCAAGGATCTTAAGACCTTCGTTTGCAGCAACGAAAGCCTTTGCAGGCTCGTTGTCGATGACTACAGCATCAACCTTGCCGCTTGTGAGGGCTACGATCGCATCGTTACCCTTCTGGTAACGGTCAACTCTTGCTTCACCGATATCATCTGTCATGTAGATATCGCCTGTTGTACCTGTCTGAACGCCGACGATGTAGTCGCCCGCGAGAAGAGTATCAACATCAGTGATCTCGGAATCTTCGGGAACGATTACAGACTGGATGCCTGTAGCGTAGGGCTGTGTGAAGTTGACGGACTGAAGTCTCTCTTCAGTGATCGTCATGCCTGCGCAGCCGATGTCATACTTGCCCGACTGAACGCCTACGATGATGGAATCGAACTCGGTATCTTCGATAACGAGCTCAAGTCCGAGCTTATCGGCAACTGCCTGAGCGATCTCTGCATCGATACCTACGATGTCCTCACCCTCATAGTACTCATAGGGAGGGAAGAAAGCGTTGGTCGCCATTGTGAGTTTGCCTGCTTCAACTGTCTTAAGACCGTTGTCATTGCTTGCCGCAGGCTGAGCGCATCCTGCTATTCCGAGAGCGAGAGCTCCTGTAAGAACAGCAGAAAGGATCTTGCTTGTTAATGTCTTCATAATCTTACACTCCTTAGGTTTGGTTTTGTCACCTGTCTAATCTTAACCTCATATACATCAAACGGCAAACCATCAATTATTCAAAAACTAAAGGCCAAAATCCCTTGCGGTTATGCACATTGGTCCGATACACACAAAAATAATCAAAATCCTCATCATTTTGCAATTGCCGATTTGGACATAGCAAAGTAAAATATATCAGTAATTATTAAAGAGTAACGGAAAGGCCCGGCAGCACATACCATGAAGAGACTATTGATCCTCGGCTGTAATGACATTACAAAGCGCCTGCTCATGGAATTATGCAAGGACAGGACTATAGCAACGGGGATATGCCTCGCTTCAAAGCGCAAGCAGGAATGCGATGAGCTCAAGAAGATGGCCGAGAGCCGCGGAGTAAGAGTTACCACTTCCGGTATCGATGTCTCCAATGTCGAAGGCGCGATGCTGATGATCAAGATCATAGCTCCCGAACTCGTTATCAATCTCCTTCCGGCAGAGCTTGCTCCCGGAGCGATGGACCTGGCTTCGAAGGCCGGCGCGGATTATCTTGACGGGAAGCTCTTCGGAGTTCCTACGGCACCTACCGCGACATCCCTGCTGTCTGAGCAGTTCAAGAAGTTCGGCCAGTTTCAGGCAGCGAAGAAGACTGCCGTCTGCGGTGCAGGAGTAATGCCCGGTGTTATCTCGACGATCGCGAGGAAGTGCGCGGCGAAGGATTTCGATAAAGTCAAGCAGATAGACATAGTCCGCATCAATGGTGATGTCCCCAAGAAGACCGAAGGCGGCAAGGAGACCGTGGTAGATGAGACTCTGTACGCAGAAGACATCAAGGCGGCTCAGGTCTCAGGCGATACCAAGAAGGAGGAGGCCAAGGACAAGGCTGCCTCTTCCGAGAAGGTATTCATCCTCGAAGGCGGCAAGCTCAAGGAAGTTGACAGGGATTCTCTCAAGGCCGGTTCCGGCAAGTCTCTTGCGGTCGCAAACAGCGTGATCGTTACTGACTTCCTGAAGGAGATCCCGGATGTCGGAGGTGTCAGGTATTTCGAGCCGTATCAGGAGCCCGCGGTAAAGACAGTGCACAAGGCACCTGAAGATCAGATCGAGCTCTTAAGATCGCTCGGGCTGCTCTCTGACAAGCCGGTCAAGGTCGGAGGTGTCAGCGTTGCCCCCATAGATCTTGTGGCGGAAGTCCTTCCCAAGATGAACGCATCGAAGGATACCGGAGACAAGAAGACCGCACCTTCCAAGGGCAAGTGGGTCCTCGAGATCTATATCACCGGCGAGAAAGACAAGAAAGAGATCACGAAGTGTTACAGCATAGAACTCGATAACGAAGACTGCATCAAGAAGTACGGCGTCGATGCGGAAGAATACCTTGAGGGCACTGCGATCATCGCTTCCGTCAAGCTTATGTCGGCTGATAAGTGGAAGAAGCCCGGCGTATTCTCTCCCGCTTCCTTTGACAGCAGCATCTTCTTCGATGCACTTGAAGCAGAGGGAATAGAGATCAAGGAGTCCGAGTCCAAGCCGTTGCTGTGACTTTCCGCTTAACCGGAGGTGAACCGATATGACAGCCATTAACAAAGAAGAGATCAATAAGATAGTTCTTGAGACGATCAGGGATTATTCTTCCGATACAGTTTACTTCAAGGATCTGGATTCGAAGTTCATCTGGAACAATCTGGGTCATGCGCATCAGCTCGGGGCAAAGAATCCCGAGGAGCTTTTCGGCAAGACGGATTTTGAGTTCTTCCCGAAGGATTTTGCCCAGGCGGCAAGAGAGACCGAGCTCGTGATAATCGCTACAGGCCAGCCCATGCTGAATGTCATCGAGGAGCTCGTATTGGATGACGGCACCACGAAGTACTACATGGCATCCAAGTATCCGCTCTTTGACAAGGAAGGCAAGATAATCGGCACCTGGGGTTCGAGCAAGGACGTCACCGAGACGAAGACACTCGAGAGGGAATTGCAGAAGTCATATCTCGAGATGGAACATCTGGTCAGGGTCGACAACCTGAGCGGACTTTATAACCGTAAGTATTTCTATGAGACGCTCGAGAAGTATGCGAGCGTATACAGCGAAGTCAAGAATGACGGCAGCACTTTCTCCGTAGTCCTTCTTGACGTGGATGACCTTACCATGATCAACGATCAGTTCGGTCAGCAGAACGGCGACCTTGTCCTCAAGACTATCGCGGATCTCCTCCTTAAGAGTACGCGTAAGGCTGATACATGTTTCCGTATCGGCGGCGACGAGTTCGCAGTAGTCCTTCCCTCCACAGACAAGACCCAGGCATACGGCCTTGTCAAGCAGACGGTAAACTTCATAGCCGAAAGTCCGATCGAAGTCGAAGGTCAGTCTCAGAAGATAACCATCTCCGCAGGTATCGCCACATTCGACAAGAACGAGCCTGACATCTCAAAGCTCCTTTCCGTTGCCGAGAGAAAGGTCAATAAGTCGAAGCGCGAGGGTAAGAACCAGGTATCCTTCTGATCAGAGCTTTGACGCCCCGATCCTGACCGCACCGTTATCCAGCATCTGATGCGCAGCTTCCTGAGATCTGATGCCGCCTGCAGCCTTAATCCTGACATCAGCATCACATTCACGCCTCATCAGCGCGATGTCTTCTGCAGTCGCGCCTGCAGTGCCGAATCCTGTAGAAGTCTTGATAAAGTCAGCACCTGCTTCGGATACTATCCTGCACATGCGTTTCTTCTCGTCTTCGGTGAGATCGCATGTCTCGATGATGACCTTTAAGAGAGCGCCCTTCGCATGAACGCCGTCGGAGATGAGCTTGATCTCGGAAGCGACATCATCCCATCTGCCTGTCTTGACGAAGCATCTGTTGATGACCATGTCGATCTCTGAAGCACCGTTATCACAAGCTTCGAGCGCTTCGTAGAGCTTCGATCCCGCCGTCTGATAACCGTTGGGGAATCCTATTACAGTACAGACCGGAATGCGTCCTGCAGATACCATGCTGCCGTAGCTTACATAGCAGGGAGGGATGCAAACCGAAGCGCAGCCCTGAGATACCGCACGCTCTATCAGTGAGCTGATGTCATCTTCGGTCGCGATGACCTTAAGGTTAGTAAGATCAACAAAGCTCATCATGTTGTCCGGATCAGGCTTGTTGGAATCGGTCTCCGGCTCAAAGCTCCTCTTATATGATCTGCCGATAAGAGCGGATGTGACCAGCCCCGCGATGTTGTTGAAGCCCGCGAGCTCGCCCATGTTGTGAGGCACCATGTGGCCTTCTCCGTAAATGAGGAGGGGGATGCACTCTCTGGAATGGTCGGTCGATTCCGTGGACGGATCGCAGCCGTGATCGGCAGTGATGATGAGAAGATCGTCACTCTTAAGCTTATTCAGTATGGTGCCGAGGGCATCATCGAATTCGTGCATTGCTGCGGCATATCCGGGGATATTGTTACGGTGTCCGTACTTCATGTCGAAGTCGACGAGGTTAGTGAAGCAAAGTCCCGTGAAGTCCCTGTCCATCATCTCTATAGTCTTTGCGATACCTTCGGTGTTGCCGGAAGTAGGGTTGGATTCCGTTATCCCGCGGCCTGCGAACAGGTCGAAGATCTTGCCTATCGAGATGACGTCAAAACCCTGCTCCTTGAGGATGTCGAGCATAGTCGAAGAAGGAGCGCTGAGTGAGTAATCGTGTCTTCTCGGAGTCCTGGTAAAAGCTCCCGGCACGCCTTCGAACGGTCTGGCGATGACTCTTCCGACCGCATGATCTCCCGTCATTATCGCACGTGCCTTGCTGCAGATATCGTAGAGTTCTTCCACCGGTATAACGTCTTCGTGCGCAGCTATCTGCAGAACGCTGTCAGCGGAAGTATAGACGATAAGATCGCCCGTCTTCATATGTTCTTCACCGTAATCGCGGATGACATCCGTGCCGCTGTAAGGCTTGTTGCAGAGTATCCCGCGGCCCGTGGCAGCCTTAAGCGCATCGAGGACTTCTTCGGGAAATCCGTCCGGATATGTGGGAAGGGGCTTGTCTGACAGAATGCCTGCTATCTCCCAGTGACCTATGGTCGAGTCCTTGCCCTGCGACAGTTCTCTTACTCTCGCATAAGAACCGACGGGACAGGGAAGCGGTCCTGCCGCCTTCAGGTAATCCTTTATCCTGGGATCGTCTTCTCCGTCTATTGAGAAAAGGCCCATCTTTGCAAGGTTAGGGAAGGGCCTGTCCGAATCCGACAGGACTGCCGCGAGTGTGTTGCTGCCTTCGTCTCCAAAGGCTACCGCATCAGGCGCTCCGCCTATGCCAAAACTGTCAAGGACAATAAGAAATACACGCTTAGCCATACCATATCCTCCGCGGGGGAATTCTTTTTTACACATTATAACAATTTGTGGTATAGTTTTGCGGTAACTAAGGGTTAACCGTTAAAGGCTTGATATGACTGAAGAACTGACATTTGAAGATCTCGACCTCTCTCCAGAGGTGCTGGATTCACTTAAGAAGATGGGCGTGAAGCGCCCTACCACGGTACAGCAGAAAGCTATCCCGCTCATGATGGATAACATGAGTGTCATAGCAAAGGCTCCGACCGGCACCGGCAAGACGTTTGCATTCGGCATCCCGATACTTGAATATCTGAACCTCGATGCGAGATTCGTACAGGCGTTGATACTCTGCCCCACAAGAGAGCTCGCTCTTCAGATAACGACTGAACTCAAGTTACTCGGCAAATACATACAGGGCTTCCGCATCGCTTCGCTGATCGGCGGACAGAGCATGAACGTGCAGAAGGAGAAGCTCGCGAAGAAGCCCCAGGTAATAGTCGCTACTCCCGGAAGACTTCTCGACATGGTCACAAGGAAGATGGTCGACATATCTCAGATCTACACACTTGTCTTAGACGAGGCGGACGAGATGCTCAAGATGGGCTTCATCAACGATATCCGCAGGGTAATGGCACTTACTCCCAAGGACAAGCAGATCGCGCTGTTCTCGGCTACCATGCCCCGTGAGATCCAGGACATCACATGGCAGTTCATGGGAGATGCCGCAGAGATCGACGTAATGCCCAAAGCTCAGGACCACCCTGATATTGACCAGTACATCGTAAGCTGTCCGGAGAAGGACAAGCTCGATTCGATAATGAAGATATTAAGCAGGGAAGGACTGCGCAAGGTAATAGTCTTCTGCAACACAAAGGCGGAAGCTTCCAAGGTATGCGCCAAGCTCGCAGCCAAAGGTCTCAAGGCAGAGGTCCTTCACGGCGACATCGGACAGGGCACCAGGAACCGCACGATGGATGCATACCGCAAGGACAAGTTCGATATCCTCGTAGCCACTGACGTGGTCGCCAGAGGCATCGATGTCGACGATATAGAAGCAGTATTCAATTACGATATTCCCAAGGAGAATGAGCTCTATCTTCACAGGATAGGAAGGACTGCCAGAGCCGGCAGATCGGGCAGGGCTTATTCACTCGTAGCTTATCTTGATAAGCCGCGCATGGAAGAGATAATGAGATATACGAAGGTGGATCCCAAGCCTTACGAGCTGTGAGATCTTATCTGATGATCCTCGGCAGTTTATTCTGATACGAGTTCCTGTAAGTTCCCGGATAGAGGAAGATTATGAGAGGGAAGAGTTCGAGTCTTCCCGCGAGCATGTCTACGATGAGGACCCACTTGGACAGGTCGCTTAAGAACGCAAAGTTCTGTGTAGGTCCGACCATCGCAAGTCCCGGTCCGATATTGTTGATCGTCGCCGCGACGGAGGTAAAGCTCGTAACGAGGTCATACCCTTCTATGGATACGATGGCAACGGATGCAGAGAACAGAAGCAGGAATGCCATGAAGTAGACCGTAACGGAACGGATGACCTCGGCATCCAGAGGCTTGCCGTCCATCTGGATCTTCTTGACCGTGCGGGGATGGAGATATCTGTCTATCTCCCTGGTGAGAGTCTTGAGCCTTATCTGGAACCTCGAGATCTTGATGCCGCCGCCGGTGGATCCCGCACATGCACCTATGAACATCAGAGACACGAGTATGAGCTTCGACAGCGTGGGCCAGGTGTCAAAGTCGGTGCTCGCGAATCCCGTCGTCGTTATGATCGTCGCTACCTGGAAGACTGAATTCCTCAGTGTGCTCCAGAGCTCTCCCGTGATGCTGAAAGTGTTGACGCAGATAACGGCTACGGCTGCGAGGATGACAAGAAGATATCCTCTGATCTCTTCCATCCTGAACGCCTTGCCGGGCTGTCTGGCTAAGATCAGATAGTAGAAATTGAAGTTTACGCCGAAGACTATCATGAAGACCGCGACTATCCACTGGATGTGCGGAGCATAAGATGCGAAGCTGTCATTCCTGATGCCGAATCCGCCCGTACCGGCAGTACCGAAAGCCGAGCAGAGACTGTCGAAGACCGGCATTCCTGCGATGACGAGGACAAGGATCTCGAGCAGGGTAAGACCGAGATAGATAAGGTAGAGCGCCTTTGCCGTAGAACGGACCTTGGGGCGCAGCTTGCCTACGGAAGGTCCCGGGCTCTCAGCGATGAGAAGGTTCATGTTAGACCCTCCCGACATGGGCACGACGGCGAGGAGGAATACGAGGACTCCCATACCGCCGATCCAGTGTGTGAGCGATCTCCATATCAGCGAAGCGTGTGACAACGCCTCGACGTCGGTAAGGATCGAAGAACCTGTCGTGGTGAATCCGGACACGGTCTCGAAAACAGCATTCGTGAACCTCGGTATCTCGCCGGTAATAAGGAAGGGAACGCATCCGATGAGCGAGAGCAGAAGCCAGCTCTCAGCGGTAACGACGCAGCCGTCCTTGAGGTAGATGTTGGTGTTCTTGGGCTTGATTTTACTGATGACAAGACCGAGCAGTGCACTGACTGCCGAGCAGGACAGATAGATGATCAGCTTGTCCGTCTCTCCGTAGAACAGAGCGCAGACAGTCGGGATGAGCATAAGGATGCCCTCGATGAGCATAACCTTAGCCAGTATGTATAAGTGCATCCTGAAGTTCATCGAAGTATGTCCGTAAGATCCGTAAAGCCTTTGTGTGATGTGACGATCATGACGTTGTCGCCTTCGCTGATGCAGTCAGTTCCGGTAGGGATGATGAGCTGTCCGTCATGGATGATGAAGGAGACGATAACGCCCGGTTTGAGCTTAAGATCCTTAAGAGGGATACCGTTGATCGAAGGCGTATCCTTCACCTTGAATTCGATGGCTTCTGCCTGACCGTCCTGAAGCTGGTACATCGTCTCGACGTTGGAGCCGATCGATGCCTGCTTCGCTCTTACATATGTGATTATGTTCTCGGCGGTTATGTACTTGGGGTAGATAACACTTCCGAGGTTAAGATTGTTGATGACCTTGGTGAAGGTGATCCTGTTGATCTTGGTTACCACCTTTGCCTTAGATACCTGCTTGGCGTGCAGTGTCAGCATGATGTTCTCTTCGTCGATACCCGTGAGGGCGACGAGGGCATCCGTGGTAGCTATTCCGGCCTCTTCGAGAACGCCTGATTCCGTTCCGTCGCCGTGGATGATCATTGCTTTCGGAAGGAGTACGCTGAGCTCTTCGCAGCGCGCGTAACTCTTCTCGATGATCTTGACGTAGATGCCGGACTTGAGCAGCTGATCCGCAAGATAGTATGCGGATTTGCCGCCGCCTATGATCATGGTGTTGTGAACGGATCTGGAATTGAATCCGATCTCCTTCAGGAACTGAATGCAGACCTTACGGGAAGATACGAACGATATGACGTCGCCGGACTTCAATACGAAGTCACCGTTCGGGATCGTGAGCTCGCCGTCCCGCTCGACTCCTACGATGACGAGATCGTTGGTGATGTTCTTACCGAGATAAGCGATGGAGTTCTCATCAAGGATGCTGCCTTCGGGTATCTCTATCTTGACGATCTCGGCAGTTCCGTGTGCGAACGAATTGATGGATATTGCCGCAGGCAGGAAGAGCAGACGCGCTGCATCCACTGCCGCCTCGAACTCGGGGTTGATGATACGGTCTATCGCAAGACGGTTCATGAGATAAGGGATCTCGTTACCGTAGTCGGGGTTCCTTACCCTGGCGATGGTCGAGATATCGGGATTGAACTGCTTTGCTATCGTGCAGCACAGAAGATTCAGTTCGTCTGAATCGGTGACCGCAATCATGAGGTCGGATTCCGTTATGCCGGCTTCTTCAAGTGTCTGGTGGCTCGCACCCGAACCGGTCAGAAGCATGCAGTCGCACTGGTTGGACAGCTCTTCGAGCTTACTCTCAGATCTGTCTATGACGACAAGGTTATGGCCTTCGTCAGTAAGACGTCTTGTGATGGTCTTGCCGACCTTGCCGGCACCTACAACGATGATCCTGAATCCTGCTTTGTTCATTGCCGCGGTACCTTATATTCCGAATAATTCCTTTACTGCTTCCTTGTTGACGCTTGCGCCGATGACGCAGAGCTTGCCTGTAACGTCTGCAGGACCCGTACGGACATCTTCTTCACCGGGCACATAATCGAAGTGTATCCACTGTCCGCCTTCGCCTGCAACGATGCCCTTCGCACGGAGGATCTGACCGTACTTGTCTGAATTGTCGAGCGACTTGAGAGCTGCGGAGATCTGATCTGCCGTGAATGATCTTGATGTCTCGAATCCGATGCTGTCGAAGATCTCATCCGCATGGTGGTGATCGTGGTCATGATGATGTTCATGCTCATGTTCTTCATGCTCGTGATCATGGTGGTGCTCGTGATGATGCTCATGCTCGTCATCGTCATCATCGTCATCGTGGTCGTGATGATGGCCCTTGCACTCCTCGCACTCGCAGTCCTCACCGTGGTCGTGGTGGTGATGGTGGTGTTCATGCTCCTCTGCTTCGAGAAGAGCTGCAGCCATGTCCGCAGCCGTGATGGGCTCTTCGATGGCCTTCAGGATCTGAACGCCTGACAGGTCATCCCAGGGAGTGGTGATGATCTGGGAGTGGTCGTTGACTTCCTTGATAAGGGCAACGGCCTGGTCGAGCTTATCCTGAGCGATATTGCCCGTACGGCTTAAGATGATCGTACCGGCATACTTGATCTGGTTCTCGTAGAACTCCTTGAAGTTCTTCAGGTAGATCCTGCACTTGGATGCGTCGATCACCGTGACGGTGCCGCAGACCTCGGTGCCTTCAACTCTCTTGACTGCCGCAACGACATCGGAGAGCTTGCCGACGCCGGAGGGTTCTATTACGATCCTGTCGGGATGGAAACGGTCGATGACATCCTGCAGCGCCGTTCCGAAATCACCTACGAGGCTGCAGCAGATGCAGCCGGAATTCATCTCTGTTATCTCGATGCCGGATTCCTTCAGGAATCCGCCGTCGATACCTATCTGACCGAACTCGTTCTCGATGAGCACGATCTTCTGTCCGTTATATCCGTCTGCGATGAGCTTCTTGATAAGCGTTGTCTTACCTGCTCCCAGGAATCCTGAGAAAATGTCTACTTTTGTCATTCAAATTACCTTCTTTCTATCAGTTGAAATAAATGATCTCGTTCTCGGGCTTCGAGGTTATCGCGTAGTTCTCCACGGTAAGGCAGGGGACATCCACCTTCTGGCCGTTCTGCTCGTCCTCGAAATATCTCACGGTCCCCGTTACCTTGAGCCACTGGCCGGCAGGGAAACCGGACTTAACGTCATACATGCAGAGCACGCCCATCATGCCGACATCTGCCGCACAGCAGGTGTAAGCCTGTCTCTGGAGCACGAATGCCCTGCCTCTGAACTCTCTTAATATCTCGGCCTCTCCGATGAGCGTAACGCGCTTGCCGTTGTAGCGGTCGACATTATCGAGCGCATCGGTATAGAACAGACCGAAGTCGTCTGCCGAGATCTCACAGGGGCTCTTGGACAGGTCATAGGGAAGATGATCCTCTATCCTTATGATCTCGTTATCCTTGCTCAGGAAATTAATGCTTATCGAAGGGTTGACGGCCTTGACCGAACCTCTGAGCTTCGGGATGTTGTCGGTGGCTGGATCGACCCTGTTGAAGATGACCGTATCGCAGAACCTGTAGTAGTCTGCAAAGAACGTCTGCATGTTCTTGTAGTACTCGGCATATGTCGAACAGTCAACGACGACTATAGCTGCCGCGAGCGCCCATCTCTTGGGCACATCCACCTTGTCAAAAAACTCGGCAGGGGACACGGATCCGTTCCATTCGATGAATACCAGATCGGGCTTGTGTCTTGCTTCTATGTCGAAGGTGAGTTCCTTGTTGACAGCGTCGGCATCACAGTTGATGATGACGGGATCTGCATTCGGATAGTTCTCCGCAATGTATTCTTCTTCGCCTTCTTCGGTATTGATGACTACCGCTTTGTGGCCCCTGAAGTTCTCACCGTCGAGCCATGAGCAGATGACGGAGGTCTTCCCGCTGTCAAGAAAACCCGTAAAAAAATAGACCAGACAATCGTCCATGTAATTACACCTCTTTTTCCGAGTACTATTTTGTCCCCTAATTGTTATTATTTCAAGTAAAAAAAGAGGTAAAATCAGACAGAATGCTCTTAAAAAAGGTGAAAGCGTGAATCCGGTCAAGATTGGCAACATAAATATAGATAATCCGATATGCCTGGCCCCGATGGCAGGCTTCTCGGCGCTGTCTTTCCGCGTCATCTGCGGCGAGATGGGCGCGGCATACTGCCCGACCGAACTCGTGTCCGCAAGGTCGATCAGATACAACGGACTTGGCAGGAATTCGAGATACAGCATGATAGATCCCGTAAGGGAGAAGATTCCCGTTATCCAGCTCTTCGGAAGCGAGCCGGAGGACTTTACCGCGGCAGTGTCGAAGCTGCTTGCATCCCCGGAATATCAGGGCCTTAAGATCCTGGACATCAACATGGGATGCCCTGTGCCGAAGGTCGTCAAGACCGGCTCCGGATCTGCTCTCATGACAGATCCCCTCAGGGCTTCGAAGATCGTGGAAGCTGCGGTAAGAGCAGTGGAACAGGCAGGGTTTGACATTCCTGTCACGTGCAAGACGAGAACAGGTTATGACGACCGTGACAAGGGCGGCCCGGACTTCGTAAGAGCCCTTGCGGAATCGGGTGCGGCCATGATCTGCATCCACGGCAGGACCAGGCCTCAGATGTATGCCGGATATGCCGATTACGATGCGGTCGCGAAGATGACGGAAGCCGTCAGGCCGTGCAATATCCCGGTCTTTGCCAACGGCGATGTCAAGGACGGCAAGTCTGCGTTGAAGGCACTGGACAGGACAGGTGCCGACGGCCTTATGGTAGGCCGCGCGGCAAGAGGCAATCCCTGGGTGTTCCGCAGGATAACCGACGAACTCGAAGGCAGGGAATTCACTGAGCCCACGGACCTCGAGAAGAGGCAGATGCTCCTTCGCGAACTCATGGGAAGAAGAGAGGATAATCCCGACTGCGACGAGGGCGCCGTCGTAAGGGAATTCAGGGCGGTAATGCCGTTCTACATAAAGGGGGAAGAAGGCGCAGCGGCCGTCAAACGAGCCCTGTGCAGTGCTTCCTCGATCGATGAAGTGAAGGAGATACTTGAACTTGACTGATGTTGTTTTGACGATACTGACACTGGCGGCAGGATGCCTCGTGTGCTTTGCGGGATATAAGTTCTTCCGCCTGAGCCTCGCTCTGGTCGGTGCCGCGCTGGGCTTTGCAGCAGGCGTGCTGCTCGTAAACTATATCGCGTCTTCCGGAATGGAGCTTCCCGATGTGGCAAGGCTCATCATCATCGGAGTGTTTACGGTAGGCTTCGGTGTGGGTGCTTTCGCGCTGTACATGAAGGCCCTTATCCTGATAACGACGCTCGCGTGCGGATACTGGATATACACGGATTACAACGGGATCCTTCCGCAGGACATCGTGGCAAACAAGCTCGTGCTCCTTGGCGTGGGACTTGCCCTGGGAGCGCTTCTCGGCGTTCTGGTCTACTATGCGCAGAAGTGGAGCATAAGCCTTCTTACCGCGATCCTCGGCGCAAGGATACTGTCCTCGGTGCTCTCCCCGCTGCTCTGGACGAGCTTCCTGTCAGGCGAAGCCGCACGTTCTTTTGAAGAGACGGTGCTGGGAGGAAACTTTACCGGAGACTACATTCTCACGGCGGCTCTCGTAACTGTCGCTCTCGCTGCCGCAGGCCTTACCGTACAGCTCAAGACATCGCGAAAATAGCACACGTTTGCCTCAATTTTGTATTTGACCTCGGGTCAAGGTCTTGTTATCATACACCTATACACTTATAGTGTTTTAAAACGACAATTTTCTTAATCTATCCCTTATTCCATGTCGAGGGCACTCCGAGTAATTCCGGGGTGCCCTCGGTAGTTAATCGACTCTGTTGAGACGTTCGCCCCTGAGGAATGCGCCTATGTTGTCCGCCGCTGCCTGAATGAGCCTTATCCTTGTCTCGACGGGTGCCCAGGCGATGTGCGGGGTGATGTAGGTGTTCGGAGCTCCGAGCAGGGGATTGTCAGATCTCATAGGTTCCACCGATACGACATCCGCACCGAAGCCCGACAGCTTGCCCGAGTCGAGTGCGGCTCTTACTGCAGCTTCATCTATTACGGGCCCTCTCGAGCAGTTGAGGAGTATCGCGCCGTACTTCATGACGGACAATCTCTCTTCGTTGATAAGAGCATTCGTCTCCGGCGTGAGAGGGCAGTGAAGTGTGACGACGTCTGCTCCCACGAGACCCTCTTCCAGGGGCAGCATCTTAACGGTGTAACCTTCGACGGTCTCTTCAGATGAGACGAGGTTATGTGGAGTGGCAGATACCTTCATTCCGAGAGCGGAAGCGATGGCTGCGACCCTTCTTCCGATCTTGCCGAATCCCACGATGTGAAGCCTCTTGTCCGCGAGCTCTATCAGGGGTGCCTTGAAGTAGCTGAACTGGGGTGCGGTGACCCACTCCCCGCTCATGACGGATGCCGAGTGAAGACCGACCTTGTCCGCTATCTCGAGAAGGAGCGCGATGGTCATCTGGGCTGTCGCGAACGTGCCGTATTCGGGAACGTTGGTGACCGCGATCCCGCGCTTCCTGCACGCTTCTATGTCCACGACGTTATAGCCTGTGGCGAGCACGCCGATGTACTTGAGATCGGGGAGCTGATCTAAGGTCTTCTCGTCGAACGGAGTCTTGTTCGTTATCACCATCTCACACCCTGCTGCTCTCGCTATGAGATCTTCGGGATGTGTCACGTCATACGCCTTTACTGAGCTGTATGCTTCGAGGGGCGCCCAGGAGATGTCTCCGGGATTTGCGGCAAGGCCGTCAAGTACTACTATCACTGTGGTTTCCTCCGGTTGGTTAAATTTGAAATCATTTTATAGTTTTTTGGCAAAGTGTGGTAATGTTTTATAAATAAAACTATACGGAGGATAAGGATGTACTTACTCTGTTACGGCAGATCCGACAAAGCGGACAACACCATCAGGAACGTTCTTTCCGGATCGGGCGGAAGGCGCATAGGGAGCACTGAGATATTTGCTTCCGATCTTGCTTCGCCCGGCAAAGAACCCGTCTGTCTTGTTCTCGTACTTCCCCTTGAAGCAGCCTGCGGGATAATATCCAGGAACCTGTCTTCAGAGCTGTCCTCCGTTCCCGTCATCTGCGTATCCTCTGAAGGTAAGTTCGCGGCAGCGATCAGATACGGTTCAGTCAATCCTGCCGAAGTAACGGCAGCAGTCAATACCATCGCGAGATCACTCGGCTCATCCTGCTTTACCGACTTCGGAAGCATCGCGGACATCGCCAAGGACCTTTCCGTTGTGACCGAATCGATGCCGATGAACATCTCCGACAAGGCTCTCTATGACAAGATCAATTCACATATCAGGAACGGGGTAAGGGTCAGCGTCTACAGCGACCTTCCCGTCTCGTTCGAAGAGCCCGTGCTCGATCAGATGGTATTTGAACTTCACAGATATACGCAGGAGATGCACGACGATTTCATTCAGAGATATATAGAGCTCGATTCATCGGATGAAGGCAATCCTGTCGTATTTATAACCTGCAGGAAGCTTCCCGAGGGAGGTGAAGGCAAAGTCCTGGTCCTCACGCCGAAGCTCGTCTGTCTGGGCCTGGAACTCAAGTCCAAGGCAGACCCCGGTTATGCGGCCGATACGGTAAAGACATCTCTCGAGAATCATCTGATAGATCCGAGATCGGTATCTGTCGTAGCGGTATCGCAGTCTGCCAGAGACAGCGAGGCTGTCAGGGCAGTATCCGAGATGCTCGAAGTACCCGTGGTGTTCTATGAGGGCAGGGAGCTTGCGAACGTAAGGCTTCCCCTTAAGATGACTTTCGCGCCGGAGAGAGAATCCGACACGGCAACATCTGCTGCCTTCCTGGCATCATCGGGAGGGAAGATATTATTCAGGAGGAGCGGCGGTGCTTCGGGGATCATTTTCTCGGCCGCGCTCCGCAAGGGAAACATAAGCATGACTGATTGATAAAGGGAGGGAATCAAGATGAGACGTTTGGGCAAAAAAGCTTTCAATAAGAGTATCGCGGCAGCAACGGCAACCATTCTCTGCTGTTCATGTCTCCTCGCGGCATGCACGGTCGACTACGGCAAGCTGAACGAGGGGCTGTACACCATCGGCAAGGGTCTTAACGAGACATACGGCGGAGTAACGACCGGCAATACCGCTTCGTCTGCGCCTTCCAAGAAGGAAGCACAGGAAGAGCCTGAGAACACACCTGTTCCTGTTCCCGAGGAAGAGCCGACTCCCACGGAAGAACCTGATCCCACACCCACACCCACGCCCACGCCGACTCCCACTCCTACTCCGACGCCCGAGCCTTCGCCCGAGAGAGTCGAGTTCTCCGAGCTTACGGAAGAGTGCATCGGTACTGACTTTACGGTAAAGACCGAAGAGTTCGCTGAGAGCTATAACAACGGCAACGAAGAACTCCTCGCATCTTTCTCCGGCGAGAGGATGGTCATATCCGACAACCAGAGCGAAGCAGTCCAGACGGCGATCAACATGATCCTTGACGGTTTCTATCAGGAGGCGGCAGGACTCTATACACGCTGCTGCTCTGATGCGGAAGCTGCTTACATAATCGCAGGCATTCCCGAAGCACCTGCTTCCGTTACGGTTAATTTTGATTACTCCGACAACGGCAGGGTACTGTCTGTTGTCATGAGCTATACGGTTATCGATATCGAAGGCGAAGAAACGGTCAATACCGAGTATGCAAGCTTTGACATGCTCACGGGCCAGTACGTCACCACCGCGGCCATCTCAGATGACGTGGCAGAATTCGAAGATATCCTCAAGGAGAAGCTCGCTGACGACGTATCGAATCTTCCTGACCAGGCGGGCGAGACCGACGAGGAGAAGGAAGCCAGAGAAGACCTTGAAGCTGACGATATCACGGATATCTTCATCGCTGCCCAGACACCCGGGGCAGGCACCGCTACGGTCACCATCTATGGAACTGCAGACGGAAAGGTTTATAATACTGCAATAAATTTTAACGACTATGCGCTCTATCTCAACCGCTACGGAATGCAGCTGTTCTGCGTTGAGGTCTGACAGAGCCGGCAGGAGACTCAAGGATGAATAAGAGAAGGATCGAAGCTTTGACATTGTCGCTGATCATGACGGTCAGCGTTGCCTGCGGCTGCGGCAGAGATGTCACGGATCCGACCGATGCACCCGAACCTTCCAAGGTTGAAGCTTCACTGCCCGCATCCGAGCCTGAGACTGACGATGCGACAGATCCGACCGAGAATACAGAACAGGTCACCGCGGAAGACTTCAATGAGCTTACGGTAGCGACCGATGTTACGGACGAGGATGATACCGTCGTAATCTACGGCTGGAACGATGACGAATTCACCTACCTTCTCGACACATATGCACCTGATGTTAACTACGACATGGTCCTGTCAGAATCCACCGCATACACGGCAAAGCTCGATGCGGTCCTGGCGAGCGGCGACAAGAACGTGGCTCCCGACCTGTTCATATGCGAAGCGGCTTATGCCAAAAAGTATCTTGCTTCAGATTACACTCTTCCCGTCAACGACTTAGGCATCGCATACGATGAATTCGTTGACTCGATGTTCAGCTATACGACCACCTGGGCTACCGACAGCGACAACGTCATCAAGGGCGTCACATGGGAAGCATGCCCCGGCGGAGTCTGGTACAACAGAGACCTCACCGAGCAGTATCTCGGCACTCAGGACCCTGCCGAAGTCGGCCAGTCCTTTGAGACGTGGGACGCGTTCATGCAGACTGCCGCTGATGTCAATGCGGCTTCCGGCGGAACGGTAAAGGTCATCGCGGATCCGGAGGAGATATTCATCCCTTACCTCGGTTCGAGGACGGAGAAGTGGGTTACGGACGGTGCGCTTACTTTCGAGCCGGTCATGGAAGACTACTTCGACATCTCGAAATCTCTCTACACCGACGGACTTACGTTTACTACCGGACAGTGGACCGACGGCTGGTACGCAGGTGCCGAAGACGGTACCGTCATGACATACTGGGGTCCCGTCGAGACGGCATATCTGCTCGGACTCAACGACGAAGACAATCCGACATACGGCAGCTGGGCACTTACGTCAGGACCGTCTGATTACTACTGGGGCGGCACATGGATAATGGCATCCAAGTACTGCGACACAAAGGCTTCATGCGCGACAATAATGAGGAACATCGCCATCGACAAGACGAACCTCACGGACATGGTGGCTACCGGCGGAATGTTCGTCAACAATGTAGATGTCATGACCTCTGCCGCAAACAATTCCGAATACTCCTATGAGTTCCTCGGAGGACAGAATCCTTATTCCGTTCTTCTCGATACGGCACTCAAGATCGATAACTCCGAGATAGGCGAAGACGATGCTCTGATCAACAGCGCATTCGAAGCTGCGGTCAAGGCTTACAGCGAAGGCAAGGTGTCTTCAATCGACGATGCCAAGGCCGATTTTGAGGCGACTCTAAAGGATTTCGGAATCGTCTGAACAGCGCTTCTTGTGCGCAATCGGTTTCATTTGTAAAGTTTTGAAGACCTCCCACAAACCGTCTCCGAAGTGTTGTATTATGAAATTCCAAATACTCTACACACGGAGGAATTCTCTATGAAGTTCGGACATTTTGACGACACCAGAAAAGAATATGTCATCAATACCCCCAAGACACCTTATCCCTGGATCAACTACCTCGGCAATCAGGGATTCTTCTCACTTATCTCCAATACGGCAGGCGGCTACAGCTTCTACAAGGACGCAAGGCTCAGAAGGATCACGCGTTACCGCTACAACAACGTTCCTCTCGATATGGGCGGCCGTTATTTCTACATCAACGACAACGGAACAGTCTGGAATCCGGGCTGGTCTCCCGTAAAGACAGAACTCGATTCTTATGAGTGCCGTCACGGCATGGGCTACACCGTCATCACCGGTGCAAAGAACGGACTCAAGGCTGAGGTAACATTCTTCGTTCCTCAGGATTACGACGGCGAAGTACAGCAGGTCGTACTCACAAATGACAGTGCTTCCGAGAAGAGCTTCAGCATCTTCTCAATGGCAGAGTGGTGCCTCTGGGATGCACAGGATGACTGCACCAACTTCCAGAGGAATTTCTCCACGGGTCGTGTCGAGATCGAAGGTTCCACGATCTATCACGTAACAGAGTACAGAGACAGACGTAACCACTATGCTTTCTATACGGTCAACGACGAGATCGACGGTTACGATACAGACCGCGATGCATTCCTCGGAAGCATCTACAACGGCTGGGACAACCCGACAACGGTATTCGAAGGTAAGGCTTCCAACTCCTTCGCAGACGGCTGGTCTCCCATTGCTTCACACTACAAGAAGATCACTCTTGCTCCGGGCGAATCCAAGACACTCATCTACATCCTCGGCTATGCTGAGAACCCGCAGGACAAGAAGTTCGCAGACACCAAGCCGGAAGGCCTCCTTACAAGAGAGGCATGGGTCCTCAACAAGGAGAAGGCTTATGCGATGATCGACAAGTACAACACACCCGAGAAGGTTGCTGCAGGTCTCGCAGAGCTCCGCGCTACATGGGATAATCTCCTGTCCATCTTCAAGGTCGACACACCTGATGACAAGGTCAACCGTATGGTCAACATCTGGAACCAGTATCAGTGTATGGTCACATTCAACCTCTCCCGTTCCGCATCCTACTTCGAGTCCGGAATCGGCAGAGGCATGGGCTTCAGAGATTCCAACCAGGACATCCTCGGCTTCGTTCACCAGATCCCCGAGCGTGCAAGAGAGAGACTCATCGACATCGCTTCCACACAGCTGTCTGACGGCGGATGCTATCACCAGTATCAGCCTCTTACCAAGAAGGGTAATGCAGACATCGGCGGCGACTTCTCCGATGACCCGCTCTGGATGATCCTCTCCGTTGCAGCCTACATCAAGGAGACAGGCGACTGGGGCATCCTCGATGCAAATGTACCGTTCGATGACGATCCGGAAGGCAAGCACACGATGCTCGAGCACCTCGATGTATCTTTCTATCACATCGTAAACAACCTTGGACCTCACGGACTGCCTCTCGCAATGAGAGCTGACTGGAACGACTGCATCAACCTCTCATGCTTCTCCGACACACCCGGTGAGTCCTTCCAGACATACACCAACCCGAAGTTCAAGGCAGAGGGCGGTTACTCTAAGATCGCAGAGTCCGCATTCGTTGCAGCACTCTTCACATACACAGGTCCTGCTTATGTCGGCATCCTCGAGCACCTCGGCAAGAACGATGAGGCTGCAAAGGCACAGGCAGAGATCGACAAGATGAAGAAGAACACGATGGAGTCCGCTTTCGACGGCGACTGGTTCATCAGAGCTTACGACGCCAACGGCGAGAAGATGGGTTCCAAGGAGTGCGAAGAGGGTAAGATCTTCATCGAGCCCCAGGGCTTCGCAGTAATGTCCGAGATCGGTAAAGAAGAAGGCGCTGACATCAAGACTCTCAACGCCATCGACAAGTATCTCAACTGCGAGTTCGGTCTCGTTCTGAACAACCCCGCATTCACAAAGTACTACATCCAGTACGGTGAGATCTCCACATATCCGGGCGGATACAAGGAGAACGCAGGTATCTTCACACACAACAACGCATGGATCATCTGCGCTGAGGCATATGCCGGCAGAGGAGACAAGGCTTTCGAGTACTATTCGAAGATCGCTCCTGCATTCACTGAAGAGACATCTGACATCCACAAGACAGAGCCTTACGTATACGGTCAGATGATCGGCGGTAAGGATGCTAAGAACTTCGGTCAGGGCAAGAACTCCTGGCTCACGGGTACGGCTGCTTGGAACATGGTTGCGATCTCCCAGTACATCCTCGGCGTTAAGCCTGAGTTCGACGGTCTGAGAGTAGATCCTTCCATCCCTTCCGCATGGGACGGATTCACAGCTTCACGTCAGTTCAGAGGCGACACATATGAGATCACGATCAAGAATCCCGATCACGTATGCAAGGGCGTTAAGAGCCTCACGGTAGACGGACAGCCCGTAGAAGGCTGCATCGTACCGGTCAGCGGCGACGGAAAGACACACAAGGTAGAGGTAACTCTCGGCTGAGTCTTGTCATAACTCCCGCATATATATTAAATTAAAGCAAAACCCCGCTTTCATCTTTTGAACAGCGGGGTTTCTTGCTATAATTTTACTGTTTTATTTTTTCCTTTGGAGGATATGGTTATGGGTTACAGAGGCGAGAAGGCCAGAGAGGTCCAGCTTACGGCAGCGGAACTGCTCGAACAGAAGTTCGGCGGCAAGGTAGAATTTACGGGCGGAGTATCGGCACAGTATGTTGCTTTCGGTACGAAGCCGGTGGTCATAGGTGTTACGGGCCTTAAGTTCGACTCTCCGCTCATAAGCGTAATGGCAGGAGACGACAGGCTCTACAATGCATTCTCCACGCTTGCCGCAAAGAACAAGAGCGTATGCATTGTTGCAGGTGAACAGCCCGTTATATATGTGGAGTTGGACGGCGAGATCGAAGTGCTCGAGGCCGGAGACAAGATCCTGGGTGCCATCGCCGAACTCATCAAGGAATCTGAATTGTGGGGCGGACGACTCACAGGTTCGGGAGAGCTTATCTGCGATCCCTCTTCACCTGCTCCGGGTCCCCATTACTATACGAATATGTTCCTCGGCAACAGGATCGGATTCGACAGACCTCTTCAGTCTACTCCGAAGAGCTGCGTAGACAGGCTGGGCGGCGGTTCGTTCAGGGCTCACGCAGACACGCAGGTACTTGCCACACGCTGGGACTACCTGCCTGAGGAGAACGGCTTCCCGGCTAACAGACAGTTCTATCTCGTTGAGAACGGCAAAAAGATCTTCTGGTCCGGCGCTGCCATTGCAGAAGGACTTGAATCCGTACGTACGGTACATTCACAGAACCGCACGGTCATCACTTACGACCTCGAATGCGGACTTAAGGTCAAGAGAACTATCTTCATCGTTCCCCAGCACGAGGGTCTTCCTCTCGCGACAGAAGCACAGATGATCGAGATCCAGAATGACGGTAACGACGACAAGGATCTCAGGATCGTTGCAACAGGCATGTTCGGTACAAGAGAGACACACGCACTCTCTGAAGACGTTATCTTCACCACCGTAGTGCAGCAGTCCGAAGTCTTCTACAACGAGAACGGTGAGCTGCGCGCGGTAAGCTTCAACCCCAACCCGAAGTGGACAAAGAACAACATAAGATTTGCCACACTCATCGCTCACACAGATGACGGCGCGGTATATCCCGATGAGTATTGTGCAAGATACGGAGACTTCGTAGGTTCAGGTTCTCTCGAGGATCCTGAGTTCATCGCTCCGCTCGCTTGCAGGGCGTCGCGCAAGGGACCGGGCTTCTTCGCACTCTCCGCACCTTTCACCGTAAAGGCAGGCGGTATCGTCAGAGTCGACAGCTTCACATGCCTGTCTTCCGATGCGGTCAACAAGGACTTCGTCGTCGAGCAGACACCTGCAGTCGAGATGGAAGCCGTATGCGATTACTACAGCGATCCGGCTAAGCTCGAAGCAGACCTTGAGGCAGTCATCGACTTCACAAAGCAGTATGCTTCATATATGCAGATCGCAGGAGACGACAAGGACTTCTCCGCTTACGTCAACAACAACCTTCCGTTCCAGGTCTTCTATCAGACATTCGTATCGAGATCGCTCGACTGGACACAGAAGGGTTACCGTGAGATCGGCTTCAGAGAGATCCAGGACATCTATGCTTCCATGTACTATTTTGCAGGCATGGGCAAGACATCCTTCATCAAGGAGATGCTCGCAGGCTGGATCGAGAACGTATATGAAGACGGTTATACCAACCACAACTTCTACTGGATCGGCAAGGAACCCGGCTGGTGGTCAGATGACGGACTCTGGCTGCTCCAGGCTCTCGACCGCTACCTCGGACTTACCGGCGACTATGCTTTCCTCGATCAGGAATTCGTAATGGCAGGAACCAAGAAGACACTTACAGATGAAGGCATCAAGAGACCTCTCCGCGAGACTATCAGGGCCATAATCACATACAGCTGCAAGATCTCAGTAGGCAAGCACGGCATTCCGCTCATCGACAGAGCTGACTGGAATGACTGCCTCAGAGTCGATCCCGATTCCATCTCGGGCGAAGACAAGATCGCACAGTACAAGGAGCAGCTTGCAGCAAAGGGCAAGAGCTACGGAGAAGTTCCTTTTGAGTCGGAGTACACCGAGTCTGTCATGAACGGTTTCCTGCTCAAGGTTGCCATCGATGCGGCACAGGGCATGTTCGACAAGATCGGCGACAGCGCATATGCATCTGAGCTCGCAGGCATGTCAGAGACTCTTGCCAAGTCTCTCAGAGAGAACTGCTGGAAGGATGACTTCTACTGCAGAGTTCTCTTCAACAGATCAGACAAGCCGGAACTCAAGTATCTCGGTGCTGCAGGCGACGGCCTGGCACTCGAGGAAGGCCATCCCGGCGCATACTTCCTCAACAGCTTCTCATGGTCACTCCTCGCAGAAGTCGCTGACGAAGCACAGATCTCGACGATGCTCGATTCACTCGACAAGTATCTCAAGTCACCTTACGGATTCAGACTCTGCTCGACAGTTGATTATCCGAAGATCGCCCCCAAGATCGACGTTGCCCTCTACTATCCGGGCGACCGTGAGAACGGCGGCGTATTCAAGCATGCGAACATGATGGCATGCTCGGCTATGCTCAAGGCAGCGAAGACCGTCAAGGACGAGGCACTCGCTAAGCGTCTGGCAGAGACTGCGTACTGGATCATCGACATGATCGTTCCTTTCCGTACGCTCAAGGCTCCGTTCACCGTATGCGGCAACCCCAGATGGTGCACACAGTACAACAACTCCGATTCCGGAGAGAACATCGGACCTACGCTCTCGGGTACATCCACATGGCTCCTCCTGTCACTGTTCCAGTGCTTCGGCGTGGAGTTCACATCTGATTTCCTGAAGTGCGAGCCTATCCTCAGAGAGAACGAGACCAAGCTCGACATCAAGGTCAAGAGCGTATCCGCCGAATACGATATCCACATCACAAAGCCCGAAGGCTTCAGAAGAGCTCAGGACGGCGTTAAGATCACGGCTGACGGCAATGTCATCGAGGGCACCGGAATCCCGGTATTCTCCGACGGCAAAGCTCACGAGATCAACGTTGCATTCGATTAAGGAAGTGATATAAGTGCCTTACTCAAGCGTATTCCTTTCCGAGATAGTCAAAGCATTTGACCTGGAGATCGTCTACGATTCCGGAGACATAGAAGAGCGCAGGCTTCTGGTGGCGGATGCCACTAGACCGGGCCTTCAGCTCGCCGGATACTACGACCATTTCGGTCCGGACAGAATCCAGATCATCGGCAACATGGAGCACGCTTATCTGGATCATCTGAGTCCGGAAGAGAGACTGGCTTCCGTATCTGCTCTGTTCGAGAAGCAGATCCCTGCTCTCGTCATCACGCGTAACCACAAGGTCCACGAAGAGATCCTTGAGGCTGCGCAGGAGTTCAGGACACCGATCCTGCGCACCAGCCAGGCCACATCGGATTTTGCTTCAGAGCTGGTCAAATATCTGCGTGTCGAGCTCGCTCCGCGTGTATCAATGCACGGCGTTCTCGTAGAGGTCTACGGTGAAGGTATCCTTATCCTCGGTGAATCCGGCGTTGGTAAATCCGAGACGGCTCTCGAGATCGTAAAGCGAGGCAACAGACTTATCGCGGACGACCAAATAGAGATCCGCAAGGTATCCGAGACGACGCTCGTGGGACGTGCCCCCGATGTCATCAAGCACCTCATTGAGATAAGAGGCCTCGGCATACTGGATGTTAAGGAACTCTACGGCGTATCCTCGGTCAAGCCGCAGGAGGCCATAGACTTCGTTATCAACTTGGAGCTCTGGGATGAGAAGAAGACATACGACAGACTCGGTCTGGACGATGAGACGACGGACATCCTGGGCATCAAGGTTCCTTCGGTAACCATCCCGGTAGGTCCCGGACGTAACCTCGCGATAATCGTCGAGGCTGCTGCCATCAACTACAGAGTAAAGAAGATGGGTTACAACGCGGCACAGGATCTCGTATCCCGCGTGTTCCCGGGGAAGAATCCGGATGTCTGAACCTGCCATACAAAATGATGTTTCCCTGAAGCAGTTTACTACCTTCAGATGCGGCGGTCCTGCGAAGCTTTTCGCGGAGCCCGAGACTGAGGACGAACTGCTGCAGCTGCTGTCTTACGCAAAGGAAAAAAACCTCGAGACTTTTATCCTCGGACTGGGTTCGAACATCCTCGTGTCTGACGAGGGCTTCGACGGCCTTGTCATAAGGATAGGAAGAAAGCTCGGCGATATCTCTGTCGAAGAAGACGAAGACGGCGCCGTGATAACCGCTGGTGCGGGCGCGCCGCTGTCGCTGCTCGGCAATACCGCCGTGAAGTACGGCCTCGAGGGCGCGGAATTCTGCTGCGGCATCCCGGGCTCGGTCGGAGGCGCGGTGTTCATGAACGCAGGCGCATACGGCAGGGAGATCAAAGACATCGCGGTATCAGTCAGATATCTCGAGAAGGGCGGGATAAAGACCATGGATGCATCCGACTGCGCATTCGGCTACCGGACGAGCGTATTCGAGCGCAAGGGCGACTGCATCATCCTCGGTCTGACCGTAAGGCTTGCCAAGGGAGATCCGGATAAGATATCCGCCTATGTGGACGAACTCAAGGCCAAAAGGACCACCAGCCAGCCGCTTGACGTGCCCAGCGCGGGTTCGACGTTCAAGAGACCGGAAGGGTATTTTGCAGGCAAGCTGATAGAAGATTCCGGGCTCAGGGGATTCAAGCTGGATGAATCCGGCGCACAGGTATCGCCCAAGCACTGCGGCTTTGTGGTGAACAACGGCGGCACCGCGAGCGCAGCAGATGTGATGAGGCTCATAAGATATGTGCAGCAGACAGTGCTGGATAAGCAGGGCGTTAAGATAGAGCCCGAAGTAAGATTAATAGGAAAGTTCTGACAGGGTAGAAAGGAGTAAGGTCATGGAAATCGTTTTTGTGACCGGAATGAGCGGAGCGGGCAAGAGCCGTGCCGTTGATTATCTTGAGGACAGAGGGTATTTCTGCATGGACAATGTGCCCCCTTATGTCCTGCCCGATATAGTATCGAGCTTTGTTAAGAGTACCGGTACCGAGGAGTTCGGCATAGAGAAGCTGGCGTTCGTCGTAGACATCAGGTCGCAGGAATTCCTCGACGGTTTTGAAGATGCTCTCAAAAGGATAGAAGAGAATGTCGGCTGTCCTTATAAGATCATATTCCTTGAGGCATCCGACAATGTCCTTATCAGCAGATATCAGCAGACGAGGCGTAAGCACCCGCTCTCGGCGAATGCCCCGCTTACCGAGGCGATAGCCGAGGAGCGCAAGAGGCTCGAGAACATAAGGACGATGGCGACGGGCGTAATAGACACGTCTTTCCTTACCCCCGCCAAGCTCCAGCAGGTCTTGAACGAGATGCTCTCCGAAGATGACGGCAACGGCATGTCGGTGTTCATCGAGAGCTTCGGCTTCAAGTACGGCGTGCCGGTAGACTGCGACTATGTCTTCGATGCAAGGTTCATTCCCAATCCGTACTATGTGCCGGAACTGAAGAATCTCACCGGCCGCGACAAAGAGATCGCGGATTATCTCGAGACATTCGAGCAGACGGATGAATTCGTGTCCAAGGTGGCAGACCTTATCGGATACACGATCCCGAGCTTCTTAAGAGAAGGCAAGGGAAGGCTGCATATCGGGATCGGCTGCACGGGCGGAAGACACAGATCGGTATATTTTGCAGAGAGGCTCTGCAGAGTCTTCGTGGATAAAGGCATCAAGGCTACGGTCCGTCACAGGGACATCGACAAGGAAGCTTCAAGGTACATGAAGAAGGCGGATGCATAATGGAGGAAGCCAGCTTCTCGGTAAAGATCAAACTCGAGCTGTCGCGCGCCAGGCCCAAGACGATGAATGCCAGACAGGCGGTCATCGCGGGACTGTTCTGCGCTGCCGCCAAGGCTGATACCGCGGAGCCCTCGCTGGAGATCAAGGTCATACCGGAGATCAGAGAGCATGTGGGAGCGCTCCTTAAGGACGAGGGACTTGTTTTCGGGCTGGATAAGGAGAGGATATACGTCTCGGCGGAGTCGAGAGAACTCTTCGCGAGGCTGTACGGGCAGTGCTTTACGGAAGACGGCCTGAAGTATCTTCCTGAAGATCACGTGTTCTCCGAAGGCTTCATGCGCGGGGTGTTCCTTGCTTCGGGGTACTGTTCTGACCCGGTCAAGAGCTACCGCATCGAGTTCCATCTCGAGAATGCCGCCATCGTAAGGCTCTGCGAGGGGATGCTCGCCAGATGGGACATCGAGCCGATCCTTAAGGAAAGGGACGGGTTCACGGCACTCTACTTCAAGACGGGCGACATGGTCTCGGATTTTATAGGTCACGTCGGCGCGATAGGTGCCATGCTCGAGTTCGAGAACATCAGGGCGGAGAAGACCGTATCCGGCGAGGTCGCCAGGGTAATGAACTGCGATAACGGCAATGCCAGGAGGCTCGCGGATGCCGCTGCTTCCCGTAATAACCTTATAAAGAAGTTAATAAAGTCGCCCAAGGCGGCAAAGCTCACGCCCGAGCTCAGACAGGCGGCAGAGGCGGCCCTGGGCAATCCGGGAGCATCCATAGCCGAACTCGGCCAGATGATGGATCCCCCGATCGGCAAATCAGGCATGAGCCACAGGCTTTCCAAGCTTACGGAGTTGGCAAATTCCATTGATTGAGTAAATGTGTCAGCCGTGTTACAATAGGTTTTACTTTTTGAGCTTGGAGGGGGACCGCAAGGTCCGGGCTGATGAACAAAAGGGAACAATACATTCAACCCGACAACAGCTACTATAAGCCTTCGCGCGATCCAAATGAAGGGACGCTGAAGCTGGTGGTCGTTATGACGGCGCTGTTTGTTATTCTTACAGCCGTCCTTGCTGTCGTGTATTTCAACAGGAGCAATATCGAGGAGACCCTGGTCACCGGCGACGCCACAAACGAGTCCGGATTCATCTCCGTTGCCACCCCGACTCCTTCGCCGATACCTCCTATTACCGATTATCAGAATCCCATCCTCTATCCCGAGAACGCTTCCATCAACACATATACGGAAGATCCCGTCGTATCCGAGTGCGATCCTGCCGCAAGAGGCATAACCGAGCAGGTTGCAGTTGCAGGCGTTATCGCGGAAGGCGACTACTCCAGGGAGACACCCATCTGGTTCAACGATCCGGTATATTACGGCCAGGCTAAGGGCATATTTACTTATAGAGGTAATAACTTCAGGAACTGCGCTTCCTTCGGATACACCGAGCTCATCAACGGTGAGCTTACGCAGGTCTGGGAATATGACGGCATCGGCACAATGCTCGCTTCGACCATGAATTTCGAGTGGTCCGGTCTCAGATGGACCGGACAGCCTCTGTGCATCAAGTGGTCCGACGGCATGAGATCCGTCATGAACATGTATGACAACGCCAAGCAGCAGATGGGCCTGGTCGAGGTCATCATAGCGGCATTGGACGGCAATATCTATTTCTTCAACCTTCAGACCGGAGACATGACGCGCGATCCGATATACGTCGGTTCTTCCCTGAAGGGCACGCCTGCGCTCGATCCGAGAGGCTATCCTCTGCTCTACGTCGGTCAGACGGACAACAACGGTGACAATACCACATTCGGATTCTATATCTATTCGCTCATCGACGGATCCAGACTGTATTCCTACGACGGTTCTGCCGACGGCGCTTACAGGAGCAACTGGAATGCGTTCGACTCGTCGCCGATAATCGACGGCGCCACGGATACGCTCATCTGGCCCTGCGAGAACGGTATGATCTACACGTTCGACCTCAATACGAATTACACGCCCGAGAGCTCGACTATCTCGATCGCTCCGGTATGCACTTCGTACAAGTACATCTTTGCCGACAACACGAGCAACCACATGGGCGTCGAGAGCTCGATCGCCTGCTACGGCAACTACGGCTACTTCATGGACAACACGATGAACCTGTGCTGTCTTGATCTCAATACGATGGAGATGGTCTGGACCAAGGTCCTTGGAGACGATTCCGACATTACTCCCGTGATCGATGAGGAAGACGGCATACCGTATGTCTATATCGGCACGGAAGTCGACAATCAGGGCGGTACGGGAGAGTATTCCGGCGCAGCTTATGTCTATAAGATCAACGGCCTCACCGGCGAGACGGTATGGCAGACCTCAGAACCCTGCTATACATACAACGGCGAGACATCCGAGACCGACCAGAGCGGCGGATGCCTCGGCAATCCGATCATCGGCAAGAACAGTATCTCCAACCTTGTCATTTTCTCATTTAGTATGACAAAGGGTCTTGCAAGCGGTAATAAACTTGTGGCATATGACAAGGACTTGGGTACAGTCGTTTGGGAATATAATATGAACATCTATTCCTACAGTTCTCCCGTGGATTTCTACGACGAGAAGGGGAATGCGTACATCATTATCTGTGATGCCCTGGGCCAGATCCATATGATCGATGCGAGCGTCAACAATGCACTCAGCAACGACGAGCGAAGGATCACGGTCTTCCAGACGGTGAAGCACGCCGGCAAACCCGAGGAATCCACCTCCGGTATCTGCATCGAAGCTTCGCCGATAGTCTACGAAGGCATGATCGTGGTCGGATCCACATCAGGAAGCATCTTCGGCATCGCGATAAGCTGACAAGGAGCGCCATGGATCTTAGCGGTAAGTACAACTCAATAGCCGTCATCGAGGTCAGGATAATGACGCTCGCCAATGAAGGATATTCCGTCAAGTTCAACCTTGTCCGCAAGATAATGTCATGGCGCGATTACTACATGTGGAACAACAACTTCACCCGCGCGATAAGCGATGAAGCGTGCAGCCTTATCGAAGACAGCCTTCCGAAGATCGGTATCATCGAGTGGATGATGGCATACAACGATAAGCTTACCGATGCTATCGAGAGCAAGTTCCCTTCCCATGGCGAGTGGAAGATCAGCATCGAATTTGAAGACGGCACGAAGCTCGAGAGCGGTGCCGAGCAGAATTTCCCCAAAGATTGGAACAGCCTCAGATCACTTATCGAGAAGGTCACCGGCTGCAGTTTTCTTTTACACTGAAATATAATCTCCTTTTGTGGTACAATAAGCCGTACTATATTTATATTTATTAGGAGACGGTTTTGGACTACATCGAAGGTCTTTTCCTTGGCAAGCTCTGGAGCGATACCGATTTTGAGAACAGAAAGCACATAGGTCTTTTTGTCCTTTACGGTCTGCTCTGCGATGTCATCATCCTCTACGCATATCTTCTCGGAAAGAGCTTTCCGGGGATATTCCTGTTTGGTGCCATCCAGTTTGTCCTGTTCATCCTTCTTTTTGTAGCCAATCCCTTCATCTGCTTCAGATACTATCGAATGCCCTTGTGGGGCAAAGTATTAGTGTTATTGGAAAGATTTTTCCATTCATATCTGGTCCTGGACTATACGGTCAGCCTGCTCTTGCCGAAGCTTACGGTACAGTCATCGGATCTGTCGACCTTCCTGATCGACTTTCTCAACGGAACTCTTGAGACCTATACGGAGAAGTTTGCCGGAAGCTCGGGATCGTTCTCGACGGTAATCGGAGTTCTTGCAGGCGGCGTCCACGTTGTGCTGGTAGCGTGTCTCGGAATAATCATCGCGATAGCGGTACCTGGACTCATCTACCTCGCTTACCGCTTGATCCAGTTTTGCTGGGACTGGCTTATGAATGTACTTATCATAAAAAGATTTATACCGGACAGAAGATAAATCCGGTAATTCGGGAGGAATGTAATGGCTGAGCTTAGAGACAGACTCGACATAACGGTTGAAGAACTCGAAGAGAGTCTCGGACAGACAAAGCTTCCAAGATTCATCAATGAATCTGAAAGACTGTTTTTGGACAGGATCGATGCAATCTGTGACGAGATATGCTCAGATCCCGGTAAAAGAGCCATCTTTGTCTCCGGCCCCACATCTTCCGGAAAGACAACATTTACACTGAGGCTTTCCGAGGCGCTTACAGCGCACGGAAGGAAAGGTTACCACCTCTCGCTTGATGACTATTACAGCTTGAAGGAGCTTACCTTCGACAGGGACGGCAGACCGGATTTCGAGACGATAGACACGCTCGATACGGACCGCATCGTAAAAGACATCAACGCCATCCTTGCAGGCGAGCGCGTCGTCCCGCCTTTCTTCGATTTCACCGTGAGGCAGCAGAGGGAAGGAGACCCGGCCAACGCCATCGAGATGGACAGCAACGGAGTTCTTGTAGTGGAAGGACTGCACGGTCTGTCCGAGCACATCTCGGGCCACATCCCCGATGAGGCTTGCGCGAAAGTGTTCATCATGCCCTACGGCAACGTCTACTGCGACTCCAAGCTTATGGACAGCACCGAGATCAGGCTCCTTCGAAGGATAGTAAGAGACTACCGCCACAGGAGCGCGCACGCTCTCGCGACGATCGATTACTGGCCGATGATCACCAAGTCGGAAGAGAAGTATTACACCGACTATCTGACACGTGCGGATTATCACATCAACTCTTTCCTGGCTTACGAGAGCCTTATCATCGCGCCGATGGCGCTGCATGACATAAGCGAAGCCATGGATCAGGCGATGAAGGGAACGATCGCGCCTTCGGTCTTCATGGAGAAGTCCGCGACGGGCAAGCCTTTTGCTGATCTGTCTGCCGCGCTTAACAAGGCGGCAAAGCTGCAGTCACACCTCAATAAGATACCGGTTGTCGATCCGGCCCAGGTTCCTGCCGAATCAATACTTAATGAATTCATAGGAGCTTAACATGCCGATCAGAATTGCAAACAATCTTCCTGCAAGACATGTTCTGGAGCAGGAGAGGATATTCGTTATGGAGGAAGACAGAGCCCTCACGCAGGACATCCGTGCCCTGAAGCTCGTCATCCTCAATCTGATGCCGAATAAGATAGTTACCGAGACTCAGCTCCTCAGGGCTCTGTCAAACTCGCCTATCCAGATAGACGTGGAGCTTATCTGCACGGCATCGCACACATCAACACACACAAGCCAGGAGCATCTCACGAAGTTCTACAGGACCTTCGATGATATCAAGAACGAATTCTTCGACGGAATGATCATCACCGGTGCGCCTGTCGAGAAGCTTCCCTTCGAGGAGGTCGATTACTGGCCCGAGCTCGAGAGGATCATGGAATGGAGCAAGACCCATGTCTATTCCACGCTCCATATCTGCTGGGCGGCTTTCGCGGGACTGTACTATCACTATGGCATTCCCAAGTATGTTCTGGACAAGAAGGTCTTCGGAGTATACGAGCACTCGATGACATACGTAAGACCGGTCAAGCTCTTCAGGGGCTTTGACGATCTGTTCTATGTGCCTCATTCGAGATATACCGAAGTCAGAAGAGAGGACATCGAGAAGAGGTCCGACCTGAGGATCCTGTCCGAGTCCGACGAGTGCGGCATCTATGCCGTATCGGATCTTCACGGAAGACAGATATTCATAACGGGTCACTCCGAGTATGACAAGGAGACGCTGGATCTTGAGTACAAGAGAGACAGGGGAGCAGGTCTCGATACTGACCTGCCGGTCAACTACTACAGGGATAACGACCCTGCAAAGGAACCGATCCTCAGATGGAGATCCTCTGCGACACTGATGTACACCAACTGGCTGAACTACTACGTATATCAGGAGACTCCGTTCGACATCAACGACATCAAGTCGATCAACAACGAGAAGCTGATACCCAACAGGGACGAGGAGAAGCATGGCTGAGGCGAGGATTCCGGACAGATTTGATTTCCTGGCCGGCAGAGACGACAAGGGTCATAAGAACACTTTCGGAACTGCGACGATCATCGCAGGTTCCGAGTACATGACCGGTGCCGCCGTTCTCGCAGCAGGCAGCGCCCTCAGATCGGGCTGCGGTCTGGTCAGGGTATTCTCCGAAGAGAAGACGCTCGATGCGGTAAGAGCAAATCTTCCGTGCGCACTTCTCTCTCCCAGGGACGGATCTGAAGCTGAGACCGTCAGGATGCTGAACGGATTCTTCGGGACTAAGGGTGCAGTCCTCATAGGTCCCGGAATGCCTCCCGATGATCCGTATCTTAAGATCGCTCTCGATCAGGCACTCCGTTATGCCGACAACCTCGTGCTGGATGCAGGCGCGCTCACCGCGATGGCAAGGAACAAGACTTACTATTACGGCCTTCTCAGAGACAGGAAGACACCTGCGGTCCTTACTCCTCACGTCGGGGAATTCGCGAGGCTCGCGGGGCTGCCCAAGGACGGCGCAGACGATGCGGAGACTGACAAGGCCGTATCGGAGTTTGCAATTAGCAATAATTGCATCCTGATATATAAAAACAGCAACCCGCGTGTAGCGTCAAAAGATGGAAGTATTTATTATAGCGGTGGCGAATTTGCGAACAGCGGCCTTGCCAAAGGCGGGTCCGGCGATGTCCTCGCAGGACTTGTAACAGGGCTTCTCGCGCAGTTCGGACAGATCCCGGACAAGGTCTGTCAGGCTTCGGTAAGGATCCATTCCCTGGCCGGAAGACTTGCCGCCGGAAAATACGGGGAATACGCGATGATTCCATCAGATATTGCGGAATTCTTCCCCGAAGCATTCAGGCAGGTAATTGGTTAACATGGATCATTTGGAAGATAACTGGTGTTCTGACTATTACGACCGCTCCTGTGTGGAGATAGATCTCTCCGCCCTCGAGCATAACTTTGCCGAGATCAGGAAGGTAACGTCTCCTTCAGCGGGGATCATGGCTGTCGTCAAGGCTGATGCCTACGGGCACGGAGCCTATGAGGTAGCCAGGACTCTTCTGGACTGCGGAGCTGCAGGTCTCTGCCTCGCCACCATGGATGAGGCTGTCGATCTGAGAAGAAGAGGGATCACGGCTCCGATGCTGACTCTCGGATATACGGACAAGAGCCGTTATGCCGATGCGGTCAAGTTTGAGATAGACCAGGCAGTCTACTCTTACGACATAGCGAGAGCTTTGTCGGACGAGGCGGTACGCCAGAATAAGACCATCAGGTGTCACTTCAAGCTCGATACCGGAATGGGCAGGATCGGATTCAAGGCCGACGGTTCTGATACCGAAGAGATCGTCAGGTGCTGCAAGCTCCCCGGGATAGTTCCCTACGGAGTGTTCTCGCATTTCGCGGTCGCAGATACCGATGACGATGAGTATACGCGTCGTCAGTACGAGGACTTTATCAGCCAGATAGAGTCTCTGGAGGCGAAGGGCATACATTTTGAGAAGAGGCACATCTGCAACAGTGCGGGCATCATGAGATTCCCCGAGATGCACCTGGACCTCGTGCGCGCAGGCATCATCCTCTACGGCCTGATGCCGCCCGGATGTCCGGAGCCGCCCGTAAAGCTCGACCTGAAGCCCGTCATGACATGGTATGCGAAGGTCATACACGTCAAGAGGATCGCTGCGGGTGATTCCGTAAGCTACGGAAGGCATTTCACGGCGGAAGCGGAGACTGAGGTCGCGACGGTAGGCATAGGTTATGCCGACGGATTGTCAAGAAGACTGTCCAACGGCTTCGAACTGGTTGTAGACGGCGTCAGATGCCCTATAATAGGCAATGTCTGCATGGATATGTGCATGGTCGATACGACGGCACTTACCACGCGCCCTAAGGTAGGGGACATAGTCATGGTTTTCGGCAAGGACAGGCTCGCAGATGAGCTGGCGGACTGCATCGGGACCATAAATTACGAGATTACGTGCGTAGTCGGTAAACGTGTAAGAAGAATATACGTCAAGGACGGCGCACCTATTCAAATAATCTGAAAGGAAGGAATTAAGAAACGTGACACAGGAAGAGGAAAAAAAGCTGAAGCTTTTTGCGGCTAATGTCCGCAGGTGGGTAATTGAAGCAGTTTATCGCGCTAAGAGCGGTCATCCGGGCGGATCTCTCTCATGCACAGATATCCTTACATATCTGTACAACAATGCTCTGGAGGTATCTCCCGAGAACATTAACGATCCCAAGCGCAACAGATTCGTTTTGTCCAAGGGACACTGCGCTCCCGCACTTTACTCCGTGCTGGGTCTCAAGGGTTTCTTTGATATAAACGACATGCCCAAGCTCAGAGCTCTCGGCTCAAAGCTCCAGGGTCATCCCTGCATGAACGAGCTCAAGGGTATCGAGATGAGCACAGGCTCCCTCGGCCAGGGAATCGCAGCTGCCTGCGGTATGGCTATCAACGCAAAGTACCTGGATAAGACAGACTACAAGGTATACACAGTCTTGGGTGACGGTGAGATGCAGGAAGGCGAGGTATGGGAAGCCCTCATGGCAGGCGCTCACTATAAGCTCGACAACTTCTGCGTTATCCTCGACAAGAACGGACTTCAGATCGACGGTAAGGTCGAGGAAGTCATGAACATCGGCGATATCGAGGCTAAGGCTAAGGCATTCGGCTATGAGACACGCGTTATCGACGGACACGATTTCCAGCAGATCGATGCAGCTGTTAATGACTTCAAGGCTAACGCAGGTTCCGGCAAGCCTTTCTTCATCGTAGCAAAGACACACAAGGGTATGGGCGTATCCTTCATGCAGGATAACCCGGGCTGGCACGGCAAGAACCCTAACGACGAAGAATATGCAAAAGCGGTTACCGAACTGGATGCCGCTATCAAGGCTCTGGAGGTGTAATTACTATGGCAGATATGGCAACAAGAGAAGCTTACGGCAAGGCGCTTGCTGAAGTAGGAGCAGATCCCAAGGTAGTCGTTCTCGACGCAGACCTTGCAGGCTCCACAAAGACAGGAGACTTCAAGAAGGTATATCCCGACAGATTCTTCGATATGGGTATCGCCGAGGGCAACATGGTTACCACGGCAGCAGGTATCTCAACATGCGGCAAGACAGTATTCTGTTCCTCATTCGCTATCTTCGCTTCGGAGAGAGCATGTGAGCAGGTCAGGAACTCTGTCTGCTATCCTAACCTCAACGTAAAGGTATGCGCTACACACGCAGGTCTTACGGTAGGTGAGGACGGTGCATCACACCAGTGTCTCGAAGATCTCGCCATCATGAGAACATTCCCCAACATGACTGTTCTCTGCCCTTCTGATGCAGCTCAGACAAGAATGGCGATCAAGGCAGCAGCTGAGACTTACGGACCTTTCTATGTAAGACTCGGAAGAATGAAGGTCGCTGATGTATACGGCGAGTTCGGTCAGGATGTTCCTTTCCAGATCGGCAAGGCTAACCAGCTCAAGGACGGTAAGGATCTTACCATCATCGCTTGCGGCATTATGGTACAGGAAGCACTCGAGGCAGCAGAGATGCTCAAGGCTAAGGGCATCGAAGCACGCGTCATCGACATGTTCTGCATCAAGCCCATCGACCGTGAAGCCATCATCGCAGCTTCCAAGGAGACAGGCCTCATCGTTACTGCAGAAGAACACATGGTGAGCGGCGGTCTCGGCGGCGCAGTCAGCGAAGTTGTCTGCGAAGAGGCTCCCTGCAAGGTCGTAAGATTCGGCGTTAAGGATCAGTTCGGTCAGTCCGGCACACCTAAGGCGCTCCTCGAAGCTTACAAGCTCACAAGCGCTGACCTCGCTGATGTTTGCGAGAAGGCATTCGCCAACAAGTAAGTCATAAGACTATTGTTACAGCAACAAGACGTCCCGCAGGTTCGCGGGACGTTTTTTGTTGGCGGGATCATTCGTTTTGTTCTTCAGCGGCGGTGCTTCTTCTTGGCCCTCTTCTCGAGATACATCGCTTTATCGGCCTTGTTCATGCACTCGATAAGGTCACTCCAATCTGTCAGTTCGCAGGTTCCTATGCTCGCGCCGAGCTCGTAAGGGTTGGCACCTGACTCGTTGATCTTACGGATGTTGTCGCGGACCGTTCTGATGAACTGACCCATCCTTCCCACTTCGCCGAGGATGATTATCGCGGCGAATTCATCTCCGCCCATCCTCGCGACGAATTCACCCGGATTGAGTGCGTTATCGACGCATCTGGCAAGTGATCTGATGGCCTCGTCTCCTGCGTTGTGACCGAATGTATCGTTGATGTATTTGAGCTCATCCATATCGATGGATGCGATGGCAACGTCATTGAGCTTATGGCCCTTCTTATCGAAGAACTTGGACAGCTTGGTCTCGAAGCCTCGTCTGTTGAGCATTCCGGTCAGAGGATCCTTGATATAGAGATCCATGATATCCGCGATGCCGAACAGCTTCTGGTTAAGCTCGTGCTTGTTGATCAGATGGCCTATCTGGAGGAATATGAATTCCATCTTCTCGTTGATGAAGAAGTGTTCGGTCATCTCCACCCTGAGGATCGCATAGCCGTAAGCCATGTTCATATAAGACAGCGGCAGGAAGACATAAGATCCGCTCTCTTCGTTCAGGTAACCTTCGGGAAGGAGATCGGTATTAGGGAAGGGTTCGGACATGATGCTTATGTTGCCCTTATCCCTGAAGTATCCGATGAGTTCTCTGTTGTTCTCCCTGTAGCAGCAGAGATAACAGTCCTGAACGCTCGGCAGTTCCCTCAGATTCTCGAGTGAGACCTGAATGCATTCTTCCCTGGTAAGCGCAGTGTCAAAGGTCGTAGTTATGAGAGCGAACTGTCTCAGAGCCTCGATGGAATCGTGCTTCGACAGCTTAAGGTCGCGTATTATCTTGAAGACATCGTGGTTCGGGTCCCGGTCTCCCGTGCTCTCTCGGGGGACGATGGTGCCCGTAACGGTCACACAGATATCGGGATTGGCTTTGGCGTGGATCTTCTCGAGAAGCTCCATCGCAGAATAAGCAAGTTCCTTGGCCGAGATCTCTATTGTGGTTATCGAGGGTATGTGATCGGCTGATTCGGTAAGATTATCCACACCGCTGACCATACAGTCTTCGGGTATGGAGAATCCCCTGGTGATGAGCTCATCGATAAGGCCGATGGCCATATAGTCGTTGGAGCAGATGATGGCCGCAGGAAGAGTTCCGTCCTCCTTGATGAAGTGATCCGCCATCTGAGGACCTTGGTCTATCCAGTAATTGCCGTGGAAGATCATGTCCTCTGAGGTCTCGTATCCTGCCTCGTGCATGGCATCTTCGAAGCCGGCTCTCCTCTCGGCGGAGTCAACCAGGTCGTCTCTTCCGGTTACGAATCCGATATCGCCGCTACTGCACTTGGAGATAATGTAAGCCGCGATGTCTCTCATCATCTTCCTGTTATCGGGAACCACATTATAGAAACCATTGATCTCTGCCCTGATACAGACTACCGGAGGGGACTCCGGATCGGATAAGAGCGCATCAACGAGCTCCTTGCCCATACCGGTGTGGTTGATCGTGTCATAGCAGATGATGACGCCGTCGTAGCTGTGGAAGTTCGGGACATGGAGGATGCTCTTGTATCCGATGATGTGCATCGGGTTCATCGTAGGGATGGAACAGTTGCCGTAGAAATCGACCCTGTGGCCCTTCTCCTCGGCATAGGCATTGATGTTCTTCATTATCGAGAGGGAGTAGTCCCTGTACATATCACCGATGAACGTACATATCTTCATGGAATGATTTTAACGCGTTTTCGTTGTCTTTGCAGGACGTTTTATAATCGTCTGCCCAAAAATGTAGCAGCCGTCCCGGGTAGGACGGCCGCAAATATGGGGATAATAGGAATAGAAAAATGTCTTATCTAAGTAACTGAAGTATAGTTTATTTTCTCCAACAATTCAATATTGCTATTTTAAATTCAAAAATCTTTATATATTGCTACTTTTGGCCGTTTGGCCGGCTCGAAAACGGACACTCTGACAAGAACACGACCCTCGCAAAGACTTTATTTTATCCGTTTACAGGAAACTGACGGCAACAGCGGGTTCTGCCGTACAACTGGGGAAACAGGCCGGCATTTCCGTTAGTGTAAAATGGTCAAATAAAATTTCGATAGAAATCTTAATAGGTATATTCGCTTTTTAACAAACTCCTTTGGTGTAAATGCCCCTGTTTGACCTTATATTAAGGCTTAATCTTTCGGGGCGTGTATGGTATATTACTTATATTTATTAGGGGGTATAAGCGCAGAATGAAAGTAGTTCTTCTTGCAGGCGGCTTCGGCACCAGATTTGCCGAGCAGTCAGAGTATAAACCCAAGCCGATGATCGAGATCGGCGGAATGCCTATCCTTTGGCACATAATGAAGGAATATTCCTACTACGGCTATAACGAATTCGTCATCTGTGCAGGCTATAAGCAGCACGTTATCAAGGAGTGGTTTGCAGACTACTTCCTTCACACATCAGATATCACATTCGATTTTGCTAACGACAACAAGATGATAGTCCACAACAAGCGCGCCGAGCCCTGGAAGGTCACGGTAGTTGACACGGGACTTCACACCATGACGGGCGGAAGGATCAAGCGCATCCAGCCTTATGTCGGCAATGAGACATTCCTGATGACATACGGCGACGGCGTCTGCGATGTTGACATCAATAAGCTCGTTGAATTCCACAAGAGCCACGGCAAGATCGCTACGCTTACCGCAGTTACAATGAAGCAGGACAAGGGTGTCCTCGATATCGTAGGCAATACCGTACAGTCCTTCCGTGAGAAGAATGCCGTGGACGGTGCCCCGATCAATGCAGGGTATATGGTTTTCGAGCCGGCGGTATTCGATTACATCGAAGGCGATGATACTGTCCTTGAGAAGGAGCCCCTTGAGAGGCTTGCTTCCGAGGGTCAGCTCATGAGCTACATGCACGAAGGCTTCTGGCAGTGCATGGATACTCAGCGCGAGCAGATACTGCTCAACAAATATCTTGAGACGGGGCATGCTCCGTGGAAGAAGTGGGAAGACTGATTCATGAGAGATTTCAGCTGGTATAAGGGCAGAAAGGTTCTGCTCACAGGTCACACGGGTTTCAAAGGAACATGGCTTGCGAGGATGCTCGTAAACAGCGGCGCCGTAGTATTAGGCTACAGCCTTAATCCCCCGACGGATCCCGCACTTTTTGATATGGCGGGCCTCGAGGGCAAGATGACGAGCGTGATCGGAGACATCCGCGACTACGACAAGCTCCTTAAGACCTTTACTGATTTTGAGCCGGAGATAGTATTCCATCTCGCAGCCCAGCCCATCGTAAGAGATTCCTACAAGGATCCCAGATATACATACGAGACAAATGTCATGGGTACGGTCAACCTCCTCGAGTGCGTCCGCGCCACGGATTCTGTCAAGAGCGTTCTTAACGTTACCACCGACAAGGTATACCTGAACGAAGAGCGCGAAGAGGGATACAGGGAAGACGAGATGCTCGACGGATACGATCCGTATTCGAATTCCAAGAGCTGCAGCGAGCTTGTTACTCACAGCTACAAGAGATCTTTCTTCGATCCGATGCTCGCGAATGGTGACAGATTCATCACGGTATCCACCGCACGCGCAGGCAACGTAATAGGCGGCGGTGATTTTGCAAACGACAGGATCATCCCCGACAGCGTAAGGGCTGCAGCGGCAGGAAAGAAACTCGAAGTAAGGAATCCTTATTCCGTCAGACCTTACCAGCATGTGTTAGAGCCCCTCGCGATCTACATGACGATCGCCATGGAGCAGGAACTTGACCCGAAGTATCAGGATTATTACAATGTCGGTCCGGATGACTGTGACTGCGTCACTACAGGAACTCTCGCGGATATGTTCTGCGAAGCATGGGGTGACGGATTTGCATGGGAGAACAAGTCTGAAGCGAATGCTCCTCACGAGGCGGGATTCTTGAGGCTCAACTGCGACAAGATCAAGAAGACCTTCGGATGGCAGCCCACATGGCACATCAAGGAAGGCATCGGCAAGACGGTGGAGTTCTCCAAGGTCTGGCTCGCAGGCGGCGACATCCCTGCCGAGATGGACAGGCAGATAGGCGAATATCTTAGTCAATTAAAGTTTTAAGGAGACTTTTGTATTATGGCAGAGTGGAAGAATGAAGCAGAAGCAAGAGACGCGATAAAGGCTCTCGTAGCTGAGTACTATCACGACTTCAAGGAGAAGAAGGAACCCTTCAAGGAAGGCGACAGGATCTCCTATGCATCGAGAGTATTCGACGAGAAGGAGATGTGCTCCCTCACGGATGCAATGCTCGATTTCTGGCTCACAACGGGAAGATTCTCCGATGAGTTCGAGAAGAACTTCGCTGAGTGGATCGGCGTTAAGTTTGCTCACCTCGTTAACTCCGGATCTTCTGCGAACCTCATCGCTTTCATGGCTCTCACTGCACCCGAGCTTGGCGACAGACAGATCCTTCCCGGCGACGAGATCATCACGGTCGCAGCAGGCTTCCCCACGACAGTCACACCTGCTATCCAGTACGGCGCAGTACCCGTATTCGTAGACGTTACGATCCCTCAGTACAATATCGATACAGATGCACTCGAGGCAGCATATTCCGAGAAGTGCAAGGCGGTAATGATCGCGCACACTCTCGGCAACCCCTTCAACATCAAGGCAGTAAAGGCGTTCTGCGACAAGCACAATCTCTGGCTCGTCGAGGACAACTGCGATGCACTGGGCTCACAGTACACCATTGACGGCGAGACAAGATTCACCGGAACATGGGGCGACATCGGAACATCTTCGTTCTATCCTCCGCACCACATGACAATGGGTGAGGGCGGTGCAGTATACACCAACAACCCGCTCCTTAACCGCATGATCCTGTCATACCGTGACTGGGGAAGAGACTGCATCTGCCCATCCGGCCACGACAACTTCTGCGGACACAGATTCGACGGAGATTACGGTGAGCTTCCTCACGGATACGATCACAAGTATGTTTACAGCCATTTCGGCTACAACCTCAAGGTAACAGACCTGCAGGCGGCAGTAGGCGTTGAGCAGCTCAAGAAGTTCCCTTCCTTCATCGAGAGAAGAAGACACAACTGGGACAGACTGAAGGCGGCTCTCGCACCCATCGCAGACCAGGTCATCCTGCCTGAACCTGCAGAGGGCAGCCGTCCGTCATGGTTCGGATTCCTCATCACCGTACCCGAGGGTTCCAAGCATACCCGTAACGAAGTAACAAAGTACATCGAGGACCACAACGTCCAGACAAGACTCCTGTTCTCGGGTAACATCACAAGACATCCCTGCTTCGACCAGATCAGAGGCACTGACAAATACCGCGTATCCGGTGAACTCAAGAACACGGATTACATCATGAACAACACATTCTGGGTTGGCGTATATCCCGGAATGACCGATGAGATGATCGACTATATGGCAAAGACTATAATCGAGGCGATTGAGCAGTAACAGCTCCAACTGAATCAGGGACAAGGCTCATTCCGTTCTTCAACAAAGCGAAGACGACAGTGAGCCTTGATACTGAACAGAGCTAGGAAATAAAGAGGTGGAATCAATGGGTAAAATAAGCTTGCTCGACTGTACGCTAAGAGACGGCGGTTATGTAAATGATTGGAAATTCGGCCATGACAACATGGTCTCGATCTTCGAGCGTGTCGTTGACGCCGGAACGGACATCATCGAGATAGGTTTCCTTGATGACAGAAGACCTTATGACTATGACAGGAGCATAATGCCGGATACCGACTGCGTCGAAAAGATCTACGGAGATCTCGACAGGAAGAATACCAAGGTCTTCGGAATGATCGACTACGGCACATGCAGCATCGATCACATCAAACCCTGCGATCAGAGCTACCTTGACGGCATAAGAGTCATCTTCAAGAAGCACTTGAGAGAAGATGCACTTGCATTCTGTGCTGAGCTTAAGAAACTCGGATACATCGTCTTCGCACAGCTGGTAAGCGTTACCGCTTATAGCGACGATGAGCTCCGCGACCTCTGCAGGATAGCCAACGACAAGAAGCCCGATGCGGTATCCATGGTCGACACATACGGTCTTACGCATCAGAAAGACCTGCTGCACATATTAGAGATCCTCGACAAGGAACTCGATCCTTCCATGATGATCGGATATCACGGTCACAACAATTTCCAGATGGGTTATGCGAATTGCCAGATGGTACTCGCTTATTCCAAGCAGACTGACAGGAATCTTCTTGTTGACGGTTCGCTCTACGGCATGGGCAAGAGCGCAGGTAATGCCCCCATCGAACTCGTCGCAATGCACATGAATAACGAATACGGCAAGGCATATCACATAAGCCAGTATCTCGAAGCAATAGATGCGAACATCATGCAGTTCTACCAGCCTGCGACATGGGGCTACAGCATGTTCTTCTTCATCGCGGCAAGCAACGACTGCCACCCTGACTATGTTAAGCAGCTTACGAATAAGCACACGCTGTCCATCAAGCAGATGAACGAACTGCTCGGAAAACTTGAGGGCGAGAAGAAACTCCTTTACGACAAGAACTATATGGAGAAACTCTACCTCGAGTTCCAGGATAAGGAGATAAATGACAGCGAGCAGATCAAGGCTCTGTCGGAAGTCCTTAAGGACAGGACCATCCTGGTTACAGGTCCCGGCACGACGATCAAGACAGAGAGCGATAAGATAAGCGAGTTTGCAAAGAGCAATGATCCGCTCATAATCTCGATCAACTTCGCATCCAACTCTTTCATGCCGGACTACATCTTCCTTACGAACAGCAAGAGGTACATCCAGGTATCCACTCTTCTGTCGAAGCAGAGCATTCCCGTTATCGCCACATCCAACGTGACAGCGACACACAAGCCTTTTGAGTATGTGGTCAACATCAGTGATCTTCTTGACAGGGATTCCGAGTATGCCGACAACTCCCTCATGATGCTCCTTAAGGTGCTCATCAGATGCGGAGTCAAAGAGGTCAACCTCGCAGGCTTCGACGGTTATTCCGGCACTGATGCCAACTACCTCGATGAGGGCAAGGAGTATGACTTCGCAAAGAAGAAGGCAGACTATCTTAACGGCTACATGTCCGGCTTCTTCAAGACCCACAAAGACGATATCAAGGTCAATTTTTTAACAACGACAAGGTATGACATAGCATGACAGATAAGATGAAGTACGAGGCCGTACTCTTTGACGTGGACGGCACCGTCCTAGATACTTCCGAAGGCATCGTTCTTTCGGTAAGGGAGACCATCGAACATTTCGGTTATGAGATGCTTCCTGAAAGCGAACTTTTGAAGTTTATCGGTCCGCCGATCGAGTGGTCTTTCAGGGACAAGTTAGGCCTTGCGGAGGAAGATTATAAGGCGGCTGCCGCATATTTCCGCGACAGATATTCCAATGTTAATCTGCTTCTGGCAAAGCCTTACGAGGGCATATTCGAACTTCTGGATTTCCTTAAGTCAAAGGGCATTCCGATGGCAATCGCCACATACAAGAAGCAGGATTATGCCGAGAAGCTGCTCACACATTTCGGCTTCGACAAATACACGGACATCATCTACGGTTCCGACTATGAGGGCAAGCTCAGGAAGTGTGACATCATCGATCTTTGCATCGACAAACTTGGTGTCAGCGACAAGAAGAGGGTCCTCATGGTAGGCGACAGTTCACACGATGCAAAGGGTGCCGAACTGGCGGGAACTTCCTTTGCAGCCGTGTCTTTCGGATTCGGTTTCGGCGAGTTCGGAGGAGAAGATATCAATGATTACGAGCACGTTATCTATGCAGACCGTGCACTCGAAATAAAGACTCTTTTCAGGGAGGATGAAGATGCGTAAAGTAGCACATATCATCGCAGATTTTCTTGTATCAAAGGGCGTAAAGCACATGTTTACCGTCACGGGCGGAGGCGCGATGCACCTGAACGATGCTTTCGGTCACAACGAGAATCTCACATGTATCTATAACCACCACGAGCAGGCTTGCTCGATCGCGGCAGAAGGCTATGCAAGACTCACCGGTAAGATCGCAGGTTGCTGCGTTACATCCGGTCCCGGCGGAACTAATGCCATCACCGGAGTCATGGGCGGCTATCTGGATTCCATCCCCATGTTCGTAGTATCAGGCCAGGTCAAGAGAGAGACTACCGTATGGTCAGTTCCCGAGCTCGGACTCCGCCAGCTGGGAGATCAGGAATTCCCCATCGTCGATGCGGTTTCCTGCATGACAAAATATGCAGTCATGGTAACTGATCCCGAAGAGATCATGTATCACCTCGAGAAGGCATGGTACCTTGCAAACAACGGCAGGAAAGGTCCTGTCTGGCTGGATATTCCGCTCGACGTTCAAGCCGCAAAGGTAGAAGAAGACGGACTTAAGCACTTCGAGGGAACGCCCGAGATGGACGAACTCGCAGCGATGGAAGTACCCGTATATGACGAAGCAAAGACCGAAGAGATCCTGAAGAAGATCTCTGAAGCAAGACGCCCGGTTATCCTTGCTGGCACCGCAGTCAGGCTTGCCGGCGCAGAGAAGGATCTTCTTGCAGCAGCCGACAAGCTCAAGATACCTGTAGTTACGGCATGGAACGCGCACGACCTTATGCCCGATGATAATCCGTATTATTGCGGAAGACCGGGCACGGTAGGCACAAGAGGCGGTAATTTCGTAGTACAGTCCAGCGACCTTATCTTCGTGGTCGGCTGCAGGATGAACATAAGGATGATCAGTTACAACTACAAGGCATGGGCAAAGGATGCCTACAAGATCGTTGTTGACATCGATCCCGCAGAGCTCGAGAAGCCTACGGTAAATGTCGACATGAAGATCAATGCCGACCTCAAGGATGTTCTCGTATCCATCAACAAGAGCGGATATGAAGCAGACGGAAGACACGATGCATGGCTCAAGTGGTGCAGGGACATCGATGCAAGATTCCCCGCCTGCCTCCCTGAGTATGACGAAGTAAAATCACCGGTTAATCCTTATGTATTCATCGATAAGATGAGCAAGACGATAACAGAGAATGAGAGTGTCATCTGCGGCAATGGTTCCGCATGTGTCATTACCTTCCAGGGTATGCACATCAAGGAGGGTACAAGGCTCTTCACCAATTCCGGCTGCGCTGCAATGGGATACGGTTTCCCCGCTGCAGTGGGATGTGCAGTTGCCAAGGACGGAGAGAGAGTAATCTGCATCGATGGCGACGGGTCTTTCCAGATGAACATCCAGGAGATGCAGACTGTCATCTACAATAAGATGAACCTCAAGACATTTATCCTTAACAATAATGGATATCACTCAATTAGACAGACACAGACGAACCTGTTTCAGCCCCCGCTCGTAGGCGTCTGCGACGGTAATGGTCTGAGCTTCCCGGACCTCGAGAAGCTCTCTTGGGCATACGGCATGAGATACGTTAAGATCGATGACAGTAGTGATATCGAAGTAAAGGTACAGGAAGTGCTTGAGGGCAACGATCCCGTTCTCTGCGAGGTAGTCCTGTCTGACAAGCAGACATTCTCACCGAAACTCTCATCCAAGGTGCTGCCTGACGGCAAGATCGTATCACCTCCGATCGAGGACATGTTCCCCTTCCTTGAAAGGGAAGAATTCGATGCTATCAAGGAGTCCGTACCTCAATGAAAAGAGCAATAGTCACAGGCGCGACAGGAATGCTGGCAATAGCCTTAACGAACCTTCTGGTATCCGAAGGCTATGACGTTATAGCAGTTATAAGACCCGGTTCTTCAAGAGCAGGCAATGTTCCCGTCAGCGATAATGTGACCGTTGTCGAGCTCGACATGGATGAGATCGGAACGCTCCCCGAAGTCCTTAAGGCTTCCGGAATAGGAGAGGCGGAGCTGTTCTTCCATTTCGCGTGGGACGGAACCCACGGTGATTCCAGGAATGACATGGACATCCAGATAAAGAACGTCAGATACTCCGTCGAGGCTGTCCGCGCTGCGGCAAAGATCGGCTGCAAGGCCTTCATGGGCGCAGGTTCCCAGGCAGAATACGGCAGGGTGAAAGACGGCATCAAGCTTGCCGGCGACACTCCCTGTTTCCCCGAGAACGGATACGGAATTGGCAAGCTTGCCGCAGGTCAGATGACCAGAGTGGAAGCAAAGAAGTTCGGCATGAAGCACGTATGGGTAAGAATACTCAGCACATTCGGTGCTTACGACGGAATGCACACCATGGTAATGAGCGGCATCGGAACCATGCTGGACGGTAAGAAAGCATCTTACACAAAGGGCGAGCAGATGTGGGATTACCTTTATTGCAAGGACGCGGCGAAAGCGTTCTTCCTCGCACTTACCAAAGGCGTTGACGGCAAGGTGTATCCTGTGGGATCCGGCAAGGTCCGTCCTTTAAGTGAATATATAACCGCTATAAGAGATGCAACGAATCCGTCGGTTGACATAGGATTCGGAGAAGTCGATTATTATCCGGGCCAGGTAATGTATCTGTGCGCAGATATAAGTGAGCTCACGGAAGATACCGGCTTTGTTCCCGACTATACTTTCGAAGAAGGAATAAAAGAGACCGTAGAATGGTACAAAAAGGAGTACACGAGATGAAGAAGATTAGCGTAATGATACCCTGCTACAACGAAGAAGAGAATGTCAGGGAGATAGCTGCGGCAGTTAAGGAAGTCCTCGAGAGGGATCTGTCCAATTACGACTATGAAATCCTCTTCATCGACAACTGCTCGACTGATGCGACAAGGGTCTATCTGCGCGAGATGTGCAAGAACGATCCCAGGATCAAGGCTATATTCAACGTAAGGAACTTCGGACAGTTCAATTCTCCTTACTACGGCATCCTTCAGACAACAGGTGACTGCACTGTTACCATGTGCTGCGACTTCCAGGATCCGCCGGAACTCATCCCCACATTCGTCAAGAAGTGGGAGGAGGGATACATGATCGTAAGCGCGGTCAAGACTTCCTCCAAGGAGAATCCGTTCATCTACTTCCTGAGATCTGTCTACTACAAGATGATGAAGAAGATGTCCGACGTAGAGATGATCGAGCAGTTCACTGGCTTCGGTCTCTATGACAAGTCTTTCGTTCAGGTCCTTCGCGATCTTCACGATCCGATCCCGTTCATCAGAGGCGTTGTCGCAGAGCTCGGCTACAAGAGATGCGAAGTCGAGTACGAGCAGCCCAAGCGCCGTGCAGGCAAGACACACAACAACTGGTACACACTCTATGACGCTGCTATGCAGTCGATCACGACATATACGAAGTTAGGCCTGAGACTCGGAGTATTCGGAGGTGCGATAGTCGCATTCTTCAGCTTCATCATAGGCCTCGTATATCTCATTATGAAGCTCGTTAACTGGTACGGATTCGAAGCCGGCCAGGCTCCCGTTGTCATCGGTATCTTCTTCTTCGGAGGAGTTATCATGCTGTTCCTCGGATTCATAGGCGAGTACATCATGAGCATGAACCAACGCATTATGAACAGACCCCTTGTAATCGAGGAGGAGAGACTCAATTTCGATGAGAACGAAGTTAAGGCTTGAAGATAAACTTAACAAAAAGCTGCCTGTTAAGCGCTTGCAACTTATATCGGCGCTTTTGATTCTTGCTTCATTTGGGGTATTTATTGTAGTAGCAGTGATCCATCCGGGAACTACTTTCGGTACTATATTTTTTGGTATACCGGGAGATCGAACGGATACCTTTATGGATTTTTATAATAGTATCTATGACACAATGTATGGTCCCTATGAGCACGAAGTAATATATCCCCCACTATGTTGTTTGGTATTTAAGGTATTCGGATCACTTCTCCCCAAAAGCACTTATGTTAAACCGTGGGTTGAGAGAGGCGGATTCAGGATAAGAGGCTTTCAAGAAACACAATTCGCACTCCTGTTGTTTATTGCCTTTTTCGTTATCCTTTTTGTTGGAAGTATGCAAAAGCCGCTTAATAAAAGAGGTTATCTTGAAAAAGTTATCATTACACTGTCATTATTCTTAAGCACTCCAGTATTATATTCACTTGAGCGTGGCAATATAATTATCTATTCATTCGTATTCCTATTAATATATTTTGCCTGTTATGACGATGAGCGTTCTTGGATGAGAGAGTTAGGATATATTTTTCTAGCGCTGTCAGCTGCAATAAAACTATATCCGGCCATATTTGGGTTGCTATTGATTCGCGATAAGAAGATCAAAGAAGCAATCAGAACAATCATATATGGTGTTGCTTTTGCCGTAGTTCCGTTCGTCTTTTTCGGTGGAATCAAAGCGATAAGACTATTCTTCGATTCTTTGGGAAAGTTCAAAGAGACGGATCACTACGGAATATCTTTTTCTAACGGAATTAGTTTTATGATCTTTGGATTAACAGGTTATCACTTTATACTTACTGTTGGTGGCCTGGTCGCAGCAGCATGTCTCATTGTTTGTGTTTTTGTTACAGATAATAAGCCTGAAAACAGATGGAAACAAATTGCGTTATTATCGCTTTCGATGCTTGGTATTGTTGAGAATTGCGGGAAATATATGATCATATTTATTATAATTGCATGGCTATCTTTCTTTAAAAATAATAGCCATATTAGGATTATTGATTATATCTATGTCTTAATGATGACGATTATGCTTTCACCATTACCAATGGGCATTGCCAGTGAATCACAACTTCATTATGACAGCAACACGATGATAATATGCTGGAGTGCAATAGTAATGTCAGTAGTTCTAATGGGGGACATTTTGATCAACTTTTTAAAAGGGCGCAGCAAAGAGAAGAACGTGTCTGTTTGACTGATGCGCAATTGCGCGTTTATAATATCTCGATTTGTTTTTGATGAGGATGGGGCCAATGAGTTTTATTGACAAGTTAGTCAAAGCGGTATTATCACCGATTTTGAAACTGTTCCACAAGGATTTTAATGATCAGCAATGGGAATCTGTGTTTCAATTTGTGAAGTTTTGTTTGGTGGGTGTAACAAATACCATTATTTCCTATTGTCTGAATGCCTTGACTCTTTTGCTTCTTGCTCCAACAGAGTTGTCAAATCAAGTGAGCATAGGTTCTTTTGCATTTTCGCCAGATGTAGAGATAGGTATAGCCGTATCCTTCATTCTAAGTGTTTTGTGGTCTTTTTATTGGAATAACAGAGTAGTGTTCACTTTAAAAGACGGACAGAAACGCAATTGGTTTAACGCTTTAATTAAGACATATATTTCTTATGCATTTACCGGAATTATCTTAGCTGCTGTCCTATCTTGGTTGTGGGTAGATGTCTTAGGAATAAACAAATTCATCGCCCCGCTTCTTAACCTCGTGATTAGTGTCCCGGTTAATTTTGTTTTGAACAAACTATGGGCTTTCAGAAGCAAAGGCGAGAAGCAGGAAAAACAGAATGAAGATTAAATCAATGTTAGGCGAGGATAGGCAGACTCAAGCAAGAAGGATAACGGTGGCCGCCATCCTATTTGCTTTTGCCGCTTTTGTTTTTGTAGCGGTTGTATTCAGAGATTCCCTTTTAGGACAACTTTTTTTCCGAATGACATCGGATGTGTTTATGGATTATTTTAATTGCCTGTTTGTTGTTTCTAACAGAGATCCATACAGCTTTATTACTATGTATCCGCCACTGGCGGAGCTGATCTTCTATTTGTTTTCCAGAACTATTTCATATGGCATGCTTTCCTGCACTCCTCCTTTGAGGGAAGAACAAGCACCTATGATGTCTTTCCTGCTTTTTATAGCAATTCCTATAGTGATCATGACATGGGTGCTAGCTGACTATCTGAAGACTTCAAAACCAATGAATAGATTTGTGATATTGGCTTTTTTTGTCACGACCCCGTTTCTTTGGATGCTTGAACGAGGAAACATCATTATCTATAGTTTAGCCGGGATAATGATCTTCATTTGCTATTATGACAGTGATAAGCGATGGCTTCGCGAATTAGCTCTTATCGGGCTTGCCTTTAGCGCAGGAGTAAAGCTGTATCCTGCTATTTTGGGCCTTATTCTCATTCGAGACAGGCGTTGGAAAGAAGCTATCAGATGCGCTATATATGGCATTTTCTTTATCTTTGCGCCTTTTATGGCTTTTGGCGGATTCAGGAGTTTATTATCGATGATAGATAGTCTCAAATATAATTCCGATGTGCTTGCCAATGATGGCAACAGTTATAAAGTTAATTATTCTTATATTTTTAATATGCTAGGTCGAGTTTGGCTTGGCCGATCTGAAGAATTCGGCTGGGCACAGACAGCAGCTTATATCTTGTCAGCCTTGCTGATCGTGGCAGCTTTCCTTATTGGAAAGAGATGGAAGAGCATTCTGTATTTGACTCTTGTTATGATTGGATTCCCCTCCTTCTCTTATACTTATTGTTTGGTCTTTATACTTGCACCTTTTCTTATGTATATTGCCGGCAAAGAAAAGGACCTAAAACCAACGGATTTGATCTATATGTTGATGTTTATTGCTGTCCTGGCACCTTTCCCTATCACGATTGGAGAAATTACTACTATCTCTGATGTCAATATAAATACGCAGATTATAGGAATCAGCTTATTACTTATAACAGGGTGGGGCTTTATAGATGCAATACTGGACACAATAGCAACACTCAAGAATCGTAGTAAGCCAAAGCCGAAGTTAAGGCCTGACAGGGCATAAAGCCCTTTTCCTTGACAAACTTGCATCCCCCGTAATATAATCTACAGGCTTATTTTGTATAACTATGCACTGCCGCGGCACGAGCGGGTGTGCTTTAAAGATTTGGAGGAATATAGATATGAGCAAGATGACATATCAGCCTAAGAAGAGACACAGATCAACGGTTCACGGTTTCCGTGCAAGAATGCAGACTGCAAGCGGCCGTAAGGTCCTCGCTGCAAGAAGAGCAAAGGGCAGACACCAGATAGCAGTCTGATACGGAGGCGCGCAGCTTGAAGCCCGAAGCACTCAGATTCAATTTTGAATTCTCAAGGGTGTACCGGTGCGGCAAGTTTGCTACCGGGCGTTACACTACGGTCCACGTATTGAGACGCCGCAAGGGTGTGAGACAGAGCTGCCGTACGGTGGATCCCGAGGTCATAAGACCCGGGTTCTGCGCAAACAAACGGGAGCTTGGGGCAGTAGGTAGGAATAGAGCCAGAAGGCTTCTCCGCGAAGCGTTCAGGACATATGAGAGCAATCTTCCCAAGGGGATAGATATCGTTTTTACATACCGTGGCGGCAAGGATATCCCGCCGTACCGGGTCCTGCTCTCAGATCTTGATTCCTGTCTGGCCAGACTTCATTTAAAGGGTGACAGGTAATGATCTCCAAGATCCTGATAGGCATGGTAAGATGGTATCAGAAGTACATATCGCCTGCCATCGGCCCCCACTGTAAGTATCAACCCACATGTTCTCAGTATATGATTGATGCCGTCACGAAGTATGGCCCCGTTAAGGGCACCGCGATGGGCATCTGGAGGATCCTGAGATGCAATCCGTTCTCTAAGGGCGGGTACGACCCCGTAAGATGATTTTCGGAGAGACAGTTTAATGGAGATTTTTATTTTTCAGCTGGCAGCAATGGCGTTCGATCCGCTTGCCCCTTTGAGCGACCTTTTCGGCTGGCTCACAAGGATCCTCTACGGATTCTTCGGCAACTACGGTGTAGCCATCATCATGCTGACCATCATCATCAGAGGACTTCTCATTCCTCTGAACGTTAAGAGCCAGAAATCCATGCTCAAGATGCAGGCCCTCTCAGGCAAGCAGGCCGAGCTCCAGAGAAAGTACGGCGACGACAAAGAGAAGTATCAGGAAGCTCTTATGGAGATGCAGAAGGAGAACGGTGCCGGCGGTCTGTCGGGATGCCTGCTTCCCCTCATTCAGATCATCTTCATCTGGCCTATCTGGCGTATCGTATCAGGACCTCTCATCTATCTGTCACAGATATCTATCGAGAACATGGAGTCCATGATCGCTCTCGCTCAGAAGAAGGAGCTCATCGCCAATACCGTAACGGCAACAAACCACATCGGTCTCATCCAGGTCCTCAACAACAATGCAACCTTCATGAAGGAGTGCATCGATAAGGGCTTTATCGCCATGGGACAGATGATCGACCTTAACTTCCTCGGCCTTGATCTCACGATCACGCCCTGGAACATCCTGTCGGGCAACTTCACATCACCTCTGATGTGGCTGCCCTACATGATCCTTCCCGTACTCGTACTCATCCTGAACTTCGGTTCCATGCAGCTCACTAAGATCCTGAAGCCGGGTTACAAGGAAGAGCAGGAGGCAAAGAAGCGCGCAAAGCTCAATCCTGCACGTAAGGATCAGGCTGCCGTTGATTCCACGACAGAGCAGACGATGAAGATGATGAACTGGATGATGCCCCTCCTCATGGTATGGACAACATTCACACTTCCTTCCGCGATGGGTCTTTACTGGTTCGTCGGCGGACTTATGGGAATCATCTCACAGCTTATCGTATATGTTCTCTTCTCAAGACCTTACGAGAAGAAGAAGGCAGAGCTTGAAGCAAAGAAGGATGCCGTATTCAAGAAGAAGCCGGCTCTCGAGGCTGCAGGCGCCGGAGAAGAAGTAAGCGGTAAGAGCAAGAAGAACAGCAAGAAGAAAAAGTAATCAACCTTTCACGGAGGATCTCAAATATGGAAAAGACAGTTATAAAGACAGCAGCAACAGTCGATGAAGCAGTAGAGGCAGCGATCGCTGAACTCGGCTGCGCAAAGGAAGATGCAAAGATCGAAGTTATCAGCGAAGGTGTTGCAGGCGGTTTCCTCGGTGTAGGTAAGAAGGATGCTGAGGTAAAGGTTACCTATGACGCACCCGAAGAGGCAGAGGCTCAGGCTCCTGCGGAAGAAGAGGATGACACATACTACGGCGACGACGAGAATTTCGAGGGCGATGCCGTATCCGAGGCAGAAGATGCTGCAGTCAACTTCGTAGCAGAAGTGCTCTCCGGCATCGGCATCCACGGCAACATGGATTCCTACAGAGAAGAAGACACCATCTATATCTCAGTCTCAGGTTCTGACTGCGGTGCTGCCATCGGCCGCCACGGTGAGACACTCGAGGCTATCTCTTATATGACCAACCTCATCGCAAACAAGCACAGCGAGGGCAGAGTACACGTTCACCTCGATGTCGGCGGTTACAGGAAGCACAGAGAGCAGGTCATCAAGGGTCTTGCAGACAAGGCTGTATTCAAGGTAAGAAAGTCCGGCAAGAGATTCATCATGGAGCCCATGAGCCCTTCCGAGAGAAGGATCGTTCACTCCTATCTCCAGGACGTAAAGGGCGTTACGACACACAGCGAGGGTGACGAGCCTTCTAGATCAGTAGTCGTAGAGCCCGCTTCTGAAGAGTAATACTTAAGTCCGCGGGCCATAACTGATGTACGCGTATGACGACGAACCCATTTGCGCCTGCTCGACACCTGCGGGTATCTCAGGGATTGCAGTAATAAGAGTATCCGGCGACGGATGCGGAGTATTGGCGGACAGATGTGCCCGCATAGTAAGATCCGGCGGAGACTATAAGCTCCTGTCAGAGCTTCCCGGCTATTCCTGCGCATACGGACAGGTCGTAGACCCGACGAGCGGCGAGACCGTCGACGAGGTCGTATTTACCCATTTTGCAAATCCGCACTCATATACGGGTGAAGAGATGATAGAGATCTCCTGTCACGGATCATCTGCCGTGAAGCAGGAGATCTTACGCTGTCTGGGCATCTGCGGCATAAGGCTCGCATACCCGGGAGAGTTCTCGAGAAGAGCTTTCATCAACGGCAAGATGAGCCTGGCTTCGGCAGAGGCCGTCATGGATGTCATCAATTCCGAATCGGAGCGCCAGCTTAAGGCTGCAGACAGCCTTATGACGGGCAAGCTTGCCAAGACCATCAAAACAATAGAAGACGAGCTCTACGGTGCGATGGCGCTGATCGAGATGCTCGTGGAATTCGACCACGACGAAGACGATACCGAGAGCGAGAAGGAAGATATCAGCAAGGTCGTCAACACCATGAAGGAGCAGCGCGAGGTCCTGTATAACCTCTGCGAAGGCTATACCAAGGGAAGGATCTTGTCCGAGAGGATGAGGGTCGCCCTGATAGGACTTCCGAACAGCGGCAAGAGCACGCTCCTTAACACGCTGACGGGCTTCGACCGCGCGATCGTAACAGAGGTCGCAGGCACCACGAGAGATACGATAGAGACGGCAGTGGATGTTGACGGCATCCCCGTAACGCTCATCGATACCGCCGGCCTCCGCAAGACCGAGGACTTCATCGAGTCGATAGGCATAGGCCGCGCGATGGATGCGGGAAGGAACGCCGATCTCGTGTTCTACATGATTGCTCCGGACATATCCGTCGAAGACGCCGTGACGGGCGTATCAGAGCTCGCCGAGGACATCGGAGGAGAATACATCACCGGTGTGTTTACTAAGAGCGACGAAGGCGAGAATCCGCGTGAAGAAGAGATAAGAGACGCCCTTGAAGATATGGGCATCACGAGGTTCATCTCAGTATCGGCTGAAGAGGAACTCAATATAGACAAGCTCGAAGACGTCATAAGGGAATACTATGAGTCTCTGGGCGGAAGACAGGAAGAAGGTCTTCTCATTACCAACAGCAGACATTACGACAGGCTTAAGTCAGCGCTTAAGGACCTTGATACCGCGATAGATGCCATGGCAGATTCCGCAGGTATCGAGATATGTTCCGCAGTCTTAAGATCATGTCTTGATGAGATAGGTGAGGTTACGGGCAAGACGGTATCGGCATCACTGGCAGATACCATCTTCTCAAGATTCTGCATAGGCAAATAACATGACTGTAGAAGAAGCGCTCTCAAAAGAACTGAGCTATCATGCCGGCGATTATGATGTAGCGGTCGTGGGTGCGGGACATGCCGGCTGCGAAGCTGCTCATGCCTGCGCCAAGCTGGGTCTTAAGACGATCCTGTTCACCTTAGCGCTCGACAGTCTTGCAAACCTCCCGTGCAATCCCAGTATCGGCGGAACGTCCAAGGGCCAGCTCGTAAGAGAGGTCGATGCATTGGGCGGCATCATGGGCAAGATCGCAGACAAGTGTGCAGTGCAGATGAGGATGCTCAACAGGACCAAGGGCCCTGCGGTATTCTCGCCCAGAGCCCAGATGGACCGCAGCATGTACTCGGTCGAGATGAGATTCGCATTGGAGAACCTGGATAATCTCACGATAAGACAGGCACACGTGACTTGCCTTCTGACAGATGATACAGGTGCCGCATCAGGAGTAATGACGGCAGGCAACGCGGTATACGGCGCCAGGGCCGTGGTCATCTGCTCCGGAACATACATGGAATCGCGCACGATCAGAGGCGAAGTCATAACCGAGAGCGGCCCCGACGGACTGCCCCGCTCGGAGGGACTGTCTGCCAGCCTTGCAGGTCTCGGCATCCCGATATTGAGGTTCAAGACGGGCACGCCGGTAAGGGTCAATTCGAGAAGCTGCGATTTTACAAAGATGACAAGACAGGACGGTGAGGACGACGTTCCCCCGTTCTCATACGATAACGAGATGAACGGGATACGCCCGAAGCCTTCCGAGGAGCAGACGCCCTGCTGGTCCGTGTGGACCACGGAAGAGACAAAGGAGATCATCAGCTCCAACATGTCCAGGTCGCCTCTGTACAGCGGTGTCATCAAGGGCATAGGCCCCAGATACTGCCCTTCCATAGAAGACAAGTTCATGAGGTTCAAGGATAAGCCCAGACATCAGATCTTCGTCGAGCCTATGGGCTTGCACACCAACGAGATGTATCTGCAGGGATTCTCCACCTCGCTTCCCGAAGAAGTTCAGGAGAAGATGGTGCACTCGCTTCCCGGCCTCGAGCATGCAGTGATACAGAGGAGCGCTTATGCGATCGAGTACGATCTCGTCGATCCGCTCTCGCTGAAGGCATCGCTCGAATCCAGGATAGTGCCGTCTCTTTTTACCGCAGGTCAGATCAACGGATCCTCGGGTTATGAGGAAGCCGCAGGGCAGGGCATAGTCGCAGGCATCAACGCCGCGATGAAGGTTCTTGGCAGGGATCCCGTTATCATAGACAGGTCGCAGGGCTATATCGGAGTCCTCATAGACGATCTCGTTACCAAGGGTACGAACGAACCCTACCGCATGATGACGTCGCGCGCCGAGTACAGGCTCTTCCTGAGGCAGGACAACGCTGACTCCAGGCTGACTCCCGTAGGACATGAGATCGGCCTTATAGACGACGAGCGATACGCACGCTTCTGCGCGAAAATGGACGCCGTCCGCAAGGAGACAGAGAGACTCAAGGGAATGTTCGTGGCACCGACGGAAGAACTCGGGGCGATGCTCGAAGCCAGAGGTCAGAACACGCCGAAGTCCGGTGTGTCCCTGGCAGAACTGATCAAGCGTCCGGGAGTGACGTATGAGGATCTGAAGCCTTTCGATAAGGACAGGCCGGAGCTCCCGTCAGACGTCGTGTTCTCGTGCGAGACGGACATCAAGTATGAGGGATACCTGGCGCTCGAGGAAGAGAAGATAAAGAAGTTCAAGGGGCTAGAGAAGATCGCGCTCCCGGAGGACGTTGATTATTCCGAGATAAAGGGATTGAGGATAGAAGCTGCACAGAAGCTTAATGCAATGAAGCCTGAGAACGTCGGCAGGGCGTCAAGGATCTCAGGCGTGTCGCCCGCTGACTGCGAGGTGCTCATCGTGTGGCTCGAACAGAGGAGAAGGAGATCAGGAGATGCAGGAGAAACCGTTTAAGAGGAAGCCTCTTACGAAGGCTGACATAGAAAGGCTCAGGAAGACCCTCCCCAAGAGAGTCGAGATCAAAGCTGACGGACAGACGGAAGTCACGGAGAAGGAAGAACCCGTGGAGGTAGCTCCTATCCTGGAGTCGCAGGCACCAGAGATCAGCGTGCCGCTCTCAGCCGAGGAGATACGTTCGTTCCAGATCTATGCCTCGATGCTCCGTGAGAAGAACAAGGTGATGAACCTTACCGCAGTAGACGACGAGCAGGGGATAGCGATGAAGCATTTTATCGACTCGCTCACGCTCTGCCCCTATATACGCGCCGAAGAAGAGAAGGCCTCAGGCAAGACCATAAGGCTCGCGGACGTCGGAACGGGCGCGGGATTCCCCGGTCTGCCCCTTAAGATATCCATGCCGGAGCTGGATGTGACGCTCATGGATTCGCTCGCTAAGAGGCTTAATTTCCTCGGAGAGGTCACGGAGAGGCTCGGCCTTGAGAAAGTATCGCTCGTGCACACGAGGGCCGAGGACGGCGGAAGAGACAAGAGATATCGCGAGAGATACGACGTGGTAACGGCGCGTGCCGTGGCAAGGCTTCCGGTACTGGCAGAATACTGCCTGCCCTTTGTGAAGGTCGGGGGAGTGTTCCTGGCCATGAAGGGACATGCCGAAGAAGAGGTGGCGGATGCTGCCAAGGCTATAGCCACGCTCGGAGGCACGATCGAGAAGACGGATACCTTCACTCTGCCCGGAACGGACATGGAGAGGACCATCGTGGTCATCCGCAAGGTGCGCCCGACGCCTCCCAGATATCCCAGAAAAGCAGGCACTCCGGCCAAAGAACCCCTTTAAACCAAAATTGCCTTATATATTATAATATTTACACGCGCGTACGCGTTTAATTATGATATAATACTAAAGTTTATGTTATATTTTGTTCCGTCCTTTGAGCGGAACGCGGAGGTTAGATATGGCTGAAAGTGATGATAAGAAGCTCGCCAGACAGGCTCAGGAAGCCTCGATGGACGAAGCGTTCAAGTCGGAGCAGACAACGATAATTCCCGTAGATCTCGACGGCGAGATGAGGAAGTCATTCATCGACTATGCGATGAGCGTTATCTCCGACCGTGCCCTCCCTGATATCAGAGACGGCATGAAGCCGGTTCACAGAAGGATACTTTATTCGATGTATACCCAGGGATTCACTCCCGATAAGCCGTACCGTAAGTGCGCTACCACGATCGGTGACGTTCTCGGTCGTTTCCATCCTCACGGCGACGCATCCGTTTACGATGCTCTCGTAAGACTCGCGCAGGATTTCTCCCTGAGACATCCGCTCGTTGACGGACACGGCAACTTCGGTTCATTGGACGGTGACCCGCCGGCTGCTTACCGTTATACGGAGGCAAGGCTTGATAAGATCGCGCTCGAGATGATGCGCGACATCAACAAGAACACAGTAGACTTCAGACCTAACTTCGACGAACACGAGATGGAGCCGGTGGCTCTTCCTTCCAGATTCCCGAACTTCCTCGTTAACGGCGGTGTCGGAATCGCGGTAGGTATGGCTACGAACATCCCGCCCCACAATCTGGGCGAGGTCATCGACGGCTGCATCATGATGGTGGATAACCCTGACGTATCCGTAGAAGAGCTCATGACTGTCATCAAGGGACCTGACTTCCCGACGGGCGGCATGATCCTCGGCACATCGGGCATCAGGGATGCTTATACTACCGGTAAGGGCCGTATCGTGGTAAGAGCTCACGCAGAGATCGAAGATCACGCGGGAAGAACGAGGATCATCATCCACGACATCCCCTATGCGGTCAACAAGGCAAGGCTCATCGAGAGGATGGCTGACCTCGTTAAGGAGAAGAAGGTCGAAGGCATCTCCGGCTTAAGAGATGAATCCGACCGTAACGAACAGGTCAGGATCGTCATCGAGATCAAGAAGGATGCCAACCCCGACGTCGTTCTCAACCAGCTCTACAAGAACTGCTCCCTTCAGGAGGCGTGCTGCGCGAACATGCTCGCGCTCGTACCTGACGAGCAGGGTAAGCTTGAGCCTAAGCTGGTCGGCCTGAGAGAAGCTCTCAGCTACTACATCGCACACCAGGAAGACGTCGTTACGCGCCGTACGAGATATGACCTCGAGAAGGATGAGGCTAAACGCCACATCGACGAAGGCCTCCTCATCGCGATCGACCACATCGACGAGATCATCTCGATAATCAGATCATCCAGGACCGAGCCCGAGGCAAAGGACAGGATGTGCGAGAGATTCGGACTGTCCGATAAGCAGGCACAGCAGATCGTCGACATGAGACTCGGCCGTCTGACAGGACTCGAGAGAGAGAAGCTCGAGGCGGAGATCGAAGCTCTTACAAAGGAGATCGAATACTTCCATCAGGTACTCTCCGATAAGACCATCCTCGACGGCATCATCAAGGATGAGCTCACTGCGATCAAGAACAAGTACGCTACTCCGAGATTAACCGAGATCGTATACGGTTCCTTCGACGACATCGACGACGAGTCGCTGATCCAGGAAGAGGACATCGTTGTTACCCTCACACACTTCGGATACATCAAGCGTCAGAGGATCGATACATACAAGGCACAGCACAGGGGCGGCAGAGGGATCTCCGGACAGTCCACCAGAGAAGAGGACTACGTCGAGAAGATCCTTACCACGACCACCCACAAGTACCTGCTCTGCTTCACCAATACCGGACGCGTATTCAAGATCAAGGGCTATAAGATCCCTGAGACTCTGTCCAGATCTTCGAGAGGAACGGCTCTCGTTAACCTCCTCAACATGGCGGAAGGCGAAAACATCAGGAACATCATCCCGGTGGATGATTTCGAGAACGAAGACCTCTTCCTTACGATGGTAACGAAGAACGGCATCATCAAGAAGACTGCCATCTCCAAGTATGCGAACATCAACAGGAACGGTCTCATCGCCACAAGGATCCGTGAAGGAGACAGCGTTGTAGCGGTCCAGCTCACAAGGGCAGGCCAGGAAGTCATCGTTGTATCCGCGAGCGGCAAGGCGATCAGGTTCAATTCTGACGATGCGCGTGACATGGGAAGAACGGCTTCCGGCGTCCGCGCCATGAAGCTTGCAGACGACGATGAAGTCGTAGGCATGGAGCCCGTCGATCCCGATAAGGAGATCCTCGTTATCTCAGAGATGGGTTACGGCAAGAGATCCAAGATCGACGATTACAGAACACAGACAAGAGGCGGTAAGGGTATCATCACCTACAAGGTCAGCGAGAAGACCGGAAGGCTCGTCGGTACCACATCCGTCACGGACGATAACGACCTCCTCATCATCACGAGCCAGGGCGTCATCATCAGAGTATCCGCTTCCGAGATCCCCACGCTCTCCAGAGCTACTTCGGGCGTAAGGCTCATGAAGTCCAAGACCGCACAGATCGTAGACTTCGCGCTTGCTGACCACGAGGAAGAGGAGCCGGTGGAAGCTGAAGGCGAGGCACAGGCTGAAGGCGCAGACGCACCTGAAGGCGAAGCACCTGATGCAGCAGGTGATAACGGAGACGGTGAATCCTGATGAGAAGAAGTGCTCTTCGTACATTTAAGAGATTACAGGCACTGGCATTGGCGGCTATAATAACCGCCGGTGTCATTCTCTGTTCGGGGAGCACACTCATATCAGCGGATATCGGCCAGCCGGAGATAACGGTGCCGCCGCTTACGGACGTTCACTGCGCATCCTACTGCGTCTATGACAAGACCACAGACATGATCGTCATCAGCCAGAACCTGGACGAACAGATCTATCCGGCATCGCAGACGAAGATCATGACATGCATGCTGAGCCTTGAGATACTGGATCTCGACGCGCAGCTCACCACTTCAGAGACCGCGATGTCCTATGTTGAGGAAGGTTCTTCCGTCATGGGCATCAAGGTGGGCGAGAAGGTCAAGGTATCAGAGCTCCTTTACGGACTGATGCTTCCTTCGGGCAACGACGCCGCATATGTCCTCGCTGAAGGATGCGTCGAGGCTTTCTTCGAGAAATATCCCGCAGGCGGAGATACGGTCAACGGCGACGGCGTTACTGCACAGTATCTGCTCGATACGCTGGGCGATACACAGGACAACATTATCGCGAACAGGAAGATCGAGGCCTTTGCGGCGCTCATGAACCTCAGGGCAGAGACCATCGGCTGCACGGGAACTCACTTCACGAATCCCTGCGGACTCCACGACGAGAACCACTATACGACCGCGCATGACCTTTGCCTCATGATGTGCGCTGCCACCGAGAACCCGGACTTCAACATCCTCATCAGTTCTCAGACACACGTGTTCGTCGCTACGAGCATGCACAAGGCTGACGCGTGGAATTACGTTAAGAACACGAACAACCTTCTGTTCGATCCCTGGCTCGCTTCGAAAACAGCCAACGGCACCGAATCACACCTCGCAGCCATCGTAGGCGGCAAGACCGGCACCACCGATGCTGCCGGCAAGGGCTGCACTCTCTATACCGTCAATGAGAACGGACACGAGCTCATGGTATCCATGTGCGGCGTTCCTCAGGAATACTATTTCTATACGACGATGTATCTGGCATCCATCACTGCGTACGGCAATCTCGCATGCTGGGAGAACGATCCCGTATCTGTCATCCCCGGCACGACGGGAGACTATAAGTACATCAATGCGCCCGAGTCGCAGCAGCCCGTACTGAACGTCGTACATTTCCCGGGCGATGCTCCCTATATGCCTTCGATCGATACGGCACCCGATACGGGTGACGGAACGCAGGCTCCGGTCACGCCGGACGGCGCAGCGGCTCCCGCGGCTCCCGCACAGGAATCCCCTATCGTGCTGTTCGTAAAGAGCAACAAGGAAGTATCTCTGGTCATCGGCGTGATCATGCTGTCTATAATAGTAATCAATATAATTCTTATAGTAAGGATCCATCGTCTGAAGACCGCAGGCAAGCGCCATGCGAAGAAGCATTCGGGCGGCAGCAGCGACCTCTTCTGATGTAGTCGGATAAAGGGTTTTGAGGCTTTTGAAAAAAAGTCTGAAATTAATTAAAAAACTCCTTGACTTAATTAAACTCATGTCGTATTATTAACGAGCACTTTGCGGCAAGGATATAACAAAATGTCCGCTGAACCGCTAAGGCGCGCACCTTGAAAATTGAATAGAATGCAAGAACTTGAAGTAATAACGGACCTTTTCAATTCTAAGAATTGAGTTTAAAAGAGTAATTGAGCCAAA
>CACZMA010000002.1 GCA_902782125.1 Oscillospiraceae bacterium | reverse complement strand
TTTGGCTCAATTACTCTTTTAAACTCAATTCTTAGAATTGAAAAGGTCCGTTATTACTTCAAGTTCTTGCATTCTATTCAATTTTCAAGGTGCGCGCCTCGGCGGTGTCGGCAGGCTTTTTTGCATTGCCTTTCCGCAAAGTGCTTGATTATTCTAATTCGGTCATACATTTCTGTCAAGGACTTTTTTCATCGGAAATGGAAAAATTTTCCATTTATTATTAATAAGCAATACTATCTATCAGTTATAAGGGTCTCTCAGCCCTCTGTATGCTTGAGTGCGGCAAGCGACAGAGCGATGTTGAGATGCTCTACCAAGATGCCGGAAGGTACTTCCGGTTTGGCGGAAGAGAAGTTGAGGATTTTCGAGATGCCGGCAGCGACTGCCGCGTCGCAGACCTCCTGGCAGGCATAGTCCGGTACTGCAACGACCGCCATGGTTACTCCGTGGGTCTTGCAGAATTCGGGGAGCTCTTCCATGGAGAAGATCTTGGGATCACCCATCCTGATCCTGCTCCTGTCGAAAGCGGCTACGGCCTCGAAGCCGTATTCTGCCAGTCCGTTATAGTTAAGGATAGCCGTGCCGAGCCTTCCCGCACCGATAACGACGACAGGCTCCAGCCTCCTTCTTCCGAGGAAACGCTCAATGGATTCCGTGAGACCGGCAACATCGAAGCCGACCTTGGGTCTGCCGGAACCTGCTACGGAAGCCAGATCCTTGCGGACCTGAACCTCTCCGAGGCCCAGCTCCTTGGCGATGACAGAAGACGAGATCGTTGATCCGGGTTCGTGCGATACCTTGGGGGAATTCTCAAGGAACGCAAGGTAGGAAGGAAGTCTTCCTATTGTAGCCCGTGATACTTCAGTGTTTGCCATCGCTTTGCCTCTCGAGAGATTTTTGGAATAATTATGCCTTCCCGCAGATGCAAAGTAAACATGTGGCATTTAATTTGTGTTTGTGATAATATTACAAAGCGCAAAGGATGGAGATGTACCCAAGAGGCCGAAGGGGAGGCTTTGCTAAAGCTTTAGGCGGGGCAACCTGCGCGGAGGTTCGAATCCTCTCATCTCCGCCATTTAAGAATTGGGCGTCGCAAAGAGTCAATAGACACAAGGTGTGTATGGATTCAGGTGGTTCAAAAGAACGCAACTTACCACCAATTTACCACCAAAAGCGACAAGCGCTGAAGATGTGCCCAAAGTATAAAGACCGGACAGATGTCCGGTCTTTATTATTTAGATTCAACACGGCATGATGCCGGGTAATCATTGACATAGTATTAGTTTTATACTAAGATATGTTCGTAATAAGTTTCTCATGTGTACTAACACTCTGAAGTGTTTGGGAGGGCGGTTTTTATATGGCAATAGTCAAAAGTCATCTCTGCAAAAGCTGCGGCGGTCTTCTCAATATCGATCTGGACCGTCAGTTATATGTTTGTCCATTTTGCGGCCTTACATACGATTATGAATATTTCCGCGAAGATAACGTCCTTGAGCTAGCAGACAGAGCGTTATACAGAGACGAGTTCGGATCGGCGAAGGAAGCATATGAGTTTGTGCTCCAGAAAGATCCGCACAACTTCGCTGCACTGCGCGGTATTGTCCTGTGCAGCGGCAAATGGAAAAGCATGTCTCCCATCGCTCTCAAAGAGGAAGTCAATATGGAAGGGTCTGATCCTGCTCTGCTTACTGCCTTGGAGAAAGCTCCTGCCGAGAACAGGGAGTTTTTTGAGAACATCAGAGATTCTCTCAATATCCTCAGCGAGTACCGCAGGAACGAGACTGATCTGAACAAACTCAAAGCCGAGCGTGATACACATTCCAAGCAACTCAATCAACTTCTTACAGCCAAGGCTGAGAACAACGAGAAGCTCTCGTCTTCCCTTTACGGGCTTCTCATGGAAATCGATGAGTTAGACCGCTTAAAACTGATTCCGGTCGCAATCGCAATTCTGGCAGGAATAGTCTACGCCACCTGGAAAACCGGCTGGTGGCTGCTCGCCACTATCGCCGTAATAGCCGCCATAATAGCTGCATGCTATAAGATCAGCAAGGCATTAACAAACAGGAGCCTTAATGCTGAGATCAAACCGGTACAAGAGAAGGTCGATAAGCTTAAAAGCGACTGTGACAAAATAGCAGTTCAGAACAAAGAACTCATGGAACATTATAAGGAACTGACTCAAAAGATCGTTGCTGCTGACACGGAATACCTCAAGGCTACTTCTGCGGATGATACCGATGAAGATGATCTGACCGGTTCCGAAGATACTTCTGCCGAAGACTGAGTCATGTGCCGGTCAATATGACATCGACATACTTTTCCAGATACTTGTTCGAAGGAGTTACAAGGCCACGTTCCGACATAAGATCTATCACGGACTCCGCGAGCAACTCTGCACTTAAGACTACCGGATCCGACAGGTTGATATAATCAGGACTGTACCTCTTGCCTTCCCATACGCCAGGATCGCTGACGGCATCGGCCAGATCCTTTACCCGTTTGGCATACAGGCCGTCTTCTATCTCACACATACGGCGGTATGTCCATTTATAGTACGGCGGATACTGCCTGTGAAGCAGGAAGAATAATTCCATGGCAGAAGCAAGCCCGTTCAGACGGCACATCCCGGCTGCAACGGAATCTCCTCTGGACATGCATCTGGCGTAATTAACCTGAAGAGACGATGCGAACTTGTGAAGCTCATCGGCGATCCTGAATCTCCATACTCTGTCGGGATAATAATCCATCAAATAGGATCTGAACGATGAGAATACTCCGGGATCATCCCTGAACACTTCGCCGTTGGTGGCAGTTGCCAGACATGAATGATCGAGCTCCAGCCATTCCTCTTCAGTGAGCCTGCCTGTCTCGGCCGGGACAGTTGTGCCAAGTATGTTGGAATAGAATCCATCTATCGTCATTACGCCTCTGCGCGCCCGGAGCCTGGCAGTCAGATTGTTGCCCGGCATCTTGTCTATAAGTTCATCGTAAGCATCGCACAGTTCTTTGCCGAACGATTCATAATCGGCAGTAGTAAGCCACAGGCAGACACCCGTTCCGAAGTCATGGTCGCGGCTCATAAAGTCATCGTAACCGAAGCAGTCCGAACCCTCGCCTGCCAGCCCCACTGCGATACGGTTCTCATAGAGACCGAATCTCTCACGGATCATCGGTCCGACATAACGTTCATAGAACCTGCGGCTGTTATCTGTCTGAGACATATCAATACTCGGCTTCGGTGTGAGAGACCAGTTTGTCTCCGTCATAGCTGAGCTTCATGGTAAAGAAACGCCTGTCGTCCGAGAATAGCTTTGCAAACATCAGCTTGTCTCCCTCCCAGACGGGAAGATCCATTATCTCTGAGACCGGTACCCAAAAGAGCTCGCCCTCATCACAGGCATCACTTGCCGGACGCAGTTCTCTTGCCAGGGAAGCCGTAAACACATGCATGTATTCATTGTCATACTGCTTGGATACAAATGTTACCAGACCGCGGTACCTGAAATCCGTAAGATCTCCGGCCTTGATCCCGGCTTCTTCATAAAGCTCGCGCAGTACGCATTCTTCAGGAGACTCGTCAGTCTCGAAATGTCCGCCGATGCCGAGATATTTGGCGTAGTTGATATCGCCTTCGGAAGTCTTCCTGATAAAAAGACACTCATCATCGCTCGTGACGTAGATGAGTGTCGTAAGATCTTTAAGTCTCATAAGTTGATTTATGCCGGAATCTGTTCAACTTCATCGCTGCCGTGTCTGATCGTAAGTTCACCGTTCTCAAGTGCGATGTGATAATTGACGCGGTAGATCAGGTAAGCGGAGACGTCTATCTTGAATGTCTCGCAAAGTGCGCACCACTTATCGGCAAGACAGACGATAACGCTCTCTCTGTATCTCGGGGGAACAACAGTCAGCGGGAACATGTGCTTGGAGATGATATCCTTCTCGATATCGTTGAGCTCATAATCCCTCTGTGCATTCCTGAGAGCAGTACCCGGGTGTGTGAAGCCGTGCAGTCTGTGCGACGGATCCGGATCGTGCCAGTCATAGAGGAAATAGTCGTGCAGGAGCGCGCCTCTTACAAGGCTCGTCTTGTCGATCTCAAAACCCGGGAAACGTCTCTCTATCGCATAAGCAAAGAGAAGGCTGAACTTGGCTACGGAAACACTGTGCTCAAAAACAGAAGTTGTACCGTGCTGGGTAAACTCCTTCAGCGATCTTGCTCCGGAACTTAAGATAATATCCTTACCACGGGTAAACAAGTCCTTGGCGAGCTTGTACTCAGTGATATGCTTCGGAAAATGTAATGCCAATTCGTACTCCTCTTACGGAAGGTTTGCCCTTCCACCCTCGTTCATTATACTCTAAGAAACATTGCAAAAACATCATCAAAATAATAAATTCGCAAGACAGATAAAAGTCATTTGCACAATTGCAATATCCTGTGTTTATCGTTCTGTATAAAGCTTAGAGGGAGTATGACTTTCTTACCCTGAGGTTCCACCAGATCTTCCAGGTATCCGTAAACATCTTAAGGACATCACCCATCCTTATCCTTCCGAAAGACGTGTTCCGGGTATAGTTCAGTTCGACCGGCATCTCGACCAACTTGGCACCGCACCTCGAAGCCAGTGCGAGCATCTCTATATCAAAAGCATAACCGTTAATGGTCTGCGCCGGAGCAACCTTCCTGATGATGTCACCCTTGTATATCTTAAGACCCGTCTGTGTATCGTGGCACTTAAGCCCGAACAGAACCTTGAGCATTATGTAATAGCAGAATGAGAAGATCTTGCGTGCCGGCGGATATTCCAGCTTCGAGTCCTTGTGCATTTTCGAGCCGATAACGACGTCAGCACCCTGTTCGCGCATCGCCTTAACATAGGTCTCGATCTGGTCAGGTGACAGGTCGAGGTCGGCATCGATGAATCCGACTTCAGTGCCCCTGGACAGCGATACGCCTTCGATTATCGCACCGCCCTTGCCGCGGTTCTGTTCGTATCCGGCGGGAATGATGCGGCTGTCTTCTGAAGCTGCACGGCGTATCTCATCACCCGTATTGTCGGATGAACCGTCGTTCACTGCGATTATCTCGTAATCATCAGTGAAGCCGGATAATGCCGAGCTTATGATCTTAAGATTGTCGTATATGCGGCTTCCTTCGTTGAAAGCGGGCACGATAATGCTCAGCATCAGATGAGTTCCCCTAATCGCCTTGATCTACTGCGATATATTAACATATAGAGCGTAGTGTTTTACAGTTTGGATTTTGCTTCGAGCACTGCCTTGGACAGCTGATCGGCACATGAAGTATCTCTGAAGCCGCAGGTGTTGCCGAGAAGTTTACCTGCGATCTCGTCTGCCGTCATGCCCTCGCAGAGCTTGCCCACGGCCTTAAGGTTGCCGTTGCATCCGCCCTCGAAGCTGATATTGGTGATCTTACCCTGCTCATCGATATCAAAGTCTATAAGTCTCGAGCAGACGCCCTTGGGTTCATATTGATAATGCATATTATTCTCCTTCAAGATCAGTACTTGTAATTGCGGCCGGGCTCGCGGTATTCATCCAGACGCTTCTTATAAGCTTCCATTGCCGCTTCTTCGTAGAGCGGAGTGCAGTCTTCTATGCCGAGGTCAGCCAGGAACTTCCTCATATACAGAGGATTCAGCACAAATAGGGGGCCGAGAAGATACGTCCCTTCAAAGCCGCCTTCCTTGATGCCTTCGCCATTCATCTCAGGATTAAGACCCTCACCCTTCTCAGTCGTGAACAGGTTCTTAACAGATTCCGTATCAGTGGGATAGATATGCGTGAACTGGCTCTTGTATCCGACAATGTCGATCCCTTCGAACTGTCCTACCCAGAAAGAGCTGGTTCGCTGCATCATGCGCTGCTTTGTAATGAACGGGAACAGTCCCAGGCACTCTATGTGAGGTCCGCCCTCTTCACATTCTATGTATTCGCCGAATACCTCCATGCTATTACCCGTCATGAAGAATCTCTGCCCGCCTTTGATCAGCTGCTCCAGCCTGTCCTTGTACGGCTTAAGCGAATCGATGACGCGGAGCTGTCCCTTCTCAGTGACTGGACCCATGTAGATCAGGTCGATGTCATCCCTGTCTGCAAAGGCAGGACGCGTGTACAGATCTGTATCGATCACTTCGCAGGTCTTGCCGCAAGCTTCGAGCGAACGTGTAATGTATTCTATGTTTCCCATGTCTCCGTAAAGGTTCGCGACTTCCGGGAACAAAACTTCTATCGTCATGCCTGCTCCTTTCCGACCAAAGCCTCGCAACGCTCGGTGATGATCTTCCTGCAGTCATCGACCACGCCGAAACCCTCGACCATTCCGCAGTAGATGTAGATGCTGTCGCCTGATGCGATGTCCATCTTCCTAGCCGCTTCACGCTCATCCTCACTGCAGAGGATCTTCTCTTCCGGAACGCCGGCAAGCAGCAGCCTCAGCTTGAAGTCCAGTGCACGCGGTCCCGTTACGACGCAGGTATCTATAAGGGGATCATTCATCATCTCGAAATCGCAATCGTAAAGCCAGCCCATGTTCTCGGACCAGTTCTCCGCGACCTTATAACAGGACAGGAGCAGGAACAGCCTCTTGTGTCCGGGCTGATGTCTTACATAATCCGTAGCACGTGTTACCGCAAGGGCATTCATCTCCTTGGCAAGCTGTGTCGTAACGGTGCAGGGACCTGCCTTGATGCTCGAGAATCTCGTTGCCGGGATCTTGACCTTATCCATAAGTGTTACCACTTCATCTGCGGCAAAGCCGAGGTCTCTCATCAGTGCGACTGTCATAACGGTATTGTAGATGTTGAAGAGACTGTCGTTTGCTATCTTGTAGCTCCTTGTTCCTTCCTTGTCCGTTACCTGAACAGTGCCTGCAGCCTTATCGATGTCGTGGCCCTCATAGTCATACTCAGGTGACTTGAATCCGCATGCCGGGCAGTGTGCTCTTCCGATGTGGTGATATCTTCTGTAATCGAAGACGAGCTTCTTGCCGCACTCGGGACAGATCCTGAGGTCACAGAGACGATTGACCAGCTCTGTGGTATCAGATTCCAGTCTGCCTATGCCGTAATAGATATGCTTGTTATCCGGAGCAATTCCGCAGGAGATGAGGTCGTCTCCGTTGATGACCATCTTGCTCTTCGAAGGAATGCCCTTGTTCATTACCCATTGGATATATTCCGGATGGGCATTACGCATTATCGAATCTCTGTAGAGGTTGGTTACCACGATGTAGTCAGGCTTAAGGAACGGGTAGATCCTCGGAGCAGAACGTTCGTCTGTCTCAAGTATTGCCGTATCGTACTTCGTCTTGCCTGTCAGTGTTGATCCTGTAATGAGACAGGTGGACACACCTGAATTGATGTTTGAGCCATACCTGTTGCAGAGAACCTTCCTGCCTGCTGCCTCGAAAGCATCGCAGATCATGTTGGTGCATGTTGTCTTACCGTTGGTGCCCGTAACCGCAATAACAAGCGGCGGCTTCTCTATCCTGTCAAGGAAATCAGGACATATCTTGATAGCGAGATGTCCGGGGTAGTCCGTTCCGTTATGGTGAGTCAGTTTGAGTGCGGGAATCGAGATCTTTGCAAGCCAAAGGGCAAGATAGAACCTTAATCCTTTCATTGATTACCTCCAAATCCGTACTCTAATTATATTATTATTTATTTTTTTGTCATTCGGGAATTAGACATAAAAAGAGCCGACTCATATAAAGTCGGCTCTTTGGGGTTTTAGATCAAAACTTCTTATTCGACGTAGTAATCAACAGATATTACTTTATAACCGAACTCATAGAGCTCTACGTCAGGCTTATCACCGCTGGCATTGGGACCGGGGCAATAAGGCATGTAGATCTGTCCGTTATCGACATTTCCGTCTGCTTTATAATTTCCACTCTCATCAATCGGAATCAGACCGTCAAGAAGGATCCTTCCGTAAATGACCTGCGGACCATTATAGATACCGATATAGGACTTCGTTGTCTCGTCAGGATTATAGAGTCCGAGGTAACCTTCAAAGACCGAGCCCTTGAACATGTTGACCTGATTGCTTCCTGCGCCCAATACCATGAATGCAGGCTTCTTGACGGAATCGTAATAAGTCGAGAAGTGGTTGCTGCTTCCGTCGCCGCTTGCAGTCATCTCAGCATCCAGTTTGCCTTCCTTCAGATATTTTAAGTAACTATCAGGTGTTCCGGAATTCTCTCCTCTGGTTATTGATAAGAATCCAAACTTTGTGCCGCTGCCCTGTTCAGAACTTATACTAACCTTAACCCCGCTCTGAAGTACTATAAGCTGAGTATGATCAGGACTCGGATTGACTACAACAAAGTATGATGTGCTGAAGTCGTATATTGCCGAACTTGATGAAAGATAGATAATGTAGTCTTTTGATCCATCAAGGAAATATACAGTCGGAGTAGTCTTGTTGTTTGTACCAAAATTACCACCTGTTGTGATATTGATATTGGTCGTGATCGAAGTGATATCGTCCTTATCAGTCTGACCGAGATAGGTGTAACCTTCAGCGCTCTTTGCCGTTGTTGCAGTAGCAAGACTTATTCCGTATTTATCCTTAACATCAGCGACCGACATCTTGGTGTAGTCTGAAGGAGCCGATGTCTTCAGCGCCTCTCCATTGACCTTTACGCTTCCGAATGCCTTGCTTGTCGTAGCGAAAGTACCGATGGTCTTTTTTGTAAAATCTTCAGAAGCATATTTTGCCGCGTCCGTTTTGATATCGTCCGTTGCTGTGCCTGGCTTAAAAGTTTTTCCAAATGCTGACAATTCTGAATAAGCAGTAGAAGAAATAAGCGACGTATCTTCTGTAGCTGTTGAACTAGAAACCTTTAACGATATTATTTTGTCATCGTTATAAACTTTCGCATTTTGCGTAAAAGTGTTGCACGTGCGGTTTGCGAATATGAGATTTGTTATGCCTCCAAACTCAATCATGTTTCCGCCTGCATTGAAAGAATCATTGAATGTGGTCGTGCTGGTTCCGGCAAAGTAAACATTAGCGCCTGACCAACCGTACTGCTGATTCGCACTTGTCGCATTAACCTTTGCATCATCAAGGAATACTACATCGCCATGGAGATTTGCTACGAAGTCTTTCACATCTCCGCCTACGAAAATAACGTCAGAGTAGATATTACTTGAAGAGTCTTTAGTATAAGTACCCTTACGTACAACAAGGAAATTGTCCTTAGGGTTTGAGCCGTTCATGACCTTACCCATATCATCAAAGTTGATGGTACCGGTAGTTCCGTTATAATCAACAGGATTCTGGAACAAACCCTGTGGAGTAGCCTTATCCTTCATCTTGAATGTTATCTTAACGCTCTCCTTCTCAGTACCAATAGTTGTTGTCAGATAAGCGTAGATCTCACTGCACTTAGCATCCTTTGCCTTCAACGAGAGCATTGTGCAGTTATCAGAAGTTGTACCCATACCGGGAAGACACTTGCCTGTTTTATCTGTAGCAGTCATATATATTCCGGATGCCTTTCCAGTAGCAAGCTTTTTCAGATCGCTCTCTTTGAAGTCTCCAACCTCAAGAGCCTGATAGAAAGCTTCTGCAGCAGAAGTAACCGTAAGCCTTGCCTGGCTCTGCTCGGCCTTCCAATACATACGATCTCTTGTCGCCCTAGTCATAAGCATGCAGGCTGAGATAAAGATTATAGCCATTGCAAGGATGAAGACGACAGTCAGCAGGATGATACCCTGCTTGCTTCCCTGTTTCTTATTGAATCTCTTGACCATAAGAAGCACCTTCCTTTATTAACATTTTCCGTTATCTAACTTATTATAATGCCTCGGATACCTGAATGGGCAGTCCGCCACACTTTGTTAAGCCTATTTTAAGACATGGGATTTAAAAATTCAACAGAAAATTCCAAAAATGCTAACTTTTTTTACATAGTTTGTTAACAAACCGTTTACAATTAGCTCAGTTGTCCTGTTCTTCGGCACTCTCTTCAGCGGCAGGTTTGCCCTCCCGGCCGAACTTATCGAACTCTTCCTTCTTGGATGCAACAAGGTAATAATCCGTCTGTGTTGCAAACCTGAGCACGGATGCTGCGTAGAATTTACCGTTCTTTGTTCTCTTGGCACGGGTCCTTGAGAACATCTCGCCGTGCTTGCTGCAGAACATGAGAGCATACTGCGACTTGCGGATCCTGAACGGTTCGATCTTCGCTTCGAGCTTACTGCCGCAGACAGGACATGTCGTAATAAAACCTGATGCTCCAGCCAGACATGCATCTGCAGTAGGGGCAGGCTGTCCCACAAATCCGAATTCGCTCTTTATGTCGGGATCCACGGAAGAACTTGAGATAGCAGAGATGACTTCCGTGCACTGGTTGTGACGGAATATCTCCTCGAAGATGCGTCCGGTGTAATGCGCATCTGCAGTAGCGCTGTGGAATATGTCATTCTTCTCGATATTATAATAATCTACCGCTGCCTCAACGCTCCTCTGTTTGCCTCGCTGTCCGCTGAATGACGAGAACAACGGCTGGATATCAAGGAACGGTATGCCGAGCTTATCATCAAGACCGAAGAACTTGAGGTTCATCTTGAGCATTGCCGGATCCGAATTGCCCCAGCCTACCAGGATCGCATCCGGCCCGCAGAATTCAAGGAATTCGCGGCTGACCTCTTCGAACGGCCTTCCCTTCATGAGATCGCTGTTCTTCTTCCGAGTTACTTTCTTAACATGGTAATGGAGCTTCTTGTACTGGGTCGGCCTTACATCCTGCGAGAAGACATCACGCTGAATGAGCTGGCCGTTGTCATAGATATACTTGACCGCGCCGATCTCGATTATCTCGCCTGTGAGTGTGGAAACGTCAAAAGGATATTCCTTGCCCGGGAACGGCTGGTTCCACTCCATATCAAAAACAACAAATTCACAACCGTCAGTTATCTTCCTGCTGAGCATCTGATCCTGCCTTCCCGTCGTCCGAAGACGCTTTATTATTATACCCGCCTTTGACAGCCATTGCGATCAGGAATATGCCGATCACAACAGACACCGCTATTCCGCCTCCGAGTCCGGGGACTTTCCTGCCGATGACCACATCATACGAAGGAGTGTCACTGCTGCAGGAGAAAACGGCTGCGAGCCTTCCGTTATATTCAAAAGTCTTTGCCTCGCGCCCTGCGATCCTGACACTGTAATCATCAGAATAGGGTATCGAGAATAGTACGGTCTTGATCCCGCCCTGCATGCCGGGAATGTCATCGAACCCGAAGGAGAACTTCAGACCGTCAGATGTGTGCGTTGCTTCGTTCAAAGCTTCCAGCGCACCGGGGATAAGCCTCTGGAATGTTATCTCACCGGTCTCGTCATCATTGGAATTATAACTCAGATATACTGTGCCGAAGCCGCCGTCATTACCGACCTCGCAGATATATGAACCGTCAAACTCCATGTTGGAATTATATCCGCCCTGATTAAAGCTTATGGATCCGGGACACGCAAAGCTGCTGAATATGAAGCATCTTCCCTCCCCGTCAGAACCGACAGAGAACGAAGCCTCGCTGTATCCGGAAGATATCGAATATCTGTTCATTCCGTCAGCATTCATATTCCTCATGTTGTAGGCTGAAGCCGACTCAAAAGTGAACAGGTCTCCCGTAAGTGCCGACTGCGACGCAAGGTTCAGCGCCCGGACATATTCCATATCGCCAGCAGCTTCGGACAGGTCGGTCGAAGTGATGAGGTATCTGATCTTGTCACTGTCGGTAAAAACTGACATCTCGAAGCCTTCTTCGCAGCTTAAGCGTGCCATGTCTTCCTGTTCGGATGCCCCATAGGGATTGCGCACTGCGATCGCCTTTACGGTATTGTTTGCGATCTGAAACGCCGTATTGCAGAACACCGTAAAGACTGCAAGTACGGCAAAGGTCTTCATCTTCCAGCCTGAACCGCCCTCTGCCTGATATCTGACCGCACATGCACATATGACATAGGCCAGGATCGTAAGGACGAGCGACAGGGCAGAACTCTTCCCGTCGTAAGACCTTACATTGGAGAGCATCACCATCGCACAAGGGATCAGGCACGAAGCAAAGTACACGCCGTTTGCAAGGCCTGATGCATTTTTAATGGAAAGCGCTGCGGCAAAGATAAGTACCGCAGACAGGCATATCAGTCGGCTTCCCGTGATCACAGGCGTAACCTTAACGAGGGAAAACATCTCACGGACAAAACTCGAACAACAGGTAATGAATGTAACCGCCGTAACCGCAAACAATCCGGCCTTGAGCCTGAACGGGATCTTCCTGTTCGCCGCGAAAAGCACCAGCGCCGTGACCGCAAGTATTCCGAAATACCATTCGGGCGCTACTTCTCCCGTGATCCCGCCGGCCTGCATCAGCTTGGTCCGGATCAGGATATCAAAGAAAGTATAATTGACCGCCGCCTTCTCATATGCAGCTTCGAAGTCGAACACCGGTTCTAGAGATGCAAATCTCGGGAATACTATGAAGCCTGCAAGAAGAAGGCCCACGATCTCAGTTGTGAGAAGCCTTACCCATGAAGACAGAATGGTCTTCGCCGTGTCGTAAAGAGCAAGACACATGATGAGAGAAGCAAGGACCAGGAAAGGCAGTCCGACGATATCCGCGCAGGTACCGCAGGCCGCCAGGAGCGCCGATGCAGCCGTCGCGATCAAAAAAGTCTTTATCGTCCTCTTACGGAGGAACGAGTCGTAGGAAGACATCACGAGCGGGAACAATACCGCAAGATTCATTACTGCGGAGAACTGTGCCAGAAGGATCACCTGTGACGCGAAAGCATAAGACAGGCCCAATATGACCGACATTATCCTTCCGGGACCTATGTGCCTGCAGCAGAAATAGTACATAAAAGCCGCCGCCAGACCGAACTTCAGGAAGAACCCTATCTCGATGATGAATCTGGCCGCGCCGGGGAATGCCACAGCAAGCAGGAAGAACGGATCAAGGTTGTCGTTGGTGATCTCAAGCCAGCACTCTCCGGCGGTCATACTGCCATTGCCTGACAGTGATTCTCTTATGAGGGATGCCTCAGCCGCCGAGTCTTCGATCCCCTGGATGATATAGACACCGGTCGTGTCATTCCTTAATGTCAGCTGCTTGGGAAGGAACTGTCCCGGCTTGGTATTAAGACATATCTGGAATGCCAGGACCGCCATGAGGACTGCGGCAAGAAATGTTATTACCGCTCCGTCCCTTACTCTGTCCTGATCCGCCGTCCGGTTCATCTGGAACCTTCACCGGCATCATCTGCCTGTACTTCACCGTCTGACTCAGGCTCCTGTACGGGTTCCTCTGCAGTTTCTTCCTGAGCTGCTTCTTCGGGGACTGAGTCTTCCGCGGCAGTATCTTCACCTGCCGCAACTTCTTCAGCCGGGGTCTCTTCGACCGGCACTTCTTCAACAGGAATGTCGGCTGCAGGAACCACTGCACCGGCCTTACGTGAACATGCCAGTACGGGAATGACAGATGCTATGAGGATCACGATAACAGATACGACCGTTACCGCGAGGCCTTCTTTGAAGAGCGGCGGAGTATAGGTAAGCCTGATCTCATGCGTTCCGGCATTAAGTCTGATTCCCATCAGGGCATCATCGATCGGGATTATCTCTGCTTCGGCACCGTCGACAGTTGCCGTCCATCCTTCCGAATAAGGAACGGTAAGGAGCATTATCCCGTCTTCTTTTGCAGTTATGGTGCCGTTAAGATGCGTCGAATCGTATGAAGTAACTTCAAGCTGTTCATCTGCAAGTGTTGCCACCATGTTCTCATAAGCATTGTAATTGAGCTGATATGCATAGACTTTGACCTGTCCCGTGGGAGCCGCGGGGAATGTCATCTGCAGTGTCATCGGGCTTCCGGTATACTCGCCCATGGTGATCGTCTGATAAGCTCTTGTCTCAAATGTCTTGATCTGTCCCTCGCATGTGATCGTAGCCGTGCCGCCCTTGCTGGCGAAATTATAGACATATACATCAGAACCCTCTTCCGCACCGTCCACGGTTACGGTGAACATGCATTTGGAGTCAGACTTCATGACATCGTATGTCAGACAGTAGTTGCCGATGCTCCTGGGAACGTTCATGTTCTCCGTCTCTTCCCCGTATATGAGGAGCGGCGTGAAGACCGGTTCTTCGTAGCCCATGGCCTGTATCCAGAGATTTGTCTTGAGGAAAGCATCAGACTCCGCATCGTAATCAGGAGCGTAACTGAGGATATCCTCCGATACCATGTATCCGACGCTGAGCGCATCCGGGTTGCCGTAGACCCATACGTCCGAACTTACCGTTGCCTCCTGTTCGAAGATCGAAGGGACCGTCTGGGTATTCTCTATCGTTATGAGATTCCTTACGCCTAACAGAGTCGCGGTAACCCTCGTGAGGCCGGCATTCCTGAGTCCGTTGATGTTGTTGCTGTGGAAGCCGAAGTTTCTCATGTATTTGACGAAGCTCTCTCTTGCCGTCGAAGAGAAGATGGACATGCCCTTTACGTTATAGAGAGACTGGATGTCGCAGATGTTGTTCGGGAAGATCTCGGTCCTCTCGAATGTATTGTGTTCGGGCGAGCCTTCCACAGACATGGCATATTCCATGATCTGTTCCTGGTTCTTGCCGTAGAAGTTATATCCCGCAAATCCTTCGTTGTCAGCGACCGTGCAGATCGATACTGTTGCCGAAGTGAATATCTCGACGAGCATCGTAACCGTCACGAGCGTCTCACAGAAGAAGGAACTCTTCTTGCTGTTCCTGTTGCTGATGACCTTGAGCACTGCGCCCTGGATGAACAGGAACAGCAGCGTAAGACCAAGCTGAATATAGCCTTCCTTGCCGGAGCCGAATTCCTCATAGAGTATGAGGAATGCCGCACATCCCGCCACTGAGCCCATAACGGCACCGGGAGTAACGAGCCTGATCCTTCTCATGGTAAGGAACGCCACGAACACAAGCAGGAAGCTCATGAGGAAGGATTCCCTGTAGGGTATCTGGTTCGGGAAATGCATTCCGTGCCATATGAAGTTGAGCATCCTGTTGGAGAAGCTCAGATACATGACGATCATGATGACGCCGAAGCCGATCTTATGTCTTAAGTTGATGCCGGATGTCTTCGGGAGCATGAAGAACAGCGGCAGGAGCAGCACTATCAGAAGGCCGCAGTAGACATTGGCCATGCCGTCCCTGATGTTGGGGTTGGCAGCGACCATCATCCTTCCGAGGAAATCAAAGAAGTTGTTGGACAGGTTGAGGTCGACCGTGAACGAATCGCCGGTAGCAGAGCAGTTCTGCAGGATAAAATACGTCGGCAGTGTCAGCACGGCGGTGGCGCCTGCAGCAAGAAGGCTGGATCCCGCGAAGAGTCCTGCCGAGACCGCGAAAGTTTTCGGGCAGAGCCTGTGAGGCTCGCTCTTGTCTTTCGAAGGCTTATAAAGTGCCAGGTAGTAGACGGGTGCGAACATTACGAGGAACAGGCACACGAAGTAACCTGCGTAGTAGTTGCTGTAGATGAGGACCGCGAGCGATGCCGCATAGAGGTCTATCCTTCTCTGCAGAAGCAGTCTCCTGAGGCCGAGCATTACGAGCGGCAGGAGCACCACGGCATCACACCACATAATGTTCCAAAAGTATGAGATATACCATCCGCACAGGGCATATGCCGATGCGAAAACAACAGTAACGTTGTCTATCCTCTTGTTATCGTTGGCGGACAGGAACATTGTCATGAACACCGAAGCGAGACCGGCACGGATGCAGGTGAGGATCCCTATGAATACCGGGATCGTCTTGGCGGTGGCAAATACCGAGAACAGGTTGAGCGGGCTCGCCGTGTAGTTGGCATAAGCGGCATAGTATTCCTGCCCGAGGCCGTCATTCCAGCTGTAGAACAGCGAATCGCCGGACAGGAGCTTATCTCTGAACGCGACAAGGAAAGGGGCGTACTGGTGGTAGCAGTCCACCGTCAGCATCGTATGTGTACCGAACGGATAGCACTCCGTTATCGCCAGCGCCGAGAATACGGTCAGTGTCGGGAAAAGGAATGCGAGCAGATACTGCGGCCAGAAGTCAGAAATTGCCGTTCTTTTCTTTAATTTTGGTGTAGCCTCTCCCATTTGAATGAAGTACGCTCTTTCTTATTATATTTAGATTACAAACTAGTTAATAATAGCATACTTTGAATGTTTCAGAAGATGATTATGGTAAAGTGTCAATATGTAAAATTATGTCGGGAGGTGCGCATTGGGACTGCGTCTTAAGGTTATACTCAATCCTTCTTCGGGACGCGAGACGGCAAGAACGAACATCGAAGATGTCCTTGCCCTTCTGTCAATGCGCAGCGAAGTCGACCGCGCCGACATCTATTACACGCATGCAAGATTCGACGCGGTGAAGTTTGCAGAGAACACCGATCCTTCCGAATACGACTGCGTTGTTGTAGCCGGAGGCGACGGAACGGTCAACGAAGCGGTGACCGGAATAATGCGTGCCGGAATAGACTTTCCGCTGGCGATCTACACGTCCGGAACAGTCAACGATTTTGCGATGATCAACGATCTCCCGCAGACACCGGGTGATTTTACGAGGATGCTGCTGGACCTCAACACCAGGAAGGTCGACTGCGGCAGAGCCGGCGACACTTATTTTCTCAATGTGCTCGCAGGCGGAGTCTTTACGGATGTGGCTTATACCGTTCCGTCTGAACTCAAGACCGCGATAGGCCCCGCCGCATACTGGATCTCCGCGATGAAGGATATCCAGGAGATCAGCGATACCATCCCGCTCGTGATAAAGAACGGCGAGGAAGAGATATCGGCAGATGCCCTAATGTTCTTTGTGTCCAACACCAAGAGCGTGGGAGGATTCCGTAACCTCATGACAAAGGCGGATGTTGCGGACGGACTGCTGGATGTAATGATCCTCAGGAAGGTCGATTATGCGGAGATAATGCCGCTGCTCGGCAAGCTCATGGTAGGAGACCACATAAGCAGTGACAAGGTTATCTATTTCCAGTCGAAGAGCTTCCGCATGGAGACATCCGACGAAGGAACGAAGGTAACGCTCGATATAGACGGAGAGGAAGGTCCGCACCTTCCGGTAGACATAGAATGCATGCATGGTGCTATTAATCTCGTAGTTCCCAAGGAGGAAGATGAGCTTTGAAAAACAAGAATGACAAGAACAAGATAAGACAGCCGATGTTAAATCCCGATTCCATCGAGGGTCAGCCTCAGCAGCCCGCAGTTGCTCCTGCTCCCGGAACCGAGACAGAAGCTGAAGTGAGCATAACCGAGAGCGGCGAGAGCTATATATCAGAACCCGCGCCCGAAGCAGCGCCTGATATCAAGGGTTCCGTATCGGCAGAGCGCGGTCCTTCCGGAACACTCGACGAGCTGTCACAGATAGACCCCGATCTTCTCTCCGGCAAGACAGGTCCGGATACCGAGCCCGATGCAAATACCAAGCTCCCTGCCAAGTCAGTTCACGAGAAGACCGGCGAGAAGAATGAGATCGCTGAAGTAGCTCTCAATCTCGGACCCGAGGAGAAAACTCCTGAAGACGGCAAGAAACGCAGGAAGACCGGTCTGGCATTCGTGGTCATCGGCGCGATCATCGTACTTGGAGTCTTAGGTCTCTCCTTCCTGTTCGATACCGGACTCGACCAGCAGCTCATAAGCCCGCTGACCATCAACGGCCGCGATATCCCGAGCGACGAGTTCAGCTTCATGTACCACTATGAGCTCCTCCAGGAAGGTGTGGACATTTTCGCGCCCGGAACCGCACAGATGCTCGCATCCCCTTACCCGGACGATGAGAACTTCCCCACATACAGGGATTACTTCCTCGACCGCGCTGCAGACGACCTCCAGAAGATGGAGATCCTCTACGACGATGCGGTATCGAAAGGATACTCCATCGAGAATGCGCATTTTGAGCGTGCCAACGCCTATATCAACTGGCTTTCCGAGAACGCAAAGGAACTCGGCGTTCCTCTGGATACGTACATCAAGGGCGTGTTCGGCAATCAGGTCGATGAGCAGTGCATCATCAACACTCTTGCCAAGAAGTATTTCACCGACGACTATGCCAACGGTGAGAAGCTCGTCGAGCTGTCTGCCACGGAAGAGCAGGCCGAGCAGGCTTACAACGAAGCACGCAACGACTATGACCTCGTAAGCTACAAGATCTTAAGGATCACATACGAGCAGAGAGATCAGGCCTTCATCGATACTGCCAACATCCATGCGCAGGAGATCATCGATAAGATGGCCGGTGATCCTTCGACATTCGAGTCCGTGGCATCCGGCTACTTCTCGGGTGTTGCGGCAAATACCCTCAGCCAGCCCGACTCCACACTGATTCCCGATCAGCGCTACGGCGACATCGCACATGACGAATTCAGAGACTGGCTGTTCGATACTGCGAGAGTTCCCGGTGATGCGACGATCATCCCCGACGAGGACGGCTTCCCGATAATCCTTGTGTTCGTAGAGCGCAATAAGATGCAGCCCCCTCTGCGCAACGTATTCATCTATACCATCAACCCGCAGTACGTCGACGAGACGGGGCCCGATATCTCAGGTTCCCAGTCGCTCGCCCAGGAGATCTACGATTACATCGACAGTCCCGATGCGTGCAACCAGATCGAGAACCTCTACAATGACTATGTACTGTCAGGAACACTGTCCGTAAGACACAACGAGATGACATATCTGTATGAATACAACGAGTTCCTGAACAACTGGATCTTCGACGACAGCAGACAGCTCGGCGACAAGACCATCATCGAGGACAACGGAACATTCTATGTACTCTACTTCGTATCCGTCTCCGAGAATCCCGAGTGGTACGACAGGGTCAACAGCTTCCTCAGGATGAATAACTACCAGGCATTCCTCACAGCCAAGCAGGCAGAGTATGCGATAGAGTTCAATCCGGACGGCCTCGCGCAGATCTCCGACGTTCCGTAACAGGCAGTCAGAATAAAGACATACAAAAACGGCCGCTCATACGAGTGGCCGTTACTTTTATTACTATCGTCAAGCGAGAGCATTTGTGTGAGCGATTTCCGCTGCTTCCAAGCGAGAGCTGCTATGCGAGCGATTTCCGCAGCCTCCAAGCGAGAGCATTTGTGTGAGCGATTTCCGCTACTTCCAAGCGAGAGCTGCTATGCGAGCGTTTTCCGCAGCCGCGTAGCGGCGAGGACCTAAGCGAGCATAACAGCTCGAGCTTTTACATCCCCATCTGCGACTGCTGCATTATCACGATGATAAGGAATACGACAGTCGACAGGAGCATGGTAACGATAATAGTCCATGCGATCAGCTTCTTAACAAAATCTCTGTTTCTTGCACTCATATCAACCTACAGTTATTCTCCGTCTTCACCGACATATTCGGCACCTTCGTAGTCGCCGCTGTCGCCTATGACAAGATTCAGCGTGATCTCTTTACCTTCACGGATAACGACCACTTCCACTTCATCGCCGACTTCGTGAGAGTCGCGCACATCAATAATATCATCAGACTTGGTTATTGCAACACCGTCCATGGTCAGGATAAGGTCGCCGATCTCGATACCGGCCTGATCCGCAGGGCCTCCGATTACCATCTTGGCTGCATAGACTCCGGGGGTAACTCCGTAATAAGCACCCTCTTCAACCTTCATTACCGATACTCCGAGGTACGGGCGGTTGATGACCTTGCCGTAGTTGATGATGTCCTCGATTATCTCCTTAACGGTATCTATCGGGATGGCAAATCCCAGACCTTCTGATGAACTCGTGACCATCTTAGCATTCGTTATGCCGATGACCTCACCGAAAGAATTGATCAACGGACCGCCGCTGTTGCCGTTGTTGATGGCAGCATCGGTCTGGATTACATCAATGGTATAACCGTCCTTCTTGATCTCACGGTCGAGGGCCGATACGACTCCCACCGTAACGGTATCATCAAGCGTGCCGAGAGCATTGCCGATCGCTATGACGAGCTCGCCCGTCTGAAGAGTATCGGAATCTCCGAGTGTAACGCAGGGCAGCTTGCCGTCGTATTCGACCTTAAGCACTGCGATATCTGTCTGCACGTCCGTACCTACTATCTTTGCTTCAACATCCTCATCCACGCCGGGAAGGGATACAGTAACATAGTACAGATCCGGATCGGTCTGAGCCAGCTCGATGACATGCTGATTGGTAACGATATATCCGTCTTCGGTGATTATGAAGCCCGTTCCCGCACCGATCTCGGTGTCACTGCTTCCGGTGATCCTGCCCATAAGATGGACCGAGAGTGTAGCAGGGCTTACCAGTTCGAAGATCTCTACCGTAGTAAGTGTCTGCTTGTTCGGATCCGAGATCTTTGCCGCATCTTCCAACGAGAACCAGGGTTCGGGAAGTTCTTCCTTGTCCGTCTTACCCGTCTCGCCTTCCTTATCTCCCTTGTCTCCGGAGATCTCGTCTTCTCCGCGGTCAAGGTATGACGTAAGTCCTGCCAGACCCGTATTGAGCTTGTAGATATAGACCGTCTGTATCCCGGAATAGATAATGCTGAGTACAAGGAGCACAACGACCACCTTGAACCAGGGGCCTGTTCCGCCTTCCTTCTTCCTGCGCATGCGCTTGGGACTTGCCGGTGTCTTAACGCCGGTATCTTCCGTGATCACATTATCATTGTTGCTGACATCATTCTCTGACATTAAAACTCACCTCTTGAGAAGCGCTGATCGTCGCCTCTTTACATGAAATATAATCTATCCCCTAATTTTTAAAAGTCAAATTTGTGTCAAAACTCAGTCAAACAGACTGACTTCTTTGCCGGGCATCTCCGCTTCGCCCAGGAACTCCGGCGCCGCCTTGCCTCTGGATATGCTGAGGCAGTAAACCGACAGGTCTTCCTCCTTACCGGGCGGCACCAGCACATTCGCCTTCACGTCCCCCTCGAAAAGCGCATCTTCCACTATCCATCCGCTCGACTCCGCCTTCCTGACGAAGCCGTCGTAATCACCGTAGCTCATAACGGCGCTGTATCTTCTGCCGATCTCTATTGCGGTGGGGCGGCCGTTCTTAAGAGCTTCAAGACCTGCTTCGGTATAAGCCCTGACAAGGCCTCCCTTGCCGAGCAGAATTCCGCCGAAATACCTCGTTACGCAGACGGCAGTAAAAGATAACCCGTTCTTATCCAGAAGAGATAAGAGCGGCATCCCCGCGGTTCCGGAAGGTTCTCCGTCGTCACTTGTCTTCTGAAGTCTCGGCTCCTTGCCGGTGACCCAGGCATAACAGCAGTGTCTGGCATCAGGATACAGCTCGCGCTCTTCCCTTATGAAGGCCGCGGCATCCTCGGCAGACTCTATCCTTCTGCAATGTCCGATGAACTTGGATTGTTTGATCTCGATATGGGATCTGCCCTCAGTTCCGAGGGTAATAAACTCTGACAAATCAGGTGATCTCCCTGTATTTCTGATAGGCCATCATGAGAAGGGACCTGTCCTGACTGTAAGTGATCTTCTCAAGGGCATCCTCGACTCTTATAAAAGCAGCATCTTCTATGCCCTCATCTTTTCCGGGGACAGGCGCGTCAGTCTCGGAAGCCATTACGAACCAGGAGACATTGTTATGAACGGGCTTCCTTCTCGATATGGAGTAGAATTCATAATTCGTCTTACCGCAGGGTGCCAGCACCTTGCTGTCCACGCCGGCCTCGATCTTGACCCTCTTGCAGGCAAGATCCGAGAGCTTGGTCTTATCTCCCGCCTTCAGAACGCCCTTGGGGAAGCTCCACTCCTGCTTGTCGTTGCAGATAAGGAGCACCTTATCTTCAAAAAATACGATCCCGCCTGCGCAATTTCTGACTATCATCTCTACTCTCCGGAATATAAGGAAAATATAAATCCATAACTGAATTCTAACATAAATCCGGAGAGGTTTCATATTAGGTTTGTTCTTTCTTTTAATGGCTTGTATAATTGCCTTATGCATACAAACCCTGGTAATCGCAAAATGAATTCGCCGTCTGACGTCGGTAAGATCCTGACGCTTCAGCGTGTATTCATCTCAGCCACTTCCATTGCCGCCGTACTGGCAGTAACGATACTTGTCATATCCCTTGTCAGATTCGTTAAGACGGTCAGTGCCAATACCTTTACCGAGGAAACAACCTTTGTGCCAATCGTATCCACGGATGCCACTACTTCCACGGAAGTCATAATGAATTCCGAGCTCCTCCCCGACAACGAACTGGCTGACCAGTACTGGGGCGAGCTTGAGGAACTGCCGCTCAGCGAAGTCAAGGACATCACTCACAATGAGATACGCGGTCTGTATGTCGGATCCGGTTCTTCGCTCGACCTGGCCATAGAGAGATGCAATAATTCCGAACTCAACGCCATAGTCATCGATCTCAAGAACGAATGGGGTTGCCCTTTCATGTGTGAGAACGAGACGGCCAATGAGATAGGCTATGTATGGGATGCTTATGACCTCGCTGCTGTAGTTGAGAAATGCCATGAGAACGGCATCTATGTCATCGGAAGGATCGTGTGCTTCAATGACTGCACGGCTGCGGAGAAATTCCCGGAGCGCGCCATCTGCGATATCGACGGCAACCCCCTGCACTTCAAGACAGAGGGCAAGCGTCCGTTCTTAAGTCCCTACAACAAAGACAACTGGGAATATCTGATAAGCCTTGCGGAAGAAGCATGCGGTTACGGTGTTGACGAGATACAGTTCGACTATGTGCGTTTCCCTGCGGGAAGTACGAGCGAAGGTGTCGACCCTTATTACGGTCCCGAAGGCTCCACCCCGTCCAAGGCCGATGCGATCAACAGGTTCCTGCAGGAAGCGAGGATCCGCATCCAGGATAAGCTGGGAGTCCCGCTGTCGGCGGATATTTTCGGTATCGTGCTTACTAGTCCGATGGATGCCGAGATAATCGGGCAGGATTTTGCCACGCTCGGAATGACCGGTATCGATTCGTGCTGTCCGATGGTCTATCCGTCTCACTATGCGCTGGGTACGATGCTCAACGGATTCACCTTTGAGTACCCGGACAAGGAGCCGTACCTCATCGTCTACAGCGTTCTTCAGGAGAGCCAGGAGATATTCAGTCAGGAGGGATTCTCGACCGTCAGGCCGTACCTGCAGGCGTTTACCGCCTCTTACATAGGCGAGGGCAATTACATCGAATACGGATACGACGAGATCAACGCCCAGATCAAGGCCCTGCATGACCTCGGAATACAGGAATACATACTCTGGGACCCTAAGGTAAAATACCCTGAAGGCCCCTACGACGGCAATATGGCCGTGCCTGAGACCTAGTCAGATCTCATTTGATTTAAGGTGCTTCAAGCAATAAAATATACTTTGATCATATTTAAGGAGAAGGAACATGCTCGACATTAAATTCCTAAGGACAAACCCCGACATCGTAAAGCAAAACATCAAGAACAAGTTTCAGGATGACAAGCTGCCTTTGGTCGATGAAGTAATAGAATTGGACAAGGAGTTCCGCGAATCAAAGACGCGTGCGGAATACTTAAGATCACAGCGTAACAAGATCAGCAAGCAGATCGGCGCCCTCATGGGTCAGGACAAGAGGGAAGAGGCTGAAGAGGTCAAGAAGCAGGTAACAGACATGGCTTCCGAGCTCGAGGCGCTCTCTGTCAAGGAGACTGAACTCGAGGAGAAGATCCGCAAGATAATGCTCATCATCCCCAACATCATCGATCCTTCGGTACCGATCGGCAAGGACGATTCCGAGAATGTTGAGATCGAGAGATTCGGCGAGCCAGTAGTTCCCGATTACGAGATCCCCTATCATGTCGACATCATGGAGAAGCTTAAGGGTATTGAGCTCGACCAGGCAAGAAATACATCAGGCAACGGCTTCTACTATCTGAGAGGCGACATCGCGAGACTTCATTCCGCATGCCTGTCCTATGCAAGAGACTTCATGATCGACCGCGGATTCACTTACTATATCCCGCCTTACATGATCAGATCCGCCGTTGTTGACGGCGTTATGAGCTTTGCCGAGATGGAGAACATGATGTACAAGATCGAAGGCGAAGACCTCTACCTGATCGGCACATCCGAGCACTCAATGATCGGAAAGTTCATCGATACGATAACCGATGAGAGCGAGATGCCTCAGACTCTCACCTCATATTCTCCCTGCTTCCGTAAGGAAGTCGGTGCTCACGGCATCGAGGAGCGCGGCGTATACAGGATCCACCAGTTCGAGAAGCAGGAGATGATCGTCGTCTGCAAGCCCGAAGAATCCAAGATGTGGTACGACAGGCTTTGGAAGAATACCGTTGATTACTTCCGTTCACTCGATATTCCCGTAAGGACTCTCGAGTGCTGCTCCGGCGATCTGGCTGACCTCAAGGTCAAATCCTGCGATGTCGAGGCATGGTCTCCGAGACAGAAGAAGTATTTCGAGGTCGGTTCCTGCTCGAACCTGGGTGATGCTCAGGCAAGGAGACTTAAGATAAGGATCAGAGGACCTGAGGGCACATATCTTGCCCACACGCTGAACAACACATGCGTAGCTCCTCCGAGAATGCTCATCGCCTTCCTCGAGAACAACCTGAACGAAGACGGTTCCGTCAGGATCCCTGAAGCGCTCAGGCCGTATATGGGCGGCAAATCTGTAATCGAAGTGCCTTCTTGATCGTTTACAGTTCTTAACTACAGTTTTATATATGGAGGGGTCGGTATGAACACCTGTTTAAGAAAAGGTCTGTCCGTCTTGCTTTCCGTCGTGATTGCGATCTCTGTTGCCGGTATTCCGGCAATGAAGAGTGCTGCTTCTGCATGCGGTTACACCATGTCGGGTACGGCACATGTGCAGGATTACGGTGATACGGAAGCCGTTTTCGATCAGACGGAGGGTATACTTACGCTCGGCACCAGAGGCCAGAGCAAGCGCGTGGAGAGGATCACGGTCAACTTCACGAACGAGAGCCTTACCGATGCATCGGGCAACCTTCTGACGGGCGGCCTCGAATACAGAGTGCATGTTCAGGACATCGGCTGGATGGACTGGGTATCCCAGGGCCAGTCTGCAGGTACCGCAGGTCAGTCAAAGCGCCTTGAAGGACTCGAGATCGTGCTCACGGGAGATCTGGCAAAGTATTACTCGGTCCAGTATCAGGTCCATATCCAGGACTACGGTGATGCCCAGGGATTCGTAAGGGACGGTGCCCTTGCAGGTACCACGGGTGAATCCAAGAGGCTCGAGGAAGTTAAGATCAAGATCGTTCCCATCGGCAGCGCAGGTGCTGACATGTCGGTCAATTACCGCGTCCACAGACAGGACTACGGCTGGGAAGCTGCTTACCTTACTGATGGTGCCACTTCCGGAACAACGGGCCAGTCCAAGAGGCTCGAAGGCATTGAGATCTACCTTCAGGGAAGCCGGTATTCCGGCGGCATCAGGTACCGCACACATGTTCAGGATTACGGCTGGCAGGGGTGGTGCTCTGACGGCGAGATGAGCGGTACGCAGGGTGAGGCCAAGAGACTGGAGGCTATCCAGATCGAGCTCACCGGCGATCTGGCAAACTATTACGATGTATATTACTGCGTACATGCGCAGAACTACGGCTGGCTCGACTGGGCAAAGAACGGCGAGATGAGCGGAACTGCAGGCAAGAGTTACCGCCTTGAGGCCATCCAGATCAAACTCGTGGCAAAGGGCGGCAAAGCTCCCGGTGCCACTGTTCTCCCCTACGTCGACAGCGAGATGATCGCCAATGCAGGTGCCATACTCGCGGCAGCTCAGGATGAATACAACAAGGCCGGACTTAACTGGCTGAACGAGACTTCCGTCGCTGCAGGCGGACAGACGGTCGAGTATTACATCGAGCGCGCCAAGTCTGACGGCCTCGTAAGCGCTTCGGATCTCAACTGCTACACGGTGCTCGCAAGCACGGAGAACATCTATAAGTCCATCTCATTCATTGAAGAGTGCAATGCTCTGCGTGCAGGCGAAGGCAAGGCTCCGCTTCTGATCAACCCTGCCCTTATGACCGCATCCACGGCTTCTGCTGCCATATCTTCGAAAACGGTAGGACACGTCATGTTCAAGGCAGGGTACATTAATGCCGGCGAGAACCTCGCCTGGGGCTATTCAGATCCTTTCACAGGATGGTATTTCAAGGAGAAGGGAACCGCGAACGACGGTCACTACAAGAATATCGTTAACGGCAGCTACACTTCAACAGGATTTGCATACGCTGCGGGAAGCGGTACGTTCCTCTACGGTTCAGTCTCCGAGCAGAGCTTCAGCTACTATTCCAATTCCTACTGCATGACAACAGCAGACTATAAGGCAGCATTGGATGCCTATATGGCAGATGCCGCAGCTGCTTATAATGCCGCACAGGCTGCATATGATAAGCTGAACAAATAAGGATATCGAGATCTTATGATCAAGGGGCTGCCATTACGGCAAGCCCCTTGATCTTTGCCAAACAAAAAGGACTGCGGAATCCACAGTCCTTTTAATTATCCGTTTATTCAGAAATCTTACGCTCTGGTTACTTTACCCGAACGAAGGCAACGAGTGCAAACATTCATAGACTTGGGGGTGCCGTCAACAACAACCTTAACCTTGTGTACGTTAGCCTTCTGCTGGGTGAGCGCGCGACGTGAGATCTGTGAACGCGTGATTCTGATCTTGCGGCCGAAGAACATATCCTTCTCGCAAACTTCACACTTAGCCATGCAAACACCTCCTGTTAGTTTTTCAAACGCTAGAAGATAATATCACAGACCTTGCAAACTTGCAACAAGAATTTATTCAGATGTGAATATCCTTCTTATCGTAATTATCCTGTCGCAGATATCATCTCCTGCAGTGAAAGTCTTAAGCCTTACCGTAGTGCGTGCGGAAGATATCATGAACAGGGTTCCTGTGTCCGTGCAGACCGCCATCTCATATATGGTCGTATCCCCCGGCTCCGAAGACGGACTCCGCAGGAACAGTATGTCTCCGGGCAGTATGTCCTCTATTATCACCTCTCCGGTTACGGCATCGTAGTTAAGCGTTACTTCCTCTCCCATCTGTGCCTGCTCTTCCATTGTCCTCGGCATGTCGATGCCGTTGATCTCCGAGCAGACGTAGACGGCACCGTTAACGGAGACACCGTACATGGTCAGGCCGTTCTCCTTATACTTCGCATTGATAAAGGTCATGATCGAGCTCACAAAATACCTGCTCGATACTTCCTGGATCTCATCTCTCGTTCCGAGTTCGATAACGCCGGAAGAACCTATCCAGCCGCTCTCGCCGTTCGGCAGGGCAACCTGATAAACTCCTTCTCGCTTGAGGTCTGCATAGAGCACCGTATTCATCTCGACGCGCATCATCAGCGTTCCGTTGCTCGCATGTGTCATGATGTTCTTGGAAGGATCCGATACGACAAGCTTATAGGAATGAAGGTCCGGCTCTACGGAATCCATGTTATCGGTAAGGGTTTTCTCGGGGACATATCCCTCGATGCCGTCCATGGTCATGATCTTCACATATCCGTTACCGGCCTCGTCCGTCACGACAACAGGCTCGTTATAGAGCACTTCTGTGATCCTTACAGAAGACGGATCAGGCTTGGACATCAGGCTGACGGAACTCTCTATTACCACCCTGTATGAATCGTCTTCGTATTCCAGATTGACCACAGGCTGGACGAAGAGTTCGATGTTCGTTCCCGCGAAGAATCCCGGCAATATCCTCGGAAGGATATAGAAGATGCCTGTAAGGATGAGGATGAACGAGGCCGCAGCGATACCTAGCGCTAGTAAATGTCTCTTCTTCTTACGCTTCAGCGTTGCTTCTGAAGGATCAAGTCCCCACTCGTCCTTCATGTCCTCCGCACGGCCGTACTTGTTATCTCCGGGGACTTCGTCGACATCATTAAGGAACGGCAGTTTGACCTGGTTCTCGATGTGTCTGACCTTCTTGGGAGCGGGCTGCTCTATTATCGGCTTCTTCTTGCCGAAGCCTGAGAAAAGTCCTTCTTTCTTTTTGGGCTGATTATTCTTCTTCATGCGGGGTCACTCCCGAGCATCGCTACGACCGCACCTGCCATGTTGCCGTCGTGTGTAAGACTGACCGAGACGGAGGTTATGCCGAGCTTTTCCGCTCTCGCCTTGGCAGCGCCGTACAGTCTGAGTGACGGTGCACCTGCACCATCCGTAACGGTCTCTATGTCCTTCATGCCGATGCCGTCTGCCAGAACGCCTGTTCCTACCGCCTTCCCGAAAGCCTCTTTCGCCGCGAATCTCGCCGCAAAGCTTGCCGCACGGGCAGCGTCGGTCCTTTTGCCCTCGCAGTATGTTATCTCTTCTTCGGTAAAACAGCGCAAGATAAAAGCATCCTTCTGACGTTCAAGGATACCCTGCATTCTCGTTATCTCGACCAGGTCGGTACCGCAATAGATCTTCATCGGCTGTCCGTCAAATCGTTCCCGCATTCTTGAGCTTGCCGGATATGCGCATATCGCAGCCGGTGATGAGAGAACTTACCGGAATGGATGTAACAAGTATGGTCTTAAGTCCGGCGGCATTTCTTATCTCTATGAGATTATTCAGAGTCGAGCCGACTGCATGATTGAGCGTGACATCATCTGCAAAATCGTCGATCACGAGAAGGTCGATGGAGTTTAGCTGTTCAAGCGTATCCGATCCGATGTCCGCAAGGTCTTCACACTTGGAATAATAAGCGCTCTTTCCAAGCCTTATCGCAGTCTTGACCAGACACACGGAAAGGTATGTCTTTCCGGTCTGAGGCGCGGCATAGTATACCCAGAGCGGCTTTTGGTCTTCTTCTCCAACTCCGAGCATGACCATCAGGAGCTTATTGCGAATCGCTTTCCTTGCCTCGGGTTCTCCGAGATAGTCGCTTCTGTAATTCTTGTTGTCATAAGAAGTAAAATGCTCGAGACCGCTGTAGGTAAAGCATTCTTTTACATCATCTTCTCTGCAGGAGCAGACCTGAATCGTACCGCCCTTGCCCGTAGTGAATCCCGTATCGGAGCACTTGGAGCAGATGGTGACCTCTTGGTCAAAATCTGGATCTATTCCGTTGGCTTCAATGATGCGTTCACGCCTGTCATTAAGCTTGTCTATCTCGGCATCAAGCCTTGCTATGAGCTTATCGTCGCGGTCTATGACGGCAACGAGCCTTCTCTTATGTGCAGAGACGATCTCGGCATCGGTATCCTTCAGTTCTTCGCATTCGGAATACACCTGATGCATGCGCTCACGTCGCCTTATCTCACGTACTGCCTCAAGATTCTCGTTGGATATCCTGATCAGTTCTTTAATCGTCTTCATCTTCACCTCCGAACATGCCGAGGACATCAGACGGGACTGCGCCTTCCTTGGAAGCCTCACTTTGTTTTTCCTTCTTGTCTTCAGAAGCGCTTGCATCTTCAGACTGAAGACCGATGCCGGCTTCCCCGCCCGTCTTCCACGAAGCCTTGCCTCTGGACTTTCTCCTTGAGGAGTTTCTCGAATTTTCTTTGTGTTCTTCTTCTTCGAACTTTTCGGCCTTCTCAAGCGTGAACGCTCCTGCATCGAACCACTTCCTGATGGTATCTTCCACGACCTTGAGTGTTATCTTGTCGCGGTATTCGTTGACGCGGAAGGCATAATTTACTATGTCTTCAGAGACCCTGTAATCTCTGACCCACTTCTCGACCCTCTCGAGATCCATGCCGTTAAGGCGTTTTCTCATGAGTTTGCCGACAAGCTTGGTGATCTTCTCGATCTGCTCGTTCATTCCGATAAACTCATCGAGTTTGTCTATGGTCACATAGCCCCTGTTATACCAATCAGAGGCAAGCTTCTCCATCTCATAGAAGGATAACTGCTTCCTCGCCTTATAGCCTTCCTCAAAAAGCCTGTAACACGCTCTGCTGTCAAACTTGTACTCATACAGGCACTTGTCGATAAGTCTGTAGAATGTGTAGTTCATCTTGCCGGAATAGAATGTCTTGGATATTGATGTTGCAAGGGTGTTCCTCTGCTCTTCGTCACTGGAGAGTTCGAGGCCGTCTGTGCCGGTTCCCCTGGCCTTGGCAGCCCTGACGTATTCTTCTACTTCCAAAGCCTTTATGTCTTCCAAGAAGAATCTGTCATCTCTTCTGGTCAGAAGGCCGTGCGAGACAAGCTCAGCCGCCGCTCTGTCACAATCCGGTTCGGGCATTAACCTGTAAGCCCTCATCTCATCCTGTGAATAACCTTTGCCCGGATCCGTCATATTCAGCCAGAGATACAGAACTATCGCATCTCTGCCGAGATCCTGACAGTACTTCACGGTGAAGATGTCAGGAAGAATACTGTCGCTTATTATCAGTCCGCTGTTATCGACGTCCATTTATGCCCCGCAAAAACCTTTTATTATGAATAGTTATTATAACATGTTACATGACCCGAAACATGGCTGAAAACAAGGCAATAAAAATCCGCCCGGGAAATAACCCGGGCGGATCGTTAAGACTTAATCAAAGTCAATTCCTGAGTATCGGATCAAGCCTCTGTAGCCTTCTTGACATAAGAAGCGTAACGCTCTCTGGAATCCTGATAGCATCTGTTGAAGAGATCGTCAACAACCTCAGCATCATACTTCTTGTAGAGTGAGTTGTAACGTACTTCTGCCTTAAGGAATTCGAAGAAGTCAGCTGTAGGCTCCTTGGAATCGAGAGAGAAAGGATTCTTGCCTTCAGCAGCGAGTGAAGGGTTGAATCTGAAGAGGTGCCAGTAGCCGCACTCTACAGCCTGCTTCTCTCTGTTCTGAGCTGTCCTGAGGCCGCCCTTGATACCGTGGTTGATACAAGGAGCATAGCAGATAACGAGGGAAGGACCCTGGTAAGCTTCTGCCTCTGTGAATGCCTTGATGAGCTGGTTCTTATCAGATCCCATAGCAACCTGAGCAACGTAAACGTAGCCGTAGCTCATAGCCATCATGCCGAGATCCTTCTTCTTAACGTGCTTACCGCCTGCAGCGAACTGAGCAACAGCACCCTGAGGTGTGGACTTGGAAGCCTGTCCGCCTGTGTTGGAGTAAACCTCTGTATCGAGAACGAGAACGTTGACATCCTCACCTGTAGCGAGAACGTGGTCAAGTCCGCCGTAACCGATATCGTAAGCCCAACCGTCGCCGCCGATGATCCACTGAGATCTCTTCATGAAGAAGTCCTCATACTCGAGTGCCTTCTTAGCAGCATCGGAACCTTCTGCCTTGAGCTCGGAAGCGAGTGCATCAGCGAGTTCACGAGCGCCTTCACCTACCGTGAAGCCGTCGAGCCATGCCTGAGCAGCAGCCTTGAGTGAGTCAGAAGATGTAGCAGCTACTGTCTCTTCAACGAGCATCTTTGCTCTTGATCTGAGCTGCTTGTAACCGAGGTACATACCGAGACCGTGCTCAGCGTTATCCTCGAAGAGTGAGTTGCCCCATGCAGGACCGAAGCCCTTGGAGTTTGTTGTATAAGGCATTGAAGGTGCAGAACCGCCCCAGATCGAAGAACAACCTGTAGCATTGGAGATCTGCATTCTGTCGCCGAAGAGCTGTGTGAGGAGCTTAGCATAAGGTGTCTCGCCGCAGCCTGCGCATGCGCCGGAGAATTCAAGGAGCGGCTGCTCGAACTGTGAACCCTTGACGTTAGCCTTAGCCATCGGGTTAGCCTTAGGAGACAGAGCAACACAGTAATCCCAGTTCTCTGCTTCCTTGAGGTTGTCCTTGAGAGGAACCATTGTGATTGCCTTCTCCTTAGCGATACAAGACTCTACGCAGATGCCGCAGGAGAGGCAGTCCATAGCGGATACCTGGATCCTGAACTTCATGTTGTCGTAAGGCTTCATACCCTGCTTTGTCTCGAAAGGTGCATTTGCAGCCTCTTCCTCTGTGAGGAGGAACGGACGGATAGCAGCGTGAGGGCAAACGATGGAGCACTGGTTACACTGGATACACTTTGAAGCATCCCATACAGGGATATCAACAGCAGTACCGCGCTTCTCGTAAGCAGCTGTACCCTGAGGGAATGTACCGTCTTCCATGCCTACGAATGTAGATACAGGGAGAGAGTTACCTTCCTGTCTGTTCATTACGTTAACGACCTTCTCGATGAACTCAGGAACCTGCTTCTTCTCAACAGGCTTATCCTCAGCTGTCTTCCAGGAATCAGGGATATCGATCTCAACTACTGCATCAACACCTGCGTCGATAGCCTTGTAGTTCATTTGAACGATATCGTCACCCTTCTTACCGTAAGACTTGAGAGCTGCCTTCTTCATGTAATCAACAGCCTCGTCAACGGGGAGAATACCGGAGAGCTTGAAGAATGCAGACTGGCAGATAGTGTTGATTCTTCCGCCGAGACCGATCTCCTTAGCCTTAGCAACAGCGTCGAGTGTGAAGAACTTGATGTTGTTGTTAGCGATGTATCTCTTCATGGAGCCGGGGAGGTTCTCCTCGAGCTCTTCTCTTGTCCACTGAGTATTGAGGAGGAATGTTCCGCCCGGCTTCAGTGTTGAGAGCATATCGTACTCATAAACGTAGGACTGGTTGTGGCATGCAACGAAGTCAGCCTTGTTGATGAGGTATGTGGAACGGATAGGTGTGTCACCGAATCTGAGGTCAGAGATCGTGATACCGCCGGACTTCTTGGAGTCATATGAGAAGTAAGCCTGAGCATATTTCTCTGTGTGGTCACCGATGATCTTGATGGAGTTCTTGTTAGCGCCGACTGTACCGTCTGCACCGAGACCCCAGAATCTTGCCTGAACAGTACCCTCGCCTGCAACTTCGATGGACTCGGAGCAGTCGAGTGAGAGGAATGTAACGTCATCCTCGATACCGATGGTGAATCTTTCCTTAGGCTCGTCCTTCTTGAGTTCCTTGAATACAGCGAGTACGCACTCAGGTGTTGTATCCTTTGAACCCATACCGTAACGGCCGCCGATGAGCTTAGGTGCGTTCTTGCCGACATAAGCTGCAGCAACGTCGAGGAAGAGAGGCTCTGCGTAAGAACCGGGTTCCTTTGTTCTGTCGAGTACTGCGATAGCCTTAGCAGAAGCCGGGATAGCTTCGAGGAGCTTCTCAGCAGAGAACGGACGATAGAGGTGAACCTTTACCATACCAACCTTCTCGCCGTGAGCGTTGAGGAAGTCGATAACCTCTTCAGCTGTCTCGCAGACAGAACCCATAGCAATGATGACGCGGTCAGCGTCAGCAGCACCATAGTAGTTGAAGAGCTTGTAGTCTGTGCCGCGGATTTCGTTGATCTTGTCCATGTAGTACTGAACCTGATCAGGTACTGCGAGATAGAACGGGTTGGCAGCCTCTCTGCCCTGGAAGTAGATATCAGGGTTCTGAGCTGTACCACGGAGTGTCGGGTGGTTAGGAGAGAGTGATCTCTTACGGAACTCCTTGACTGCCTCGTAATCAACGAGTGAACCGAGTGTCTCGTAATCGATTACTTCGATCTTCTGGATCTCGTGTGATGTACGGAAACCGTCGAAGAAGTGCAGGAAAGGTACTCTTGTCTTGATGGTAGCAAGGTGAGCAACTGCTGCGAGGTCTGCAACTTCCTGTACGGAGTTGGAGCAGAGCATTGCAAAACCTGTCTGACGGCAGGCATATACGTCTGCGTGATCACCGAAAATGTTCAGTGCGTGTGCAGCGAGAGCTCTTGCAGATACGTGGAATACGCAAGGAAGGAGCTCACCTGCGATCTTATACATGTTAGGAATCATCAGAAGGAGACCCTGAGATGCTGTATAAGTTGTAGTCAAAGCACCTGTAGCGAGTGAGCCGTGAACAGCACCTGAAGCGCCGCCCTCGGACTCCATCTCAACGATGTTGACTGTCTGTCCGAAAATGTTCTTTCTGCCCTGCTGTGCCCATTGATCAGTGTGGTCAGCCATAGGGGATGACGGTGTGATGGGGTAGATAGCTGCGTTTTCCGTAAAAGCATACGAAGTATAAGCCGCTGCCTCGTTACCGTCCATGGTTTTCTTTGTGAGTTCTGCCATAAACCTGGTCTCCTTAAGTGATAAATTTGCGGACATGGAAATCCGTATATTAAAACTTAAATATTATAAACCATCAGGAAGTAAAGTGGGGGCAAAAAAGAGTTAGTTTAGAGAATTATTTTTAAAAAAATAAATGCCCGGCAAACTGTCGGGCATTTGGTTTCGTTTTTGGAACACTTTATGTGGGAGGTGCTTCTCCGGTATCTGCAGGTGTTTCTGCAGGTGTTTCTGCAGGTGTTTCCGTTGGTGTCTCAGCCGGTGTCTCTGCCGGTGTCTCTGCCGGCGGAGCTGTTTCTTCCGGGGGCGGGGGCGGAGCCACTACCGTGCCGGTAGCGGCATCAAACTGCGCGATAGTGCCGTCAGGATTAAGTACGCCTACTTCCACCTTCTTGCAGAATGAACGGTAGTAAGTCGTGTTGTATTCGACCTTATCGATCTCGTTGCCGTCCTTGTCATACCATACCTGATATGCAACAGCCGTGCAGCTGCTGTGTGGGGAACGGACGGTATTGGTCTGTCCTACCGGCATCTCGGCATTGGCAACATACTCAACATTAGTCGGAGTAGCGCCGAAGGATGCCTCGCTGATGAACTTTATGTACTGTCCGTCAGGAAGCTTCTTGCCGTAGATCTCGCAGTGGCATGTGGAATCAGAAGAATCCCACCATGCGAGGACGATGACCTGATAATCCGTATTGTTCTTGAACTTGAAGTCGAGGACACCGTAGTCGACCGTCGCATCAAGTCCGTAATCAACATAAGATGAAGGCCATGCGTGGTTGTTACGCTCTGTTACTTCAAGGTCAGCCATTACGACCGCATTGTAGAGTGTGGAGCTTACCTGGCAGATTCCGCCGCCGAGGCCCTGCTCATACTGACCGCCCTGAATGACCGTAGCTTCCTTGAAGCCGTTAGCCGTAGTCCTCTGTCCTACAACACCGTTGAAGGAGAATTCCTCTCCGGGCTGAAGGATCGTGCCGTTGATCTTCTCGCAGGCAAGCGCGATATTCGCGTTACGGTTCGAGTTATTTGTGGTCTCCGTCTTGAAAGAGGAGACAAGACCGAAGTTATCGTTGATCTGGGCAACCGTAAGCGCGGGTTCGGTCTTCTCGGCAACAACGCCTACCGTTCCCTCATATGTCCTGGAATCGATGAGGGCCTTGACCGCATCGGAAGTTGCCTGGGCATCGACTGAGTATCCGACGTTCTCGGGCACTACGTCAAAACCCTTGGATTCAACGTCGAATGAACTGATATAAGCATCGCTTACGGTGGAATTGAGCGGCTCGACGACTCCTGATACGATCGTCAGCAGACCATCAGTGTTGACCGTGTAAGCCGTAGTATATTCAACAGGCTGATTCTTGAGCTGCTGATAGAGATTGTAGCTTACCTTGACTGCCTCATCAGATGCATCGGGAGCGGGCTTGGCATAATTGAAAGCCTCATCGATGACCTGAGTCATGTTGGATTCCAGAGGAAGCGAAGAGAGATCGAGCGGATAGATGCTGCCGTCAAGATCCAGGGAGATGTTCAGTGATACGGGAGCTTCGGGCTGAACTGCGGCAACCGCCTGCGTAGCCTGCTCCTTTGTCATGCCTCCGACGTCAACGCCGTCGATGATGATTCCGTTATAGAAAGTGTCCGTGGCAAGCTCTGCTCTGGCATCGTCTACAGTCATCTCCTGAACAGTACCGTCAGCGAGAGTGACTTCTATCTTCGGCTTGAAGAAATCTATAACGGGCTTTGCATAACCCGTGAGGTAGAGAGCTCCGCCTACAACGACCAGCAGACAGAGGACTGCAGCGATGACTGCAACAGCCGCCTTGCCCTTGTTCGAAGCCTTTTTGGAAGATGATCTCTTCGCAGAAGATGCAGCCTTCTTGGGTGCCGCCTTCTTGGGAGCTGACTTATTTGCACTTGCGGATCTGGCCTTAGACTTCTTGCCACCGCCAAGAGATGCATAATCGAATTCAGCAACATCCGAACTGGTGATGGGCGAAGAAATGGTGGTTCCCGGTCTTACCGCCGGAAGCCTGCCAGTATTCTTTGAATTTGCACCGGTCTTCTTCATCTAGTCCTTACCCCTCGTAATACTTCTAATAATATAAACATGGTACCCTCAAACTTCAATCAGTTATTAGGCACAAAATAGCAGATTTGATACCAAAATTAATCGTACTTATTGTAAAATTGGTTTGCGAAATCCAACTCAAAGAGTATAGATGCAAAAGACATGAAATACAACAGTATTCTTGCAACCGATATGGACTACACCCTGCTCATGCCGGGAAAGGACGTAACGCCCGAGAACGCAAGGGCCGTAAGGGCTTTGCGCGATAACGGGGTTGCCTTCACGCTCGCCACCGGGAGGTCCTCCTTCCTAGTAGGCAAGTATGCAGAAGATCTGGGCATAGACATCCCGATAATTACCGGCAACGGGGGCGCCTTATATGACCCTGCAGCCAAGCGCGACCTGGTATCCAGGGACATACCCGAGGCCAAGTTCAGGGAACTGATGGAGACCATGCTCTCAAGGAAGATCGATGCCACCATATACTCGGTCACGGGTATATATTTTTCCCCCGAGTCATCCAGGCGCGGTTTCTGCGAAGACTACAACACCAGAGTGGCCCCGGAAGACCGGATTCCCCTGTTCGGCTTCGGCAAAGACGAACTGGCCCGGGATGTCATACCGGCTTTCAATAAATTCCTGCTCATCGCGCCTCCGGAAGACTTCGTAGAGGAACTCAAGGCAGACAAGAGCCTGACCGTCGTATCTTCGGCCCCGACTTTCTACGATGTCATGACAGCTGATGTATCCAAAGGCGATGCCCTGCTCGAACTCGCGGATTATCTGGGCATTCCCAGAGAGAATACCTTCGCATCAGGCGATTCCGAGAACGATCTGACCATGCTCGAATCGGCAGCTTACGGTATCGCCATGGGTGATTCCGCTCCTAACGTGATCAGCGCGGCCTCTTTCGTCACCTCCACATGTGAAGAGGACGGATTTGCCCGCGCTGTCTTTGAGTTTGTTATTCCCCGTGCAAAGAGCTTTACTTAAGCTTGCCCTCGATGAATCCCGTTACCGAAGCCTTGACGGAAGCAAGTCTTGCCGTTGCGGCATCCTTATCGGAGTCATAGCATCCGAAGTATATCTTGAGCTTAGGCTCGGTTCCCGAAGGTCTTGCACAAGCCCAGTCTATTCCCTTGTCGCCGCCCAGCTCATACAGAAGCACGTTGGACTTGGGCAGGTCGATATCGGTGACATTTACGCCTGAATCAGTGAATTCGTATCTCTTGGATGTCTTGTAATCACGGACAGCCTTGACCTCAGGGCCTCCGAGGAGCGCTCCGGCCTTCGCAGCGCTGTCAGCCGCTTCAAGCTCGGCTCTCAATTCATCCATCGAGCCCTTGATCTTCTCGATGCCTTCCTTACCTTCGAGCGTGAGGCTTACCGTCTCTTCAATGCCGAAACCGTACTTGGCATAGACATGGTCGAGCCTGTCTGCAAGGGTCTCTCCTGCTTCGAAAGAAGCTGCCGCCATGTTGCAGATGAGCATCGCAGCCACGACCGCGTCCTTATCTCTTACGTCCCTTCCGGAGAGATATCCGTAGCTCTCTTCGAAGCCGAACTGATAGTGCATGTCGCCGAACTCGTCGAAGAGCTTGATCTTCTCACCGATGAACTTGAATCCTGTGAGGACTTCCATGAGCTCTACTCCGTAGTAGTCACATACGGGCTTGGCGAGCTTCGTGGATACGATGGTAGTAACCGCAAATGACTTGTCCGGGAGCTTGCCGGCCTTCTGCTTAGCATCAAGAATATAGTCCAGCAGCATCAGGCCCATCTGGTTGCCCGTGAAGCATCTGTATCTGACTTCACCGTTCTCCACCACCTTCGCCGCAGCACCGATCCTGTCCGAATCAGGATCCGTACCGAAAACAAGGGAGGCATCCGTCTTCTTGGCAAGTTCGATCGCCATCGACAGCGCCTGGGGATCCTCCGGGTTGGGGAGCTTTACCGTAGGGAACGCTCCGTCAGGGAGTTCCTGCTCTGCTACGACATGGATATTCTTGAATCCCACTCTCTCGAGGATCCTTCTTACAGGCTTGTTGCCGGAACCGTGCAGAGGCGTGTAGACGATGCTCATGTCAGACTGTCTGTCGATAGCATCCTGATCTACGACGAGACCGGTCAGCATGGTCGTGTAAGCTTCATCTGCTTCCGCGCCGAACATCTGAACAAGACCTTCTGCTTTTGCCTGCTCAAGATCCGTCTTCTTCATGGAAGTGAGATCCGTGATGGCCTCTATCGACTTGAGGATGATGTCGGCTGCTTCCGGGGGAACCTGTCCGCCGTCTTCGCCGTATACCTTGTAGCCGTTGTATTTCGAGGGGTTGTGAGATGCAGTGATCATAACGCCCGCGAATGCCTTGAAGTAGCGGACGGAGAATGAGAGCATCGGAACCGGTCTGAGCTCATCTGACAGATAGGACTTGATGCCGTAAGCAGCGAGAGTCTCTGCCGTAATCTCTGCGAACTCCCTGGAGAAGTGCCTTGAATCGTATGAGATGACGACGCCCTTGGCAATTGCCTCGCTGCCGCAGGATAAGATGTACTGTGCCAGGCCCGTCGATGCCTTCCAAACGGTGTACATATTCATCCTGTTCGTACCGGCGCCCAGGACTCCTCTGAATCCGGCCGTGCCGAACTCGAGGTTCTTATAGAAACGGTCCTCTATCTCCTTCTCGTCCGTTATCGCTGCAAGTTCTGCTCTTGTAGCCTCGTCAAAAAAAGGATCCTCCGACCAAAACTTGAATTCTTCTCTGTAACCCATGATCATACCTCCGATTTATTGTCTTTCTTAGCTTTCTTTTTCTGATTGATATCAAGGACCACAAATACTGCAAGCGCCACGATACCCACTCCGGATATTACCGCTCCGGTCTTGAGGCCCGGTGCGATGAACCTGAGTTCAGCAGTATGTGCACCCTCCGGACATTTGAATGCGATGAACGCGCCCTGATAAGGCTTGATCTCAGCCTCCTGTCCGTCGATATAGAGTGTCCAGCCATTCTCGTAAGGAACCGTGGTGACGATCGTCTCGCCTGCTTCCACGTGGTTTACGGACATCTTTACATAACCGTCTGCCATCTCATCTGTAGTGACCTTATCCAGGTCAAGCTTATCGAACTGAGCAACAAATGCTCCATTATCAAAATATCCGAAATTAATATCCAGATAGGTCAGTGAATTACAGTCAGATTGGATGGAAACGCACACTTTATCGCCTGCATTGAAACTGCCGAGTCTGTAGATCTGAGAATAGAACGTGTCACTTCCGCATCCGCCAACTTCAAGGCCGTTGACATAGACCTTGTTATCGTTAACTATGCGGTACGTTGACAGATTCAGATATAATTCATCTGAGGTCGGTGCATAGAACTCATAGTTAACACATATCGGAATATCGTTATTCATCCTGTAGACAGTTACAAGATTATCTGAAGCCTGAGCCGCTATGATCTTCTCGTTCCCAAGTGCATCTGAAGCGGCATCGCCTGCCAAACTGTTATTGGTACCGGCCTCAGATTCTGACTCCAATTCGGCTCCTGTATAATAATCACTGCTATTGTAAATGCTGCCGTTGACAATCTCCGGACCACCGATCATTGCATCATCTATCGTTATAAAAAAATCATCGGTAAACTGTTCCGGGAACATAGAGCGGTACCAGTCATTCTGGAACGCAAAGTAATCCTTTGTATCATACGCCTTCTCGAGTTGGAAGAAATCAAAAACCATTGCATTGTCGTCAACTGCAAAAGCCATAGGCAATGCATTCTCATTCTTATAGAACTTCATTACACCAGTGAGCTGCTGCTGATCCGTCTCGGGATAGAAAGATATATCGCGCATAGAGGCTATGGAACCCACGGACAGAAATGCATCTGTTGAAGGAGCGCTGTAAGTATATCGCTCGGCAAAATAATTATAGTTGACCGCAAAGCCAAACTGCTTAAGGAAACGGTGAAGCTGCTTATTGGAATTAGAATTGAACAGAGCGACCCCGTAATAGTCTCCAAACATATCTTCACCGGAATAAACATAATACGTATTCGAATAATCCGGAGTCTTCTCTACTCCGGCCCTTGCAGCTCCGGTCTCCTGACCGGCTGCCTTAGATGCACATCCGAAGTCATTAAGTTCTTCGATTGCAAGTGAAAGTTCAGAGGATTTCCCTGTCACACTGGTCAATGTCTCGAGTGAAGCAGTATTTGTAGGCCCTGCAAAGGCAAGTTCAAAGACACATACTACCGTAAGCAACGGCGTGATGAGCTTAGGCATATCTTCCAATTGTTTGGGGAACTTATTAACGCCATACATATACAGAATACCGCAGTATGCAAGAGTCAGGAGCGAATTGTATATGAACAGAATGTCGTGTCCGGCATGACTGCCGATCGTGTGCACAATCGTTATCATTGCGAGCATTATTCCGAGTGTAACAAGAATATCCCTCCTCGGAACAGTCTTGATCTTCTCGAGTGCGCGCAGTGCTATCACCAGAAATACAGGAAGGAATACAAAAGCATGCCTGTGCAGGAACCAGTTCGGATCATCAAACACCTGCCACATCTTATCGATCCAATACACTGCGGTCGACAGCCAGACTCCGATAAGCGCAATGATATGGATCTTTTTCTCTTTACCGGAATAATTCTTCGATACAAGATAGAGAACCGTCAATATAGTCACAGGAAGCCCCATGAAAACCAATGGCAGGTTCAACGGCAAGACATCTCCAAATTCACCGGGATATCCCAGGATCAGCATCGACATGAGATCGAGCGGATCATATAGAATAAAATTGGTCCTGTCTTCGACTATAGTCTTCTCGCCGTTCGTAATCGTATCCATTCCTATCGGAAGAATAAGCACCGCAAGGATCATTCCGCATATCACCGCAGAACAAACATATTTCAAGATCTTCTTGATTGCAGTCTTCCGATCTTCTCCAATAACGTATAGCCTCACACAAAGATAGAAGAAACTGAAGATACCTGCCATATAGGCAATGTAATAATTTGTCGCGAACAGGAAAAGCAACGTGACAAGTATACCGCCTGTCTTCTGCTCCTTAATGTATCGCTCGATAAAATATAGGAGCAAAGGCAGGAGCATATAGCCGTCAAACCACATTATGTGGAATGCAAACACTTCCGCATAAAGAGAAAATGCATAGAACAATGCAAGGATAACGGGGATGGAACTCTTCTTGTCCATTGTCCTGGAACAAAGGAACATACACATCGTACCTGCAGAAAGGCTCAGTTTGCCAACGATAAGTATGAGTACGACAAGGTCGATCTTCGTAACATCGATCAAAAGATAAATGAGGTTTAACGGGCTTGCCAGATAGTATCCAAAGCTTCCCAGGAAGTTCTTTCCGAGCCCCATGGAGAAAGAATAAGACAAGGACGATATCAGTTCGCCCTGACCATTCCCTAGAGACAACAATTTCCCGCGGTATAAAGCAAGAAAAGGTGCATACTGCGCCTCAAGATCGCTTATCAGGATCGAGAAATCCCCAAACGGGTATTTCCTACAGACGATACCCAGGAAAATATACATCGCGAGCGCTGCAAAAAAAGCTATTAGCGGGCGCCTGTCAAAACCCGAAGATCCTTTGTGTCTCTTCAGTGCAGGCTTCTTACCTGTATCGAGTGCAGACAATTCTTTCATCGGATACCGTTTGCCTTTCGTATATCAATAAAACAACTTTTTGATTATAATACATTTTATGAAGTTGTTTCAATGAACGGCGGAAGCGGGAGGTAACCCCACAAATGCTCATAAGCCTTATAGTTCCGTGTTATAACGAGGAAGAATCCCTTCCCCATCTTTACAATGCCCTTTGCGAAGTAAGAGATTCCGAAGACTGCAGGGATAAGACCTTCGAATTCATCTTCGTTAATGACGGAAGCTCGGATAAGACGGCTGAACTGATCAAGGAGTATGCCTCCTCAGACACTTGTGTAAGATATGTGATGTTCTCACGGAACTTCGGCAAGGAATCCGCGATGTATGCCGGTCTGCAGAAGGCTAAGGGCGATTACGTCGCGATAATGGATGCCGATATGCAGGACCCGCCTTCCCTGATCCCCGACATGATAAGGTCACTCGATGCCGATGAATGCGACATCGTGGCAGCAAGACGTGTTACCCGCGAGGGCGAGCCTAAGATAAGGAGCTTTTTCGCACGTGCCTTCTACCGCCTTATCAACAGGATGTGCGATGTGGAGATCGCAGACGGTGCCAGAGACTTCAGACTTATGAGAAGATCCGTAGTCGATGCCATCCTGAAGGTCACCGAGCGTCAGCGCTTCTCGAAGGGTATATTTGCCTGGGTAGGCTTCCGGACCAAGTGGATCGAGCATGTTAACACACCGCGTGTGGCCGGCGAGACCAAGTGGAGCTTCTGGAAGCTTTTCCGCTACGCGATTGACGGCATAGTGGCCTTCACTATAGCACCTTTGAGACTTGCCTCTATCGCAGGATTCGTGTGCGCTGCGGCAGGCTTCATCTACATGGTCTATTACTTTATCCGTGCGATCATCCTTCAGATCTATAACGAAGTACCGGGTTATCCGTCTCTGCTGTGCTTTATCCTCTTTATCGGAGGCCTGATCCTGATGGCACTCGGACTGATCGGAGAATACGTCGGCAGGACCTACATAGAGACCAAGGCAAGGCCTGTATACATTGCGGCAGAAGAGAGCGAAGAGGAGAAGTCCTGATTTCTCTTCTTTTATCTCCAGAACAGGAAGAAGTCTTCCGCCTTCTCCACGATATCCGGATATATGAATTGCAGATTGCTGTTATAAAGCGGCAGGTAAGACAGGAAGATCAGCACCGGAGTTACTATAAGTGCTGCCATAACGATTCCGTACAACGCCTTTCTCCCCGAAGGCACCATTAGCCTTCTCATAATGCAGACACCTGACATCATCGCGATCAAGTATGCAAAATCTGCTGTATATCTTACAGCCGTGCCGCCGCGGCAGAAGTCGAACCAGGCTATGACAACGGTGATAAGTATCGTGACGAGCGCATAAACACTGTACTCTGCCCTTGCCTTTCTTCCAGGATGTCCTTTGTGCACGAATGTAAGTGTACCCCACATCAAAAGCAGTCCTGCTAACAGGAACGGAATATATACAATGCCGACGTTCAGCTCGATGTTCCTGAATATCTCATAGTTATCGATCGGATACGGGATCATCCTGAAGAACGGAAATGTCGGTGACATGAAGTACGGCTGGAAGAAATAATAATAGAGCGATACCGGCAGCAGCGAGAAATCTAACTTGAGTGAATTGATATTGCTTACCGTAAGCTGGTAGTTCTCGCCGAAGTCAAACGGATTCCCGAATCTGAAATTGTTATATGCCAGCATCATGACTATGCCTGCTATGACCGGCAGGGCAAAAGCTGATGCCTTGGCCGCTTTGTTTCCGAGCGTGTACTTTTTTTCTGCAAGGACACCTATGAAAGCAGGAAGCATAACCGCTGCACCCATTGCCGTAACGGGCCTTGCGCCGGCACAAAGTGCAAGCGACAGTCCCGACAGCGCGAAAAGCACAACCGCATTCTTATCCTTCTTGACCGTCAATGCAGTGAAACCGAAGCATACTGCAAATCCGAGTCCCGCCAGTGCACAGAGAGCCGGCAGATAGTATTTCATCGGGTAGACCAGTTCGTAGAACATGTGGCTCGATATGCAGACAACCGGTATGGACAGAAGATACGGCAGCAGCTTTTTGCGTTTCGCGTATCTCTCGGCAAGAGAGATGTAGCCGAAGATGATCCCCGTTGCTGCCAGTGTCCCCGCTAGTCCCAGAGCCAGATTATAAGACGGTATGCATCCGGTAATGAACCAGATTGGATAGTAGAAAAGCAATACCGGAGTTGCCCCGAAGTAGCAGTAATAATGCCCGTCTTTATAAGCATAATCCCAACGGTAAGATGCATTGGCTTCTGTTCGCTCGGTGAAATCGTATATGTTATTCAATGGTTCAAGACTATCCTCGGAAGGCAGATCCAGATATGGCAACCCCTTCTTCATGGCATCGAACTTCAAAGCAAAGATATCATCGACTGCCGCTGTGTTATAGAGAGGATAGTCAATAAGCTCGAACTCGTCGGTCTTATATAACAAGAAAGTAGATCCGACAGTAAGGATGATGCAGAGAGCAAGCGCGATAATGTGGGACTTCTTCCTGCCGTCATAATACACTTTGCCAAGCTTGAAGGCACAGATGAATATAACAGCTGCGGTAAGCGTTGCCATAACAACAAACCTTGCTGCATTAGCATGATACGGAGAGGTGTTGAATGCGGTGACGCGAGTGATGGTTACCGGGTCCGTCACGCTTGTAACAACTATCTCAGACCTGTGCAGTTCGCCGTAAGGTCTTATGAACAAGCTGACATCGTTATAGCCTGATGCGGGTTTTACGTCAGCCACCGAGAACGTTGCTCCCGTGTTGTCATCCAGGACCTTGAACTGTACCAGTATTCCAAGCGGATTCTTAACGTAACCTCTCTCGAATTCGATATTAACGGATCTCGTATAATCCGGAAGGTCGCTTATAAGGATCGCGGCATCCCCTTCGATCACGATGCCTTTATCGGAACGGAACGGCACAGTCAGGTCATCGCTGATCTCATAGCTTGCCATAGACAGGTCAGAGACATAATACTTCTGATCCGTTGATAAGCTCCCTATGTTGAATATGACCGTCTCAAGAATAAGGATGACAGAAAGCGATATGATCACTCTCCTGCAACCGGTTCTGAGCTTGCCCTTGCCCAATATAAGTCCTATGAAGCAGGCATCAAACATGAATGCGAAGACCGCATATATCACGGGGCTTACGGGCGTGCCTTCGATCAGATATGTATTGGCCGTACGTCTTACTACATTCTCGATGATCAGTATCAGTATTTCCTGGCTGAACATTACCATCGCGATCACTATCAGCAGCAAAGACAGCATCTTCTCTTTTGGTTCACCCTGGAGATGCGATGAGATGGCCTTGAATAACCAGTTCTTATTGATATCAAAAACAAGCCGCCGTTTTGAGATCACATATACACAGAGTATGTAAGATAAAACGGCGGCTGCAAAAGGCCAAACATAAACCACGAGAATATCAGACATCGGGCCGGCCCTTTAATGATGCTTTAGAGCTGAACGGTCATAAAGTCGATCTGCTGGGGTTCGAGCGGTCTGTCCTGATAATCCGTCTTAGCGCTGCAGATCTTGTCGACCTCTTCGATGCCTTCGATAAGCTTACCGAATGCAGCATACTGACCGTCAAGGTGCGGGGAATCCTCGTGCATGATGAAGAACTGCGAGCCTGCAGAGTTCGGGTCCATGGCGCGCGCCATAGAAAGGACGCCTCTGGTGTGTCTGAGGTCATTCCTGAATCCGTTGGCAGTGAACTCGCCCTTGATGGTATAACCCGGGCCGCCCATGCCGGTGCCCTGGGGATCTCCGCCCTGGATCATGAATCCCGGGATGACTCTGTGGAAGATAAGGCCGTTATAGAAGCCCTTACCTGCAAGGTCAATGAAATTCTTAACTGTCTCAGGTGCGATATCGGGATAGAGCTCCGCCTTCATGACGGCGCCGTCCTTCATTGTGATCGTTACTATAGGATTTGCCATTGTTATATTTTCCTTCCTTGTAGTCAGTATGCAGGCATCAGGACTTTGCTACTTCCTTGATGGTAGTTGCAAGACCGGCGATACCCTGAAGATCTGAAGGGATGATGATCTTTGTGGAAGATCCCTGGCCGACCTTCTCGAGAGCCTCAAGGCCCTTGATGGCGATAAGTCCGTCATCAGCGCCGACATCCTTGATCATCTGAAGACCCTTAGCGGTAGCTTCCTGGATCTCGAGGATAGCCTGAGCCTGACCTTCAGCCTCACGGATCTGAGCTTCCTTCTTAGCCTCAGCTCTGAGGATAGCTGCTTCCTTCTCACCTTCTGCAACTCTGATTGCAGATTCCTTCTCACCTTCTGCGATGAGGATCTTCTCTCTCTTCTCTCGCTCAGCCTTCATCTGCTTCTCCATCGCCTGCTGGATCTCCTTAGGCGGGATGATGTTCTTGAGCTCTACTCGGTTGACCTTGATGCCCCAGGGGTCTGTTGCTTCGTCCAGGATCTCTCTCATCCTTGTGTTGATGATGTCACGTGATGTGAGTGTCTGGTCGAGCTCGAGGTCACCGATGATGTTACGGAGAGTTGTTGCCGAGAGGTTCTCGATAGCGATGATCGGACGCTCGATACCGTATGTATAGAGCTTAGGGTCGATGATCTGGTAGAACACGACAGTATCGATCTGCATTGTAACGTTATCCTTCGTGATAACGGCCTGAGGAGCGAAGTCTGCGACCTTCTCCTTGAGCGAGATCTTCTTTGCTACCTTATCGATGAAAGGAACCTTGAGGTGAAGACCTGTGTCCCAAGTCGTCTTATAAGTTCCGAGACGCTCGATGATGAACGTTGTTGCCTGCGGTACGATCTTGATGCATGAGATTATCAGGCCGAGGATCACACCGATCACTATTACCAGGCCGATGACTACACCTACTGCAGCGCCGTCTGCTGAAAGATTCATTAACATTTTCTTATTCCTCCTTAATTGTTTGCTTCTACCGGTTCAACGATGGCCTTGACGCCCTCGAGAGCCGTAACTCTTACCCTTGTACCTTCGGAGATCGGCATCGAAGCCTTAGCGCTCCATACCTGACCTTCCACCTTGATCTGCCCTTTGCCGTCGTCAGGAACGATATCCTTGATAACGACGCCCTCCGAACCGATGTATCTGTCAGCATTGGTCGGCTGGGCATATCCCTTCTTCTTTTTGTCCAGTCTGGGCTTGATCCAGATCATGCAGATGATAAAGGTGATGACCGTCACTACTGCCATCGCGATGATCTGTACCAGGATATCAGCACCGCAAAGTGCGAGTATCATGGCGACCAGTGCGCCGGCACATACCCAGACACTGACAAGCGCTGTCGTCATGAATTCTATTACAAGCGCGACGACTGCGACTGCGAGCCATAAAAGCCACAGATTTTCCATAAATCTATCCTCCTATTCCTATTATTCGGGGATTCCAACCCCCTTCTGACAATTATACAATAATCGTTGATGTTTTTGGGGATTATCGTACGCGCGCGCCGGCCTCGTCGTAAAACACTTCTTCAAGTGTCAGACCGCACGCGGGCAGCGTCCTGCCGGCATTCTTTCTGTCTCGGGATTCGATTATCCCTCCGACGGAATCCGCGGGTATCCTTCCCATGCCGGCTTCAAGGATCGTGCCTGATATGATGCGCACCATGTTGTACAGGAATGCTTCTCCCTTAACTTCGATCTCGATCATCTCAGGGCAGCATTCAGCTCTTCTTACCTCGACGCCAGTCAGCCTTCTTACAAAGGTATTCTGGCTGCCGCCTGCTGCACAGAAAGCCTCGAAATCATGCTCTCCCGCAAAGAAGGATGCTGCCGTCTTCATCGCCTCAAGATCCAGGTCATAAGGGCAAAAATAAGAGTATCTGGCGTGCAGTGGTGAAGGTGTCCGTGAATTATAGATCCTGTACACGTACCTCTTGCCGCCTATATCGAATCTTGCCGAGAAATCATCACTTACGTAAAAAGCCCTCGTGACGGCAACGTCATCATCCAGGATGGCATTCATCGCCAGAGGGATATTTTCCTCGGGAATGACAAACGGGACGTCGGCATGACTTAAGTGGCATCTCGCATGCACACCTGCGTCAGTCCGGGAACATCCCGTAAGTCTTATGTTCTCTTTGAATAATGTGCCGAGTGCCGTCTCCAATACATCCTGAACTGCTCTTCCGTTCTTCTGCGACTGGAAGCCTGAGAACGAAGTTCCGTCGAATTCGGTTATCAGAGCAAGGCGCGGCATCGGGCGGGACGGCTTACTTGCCGTTCTTACCGTGATCAGCGCAGGACTTGCCCATCATGGCAGCTCCTACGATACCGGCATCGTTGCCCATCTGCGCAAGCTCGATCCTTGTCTTCTTTACTCCGGGTCCGAAGTAAGGTCTGGACATTGTCTTCTCACGCATGGGGATAAGGAGCGGATCGCCTTCGTTGCAGACACCGCCGCCTACCACGAGGACTTCAGGCATGAAAGCATTGATCGCATTAGCCAGACCGTCCGCCAGATAAGAAGTATAAGTATCGACAACTTCCTTGGCTGTCTCGTCGCCGTCACACATCGCGATGAAGGCTATCTGTGCATTCCACTCGCCCTGCTGTTCGTATACCTTGTTAAGAAGTGAATCCGGATTTTTCTCGGCAGCTTCCCTTGTCATCCTTGCAAGAGCGGATGCGGAAGCATACTGCTCAAAGCAGCCCTTCCTGCCGCACGGACATTCAATGCCGCCGGAGACGAGAACGGTGTGTCCGAACTCCGATCCTGCCTGATTGAAGCCTGAATATATCTTGCCGTCAACGATAACGCCTGCACCTACGCCGGTTCCGAGCGTGATCGTAACCGAATCCTTGGCACCCTTTGCGGCACCTGCAACAGCCTCAGCCATTGCAGCGCAGTTTGCATCGTTGTCGATGTATACCGGAAGATCGATGACCTCCCTTATGAGCTTTCTCATCGGAGCCATAACAAAAGGCAGATTGTTGGAATATACGAGAAGACCCTCGTCATTGTCAGGTGTTCCCGGAGAACCGATGCCGATAGCCTCGATGTCCGATACCTCAAGTCCTGCATCCTTTACCGCGTCAGCTGCAAGCCTGCCCATGTCATGGATGATGTCTTCCATAGGACGGTCGGCATTTGTCTTGCATGTTACCTTGTTAAGGAGCTTACCTTCATCCGTTACTACTCCGGCCTTGATGTTGGTGCCACCAAGATCGATTCCCACATAATTTGCCATATCTCGAAGATTCCGCCTTTCAGCTTATATTCGTAAATAGAATTCTAACACAGCCCGACTGCTATCTCAAAGACAAATCAATGACAACAAGCAGTACGGCACAGAGCCCGAGGAAAAGTCCCGTAAGAACATCCGTCAAGGTCAGCTTCAAGGGGTTGAGCTTTGTCCTTCCCTCTCCGCCTCTGTAGCATCTCGCATCCATTGCCACGGCAAGCTCCTCGGCACGCTTGAAGCTCGATACGAACAGGGGTATGAGCACGGTGATGTATCCTTTGACCCTGTTGATGAACGTGCCCGTGTCATAATCCGCGCCCCTGGACACCTGCGCCTTCATTATCTTGTCGGTCTCGGCTACCAGTGTGGGTATGAACCTGAGTGCGATTGACATCATCATGGCCATCTCGTGTACGGGTACCTTGATGACCTTGAGGGGTGAGAAGAGCTTTTCAAGGGCATCGGATATCTTGAGCGGTGTCGTGGTCAGCGTCAGTAGGATGCTCGTCGAGACGATGAGGAACATGAGCCTGACTGCCATGAGTACTGCCTTGTAGATACCGTTATCGGTTATCTTGATTATCCTCCATTCAAAGAGGACATTGCCCTGCCCTATCGTCAGAACGTTGAGCAGCAGGATGAATATTGCCAGCGGCAGGATCGGCTTTACGGTTGTCCAGAGTATGCCGGGCTTGATCTTGCCCATGATGAGCTGGATCAGCGTTATCGCCGTGAGCGCGATTATCGCCTGCGGTGTGCTGATTATGAAGATCGCGGCAAGATACAGGATATAGAGGATCGTCTTCACCCTGGGATCCGTGCGGTGAAGGAGCGAGTCAGCTTTGTAGTAGCGTCCGATGGAGATGTTCTCAAGCACGGCCCTTCACCTCTTTCCTGACGCTCCTTACGATGGACGCAGCCTCTTTGTAAGAGTCGAATTCCGGCTTGCCGAACTCTATGCCCGGGAGCTCCGCGGCAATGGCCGTCTTGAGCTTATCGGCAAATCTGGTCAGAACGGGGATATCGAGGCCTGCTGCAGATACTTCCTCCGTATTGTTGAAGAATTCATCCGGCGGTGCAGTCTTGATGATCTTTCCGTCCTTTATGGCACATACACGGTCGCAGTTCCTTGCAGCCTCGTCCATATTATGGGATACGAGTATTATCGTGGTGCCGCTCTCCTTAAGGTCGGAGATGAGCTTGAACATCTCGTCTCTTCCGTGGGGATCGAGGCCCGATGCGGGTTCGTCGAGCACCAGTATCTCGGGGCGCATTACGAGCACGCCGGCGATCGCCACACGTCTCTTCTGGCCTCCGGACAGCTCGAAAGGGCTCTTGCCCAAAACATCTTCGGGAAGTCCCACTCTTGCTGCGGCCTCGAGTATGCGCGATTTCTGTTCGTTCTCAGGGATCTTAAGTTTCTTGAGTCCGTACGCGATGTCCTTGTAGACTGTCTCTTCGAACAGTTGGTATTCCGGATATTGAAAGACAAGGCCCACGGTCCTTCTGATCTGTGCCCTGTCCTTCTTGTCCGAACAGTGAAGGACCTTATCCTTTGTCCTGATCTCTATGTCTCCGGTCTGGGGCTTAAGGATTGCATTGAGATGCGTGATGAGAGTCGTTTTGCCGCAGCCGCTCGCTCCGGCAATTCCGAGGACTTCGCCCTTCCTGACGTCAAGGTCTATATCCGTTATAGCCTTGCTTGTCCCGTCGTAAGAATGGCTGAGACCTTTGATGCTCATGATGATCTCATCGGAGGACTTATCTTCCGGCTCTTCCGTATCCGGGATGTAGGCAGAGACCATTCGCGGGATCATCCTGACTATCCTGCGGATCAGCTTGTCTTCAGACTCCAGATCAGACGGCAGTATCTCTTCGCCGCAGATCATTGCGATCTGATAGCACAGAGCAAAGTTCTCGGGCTGCTTAAGACCGCATTCGCCTAGCCTTCCGCTCGAGAACACTTCCGGCGGCGTTCCGTCAAGGACCACTTTGCCCTTGTTCATTACTATTATCCTGTCGCATCTGGCAGCTTCTGCCATGTCATGGGTTATGGTTATGAGGGTGAGGTTCTTCTCGCGGCGCATCTGTTCCACAAGCTCGAGGAACTCATCCCTGCACAAAGGATCGAGCATTGCCGTCGCTTCGTCCAGTATCAGCACTTCCGGCCTCATTGCAAGTGCGCCTGCTATCGCAAGTTTCTGCTTCTGGCCGCCAGACAGGCTTGCTGCCTCTCTGTGCCTTAAGTCATACAGGCCGGTCTCCCTGAGGGCCGAGTCTACACGCTGCCTGAGCTCGGGGTTGGGTATGCCGAGATTCTCGGGACCGAAAGCGGTGTCTTCTTCGACTATCGTTCCGACGATCTGGTTATCCGGGTTCTGGAACACGCATGCGCATCTCTTCCTGATCTCCCAGAAGTTGTCATTTTCAGCGGAATCTTTGCCCCAGATGACGATCTTACCCCTGTCGGGTGTCTCGAGAAGGTCTATGAGCTTGGCAAGCGTAGACTTGCCTGAACCGTTGGACCCGGTCACGGCAACATAAGAGCCGCGCTCTATCGTGAGCGTAACTCCGTCAACAGCCTTGGTCGCTGTCTCCTTGCCTTCCCCGTCGTCACTCAGGTAGCTGAATGCCACGTCGGACAGGGATATCATGTCCTTCTCGTCAGCCAAATGCCCTCTCCCTTTATATTTGGTCTACCTATTGTAAAAAGAACGGGGAAAGATGTAAACAATCTTTCCCCGTATAAACTGTAAAATTATGCAGTGCTTAGATTACACGAACTCCAGGATAGCCATCTCGGATCCGTCGCCGCGTCTTGCGCCGAGTCTGATGATCCTTGTGTAGCCGCCTGTTCTGCCGGCATATCTGGGTGCGATCTCGTCGAAAAGCTTGTTTGTAGGGTTAACTACATAGCCCTCGCTGTCATGGCTCTTGATAAGCCACTTCATCATAGCCTTGCGTGCTGCGAGACGTGAAGGATCGTCAACCTGAACTGTCTTTGTCTTAACTTCACGGTCAACTACCTCGTACTGAGCACCGGACTTGGAAGTCTTTGTCTTAAGAACCTTCTTGCCCTTACCGTCGAGCTTAGCAGCGGAGACTGTGATCTCCTTTGTTGTGAAGTTATCCTTCTCCTTAACTGCAGATGCTACGAGACCCTCTACGATTGCACTTACTTCCTTAGCACGTGCAACTGTTGTCTCTACCTTACCGTTTATGATCATGGTGGTAACCATATTCTTCAGGATAGCCGTACGCTGATCAGAAGCACGGCCCATTTTTCTGTTAGGCATTTTATTGCTCCTCCTACCTTGAGATTAGTCTGCTTGATCCTTGAGGTGAAGGCCCATCTCGTCGAGCTTCTCGATGATTTCTTCGAGAGACTTCTTACCGAGGTTTCTGACCTTGATCATCTCATCCATCGTCTTGGCGACAAGATCGCCGACCGTATTGATCTGTGCCCTCTTGAGGCAGTTGTATGTACGGACGGAGAAATCCAAGTCTTCGATGATGCCGGAGAGCTTGGAATCATGTTCGCCGGTCTCCTCTACGTTCTTGAAGCTCAAAGCAGAATCAGTATCAGCAAGAGCTGTGAAGAACTTGAGGTGATCTATAAGGCAGTTGGCAGCTGAAGAGAGCGCCTCGTCAACCTCGATCGTACCGTCTGTCCAGACTTCGATCGTAAGGCTGTCGTAGTCAGTCCTTGCACCTACACGTGTGTTCTCGACCTTATAGTTTGCCTTCTTTACAGGTGTGAATACAGAATCGATCGGGATAACGCCGATGACCTGCTTATCAGGCTTGTTCTGTTCAGCGGTGTTGTATCCGCGTCCCTTCTCGAGTGTGAATTCCATGAATACGTCATCAGCACCGTTGAGGTGAGCGATAACGTGCTCGGGATTCATGATCTCAACATCGGGTCCGTGAACGATATCGCCTGCTGTAAGCTCGCCGGTTCTGCCCTTCGCAACGCTGATGCTTACGATGTTGGACTCGTTGTGGAGCTTAGCGCGAATGCCCTTGATGTTAAGGATTATCTCGGTCATATCCTCGATAATGCCCGGAACCGTGGAGAATTCATGCCTGATCTTATCTATCTTAATAGTTGTAACTGCCGCGCCGGAGAGCGAGGACAGAAGAACTCTGCGCAGAGAGTTGCCAAGAGTTGTACCGAAGCCGCGCTCAAGCGGAGAGATGACATACTTGCCGTATGACTTGTCTTCGTTGGATTCAACGCACTTAACTGTCGGCTGGCTTATTTCCATCATATCTTATCCTCCTAATATATTTGTTATCCGTATTACCAGAGTCAGATATTACTTGGAATACAACTCGACGATAGCGACTTCGTTAACAGGTGTGTCGATCTGGTCTCTTGTAGGTACTGCAAGAACCTTACCATTAAGCTTCTCGAGATCGGACTCAACCCATGCAGGAACTGCTCTAGCGCCTGTAACTGCAACGATATCCTTGAATCTCTGAGAACCTCTAGCGTTCTCCTTGATCTCGATCTGATCGCCAACCTTAACAGAGTAGGAAGGGATGTTAACAGTCTTGCCGTTAACATTAACATTCCTGTGGCTTACGATCTGTCTAGCTTCATCTCTTGTACGTGCAAGACCCATTCTGAAGATAACGTTGTCGAGTCTTGTCTCAAGAAGGATCATGAGGTTCTCACCGGTTGTGCCGTACTTAAGCTTCTGTGCCTTGCCGAAATAGTTTCTGAAAGGCTTCTCGAGTACGCCGTAGATGAACTTAGCCTTCTGCTTCTCTTCGAGCTGAATGCCGTATTCACTCTTCTTCTTGCGCATATCGCTTGTCTTTTTCTTTGACTTCTTCTTCTCTATACCCAGGAAGGCAGGCTCAACACCGAGGGCTCTGCACTTCTTAAGGACAGGTGTCATATCTCTAGCCATTGATATATCCTCTTTTCTTTACTAGTAAATCGATTCCCAAGCGTCAGATTAAACTCTTCTGCGCTTCGGAGGACGGCAGCCGTTGTGAGGAACGGGTGTAACGTCCTTGATCATTGTAACCCTGAGGCCTGCTGTCTCGAGTGCACGAACTGCTGACTCTCTTCCGGATCCGGGACCCTTGACATAAACGTCAACAGTCTTCATTCCGTGGTCAACTGCAGTCTTTGCAGCCTTCTCGGATGCAACCTGTGCAGCATAGCTTGTGCCCTTACGTGAACCCTTGGCGTCCATACCTGCGGATGCCCAGGAAATGCAGTTGCCCTGCTTGTCTGTAATGGTTACGATCGTATTGTTAAAGGTAGCGTGAATATGAGCCTGACCTTCTACAACATTCTTACGTTCAGACCTTCTCGGTCTCTTTGTATCTCTTGCCATAAAAGCTATCCTCCCTTACTTCTTCTTGCCAGCAACAGTGTGCTTCGGGCCCTTACGGGTACGAGCGTTGTTCTTTGTGTTCTGGCCTCTTACAGGGAGTCCGAGTCTGTGACGTCTTCCGCGATAGCATCCGATATCTGTCAGTCTCTTGATGTTGCTCTGGACTTCTCTCTTGAGGTCACCCTCAACCTTGTAATTGTTCTCGATCTGATCACGAATCTTAGCGACTTCATCCTCTGAGAGATCCTTTACGCGGGTATCAGGATTGATTCCTGTAGCCTTGATGATCTCGGAAGCGCTTGTGTTACCGATGCCGTAAATGTATGTAAGAGCAATCTCGATCCTCTTATCATTCGGCAAATCTACGCCGGCTATACGAGCCATTTAGTGTACCTCCATAAAATGGTAATGTTGTTGGATATATATACAACACGCTCGTGTAAGGAACTTCAGTTTCCCGAAGCAGCCGCCCTTACTGGGTGGCGTGTAATATTCTATTTCCTTTTACTTCTTCTTTGTTGCTTTGCGGCAGTGAGCAAGTGTGCCGCCGATCCGTCTTGCCGCGGGGCTAAATCCGCAGACAGATCCATCACCTGAATTAACCCTGTCTCTGCTTATGCTTAGGGTCGGAACAGATGATCATAACCTTGCCGTGACGACGAATGACCTTACATTTCTCGCACATCGGCTTGACTGATGGTCTGACTTTCATAGTAGATCCTCCTGCTGTTTGTTATACACAACAAAATGAGCGCCTTTTACGCGCATGCTAAACAATTATATCAGAATCTTAAATTCTTTCAACAGGAATTTTCGCTTAGTTCCGCCTGTTTATTGAATAAAGATACTAATCCAATAATAAAAGGGGAGTTCGCATTGCTCCCCATTGTTGATCTGCGGATAATATGATAGATCAGCCCTTTTGATTACTTCTTCTTCTCACCACGCCATGTGATCCTTCCGCGGGAAAGATCATAAGGTGATATCTCCATAGTGACTTTGTCACCGGGAAGGATCTTGATGAAATTCTGTCTTAACTTACCGGACAGATGTGCAAGAACGATATGTCCTGAATCAAGCTTGACCTTGAACATAGTGTTCGGCAGCGCTTCATCAACTGTTCCAATTACCTCGATAACGTCTTCCTTGGCCATCAAAAACCCTCCTCATAGTCATAGGTTGTCATATAAGGCCCGTCTTCCGTGATGAGAATCGTGTTCTCGTAGTGTGAAGCGGGCTTGCCGTCTTGTGTTACTATCGTCCACTGGTCTGAGAGCATCTCTATCTCTCTCGAACCGAGTGTGATCATTGGTTCAATGCAGATCGCCATTCCCTTCCTCAGCTTGCAGCCGTGTCCCGGCTTGCCGAAGTTGGGTACGGACGGATCCTGATGCATGGTCGTTCCTATTCCGTGTCCCTCGAGTTCTCTTACAACGCCGTAGCCGAAGCTCTCGCAGTAAGTCTGTACCGCATTGCCGATATCGCCTGTGCGGCAGCCTTCCTTGGCAAACTCAAGTGCTTTGAAGAATGACTCCTCTGTCCTTCTGACAAGATCTGCAACTTCGGGAGCAACCTCTCCGATGCAGTATGTGCGGCAGGCATCAGCCTGGTAACCGTCCAGCACGCAGCCAACATCAACTGAGAGGATATCGCCTTCCTTGAGGATGACCGATCTTCTCGGAATGCCGTGTACGACAGCCTCATTTACGGAAGCGCAGATCGTACCGGGGAACGGCGGCGTTCCGAAGTTAAGGAATGACGGTATAGCATCGTGGCTTCTGATGATGTTATATGCGATCTTATCGACATCGTGTGTCGACATGCCCGGCTTGATCTCATCACGGATCACTTTGAATACTTCCTGGAGTATCTTTCCGGAAGCCTTCATGAGCTCAAATTCTTCAGCGTTTAATATCTCTATCATTATCCGCCCCTGTTACACGAGACCAAGACCCTTAAGGCCTTCTTCAATGCTCTTGATGCAGGTGTCAGCATCAACGTTGTTGTTACCTTCTACGAGGATTCCGCGCTCTTTGTAGAAATCGATAAGAGGGCGTGTGTTCTCCGCATAAGTCGCAAGTCTCTTGCCGACTGTCTCGGGATTGTCGTCAGATCTCTGAACAACATGTCCGCCGCAGTTGTCGCATACGCCTTCAACCTTTGTGGGCATATACTTGACGTTGAAGCTTGCGCCGCACTTCTCGCAGACTCTTCTGGTCGTAACTCTGTCCATGATGATATCGTCATCTGTCACAACGTATACGACTGCGTCGAGCTTCTCGCCCTTTTTGGACAGGATGGCATCAAGTGCCTCTGCCTGTGCAATATTTCGAGGGAAACCGTCAAGGATGTATCCCTTTGCAACGTCAGGGTTGCCCAGTCTGTCCTCTACCATTCTGATGGTGACATCGTCAGGTACGAGTGCGCCCTTGTCCATGTAGGACTTTGCCTCGATTCCGAGAGGGGTGCCCTCCTTGAGGTTATATCTGAAAAGATCTCCCGTTGAGATGTGTGCGAGATCATACTTCTCTCTTAAAACTGTTGCCGTTGTACCTTTGCCGGAACCCGGTGCGCCAAGGATGATAAGCTTCATAGTGTGTACCTCCGTCAGTTTATTTTGCGTACTTGTTCTTCTTTGCTTCTCTGCCGGCCTGCTTTACGCGGTCAGCCTCTTCCTTTACCTTCTGATCGAGGAAGAGCTTTGTCTCATAGAGACCGCCGGCGAGCATTACGCAGACGATGCCGACATAAGTTGCGGGGCCCAGTACCGGGATAAGTCCTAACAGCATAGGAACGAGGCAGAGGACCAGAAGATATGCAGCATCGGCAATATTCATGTTTGTGTAAGTGTTCATCATGTACTGTGACGTCGGCTTGCCGGGTCTGATGCCCTGGATGTAGCCGCCGTACTGCTTGATCTGATTAGCCATGTCGATGGGGTTGAACTGGATCATCGAGAAGAATGACGTGAATCCTACGAGCAGGATGGCAAATGCCACGTAGAACAGGATGCTCGTCCTGAAGTTAACGAAGCCCGCGGAGATCACATTCTCGGTACCGGGAGTAACCATCGCAACGATGGCAGCAGGAAGGAGTGTGATGCAGAAAGCATAGATGATGGGCATGATGCCTGCCTGTGCCACTCTCAGGGGGATGACCTGATTCTGCATTCCGTACTGCTTCATGCCTACGGTCTTCTTGGAGAACAGTATCCTCAGCTTCTTCTCACCGGAATTCACGTATACCGCGAAAACTATCATCACAAGACCTATCACGACCACTGCCGCCGTCCAGATGGCTGCCGTGGCAATCTCATTTGCCGTGAAGAGTCCGATGAAATACTCGGGGATAGCTCTGATAACGGAAGCGATGATGAGGATCGATACGCCCGAGCCGATACCCTTGTCGTTGATGAGTTCGACGAACCAGCCGCAGAGCGCTCCGCCTGCAGCAACTACGATGGCAACGATGACTGCGGACACCCAGATGTTGAAGTTATCAATGAGCACCCCTCTCATGCCGACCGTGAAGAGAACGGCAAATACGACATCCATGCCAAGTGAGACAAACCTCGTATACTTTCCGATCTTCTTGGCACCGGCATCGCCTTCCATAGCCATTTGCCTGAGCTTGGGTACGGCTATCGTCAGTATCTGCATCAGGATCGATGCAATGAGGAAGGGATATATGCCGAGCGAGATGACCGCACCGTTGCCAAGTGCTCCGAACGACAGAACGTTCATAAGTACTCCGGTGTCGCCCCACTTTGCTACCTCGGAAGCCGCACCTGAATGACTGAGGAACGGAACCGGTACAAGTGAGAGCACTACACATGCGGAAACAATAAGGAACGTGAACCAAAGCTTCTTCTTGAGGCTTGGAACCTTATATGCTTCTGAAAAACTGCTCATCTATATATCTCCTTATATACGCGCGTAATTATAGCTTTTGTATTATAGCGCATATTCTGCGAATTTGAATATCAAATAAATACCCGCGCTGCAGATAACAAGCATCTGCGCGCGGGTTTTGTGGTTTTGATAAATGGTGCGGGGAATTACCTTCTTCCCGACTTGATCGTAAGATCGTCAAGGAATCCCTTAGGGGATCTTACTTCAAGTTCACCTTCGACCTGAACGATGAGGTCGTTGGCAACGCCTGTAAGGATCAGTACCGAAGTACCTGCGAACCAGACATTCTCAAATCCCGTAAGCATGCCGATCACAGTAGGAACGATACATACGAGGATGAGGAATACTGCCTCGATCCAATTGAGTCTGCCGGCAATAGACTTGATGAATTCTGTTGTCGGCTTACCGGATCTGATTCCGCTGATCATACCGCCGTTCTGGTTGATGTTGTTTGCGATCTCAACCGGATGGAACTGGATGGTCGAATAGAAGAATGTAAATCCGATGATGAGGAAGAAGTACGCTACATAGTACCATGGAGTGCCTGTAAAGTTCCTAAACCACACTACTACAGGGTTCTGGCTTGTGCCCAGGAAAAGCGTAGTAACGATCTGAGGTACTGACAGGAGCGACATAGCGAAGATGACAGGCATAACGCCGGACATGTTCACCTTGAGAGGGATATAGTCCCTGTTGCCGCCGCGCTGCATTCTTCCGATAACCTTCTTTGAATACTGTACGGGGATCCTTCTCTCCGCGTTCTGAACAAAGATAACGAATACGATGATACCGATGGATACTGCAGTGATCGCAAGGAATACGAGTACTCCAAGGAGGAATCCGAGTATTGCATTCGGAACCATTCCGCTGATCTCAACACACTTGAGGTACAGAGTCTGAGCCATGTTGGGCAGACGTGTAACGATACCGGCAAAGATTATGAGGGATACACCGTTACCGATGCCCTTATCATTGATCTTCTCGCCGAGGAATACGACCATTGCCGCACCTGCAGTGAATGACAGGACGACGAGAGCCGCATTGAGCCATACGGGAAGGCTCGGGAGCATTGCCGTACGTGTTGAATAGCAGAACAGGCTGGACTGAACCAGTGCGAGTCCTATAGCCGAATAACGTGTTATCTTATTCAGCTTCTTACGGCCGGACTCACCCTCTTTGGACATATCCTCGAGAGCAGGTATTACGACCTGAAGCAGCTGAATGATGATCGACGCGTTGATGTAAGGTGAGACGCCCATGGAGAGTATCGAGGCGTGGAATAATCCGCCGCCCGATATGATATCCATGATTGAACCGAGCTGACCCCACTGACGAACGAGGCTCGTAAAAGTCTCTCCGTCGAGTCCCGGAACCGGAACGAGTCCGCCCAGCATGAAGATTCCCAAGATCATGAAGGTATAGAGCAGTCTCTTACGTATAGATTCTACACGGAAGGCGTTTACTGCTATATCGAAAATACCGTTCATGCCTCTTATACCTCCGTAGCCGTGCCTCCGGCCTTTTCAATCTTCTCTTTTGCAGAGGCAGTGAACTTAGCTGCCTTTACATCGAGCTTCTTTGAAAGTTCGCCGTTGCCAAGGATCTTGATTCCGTCGTTTACCTTCGGAACGGAGATGATGCCCATCTCTGCGATCGTCTTAGCATTTACTTCAGCACCGTTATCGAACTTCTCCAGATCGGAGACATTGATGGTGATGTAAGCAGGCGCAAAACGCTTGTTGTTGAAGCCTCTCTTAGGGAGACGTCTGTAAAGAGGCATCTGGCCTCCTTCAAAGCCGGGTCTAACTCCGCCGCCGGACCTGGCCTTCTGGCCCTTGTGTCCGCGACCTGAGGTCTTTCCGTTGCCGGATCCCGGTCCTCTTCCCTTACGGTAAGCGATCTCGTTACCGGCAGAAGTCATATCATTGAGCTTCATATAGCTTAACCCTCCTTAAATCTCTTCGCAGCTTACATAGTTCGAAGCGGTGTTAACCATTCCGCGGATTGCCTCGTTGTCAGCCTTCTCAACGGACTGACCGAGCTTTCTGAGGCCCAATGCTGCAACGGTGGCCTTCTCCTTAGCTCTTGCCTTGTTGATGCTCTTTACGAGCGTAATCTTCAAATTAGCCATCTAAGAGTGCCTCCTTTACTTGATATCTTTGATGTCCTTGCCGCGAAGTCTTGCAACTTCCTCAGCAGACTTGAGACCCTTAAGACCCTCGAGCGTAGCATTAACCATGTTGTTCGGGTTGTTGGATCCGATGGACTTTGTACGAATATCTGTGATTCCTGCGAGCTCGCAAACTGTACGAACAGGACCGCCTGCGATGACACCGGTACCGGATGCAGCCGGCTTCATAACGATCTGGGAAGCGGAGAACTCACCGAGTGTCTCGTGAGGAATAGTTCCGTTAACGATGGATACGTTGATGATATTCTTCTTAGCCTCTTCGATGCCCTTTCTGATGGCATCGGGTACCTCGGTGCTCTTACCGATGCCCTTGCCTACACGACCCTTGCGGTCGCCGATAACGACGAGAGCTGAGAAGCGCATGTTCTTACCGCCCTTAACAGTCTTGGAGACACGGCTGATATGGATTACGCTTTCCTCGAACTCTTTCTTCTCGTCTCTTGACTTGTTCTTATCAAAAGCCATTATATTCTCCTCCTGCTTAGAAATTAAGGCCGGCTTCTCTTGCCGCCTCTGCGAGCGCCTGAACACGTCCGTGGTAGAGGTATCCGCCACGATCGAAAACAACATCCTTGATCTCCTTTGCAGCTGCACGCTCTGCTACGAGCTTACCTACTGCGGAAGCAGCCTGAATGTTGCTGCCGTTGCTTAACTCACCCTTGATGTCCTTATCAAGAGAAGAAGCGCTGACAAGTGTTACTCCTGCCTCGTCATCTATAATCTGAGCATAGATGTGGCTGTTGCTTCTGTATACGCAAAGTCTAGGGCAATCTGCAGTGCCGGAAATCTTCTTTCTGACACGAACATGCTTTCTCTTGCGGATCTTATTCTTATCAATCTTACCAATCATGTTGATTTACCCCCTTACCTTACTTCTTAGCTCCGGTCTTACCTTCCTTGATGATAAGGTGCTCATCAGAGTACTTAATACCCTTGCCCTTATAAACATCAGGAACACGAAGCGATCTGATCTTAGCTGCGGTCTCACCGACCTTCTGCTTATCAGCGCCCTTGACCGAGATAGTGTTGTCCTTGACATCGATCGTGATGCCTTCGGGTTCGACCAACTCAATGGGGTGTGAATAACCAAGGTTGAATGTAACCTTGTTGCCCGCCTTTGTTGCTCTGTAACCAACGCCGTTGATCTCGAGAGTCTTTGTGAAGCCCTCTGATACGCCTGTGACCATGTTGTTGATCAGGGCTCTTGTGAGACCGTGAAGCGCTCTGTGGTTCTTATCGTCAGAGGGACGCTCAACGATGATCTCAGCGCCTTCCTGCTTGACGGTAATGTCGGGATGGACATCCATCTCGAGCTGGGTATTGCCGTTCTTTACCGTTACGTGCTGGCCGTCGATCTTAACATCAACGCCTGCAGGAATGGCAATCGGCTTTCTACCAATTCTTGACATATTGTTTTTCCTCCTGCTCTTAAGATTAAGCGCCCGCTGCAGTATGCCGCCGCTACGGGGCTTTTCAGAGATGTATTAACACCTTGGGGCCTTGCGGCCCAAAGTGCTGTTTACCATACGTAAGCGAGGATCTCTCCGCCGACACCGAGCTTTCTTGCGCTCTTATCGGTCATGACACCCTTGGATGTAGAGATGATAGCGATGCCGAGACCGCCAAGAACTCTGGGGAGATTCTCCTTGTCAGCATAAGTACGAAGTCCCGGCTTAGAGATTCTCTTGATACCGGAGATAACGTGCTTCTTGCCTGAATACTTGAGTGTGACTCTGATAATACCCTGAGTATTGCCCTCTACACACTCATAACCGCTGATGTAACCTTCGTCAAGTAAGATCTGAGCAATAGCCTTCTTGAGGTTAGACTGCGGGATATCTACAGTAGCGTGACCTGCATTACCTGCGTTACGGATTCTGGTAAGCATATCAGCGATTGCATCTGTAATCTGCATTATTTTTTCCTCCTGTTAAATCGACAGTTCTATAATCCGGGGATTCTTACCAGCTTGCCTTCTTGACACCCGGGATATCGCCCTTGTAAGCGAGGTCACGGAAGCAAAGACGGCAGACACCGTACTTGCGGATATACGCGTGAGGTCTTCCGCAAAGCTTGCAACGGTTATGCTGCTGTGTAGAAAACTTGGGTGTTTTCTGTGACTTAAGAATCATTGACTTCTTTGCCATTTGTAATTCTCCTCCAAATTATTTACGGTAAGGCATTCCCATGAGCTTAAGGAGCTCGAATGCCTCTTCGTCTGTCTGAGCCGTCGTTACGATGATAATATCCATACCGCGAATCTTATCGATCTTATCGTAGTCGATTTCAGGGAACATGAGCTGCTCCTTGATACCCATTGCATAGTTGCCGTGACCATCGAAAGAGTTGGGATTGATTCCTCTGAAGTCACGAACACGGGGAAGAGCGATGCTTACGAGCTTATCGAGGAAGTAATACATGTTATCTCCTCTGAGAGTAACCTTGCATCCGATCTTCATTCCGTCTCTGAGCTTAAATGCAGCGATCGACTTGGAAGCAACTGTAGCAACAGGCTTCTGTCCTGCAATGATGCCCATGTCGCGCATAGCAGCGTCCAAAGCCTTCGGATTATCCTTAACTTCGCCTACACCCATGTTGAGAACGATCTTCTCAACCTTCGGGATCTGCATGCATGAGCTGTACTTGAACTTTTCCTGAAGGGCAGGTGCTACTTCAGATGTGTACTTATCTTTTAATCTGGACATCTAATTACTCTCCCTTCTTTGAAGAGGTATCGATCACTTCACCGGATCTCTTAGCGATCCTGGACTTTGTGCCGTCCTCGTTTACTCTGTAACCAACTCTTGTGGGCTTGCCTGTCTTGGGATCAACGAGCATTACGTTGGATGCGTCGATGGAACCTTCGCGCTCTACGATGCCTGCAGGTGCATTCTGAGTTCTTGCCTTCTGGTGCTTCTTAACGATGTTGACACCCTCAACAAATACTCTGCCCTTCTTATTGTCAACAGCAATAACCTTGCCTGTTGCGCCCTTGTCCTTACCGGAGATTACGATAACATTGTCACCGTTTTTAACATGAATCTTGTTTGCCATTGTTATCTCCTCCTTACAGTACTTCCGGTGCAAGAGAAAGGATCTTCATGTAGTCCTTATCTCTGAGCTCTCTCGCGATGGGTCCGAAAATACGTGTTCCGCGCGGGTTCTTATCTTCCTTGATGATAACTGCAGCGTTCTCATCAAACTTTATGTATGAGCCGTCAGCACGTCTTACGCCCTTCTTGGAACGTACGACAACTGCCTTTACGACGTCGCCTTTCTTGACCATGCCGCCCGGAGCAGCGCTCTTAACGGAGCAAACGATTACGTCACCGATGTTGGCGTACTTTCTCCATGAACCGCCCATGACCTTAATGCATGCGAGTTCACGAGCTCCTGTATTGTCGGCAGATCTGAGTCTGGATTCAACCTGAATCATCTGATATATCCTCCTTGCAAGTCTGCTTACTTAGCCTTCTCGACGATCTCGACGAGTCTCCAACGCTTATCCTTGGATGTAGGGCGTGTCTCCATGACCTCTACCTTATCTCCTGTATGTGCAGCGTTCTCTTCGTCATGCGCCTTGAGCTTGTATGTTCTCTTCATGATTTTTCCGTAGAGAGGATGCTTAACGTGCTCTACGACAGAAACCGTGATGGTCTTGTCCATCTTGTCGGATGTTACGATGCCGACTCTGGTCTTTCTTAAGTTTCTTTCAGCCATTTAAGTCGTCCCCCTTACTTCTTAGCAGCGAGTTCCTGCTCGCGCTTGATTGTCATAACTCTTGCGATGTCACGCTTAACCTGAGCAATCTGTGCAGGATTCTCAAGCTGGTTTGTTGCGTGCTGGAAACGGAGCTTAAAGAGTTCTTCCTTGAGAGAAGTAAGTTCTTTGTTAAGCTCTTCAGTTGACATCTTACGAATATCTTCAACTTTCATTTATGCTTCCTCCTCCTTCTTCTCTCTTGCTATGATCTTAACTTTGCAAGGCAGCTTGTTGCCGGCAAGTCTAAGAGCTTCTCTTGCGTCTGCCTCAGGTACTCCTGCTACTTCGAAAAGCACTCTTCCGGGCTTAACTACTGCGCACCAGTACTCGTTTGCAGCCTTACCTGAACCCATTCGGACCTGTGCAGGCTTCTTTGAAACAGGCTTGTCAGGGAAGATCTTGATCCATACCTTACCGCCACGCTTGATGTATCTGTTGATTGCGACACGGGCAGCCTCGATCTGATTTGACTTGATCCAGCAAGGTTCAAGTGCCTGGAGACCGAAGTCACCGTAAGCAACGAAGTTACCACGTGAAGCCTTACCCTTCATGCGGCCTCTCTGCTGCTTTCTGTATTTGGTTCTCTTAGGAAGTAACATTAATCATTTCCTCCTTCGCCGTTTGTGGCAGGTGCCTTCTTTGTGAAGACCTCGCCCTTGTAGATCCAGACCTTAACACCGATCCTGCCGTAAGTTGTGTTTGCCTCGGCAAAACCGTAATCAATGTTTGCTCTCAGTGTCTGGAGCGGGATAGTACCCTCGTGATATGTCTCGGATCTTGCGATCTCGGCACCGCCGAGACGGCCGGAGCACTTAGCCTTGATTCCGAGAACTTCCTGCTGCTTCATAGCGAGCTGCATTGATCTCTTCATTGCTCTTCTGAAGCTCTGACGGTTCTCAAGCTGAGCTGCGATGTTCTGAGCTACGAGTGTAGCCTCGGAATCGGAGTTCTTGATAACCTCGATATCAACAGTGAATGTTCTCTTCTGATCCTTCTTAACGTTCTTGTTGAACTCTTTCTCGAGTGCGTCCTTGAGCTCCATTCTTCCGGAACCCTTGTCGCCGCCTACGAGTGAAGGTCTTGCTGTTCTTACTGTAACAGCGATCCTGTCAGCGCCCTTACGATCGATGATGACCTCGGAAACGCCTGCAACATTGGTGCGGCTCTCGTCAACGGGCTTCTTTGAGTTCTTCTTTGCGATAGGCTCAACAGCCTTCAGAACGAACTCACGAATCTTTCTGTCCTCAACAAGAGTATCACCGAAAGTCTTCTTATCAGCGTACCAGTGAGCATTCCAGCCATCGATAACGCCTACTCTTAATCCATGCGGGTTAACTTTTTGACCCATGCGAAATCCTCCTTATACTCTTTCCTTGAGAACAATCGTTACGTGGCTTGTTCTCTTCTTGATTGAACTAGCGGAACCTCTGGCTCTCGGAATGTAACGCTTGAGAACCGGACCCGGATTAGCAACTGCTGTTTCAACATAGAGGTTCTCTCTGTTAAGACCGTTGTTGTTTACAGCGTTTGCCTCAGCAGACTTGAGTACCTTTGCGAGTACGGGAGAAGCTGCCTTGGGTGTATATGTGAGGATTGCATAAGCATCATCTAGGGACTTGCCCTTGATAAGATCAGCTACGATCCTGACCTTACGGGGAGCGATCCTGATGTACTTAGCCGTAGCAATGCCCTGATCCTTGCCCATGCCGAGGAGCTTTCTCTGCTTCTTGGTGGGAGTAGGGAGCTTGCAGGACTTTTTCGTAGAAGCCGCATACGCAGCGAGAATCTCGTCGCGGTTCTTCTCGATATTTTCTTTATTCAAAATAATCTTTTCCACGATATTCCTCCTTAGCCGTTCGAAGCCGATTTCTCGTTGCTGGTGTGGCCGCCGAACTTACGTGTAGGAGCGAACTCACCAAGCTTGTGACCGACCATGTCCTCTGTAACGTATACAGGAACGAACTTGTGACCGTCATAAACGCCGATTGTGTTGCCGACGAACTCAGGGAAGATCGTAGAAGCTCTTGACCATGTCTGGATGATCTTCTTGTCCTTAACGTCCTTCATTGCCTCGACTTTCTTCATCAGAGCAGGCTGAACGTAAAAGCCTTTTTTGGTAGATCTACTCATTTAAGCTTTCCTCCTTATGCCTTTCTAGCCTTGACAATATACTTGCCGGACTGCTTCTTCTTATTACGTGTCTTCTTACCGAGAGTAGGAACACCCCAAGGTGTAACAGGGCCGGGAAGACCGATAGGTGATTTACCTTCACCACCGCCGTGAGGGTGGTCATTAGGGTTCATTACGACACCTCTTACAGAAGGTCTGATACCCTTATGTCTTGACTTACCAGCCTTACCAAGCTTGATGTTCTCGTGCTCAGCATTGCCGATCTCGCCGATCATTGCGCGGCACTTCTCGGGAACGAGACGAACCTCGCCGGAAGGAAGGCGGATCTGAGCGTAGCCGTTCTCTCTTGCCATGAGCTGTGCGGAAGCACCTGCTGTTCTAACCATCTGAGCGCCCTTGCCGGGATTGAGCTCAACGCAGCAGATAACTGTACCTACAGGGATAGCAGAGATAGGAAGAACGTTACCTACGAGGATATCTGCACCTGCACCGCTCTCAACAGTGTCGCCTACCTTGAGGCCTGCTGGAGCGAGGATGTAAGACTTAGCACCATCGATGTACTGGATGAGTGCGAGGTATGCTGTTCTGTTAGGATCGTACTCGATAGCCTTAACAGTAGCCTTAACGCCCTCTCTGTCTCTCTTCCAGTCGATGTCTCTGAGCTTTCTGCGGTTGCCGCCGCCGATGTGGCGAACGGTTATACGACCATATGAATTACGGCCGCCTGTCTTCTTTCTTGACTTGAGAAGACTCTTCTCGGGAGTTTTCTTTGTAATAACGGAATAGTCAGCAACTGCCATTCCACGGACTGCCGGAGAAGTAGGATTGAATGTTTTAACTGCCATTATCTATTTCCTCCTTACTGACCGAAACCGAACTCTTCGATTGAAGTCTTATACTTAGCGCCGCTCTTTACAGCCTTGCCGCCCTTGCCAAGGTAGGAGATATCCTTACCCTCGGTAGCGATAGTAACAACAGCCTTCTTGTAGGCAGCTGTCTTGCCGGCCTTGCCGCGCTGTCTCTTTACCTTACCGTCGAAGTTTGCAATGTTAACGCCGGTTACCTTAACGCCGAAGAGCTTCTCTGCAGCGTCCTTGATCTCATCCTTATTAGCTTCGGGAGCTACGATGAACGTATACTTACCCTGCTCTGCAACTGTCATCGACTTCTCTGTGATAACAGGCTTAAGAATTACGTCGTACGGTGTCTTCATTTGTACACCTCCTCAATCTTCTCCACTGCTGCCTTGGTAGCAATGAAGCTGTCGTACTTAAGGATGTCGAATACGTTGATCGTGTTGACATATGCTGTCTTGACATCCTTGATGTTCCTTGCGGAAAGCTCCGCATTCTTGTTTGCGCCCTCGAGAACTACGAGAGAAGACGCGCCTGCACCAAGATCTTTAAGAGCCTTGGCAACCGCAGCTGTCTTGACCTCGCTGAGGTTCATATCCTCGACAACGATCATCTTGGAATCAGCAAACTTAGAAGAGAGAGCAGACTTAAGAGCAAGTCTTCTTACCTTCTTGGGAACTGTGTAAGAGAATGATCTGGGTGTGGGTCCGAAGATCGTACCACCGCCAACATACTGAGCAGAACGTGTGGAACCGTGTCTTGCGCGGCCTGTACCCTTCTGTCTGTATGGGCGCTTACCGCCACCTGATGTCTCGGATCTTGTCTTTGTCTTCTGTGTGCCCTGGCGGCGGTTTGCAAGCTGATTCCTTACAACGATAGACATAACATCGTTGTTGGGCTCAATGCCGAAGATCTCGTCAGAGAGCTCCATGGAACCTGTAACGGCGCCGCTGAGATTTTTAATATCTATTTTAGCCATTTATCAAGTCCTCCGTCTTACTTTGCAGCCTTGACAGTATTCTCAACTGTCACAACGCCGCCCTTAGGACCGGGAACCGCGCCTCTTAAGACGAGGATTCCTCTGTCACCGTCTACCATGACAACGCTCAGGTTCTGAACTGTGCAGTTAACTGCGCCCATGTGTCCAGGAAGCTTCTTGCCGGGAAGAACTCTGCCCGGTGTGGAAGTAGCGCCCATGGAACCGACTCTTCTGTGGTACATGGAACCGTGGCCTGAAGGACCACCCTTCTGTCCGTGACGCTTGATGTTGCCCTGGAAGCCCTTACCCTTGGAAACGCCGGATACGTCGACCTTATCGCCAACTGCGAACATGTCGGATACCTTGATCTCCTGTCCGAGGCTGTACTCCTCGTCGGTCTTGAACTCGCGGATGTATCTCTTTACCTCTACGTCAGCCTTCTTGAACTGACCCTTGTCAGGCTTGTTTACGAGCTTCTCGCGAACTGTACCTGTGCCGACCTTGACTGCTTTGTAGCCGTCGGTCTCAACCGTCTTGTTCTGGAGCACATACATGGGCTCGCACTCAATAACGGTTGCCGGAATAACGTTACCATTCTCATCGAACAGCTGTGTCATGCCGGACTTCTTGCCAATGATGAATTTCGTCATAAAGTTTTCCTCCTATATTGGTTATTGGTTCGCCTTTTCTTGTCATGGCGGCGAACATGACCCGGAATCCAAGGCTTGGCGTTCCTCAGATCCCGCTTAAGCCCGCGGGCTGCCCTCTCGATCAGGTTGTCTTGATCTCGATGGAAACTCCTGCAGGCATGTCAAGCGTTGTCATATCATCCATTGTCTTCGACGAAGGTGTGTAGACATCGATGATCCTCTTGTGAGTTCTCTGCTCGAACTGCTCACGTGAATCCTTGTTTACGTGGGGTGAACGAAGGATAGTGATGATCTCCTTCTCTGTAGGGAGCGGGATGGGGCCGGAGAAGCTTGCGCCGTCTCTGGTAAGGGTATCAACGATAGCCTTAGCGCTCTCATCGAGGAGCTTGTGATCGTAAGCCTTGAGCTTGATTCTCAGTCTGTTTGCTTTAATTGCCATTCTGTGGCCTCCTTAAATATAGCTGTATTTTTGTCTCAACCTTGTCGGGCGTGTCTTTGTGTTCCATTCAAAAACCCAGTTGACCAGTTACTGCTCACCAGCAGCACTTTGGGGCTCCGGGTACGTGATCGAACACCAGCTGCCGCCTGAATTGATCAGACAATCGCAGGAGATCTTTGTTCCTGCTCCGGCTCCTCCGAAGTTACCCGCATGTATCGCGCAGCTCGCGCCGCATACGGCAATCTCCGGTATCAGTGCCTTTGTGCACGCACAATAACCCCTGTTAGAGCGCGTGCGAAAAGTATTTTACTCTCGTATAACAATAATTGCAAGTGCTATTTTGAACTTGCTGCCTGTATTATTAATTAATATTAATTACAGAATAATCAGGCTGCCCGGAGGCAGCCTGATTGTCTAATTGAATTCCATGTGAGCCGTCCCTTGCTCTGCCAGTTCCGCAGGCGGATACGCCGAGGTCCTGTTCGACGCCAAGAGCAAGCGGATGGCGAACGTATTATCCTCTCTCGTTGAGGAAGGTCTGGACTCTGTCCTCCAGGATCGGGATTACATCTTCGAGGCTCTTCTGGCCTGAGAAGTATGCGGGCATCTCTTCCTTAAGGATGGAGTTTACCGCCGGGTCGGATCTGTTGAGGCCATAACAATTCTCGATGGTCTCGTTGTATACCTGTGCTGCGGATTCATCTATCTTATCGCAAGGTATGCCGTAGGCGCGGAGCTCTTCTTCCGTGTAACCCATGGACAGATACAGATCTACCATGGCATTCATTCCGTCGATCTCTTTCAGATTCAGCGTGTTAAGCGCTTCCTTGTTAAGCGGGTTGGATCCGTTGTTGCCGTACAGTGTCTGGACCTCGTCACTGAGAAGGTAAGAAACGAATTCCCAGCAGCCTTCCGGACTTGCAGTCTGTGAATAGATGGCAGCGCTGTCGCAGCCTGAGAACATGGGACCTCTTCCGTCATATGTAGGGCATCCTACGATCTTTGTATCGCCTTGGATCACACCGGCATACATGAGGTAATAACCCAGAGAGTACATTGTAGCGTACTGGGCAACGGTCTCTTCTCCATTTCCGACACCCGTGTACATGACTGCGCTTCCCTCGACCTTCTCGGGAACATTATCCTTAACATAGTCAGCAAGCGCTTTGAATGCCTCGTTGTCGTAATTTACCTTGCCGTTCTCATAGAACATGTCATTCATATAGGATGCGGAAGCATTGAAGAAGTCGACCTGATTCATTCCCATGGGATCTGTTCCGTTGCAGGGACCGCTTACGAACTCGGCATATTCATCATACGTAAAGCCAGTCTGATCTGCAGCAACCTCATCAGCCTTTACTATAAGGCCTTCGATCGCGAAAGTAACCGGGATCTGGTAGAGCTTGCCGTCAGATTCCTTGGCAGCTTCGATGACATTGGAGTAAAGTCCGGATGTATCGAGCTTCTCCACATAAGGAGCGAGGTCGAGCAGGTAGTCGGAGTTGTTGAGCTGTGAGAAAGCACAGCCGTTCATGATGATATCGGGGCCTTCTCCGGATACGAGGTCCACCGCAAGCTGATCAGAGAGCTTGGCGTTTACTTCGTTCATCGCAGAGTTTGCCTCATTGGCATCGAGCATTGCCTCAAGATCGACCGAGTCGACCATTGCATATCTGTTATCGTACTCGATGAAGTACTTGTCATTTGATTCGTTGAAGTTTCCGACAGCCTCGCAGAGAGGATATGAGAAATAGTCAAGCGCAGCGATCGTCAGGATCGTCTTGCCCGCATTGGGGTTGGTCTCTGCTTTCTTAAGGATGACTACTTCTGTCTCAGATCCGCTCATGCCTGTAACGGTGGAATCATGCCATACTGTTCCGCCAAGAACGATCTCGTCCTCTGTCATGGAAAGGATGGAGAAGTTCATAACATCGTATCTGTTGATGTTGCAGGAATCAAAATCCATATAATCTTCCACAGACTTTGCAGAGAAGTCGATCTTCTTGATGCCGTCCTGCTTCATGTAGAAACAGCCCAGGCCTTCAACATTCTGTGTTGTATACATGGATGTAACATCCTTGAGCCAGTCAGTATCTTCCTTGTACTCTTCACAGGTGTTTGCGTCCATGTCATATACCATGTACTTGGAATTCTTCTTCTTGTCGCTCTGGCAATACAGAAGGACTTTGCCGTCACCCATGGAGATGATCGTAGGTATGGACATGATGCTCATCTCAGGCTTCTCTTTGGAGAAATCATAAGTCTGGACAGTTCCGTCAGGTGACGTTGTCTCGAGGGCATAAGAATAACTCTCGTTAAGATAGATCACCTTCTTCATGATGGTGTATCCGTCGACCTTCTCGGTACCCTCAACATAGGAGCCGGTACCATCTTCTTCATTCTCAGGTTCCGTCTCATCAATGCTCTTGACTTCGCCCGTTGCAGGATCGATCACGGCAGTTACCTCTGAGAATTTATTGTCGGTATACTTTGTGAACTTGCAGACAACCTCGTCATTTATGAGCGAAGTGCCGTTGAAACCAATATCGTTGACACTGTAACCGTTGTCTTCAGCAAGCTGCATCAGATCCAATGAGGATACCACCGCACCAGTCTCATCATAGATGTTGACATGTGCGATCTCAAAGTCGGCATAGCTGTCTGTCTCGGGATCAAATGTCTTGTCGAGAGGCTTGATGCCCTGAGCATAAGTTACGAAGTTTCCTCCGGACATTCCGAGAAGCTGGAAATCAAGATAAACATAGTCGGCGGGATCATACTCCGTGCCGAGTACGAGTTTATCCATTGTGTACCACGGATCTGTCGCGAGGATCTCTTTCTTCTTCTGACTTCCCTTTGCACAGGAACAGATGCATCCTGCCAAAAGAGTCAAAGACATAGCTGCGGCACCAAGCCGCACTTTCAAATTCTTCATCCTATGTACCTCCATATTCGCGGGTCGTCCCGCAACGTCATTAGTATATAAAAACTATTTGAAAATACAATATAAGTCAGCCAAGTTTAAGGTTAAGTTAAGAGGGACTTAATCTCTTCTGAAGAAAACTCATATTTCTTATTACAGAAGTGGCACTGCGTCTCTATGCTCTCGCCTGAAGCAATGAGCTCTTCAAGATCCGCACGTCCCAGCGTGGCAAGTCCTTCGCTCATGCGCTCCTTGCTGCAGGGGCATTCAAAGCCGACCGGTGCTCCGTCAAGATACTTAAGGTCCGGATCTCCCATGAACAGGTCGAGGATCTGCGCCGGAGAGAAGCCTTCCGACAGCAGATATGTCATCTCGGGAAAGCTACCTGCACGGGTCTCAAGGTAAGATATCTCTTCTTCGCCCGCACCCGGAAGGAGCTGGATCATCATGCCGCCCGCCTGTGTTACGCGGCCGCCTTCCATCAGCACTCCAAGTGATACGACCGAAGGTGTCTGCTCGGACGAAGCCAGATAATATGTAAAGTCTTCGGCGATCTCGCCGCTTACAAGCTCGGTCGATCCGACATAGGGCTCTCTGAGTCCGATGTCCCTGATGACCGTGAGAAGTCCCCTGCCGACTGCCGCACCGACATTGATCTTGCCGGGCCGCAGGTATTCCGTGGGAACGTTGTTTTCGATGGGGTATGCCCTGACCTTGAAGCCGTAGTCGGTAACGCAGGTCATGCCCTTGATGGGGCCGTCGCACTTGATGACGGTCGTCTGCGTGTCTTTCTTGCCCTTCATCGACTCCGAGATGAGAAGAGAGCCCGTCATGAACCTTCCCAGGGCCGCACATGCCGCAGGAGACAGATCGTGGAACTGCCTTGCAGTCTCACAGGTGGCTGTCGTCCTGATGGCGAGGCACTTTACCCTGCCCTTAAGTCCGTCCGCCCTGATGATGTGGTCCAGGGATACATCCTCCGGCGCACCCTTTACGTTATATACTCCGTCAGTCATCTTCTCTCCTCCAAAGGCTTCCCGAACACCAGGAACACCCTCTCCGAGTCTTTGTCCGGCGCCTCGTACGACAGCTCGTCGTATGTGCCGAGATGCTTAAGGCCTGCCCTGCCCGCAGCCTTGATAAAGAACTGCACCGGGTAGAACCTCTCCACGAGATCGCCGTCATATCTTGCGAATCTGCCGTCTTCCTGCCTCTCGAACAGAGTCAGTTCGGCGGTGTTCGTGCGCGTGCTGCTGTCGTAGCTGTTCAGCCAGAGCAGCGTAAAATCCTCATAATCCTCATAGAACACGTTGTCTGCCAGCGTTTTCGCCAGATGCTTCCTGGTTATCACGTCGAAAACAAACACTCCGCCCTCTGCAAGGTAAGACGAGACCTTGGAGAAGATCCCGGCAAGAGCCTTCTCGTCTGTGATGTGATCCATGGTATCGAGAACGGAGATGAAGCAGTCGGTCTTGCCCGGAAGCTCGAAGTCGGTAATATCCTGGAGCGACCAGATGATCTTGCCGGCACTCTTCTTGTTCCCCGCCATGATGAGCATCTCCTCGGCCGAGTCGATGCCGGTCACCTTGTAGCCGTTCTTTGCGAGGCAGATATCAACGCTTCCGGTCCCGCATCCGAGATCGGTTATCGTGCGGACCCTGATGTCCGAATGCCTCTCGATAAGTGAAGAGTAATAATCCGCCCACACCCGGACATCCATGTCCGACTGCATCTCGTCATAATGTCTTGCGAGACAATCGTAGAAATTATCCATGACTTACGGGAGATAGTCTTCAGGGTTGTACTGAGTGCCGTTTACGCGGACCTCGAAGTGGAGGTGGGCACCCGTGGATGTTCCGGTGCTTCCGACTTCACCGATCTGCTGGCCTGCGGATACATAGTCTCCGACAGATACATAGATGTCTCTTGCATGGGCATAGAGAGTGGTGACTCCGTCGCCGTGATCTATTATGCAGTAGTTGCCGTATCCGGATCCGCCTGTGTTGCAGCCTTCGACAGGCTCTGTAACATAGATGACCGTGCCCGAAGCGGCAGCGCAGATGGCTGAACCGTAGCCGCAGGCGATGTCGATTCCGGAATGGAACTTATATGTGCCGTATACGGGGTGGTATCTGTATCCGAACGGAGAAGAGATATAACCCGAAGCAGGCCACTGAAGCGATACGCTGATCGAAGGTGATGACGGATTACTAGGAGCAGATGATCCGCCGCCTGAAGAAGATGACGAACCGGAATCCGACGAAGACGATCCCGAATCACCCGAAGATGAACCAGAATCCGAAGTCGAACCGGAACCCGAACCGGAATCTCCGGAAGATGCCGGCTGTGCGGGCTGCTGAGCCGCCTGCTGCGCATTGTATTCTGACTGGAGCGCCAGGATCTGGTCGTTCAGGGAAGCCGCATAAGCCTCGAGCTCGTCTTCCTGCTGTTCCCATGTGGACAGCTGTGAAGATACATAGGACAGTGTGTCCTCCGTCGTGGCTATGAGTTCTTCGAGTTCATCGAGCTCGGCCTGCTTCTGATCTGCAATGGCCTGCATGTCTTCTGCTTCCTGGAGTTTGATCTCCTTCTGGAGCTCCGCATCATCAAGTGCGATCTGCATCTGATCGATCGCCTGGGCATCAGCGTCGGCGATGAGAGTGATGATCTCCATGTTGGTGAAGAAGCCTGCTATGTTATCTGATTCGAGCAACACCTCGAGAGTTGACTTGTTCTGGTATTCGAACATCGCTGAGACACGCTCGGAGAAGAGGATCTGCTGAGCTTCAAGGTTCTCTTCCGCCTGGATATAGTCATCCAATGCCTGAGCCTTGGCTTCAAGTGCAGCTTCAAGCTGTGAGCAGATGAGCTCGTACTGAGCCTTCTGCTCTTCATTGGCTTCGTTAAGTGCAGCAAGCTCGCCTGAGAGTGAGCTCTTCTGGGACTTGAGCGAGCTTACCATCGCAGCCGCCTCGGCAGCCTGGGCTTCAGCCTCGTCTCTGTCCTGCTTGGCCTGATCGATGTCTTCCTGATCGACCTTGAGTATCTCTACGACAGAAGTATCTGCTCCGCCTGCGATTATGTTGCCCGCAAAAGATACGGACAGCGCGAAGACGGTAGTAGCCACGACGCCTGCCATGATAAGCGGCTTCCAGATCTTCTGCCTGAAAGCATCTTCTCTTGCAAATATCTCTTCAAGTTCGTTCTTATACCTTGACATATTTCCTCACCGATATTCCGCTTCCGATAGAACCTATTATCACTCCCATAAGGAGTATCAGGACTATCTCAGCCCACATGATGTTGTGCGTGGGAACGAGCGCATAGAAGCTCGTCGGCGCAATCTCGCTCATTGATTTTATGTAGATGCCTCTGTAGATGACGACGGTTATGCCCCATGCGCAGATGGCACTGATTATTCCGACTATGGCGCCTTCTATGATATAAGGCAGTCTTATGTAGTTGTTCGTAGCACCTACGAACTTCATGATCTCTATCTCGTTTGCTCTTGAATACACCGAGATCCTTACCATGTTGGATATGATGAACAGCGCGATCATGAAAAGTATCGCGAATGCCGCCACGGTAGTGATGTTGACTATCCTCGATGCCCGGGACAGAAACTTCATGACATTGCTCTCCTGCTGGACCTTGGATACGCCGTTATATGTCGCGACCTCGGCGCACACCTGATCAGCCGTCGAAGGATCGGTAAGCCTGATGCTGAATGTGTGCGGGAGATACATGTTGTAATCAAAATCATCGAGGAGCGATGCGGATGATCCGAGGTTCGCTTTGTAGCTGTTGTAGTTATCCTCAGGCGAAGCATAGTGAAACTCCATGATGTTCGGATTGGCGTAGAGCTTTGCCTGAACATCGTTGAGCTGCTCTTCAGTACACTGGAGCTTCATATACACTTCGATGGGCGGTCTCTGTGACAACCTCGTCATGATGGTCCTGACATTCACCGAGAAGATGAAGAACACGCCCATGATGAACAGCATCAGCAGGATCGTCGTAATAGATGCTATCGTTACCAGCGGATGTCTGACTATTCCGCGGAATCCTTCCTTAACGGAATTGAAAAAAGCTCTTACACTCATCAGTCGTCATCCTCCGGAACCATATCAATATCAGAGGCCTTGAGCGGATCTGCTGTTCTTGTCTTGAACCTCTCGTCGAGCTTTGCCTTGCGTCTGGCTTCTTTCTCGGCCTGCTTCTCAGCGCGTCTCGCCTCTTTCTGTGCCTTCTTCTCGGCACGTCTCGCCTCCCTGTCTGATACGGAAGGCTTTGTCTGCGAAGGAAATTCTACCGCACTCGCGGGTTCCTGTGCTTCTTTCGGAGCCTGTGTGTTATCTGCAGGAGACTCGTCTGCAAAGACGGGCTCTTCCGGCAACTCTTCGGGTGCAGGTTCCTCCTGAACGGGTTCTTCCGTCAGGACCGGTTCTTCCCGGGCAATTACTTCCTCGGGCACCGTTATCTCGATGACCTCAGGCTCTGCTGCGGGTTCTTCCCCAAGGAGCATCTCAGAGGGGATCTCAGTCTCCTCTTGTGCCGGGGCAGGTTCTTCCGGTATCTGAACCGGCTCTTCCACAGGCACGTATGTCTCCTGCGCAGAATCACCGAAAACAAAACCTCCGGTCTTCTGCTCATATCCCTGGTCATCGTAGGAATCGCTGTATGCGCTGTCTTCTCCAAAAGCCAGGTCTCCGCCGGGGAGATTGCCGTAATCTTCGGAAGTGATGACGCTCGGTGCCTCTTTCTTCCTGTCTTCGGTATACCCGCTCGCCTTCTCATCACGAACGATGAGTCCGCCGTCTATCTCTATGACACGCTGCTTCATCCTGTCGACAAGGTTGCTGTCGTGTGTGCAGATGATGACAGTCGTCTTATTGCCTGATGTCTTGCCGTTCTTGTTGATCTCAAGGAGCATCGCCATGATGCTCTCGGATGTGTCCGGATCGAGGTTGCCCGTAGGCTCGTCTGCGACTATTAGCTTGGGGTTATTTACCATTGCTCTCGCGATGGCGACTCTCTGCTGCTCACCGCCGGAGAGCTCCTGCGGATATGCGTTCGCCTTATCCTTCAGTCCCACCGCGGACAGGCAGATGCTTACCGTGTTCGCCAGGCTCTTGGGGGGGACACCTATTATCTCGCCTGCGAAAGCGACATTCTCGGCGACGGTCTTCGTCTCTATCAGACGGAAATCCTGGTAGATCATGCCGATCTGACGTCTTAAGACCGGAACCAGTGCGCGGCTCATGTGAGCGATGTCAAATCCGTCGATCCTGACTGAGCCTTCCGAGGGAGACTCTTCGCAGGTTATGCACTTAAGAAGGGTCGATTTGCCCGAACCCGATTTGCCGATGACAAAAACAAAATCTCCGTCATCGATAGTGAAACTTACACCCTTGAGTGCCTCCACTCCGGATCTGTAAGTCTTCTTAACATCAATAAAATCAATCACTTGATAGAATTACCTTATCTTATTGTCGTTGGTGTCGTTTAAATAATCGATGTAGATCCTTACCATCGTGGCCATCTTGAACAATACCGCATCATCGAACTTTCTCAGGTCAAGACCGGTCTTGGTCTTTACCTTCTCAAGTCGGTATACGAGCGTGTTCCTGTGTACGAACAGTTCTCTTGAAGTCTCCGAACCGTTGAGGTCGTTGGCAAAGAACGTGTCGATGGTAGTCCTTGTCTCCTCGTCGAGCTGTCTGAAAGCATCGTTGGGGAACACTTCGCGGATGAACATCTCGCAAAGAGGCTTCGGGAGCTGGTAGATCAGTCTGCCGAGACCCAGTTTGTCATATCTTGATATATCCGTCTCGCCGTCGAAGATCTTGGAGACCTTGAGCGCCGTCATGGCATCGGAGTAGGACTTGCTGATGTCCATGAATGACGGAACGATCGAACCGACTGCCACCTTGGCGGTGCATCCTTCGGAATTAAGGCATGCGAGAATGGACTGGCTTGCCTCGTCGATGAATTCGCCCCTGTCGGAATCTTCGCCTGCAACCTCGGAAGAATCGATGATGACGATCGTCGTCGTGTCATCCATGGAGATGACCATGGTCGTATCGGAATCATTGTAGAGGTTCTGCAGGATCTCGAATGCCTCGGTGCTCTGGTCAGCCGCAGTCCTTACGACTATTACGAGCCTTGCATCCTTGCAGTCGATCTTGAATCCGCGTGCGATCATCGGCACTTCGGATCTGATCTCATTGTCCAGAAGGACATTCCTTATGAAGATGGACTTTTCGGCATCGGTGCCCTTCTCCTTGGCAATCGTCTTGATCCACTCGGAGATGAGCTGCAGAGAGATCTTTGCATCCGAATCGGTACTCTCAACATAGATGACATACTTGAGCTGCTCGCCTATGTTGACCTTGAGATATGTACGGTCTGCAGTGGAGGCGAAAATATCTCCGCCGGACATTACCGCGCGGAAGGAAGGATCCGTCTCGCCTTCAAGGGAATCATCGGTAGCCGCCAGGATAACTCCCGAAGTATCCAGCACACCGCAATCAACGGGGAGGATGGTCTTTACCTGACGCATACACTTCTTGATCTCTTCCATATCTACACCTCGCCCTCTGAGCACAAATAATACAAGACTTACAGGAAGCCTCACTAAATTCTATATTTTTTCGCAATTTTGTTCAAGCATACAAAAAATAAGGCCGAACCCGAAGATCCGGCCTTATGGTCAATCAGATTATCTAACCGATCAGGAAATGATGCTCTGCTCTGTGTCCTTATCGAAGATGTGAACACGGTTTGCATCGATTGCGAGGTCTACTACCTGGCCAACGGAAGACTGTGATGTAGTAGGGTCAACGCGGCATGTGAGAGGCAGAGAACCGTTAACTGTAACGTAGAGGTATGTCTCTGCACCGAGCATCTCGACGACGTCAACGTCTGCAGGGAAAGCTGCCTCAGGGTGATCTGTAACGTATGTGGAGTCATCTGTAAGAGCCTCAGGTCTTACACCGAAGATAACTTCCTGTCCGTCACGCTCCATAACTTCCTCAACTGCATATCTCTCAGGGAGCTTGATCGTAACGTTCTCGAATGAGATGAATACGTCAGAACCCTCAACGTTGATAACAGCATTGATGAAGTTCATAGGAGGCATTCCGATGAATCCTGCAACGAATGTGTTGACCGGGTTGTCATAGAGCTCCGTAGGAGAGTCAACCTGCTGGATGAAACCATCCTTCATGACTACGATTCTGGTACCCATGGTCATAGCCTCGGTCTGGTCGTGTGTAACGTAAACGAATGTTGTCTTAAGTCTGTGGTGGAGCTTTGTGATCTCGACACGCATCTGTACACGGAGCTTAGCGTCGAGGTTTGAGAGAGGCTCGTCCATGAGGAAGACCTTAGGGTCACGAACGATAGCACGGCCGAGAGCAACTCTCTGGCGCTGACCACCGGACAGAGCCTTAGGCTTTCTGTCAAGGAGATGCTCGATCTCAAGGATCTTAGCTGCCTCAACAACACGACGGTTGATCTCGTCCTTGCTCATCTTTCTGAGCTTAAGAGCGAAAGCCATGTTGTCGCGAACTGTCATGTGCGGATACAGAGCGTAGTTCTGGAAAACCATCGCGATATCTCTGTCCTTAGGAAGAACGTCGTTAACGCAACGATCGTCGATGTAGATCTCGCCCTCGGAAATGTCCTCGAGACCAGCGAGCATACGGAGAGTTGTTGACTTACCGCAACCGGAAGGTCCTACCAGGATAACGAATTCCTTATCTGCAACATCGAGATTAAAGTCTGAAACAGCAACAACGCCGCCTTCATACTTCTTGTAAACATGCTGGAAAGATAAACTTGCCATTTTCTTACCTCCAAAGGGCCACGCCTATGGGCGGGCTAATTCATACAGAAATACTAACAAAGCCACTTTTTGTTTACTATATGGCATTATTCCCAAAAAAAATTAAGCCTTTTTGTAATCAATAAAGCCCCGTTTTGTTTATAATTCCCATACAGTTTTTTGATTTTTGTATGTTATTACCAAAAAAGCAAGTATTTATGACAACTTCGGAGCAACTGAACCTGCATAATACTTTGTGCTATATGACAACGCAGCAGACCCGGAAGGCACTATGTCACCGCAATGTAACCTTATATATAAGGGGTTAGCGCAATAATAAAGTGAGATTCTTGTTGACAACTGTATTTTTATGCATTATATTGCATAAATCTAACAATTCGAAGGACCGGTATATATGAGTAAGTTTAAAGTAAGTATTATAGGCGCTACAGGTTACGTGGGAGCAGAACTCGTAAGGGGTTTTGTCGCGCATCCCGACTTCGAGATCAAGGATCTGACCAGCAGGAGCTTTGCCGGGAAGGCGTTCTCCGATGTATATCCCGTATTCCGCGGAGTATGCGATACGATCCTGAGCGATAAGGATCCTGCCGAAGTCGGCAAGGAGAGCGATCTTGTCATCACAGCGCTGCCTCACGGTGTATCATCGGCTACCGTTCCCGTACTTCTCGAGACCGGCGTCAGGGTCATCGACCACAGCGGCGACTTCAGATACAAGGACCTGGCAACTTACGAGAAGTCATATAAGCTCACTCATCCCCACCCCGAGCTGCTCGAAGAGGCCGTATACGGTCTTCCCGAGTTCTACAGAGACGAGCTCAAGACGGCAAGGCTCGTAGCCAATCCCGGCTGCTACCCCACATGCTCGCTGATCGCGCTCGCACCTTTCCTTAAGAATAATTTAATTAAGAAAGACACTATAATTATAGATGCAGTATCCGGAGTATCCGGAGCAGGAAGAAAGGCGGATCTGGCTTACGCGTTCTGCGAAGAAGACGATTCCTTCAAGCCTTACGGCGTTGTCGGACACAGGCATACCACCGAGATCTCCGAGAAGTGCTCCTTCCTGGCAGGCGGCAAATCCGGCGACATCACCGTCACCTTCACTCCGCACCTCGCCCCCTTCAAGCGAGGCATGCTGAACACGATATATGCAAAGCCTTCCGATGATTTCAAGGATGTATCTTCTTCTGTCATCAACGGCATATATCAGGATTTCTACAAGGACGAGCAGTTCGTACGTGCTCTCCCCGAAGGCACCATGCCGGACGTAAAGGCAGTGGCCGGTTCCAACTACATCGAAGTCAACGGTGTGTATGATGCGGATACCGGCATGATCAAGCTTTTCGCGGCGCAGGACAACCTCGGCAAGGGTGCTGCCCTCCAGGCGATCCAGGCGGCAAATGTAATGTTCGGACTTCCCGAGGAGACCGGACTCAAAGATATCGTAAGAGGCGTATAACATGGCAAATCAGGATAAGATGCCCGAGATCACGGGCGACATGAAGAATATGGTAAACAGGGCTGAGGTCCTCACCGAGGCTCTCCCCTACATCAGGAAGATGAGGGGTCAGACTATAGTTATCAAGTACGGCGGCAATGCGATGGTCAACGACGGACTCAAGCAGACCGTCATGGATGACATCACGCTCCTTAAGCTGGTCGGCATCAACCCCGTCATCGTTCACGGCGGCGGCCCCGACATCAACAGCATGCTCGAGACGGTCGGCAAAGAGTCGACTTTCGTGAACGGTCTGAGGTATACGGACAGCGAGACCATGGGTTATGCGCAGATGGTCCTGATCGGCAAGACCAACAAGGAGATAGTATCCGTTCTCTGCGGCAAGGGCGCGAAAGCGATCGGCATCTCCGGCATCGACGGCAACCTCATCGAGGCCGAGAAGATGACAGAAGATTCTGACGGCAACCCCGTGGACATCGGATATGTCGGCAAGATCAAGAAGATCAACACCAAGGTGATCTCCATGCTCGCCAACGACGAGTACATCCCCGTAATCGCCCCCATCGGCGTAGGCTCCGACGGCGAGAGCTACAACATCAACGCTGACACGGTGGCAGCCGAAGTCGCAGTCGCACTTCAGGCATCCAAGCTCATAATGCTCACGGATGTCGGCGGCGTTCTGGAGAAGCTCGCCGACGGCACGGACAGAGTTATCCCCGTGCTCGACGAGTCTGACGTTCAGGACTGCATCGACCGCGGAATAATCTCCGGCGGCATGATCCCGAAGATCGGCGGATGCCTTGACACTGTCCGAAGAGGCGTAAACCGAGCTCACATCATAGACGGAAGGATACCGCACTCGATCATACTCGAGATATTCACAAAGAACGGCATAGGCACAATGATAATAAAGGAGAAGAAAGAGAATTATGAGTATAGAAAATGATCTTTCCCTTATTCAGGATTTTGACAAGAACTATTTCCTTCAGGTATTCAACCCTCTTCCCGTTGCTTTCGTAAAGGGCAAGGGCTGCTACCTGTATGATACACAGGGCACCAAGTACATAGACATGATCGGCGGCATCGCGGTCAATTCTCTCGGACATGCCCACCCGAAGCTCGTCGGAGCCATCAAGAAGCAGGCAGGAGAGCTCATTCACTGCTGCAATTATTACTATATTCCCGGAAGATCCGAGCTTGCCTACAAGCTCTGCAAGAACAGCTTTGCAGACAAAGCTTTCTTCTGCAACTCAGGTGCTGAGGCCAACGAGGCAGCCATCAAGATCGCACGCGGATATTTCCACTACAGGAACGAAGACAGATACGAGATCGTCACGGCCAAGAACAGCTTCCACGGAAGGACATTGGGCACGATCGCCGCTACCGGCCAGCCCAAGTTCAGCGAGCCTTTTGCTCCCGTAATGCCCGGATTCAAGTATGTTCCGTTCAATGATTTCGATGCGCTCAGGGAAGCCTGCGGACCCAAGACTGCAGCAGTCATGCTCGAACTCGTTCAGGGCGAGAGCGGCGTACATCCTGCAAACATCGAATATGCAAAGCTCGTAGACAAGTTCTGTAAGGATCACGGCATCCTTCTCATCATCGATGAGGTTCAGACAGGCATCGGCAGGACAGGCATGATGTTCTGCCATGAGAGGTACGGTATCACGCCTGATATCATCACACTCGCCAAAGGTCTTGCAGGCGGCGTTCCGATCGGAGCAATGCTCTGCACCGATGAGGTCGCTACAGGCTTCCATGTGGGAGACCACGGTTCGACATTCGGCGGCAACCCCCTGGCTTGCGCAGCTGCCAACGCAGTCCTCGATGCCATCAAGGAGGAGAATCTCCTGGTAAACGTCAACGAGATGAACGCTTACCTCATGGAGAAGCTCACCAAGCTCAAGGGCAAGTACGACTGCATTACCGACATCAGAGGCCTCGGCCTGCTCATCGGCATCGAGTTCGACGAGCGCATCTCGGCATCACAGATGATGATCGAGATGTTCAGGAACGGCATCCTCGTAAGTTCCATCGGAACTTCAACGATCAGGCTTGCACCTCCGCTCATAATCAAGAAGAAAGAGATCGATACCTTCTGCAAGGTTCTCGACTCGATCCTGAAGAACACCATTCCCGCCAAGAAGGATCTGCTCTCAGTTATCAAGGACAAACTTCCTTCCACTTCCAAGCAGGTAAGCGTGGCATCTTTTGACAAGCTCCCCGGAGAAGAAGCCGCACAGGCACCAGCAGCGCCCGCAGAACCTTCCGCGCCCGTTGCACACGAAGACGATGATATGTGATTAAGGAGAGACAAAATGAAGCATTATATTGATTTCCACGAAGACGTTGCCATAGATGAACTTCCCTACCTGCTCGATATAGCAGCAGACATGAAGGCAAAGACCAAAGCAGGGATCGAGCACCACTACCTCAAGGGCAAGACCCTCGCTATGATCTTTACAAAGTCATCAACAAGGACCAGGGTATCGTTCGAGGTCGGCATGTACCAGCTCGGCGGACAGGCTCTGTTCCTGAGCAACAACGACATTCAGATCGGCAGGGGCGAGACCATCTATGATACGGCTCACGTTCTCTCCGGAATGGTCGACGGCATCATGATCAGGACCTTCAAGCACAGCGACGTCGAAGATCTTGCAAAGTACGGTTCCATCCCCGTCATCAACGGCCTTACGGACGACCAGCACCCGACACAGATGCTCGCAGATCTCCTTACCATCAAGGAGCACAAGGGCGATCTCAAGGGTCTCAAGCTCTGCTATGTCGGAGACGGCAACAACGTTGCCAACTCACTTCTCCAGGCATGTGCCAAGGCCGGAATGGATGTCGCGATCGGTTCTCCGGCTGACTATACCTGCCCCGACAAGTATGTTAAGCAGGCGCAGAAGGATGCCGAGATAACAGGTTCCAAGATCCTCATGACCACCGACCCGTTCGAAGCTGCCGAAGGCGCAGACGTGATCTACACGGACACATGGACATCCATGGGTCAGGAAGAAGAGAAGGCAAAGAGGATCGAGATATTCAAGGATTATCAGGTCAACAGCAAGCTCATGGGCGTAGCTCACAAGGATGCCATCTTCCTGCACTGCCTCCCTGCATACAGGGGCTATGAGGTCACGGAAGACGTCATCGACGGCCCCCAGAGTGTTGTTTTCGATGAGGCCGAGAACAGGCTTCATGCCCACAAGGCCATCCTGGTCAACTGCTACCTGAACTGATACATGCCGTACACCTTCCGCACAGCAACAAGTTCCGACGCACCTGCACTGTCGCGCCTTCTGAAGGCTGCGATGCTGACTTACTGTGCGAATTCGGGGATATCTTCGGCCATGCTCGAAGCAATGAACGAGGACATCGCGGCGATTGAAGACAGGATCAGACACTGCACCTGTCTGTGCTGTATGAATGGTGATGATATCGTTGCCACCATAACTTTCAACGTGATAGAGACGCCTCAGAAGCTGAGCTTCTCGCGCAAGACCTTAAGCTACCTGTCGAGATTCAACAGGGTCGGCTACATATCGCGTTTTGCTGTCCGCGAGGATCTGAGGAACGAAGGACTCGGCATCGAGCTCGTCAATCAGGCCGTGGCTCTCGCCGTAAAAGAGAAATGCGGAGCCGTGCTGCTGCACTCTTCCGCATCTAACAGATCAATGGTGGAATTCTATAAGAACCGCGGCTTCGAGCTTATCGACTTCGAGAGCTCGAGAGGCTACGACCGCGGACTGTTCTCAAACCGTCTTGGTTAAGATAACGACACAGTCCTCCGTACGGGGATCGCTGCTTACCGCTTCAGATACTTCCGCAGCCTTCTTCTCATCGTCAAACAGGGCGAAAACAGCACTGCCAGAACCCGTCATCGCGGCAAAGGGTGCGCCTGCGTCTTTTAAGGCTTCGATTATCTTCCCTATCTGAGGCACTGCACTGACGGCAGGAGCCTGCAGATCGTTAACGAGAAGACCTCCGCCGGAGAGGAATGATCCCAGCTTATCCGCGGGCGACTCCTTCTGCTCGGTAAGATGCGAGATGTACTTCGCATAAGCTTCGCCGTCAAACTCTTCCAGTTCCGCAGAATCTATGGCCTTGAAGCATTCCGGGGTCGATACGCCCGCAGAAGGCTTAACTATCAATATGGGAAGATCCGCGAGACTTGCGATGGGCGTAACTTCTTCCCCTACCCTCTCGCAGAGACATGTCCCGCCGTAGAGGAAGAACGGCACATCAGCGCCCACATTGACCGCGAGCTTGCCGAGCTCTTCTTCCGTAAAGGGATTGCCGTAATGCTCCTGCAGTATGATGAGGACAGATGCCGCATCAGAACTTCCGCCGCCCATGCCGGACTCGGAAGGGATATTCTTCTTGAGCCTGATGACAGTACGGGGGAAAGCATATCTGCCGTCAGAGCTTCCTTCGGCATCCAGCTTGTTGTGAAGACTTGCATAGAATCTGTCGGCTGCCTTGTAGCAGAGGTTCTTCTTGGGATCTATATCCGATCTGCCCTCGCACTCTACCACGATCTCCGAAGGACCTTCGCCGCCTATCGATACGATAAGCTCATCACTGAAATCAATCTCCTGCATTACCGTGTAAAGCCTGTGGTAACCGTTCGGAAGCCTTCCGCATACCCTCAGGAAAAGATTGACCTTAGCGCTTGCAGATGTTTTGTAAGTCTCGATGTTTTCCATGATTAATGATTCTACAATAAGACACTTGTAAATTAAAGATTACAGATAAAAGCCACCCCGCATTACTATGCGAGATGGCTCCGGATATTCACATTAGTTCCACGTATCAGACTGCGAGCTCTTCTGCCTTCTCGGGCATTACGCCGACGCGTACCGTTCTTGTGAGAACATCGATGTAGCTGAAGGATACCAATGATTCCTTACCGTTCTCACCCTGGCATCTGAGTGTAAATACATTGGGATAGCAATGCTCGACAGTGCCGATGTAAGTAATGATCCTCTTACGGCCGCCATTAGTCTTGCAAACGATCCTCTTTCCCAAAAGCTCTTCAAACTTCTCGCGGCACTTAGCCAGATCTGAACTAATTATCATTGGCACATGTCCCCCAAAATCGAAATATACACAACTCTAACATTTACTTGATAATTTGTCAATGAAAAACACTATATATAGTGGAAATTTATCACACCTCTCACAAAATATTGTGTTCTTAGCCTCTATTTGAAAACTCCTATATTTTTCTTTAAAATCGAAGGGTCAATAAATACCGGGGGTAATCAGTATGTTAAGCGACATCGAGATAGCTCAGCAGGCAAAGCCTGAACACATAGAGAAGATCGCAGGAAAGCTGGGGCTTACGGCTCAGGACATCGAGTGTTACGGCAAGTACAAAGCAAAGGTTCCTCTCGACATCCTGGATAAGATCCCGGATAATCCGGACGCAAAGCTCATCCTCGTCACCGCGATGAACCCCACGCCTGCCGGCGAAGGCAAGACAACTGTAAGTGTCGGACTCGCGCAGGCACTGTGCAAACTCGGCAAAAAGGCAGTGCTGGCACTTCGTGAGCCTTCACTCGGACCCGTCTTCGGAGTAAAGGGCGGCGCATGCGGCGGCGGATACTCGCAGGTCATCCCAATGGAGGATATCAACCTTCACTTTACCGGCGACATCCACGCGATCACCACGGCAAACAATCTTCTTGCCGCGATGATCGACAATCACCTCTATCAGGGCAATGAACTCGATATCGACCCCGACCGCATCTTCTGGAAGAGATGTCTCGACATGAACGACCGTACGCTCAGGAATGTCACCATCGCATCGACCGGCGGCAAGAGCGGCATTACAAGGGAAGATCATTTTACGATAACCGCAGCCTCCGAAGTAATGGCCACATTCTGCATGGCAAAGGACCTTAAGGATCTCAGAGCCAGACTCGCGAGGCTCGTGGTCGCACAGGACAGGTCCGGCAAGAACATAACAGCCGGCGACCTCGGCGCAGACGGCGCCATGACTGCCGTCCTGAAGGATGCGCTTAACCCCAATCTCGTTCAGTCACTCGAGGGCGTGCCCGCATTTGTCCACGGCGGCCCATTCGCGAACATCTCCCATGGATGCAACACCATCATCGCGACAAAGGCTGCGATGAAGCTCGGCGATATAACAGTTACCGAGGCAGGCTTCGGCGCGGACCTCGGAGCAGAGAAGTTCCTTAACATCAAGTGCCGCGAAGCAGGTATACGTCCCAATGTGTGCGTGATCGTCTCCACGGTCAGATCTCTCAAGTACAATGCCGGCATCGACAGGTCAGACCTCAGCAAACCTGACCCGGATGCAGTAAGGCGCGGATTCGTCAATCTCGCGAAACACATAGAGAACATCAGTTCCTTCGGCGTGCCCGCAGTAGTTGCAGCCAACAGGTTCCTTACCGATACTGATGAGGAGCTCGCAGTAATGGAAGAAGAATGCGCCAAGCTCGGTGCTTCCTTTGTCCCGGCGGAGATTTTCGCGAAGGGCGGAGAAGGCGGCACAGACCTGGCGGAAGCCGTACTTGCCAAGATGGATACGGCTCCCGGCAAGCTCAATTATACTTACGAGCTCACCGACAGCGTCGAAGACAAGATCGTAAGCATCGCCAGGAAGATCTACGGCGCTGGAGATGTCAACATCCTTCCCGAAGCAAGGGAGAAGCTGGACAGATATGTCGCGGGAGGATACGGCGATCTTCCCGTCTGCATGGCAAAGACCCAGTACTCACTCTCGGATAATGCCAAGGCTCTCGGCCGTCCCGAAGGCTTCACCCTTACCGTAAGGGACTGCCATCTGTCTGCCGGAGCCGGATATATCGTATGCCTGACCGGCACGATCCTTACGATGCCCGGTCTGCCCGCGCACCCGTCGGCGCTCGATATCGGCGTATCTGAAGACGGAGACATAACCGGACTGTTCTGAATATGAGCAAGCGCCCGAATCCGACATTCCTTAAGAAAGCAGAGGGGATACATGAGTTCCGCAGGAAGCGGACGCTCATCATCATCGCATGCATAGCCGCAGTCGCACTCATCACGGCTTTCATAATGTCCGTGGCAGCGATGCAGCGTCAGTACCGCGAAGAGTATCCCGGACTGGTCGGAGCGGCGACTTCCACCACCACTGAGTGGGAGAAGTATTCGAGACCGGTCCACTCGACCACCACCGAGACGACTACCGAGACGACTACCGAAGCGGAGACTTCCGTGATCGCAGCCGTCATCGCGGAGACCACTCCCCCGCCCGAGAGTACCGAGCCCACGGAGAGCACCGTACAGGACAACAAGCCGGATCCGTTCTCCGAACCTCAGGGAATACACTTCAGGGATGAATATCCCACCAGGACCGTATCCTACCAGGAGCGCGCGGTATTGCTCGACAGCCTCAAGGAGAAGATCACCAAATACGACAACGATAACTCGGGCATCCGCATCTGCTTCCTCATCAAGTCACTTGCCACCGGAGAGGAGCTCGGGTACGGCCAGCTCGACCCCGTCGTTCCGTCAGGCGCCTGGAGCCTCCCTGCAGGCATCGTGCTCTGCGACAAGGTGGAAGAGAACCTCGCGAATTTCTCTTCCGTCTACACATATGACGGCTCGAAAACGAGCAACATCTCCTACATATCATCCACCTATTCCCCGGGCAAGCAGTTCTACTTAAGGACGCTCCTGAGATACAGCGTCACCCTGAATGACGATGTGGCACTCTACATGCTGGTAAACGCACTCGGCGGATCCGAAGCCGTAAGCGGCGAGATCAATAACATCAGCTCATACATCTCATATGAGGACGAGATCCTGTACACCGACTACCGCGGATATGAGATCAGAGGTGCCAGGAGAACGACCTGCTATGACATGGCAAACTATCTGGAATACCTGTACGAAGGCTATATCAATGATCCTGACTGCTATCAGAGACTCATCAACGACATGGCTGTGAGCGAGATGGATTCGCCCATCAAGAATGCGTTCGGAGATTCTGCCGATGTCTACCATGTATCGGGCAACAATTCCGAGCTCGGCGCATATATGGACTGCGCGATAATCGACGGTGACGAGCCTGTCATACTCATCGTTTATGCAGAGGCGAAGAACTCATCAACGGCCGATGAAGCCCTGTATACAATGGCTTCCTATGCATACGATTTCATATCGGCATGCTATGCGGAATAAGTAATCCTTTTATGCTATAATCTCTAATGTTCATCCCGTCTGATCTGCGAGCAGGTTCGGGTCCCGTGCAACTCGGTGCCGTGAACCCTGTCAGGTCCGGAAGGAAGCAGCAGTAAGCGGATTTCCGCGTGTGCCGCGGGGAAGCCTGATCTGTTTGCATTTTGGGCGGGATGGACTTTTTCTATTTAAGGGGGAATATCCATGGAAGAACACTTGGCGTTGTACAGACGGTTCAGACCTCAGACGTTCGACGATATTGTTGAACAAAAGGAAGCCGTTACTGCGCTTCGTCAGTCGATCACTGATGGCAGGATCGGTCATGCGTATCTCTTCTGCGGACAGCATGGAACGGGTAAGACCACGATAGCCAAGGTCTTCGCGAGAGCCGTGAACTGCGAGCACCCCGTGGGCGGCAACCCGTGCAACGAGTGCCCTACCTGCAAAGGTATCCTTAACGGCAGCATCCTCGACGTCATCGAGATGGATGCCGCTTCCAACAACAGCGTTGATAACATCAGGCAGATAACGGAGCAGGTCAACTTTGCCCCTTCTGCCGCAAAATATAAGGTGTACATAATAGACGAGGTCCATATGCTCTCCCAGGGCGCGTTCAATGCCCTGCTCAAGACACTTGAAGAACCTCCGAAGCATGTCATCTTCCTCTTCGCGACTACCGAAGTCCACAAGATCCCGTCGACGATCCTGTCGAGATGCCAGAGATATGACTTCAAGCGCATCTCACGCGACAAGATCATAGGCAGGCTCCGTTATGTCGCAGACAAAGAGAACATTCCCGTCGAAGACGAAGCGCTCAGCCTTATCGCTGCGCAGTCAGACGGAGCCATGAGAGATGCCCTCACTCTGCTCGATCAGATGAGAGCCGTTACAGGCGGCAGAAAGATCACCGGCAACGATGTCGAAGAAGCAACAGGAACCGTTGATAACACCTTCCTGTTCAAGACGGCAAATGCCCTTATCGATGCCAGATTCGATGAACTTATGGATCTTATGACCGAGCTCCATGAGAGTGGCCGTGATTATGTTAAGTTTACGCTCGAACTCGCTCATTATTTCAGGGATCTTCTCGTGATCCGCGTCATGCCGGATCCGTCGAAGCTCCTTCCTTATACCGCTGATACCGTGAAGGCCATGTACGTTACGGCAAACAAGGTCAGCGCGGATACGCTCTCGGGTTATATCACTTACCTGTCAAAGGAAGCATCCGAGTTCAAGTGGTCACCTGATATCACCACCAGCTTCGAGATAATGATGCTCAGGCTGTGCGGCAAGAAGTCGCGCCTGCCCGTGGAACCTCTTGTCATTCCTGATTTTGCCGCCAGACAGGCAGAAGCAGCGAGAAAGATATCTTTCGCAGCTCCCGAGACGCCTGCGGCCGAAGAAGAACCGGAGCCGGAAGAACCTGCAAAAGAGGAAGATCCCGAGCCTTCTGCCGTTCCTGTCAGCATCTTCGCGAAGCAAAAAGAAGCTATGAAGGTAAAGGAAGAAGAACCTGCCACAGAAGCAGAAGACACTCCTGATGCACCCGAACCGGAGGAACCGGCAGAAAGCGAATCTCAGAGCGAGGAACTGCCCGGACAGAGTTCACTGTTCAGCTTCCTGTCATCGTCACCTTTCAATACTTCTTCCCAAGGCTCCGGATCAGATTATGCGGAAGATGAGGACGAACCCGAAGGATCTGATGAACCTGATGAGCCCGCACCTGCACCCGAGAAGGAGGATGCTCCCAATCATTTCCTTGCAGGCCTGCATTCATCGTTCCTTGATGATCTGAAGCTCGGCACGGAAGACATATCCGCACCGGAACCTGAACCGGAGCCTGCTCCCGTACCGGAGCCCGCACCTGTACACACTACGCAGCTCGCGGAGCAGATGGACCGTGTCGGTCTCATCGTAGACACTCCCAAGAGCGATATCAGAGTGCCTGAGTTCAATGCTGACAGCGCCGATATTACGGTAAGGTGGAAGAGGTTCATAGCAGGTCTTCCCGAGGAGAGCTCCAATGCGGCTGCAACCCTCGAGAGGTCTTCCATGAGACTCGAAGGGGACAGCGCGTATATCGTTTTCGCGAACGAGGATGCGAAGCTCATGACGAACCTCAAGAAGACGCCCGCGCTGAGGACGATCGCGCCCGGCATCAAGAAGGAATTCTCTTCAGACCGTCTCTTCCTCTGCACTGAAGATCAGTACAGGAATATGCTGAGAGCAAGAGAAGAGGACGAGGCACAGCGCCGCGCGGAAGAACTCCAGAGGCTTGCGCAGGAGAAAGGCATAGATACTAACGTCCACTTCGGTGACGACGATTGAGAATAGGAATAATAATTTCAGGAGGAATAAAACTATGGCAAGAGGCGGTTTCCGTGGAATGCCCGGAGGCAATGCAAATAACCTGATGGCTCAGGCACAGAGGATGCAGAGACAGCTCGAGGTGGCTCAGGCTGAAGTTGCCGCAATGCGTATCACCGGTACGGCAGGCGGTGAGAAGGTCAAGGTCATCCTCGGCGGTGATCACAAGATATACGGCGTTGAGATCGATCCTTCCGTTATAGATCCCGAAGATGCAGAGGGTCTGTCCGATCTCGTAATGGCAGCATTCAACCAGGCTGCAGACGAACTCGAGGCTGAGTCCCAGAAGCGTCTGAACACGATCACAGGCGGAGTTAAGCTTCCTTTCTGATATGTCAGGATACTCCCCTTCCATCCAGAATCTCATAGCGCAGTTGTCGAGTCTTCCCGGTATAGGCGGGAAGTCGGCACAGCGTCTGGCTTTCCACATACTTGCGATGGACGAAGACAAGGCCAAGGCTCTGTCCGATTCGATCACGACTGCAAGAAGGTCTACCCGCAGATGTTCGGTATGCCAGAACTTTACCGACGGCGATCCGTGCCGCATCTGTTCTGACACCACGCGCGACAGAAGCACAGTGCTCGTTGTGGAGACGCCCAGAGAAGTCGAGTCTTTTGAGAGGATGCATGAGTACAAGGGTCTCTACCATGTGCTCCACGGAGTGTTCGACCCGCTCAACAACAAGAGCATCAACGATACGACCATTCCCGATCTTATCAAGCGGCTGTCTGAGCACAGCGAGATAACGGAAGTCATCATCGCAACCAACCAGAATGCGGAAGGCAATGCCACGGCTCTTTATCTGTCGAGGATACTATCGCCTTCCGGTATAAGGGTCTCCCGCCTTGCATCAGGTCTTCCCATGGGTTCCGACATCGAATTCGTAGACGACCTCACGCTCGCGAATGCCCTGAAGGGACGCATATCGCTCAGCGAAGGAGCAGGTAATGAGACTTGATAAGTTCCTTAAGCTCTCACGCGTTATCAAGCGCCGCACCGTTGCCAACGAGGTGTGTTCCACCGGCCGCGTTACGGTGAACGGCAAGGTCGCCAAACCCGGTACAAAACTCAAGATCGGAGATATCGTCTCCATCATGTTCGGCAACGGAGTTGTCAGCTTCAAAGTGCTCAGCCTGCCCGAGACGGTACGCCGCGATGAGGCCCGCGAGATGTACGAACTCATCGAAGATACCGACGAGAATTCCGAGGAATAATCCTAAGATTACAATTGTCTTACTTATTGTTACATCCCCTTTAAGTTTGGGGATGCTTTGTTGTTTTGCCGTTTTGCGTATGAGATAGTCTAATCAGAAGTTTTATGAAAGGCTGGATCTCGTAAGTGCGTAAGGTTCATCACAAGACACACGGCATATCATTTGTAAGGGCATTGCTCTACATAGGCGTTGTTGTCATTGCGATACTCTGCATCACACGTTTCTCCAACATCATGGAGCAGCGCGCGCGTCTCAAGGCAGAGAACAGTTCCCTTATCGCACAGTCCGAATCTCTGAGTGAGAAGCTCGGACAGATCAAAGCACAGGAGAAGTTCGGCGAAGACGACGCCTACATAGAGAGTGTAGCCAGAAGCCAGCTCGACATGGTATATCCGGGCGAAGTCATCTTCCGTATAAACGGAGAGAATTGATAATAAATGGTCCTCCCGACCTGATTTGCTGTTAGACAAAGAATGGCTGCCCCGTTATCGAGGCAGCCTTCTTTAATCTGTCATCTTTATCTGGAATCTGTCGAATCGGACCTTCTCGGTATACTGTTCGCTGAAGAAGATCGTCTGATGGAATGCCGCGAACTCCTTGGTGTTCTTCTTCATCCACATCGGTACGGGGATGTCCATCTCCTTGCACAGCAGCACGAGTGCGGTCTCCAGCTGCTTTGAGAAGGCTTCATCCGTGTCTTCCGTTACAACTTCCTTTATCTCCGTAAGGCGGCTTCCGACAAAGAGTCGTCCTTCCAATTTCATGTTTTTCTCCCTTTTTGAGAGGCTCTGCCTCATTTCAGATGAATGTTTGCCACTATTTTGCCTTTTTTGAATCTTAAAGTAAATCCCGTGCGTGGTATCATACAATTGTTCTAAGTAATTGTTCCTTACTTCATAACACCCTCCTTAAGACACTGACAACCCCTCGTCAGTGTCTTTTTTCTTATTGCACAAAAAATCAAACAAATTTCTTGTAAATCTTTTGAAAATATACAAATACAAGGCTTTGTTTTGTTGATACTTACTTTCTTAAGTTGTAAAATAGCAAAATAAATTAACTCATAGCGGTAGACTTGTTTGACGCTGTGAATTCAGGAGGTCCAACTATGAAAAAGTGTCCCGATTGCGGAATGGTAATTGCTAATCAGGCTATCAGATGCCCTAAGTGTAAATATACATTTACTTCAGCTGATGAGGGTGATGCAGGTGCAGAAGCAGTAGTAACCCCCCAGGCTGCAGCAGTATCAGCGGCAGCTACAGGCAAGTCCGACAAGGTTGCAGGCATCATGCCTATGATCGAAGTTAACAAGGATAATGTCGACACATATTACGAGCAGCTCAAGGCTGCAGTCGTAAAGAGGAAGACAGAGTTCGACCACTTTATCGACTTCCTCGAGAACAGAACATCCTGGCTCACGGCACCCGCTGACATCAAGGGTGAGCTCGCTTGCGAGAAGGGTCTCCTCATCAGGAGCGTAGCTGTTACAAAGCAGCTCCTCAGGATCAAGGATACGATCATGCCGCAGCTCGACGAAGAGTCCGCCATCATCATCGGTCTGTTCCACGAAGTAGGTAAGGTCGGTATCGAAGGCAAGCCTCTCTTCATCCAGGAAGAAAGTTCTTCTCTGAGTTCTGCAAGCTCTGCTCTCGGTCTCTCCTTCAGCAGCAGACTGTCAACATCCTCTGCTTCATCCACTTCTTACTCCATCAACAACAAGCTCGTTTACATGAGCGTCGGCGTAAGATCCCTGTTCCTCGTATCGCAGTACATGCTGCTTTCCGATGATGAAGCACAGGCTATCAGCTATGCAGCTGAGTGCGACGGCATCGACGGTTGCCTCAGCCCTTACACACTGATCCTCTCCACAGCTCTCAAGATGCAGGAGACGATCTACGAGAAGCCTGACATGATCAACGGTTACAGCTTCACAACTTACACACCTAAGGATTAATTTTTCATTTTTTACTCCATTTCTTTCCCTGCCTCCTCTAATGAAGAGGCAGGGTTTCTTATTAAGGGAGGACTTACATGGCATACGACAATGACAAGCTCGGCGCAGCGCTCAAACTGTATCTCGGCAGTGACCCTCTGCCGATGCATATGCCCGGCCATAAGAGGAACCCCGATCTGATCTCATCCGAATTTGCACGCGACATAACCGAGATCCAGGGCTTCGACAATCTCCACTCCCCTTCAGGACTGATTAAGGATATGGAGACTGCCGGAGCAATGCTCTGGGGAGCTGAGAGGGCTTATGTCTCTGTAGGGGGATCCACCACGATGCTCCTTACCGCCATCTCCGCCTGCAATGCCGAGATGCCCGGCTCTAAGGTCCTTGTCGCTATGAACAGCCACCTGGCAGTATGGCATGCGCTGGAACTTACCGGCAACACGCCCGTGCCGCTCATGCCTGTTACCGACGGCAACCTGCCTTTCGCAGGGCCCGTGTCGGCATACGATATAGAGAAGATCCTGGTAAGGGATCCCTCCATAAGGACAGTCATAATAACTTCGCCCACTTACGAGGGAGTCATATCGGATACGGCTTCGATAATGGAGATCACAAGGCGCTACGATGCAACGCTCATAACGGACTGCGCGCACGGAGCGCACCTCGGACTCGGTGATGATTACTTCGGCAGTCCCTGCTGCGGAGACATTGTTATCAAGAGCCTGCATAAGACTCTCAATTCGCCTACGCAGACATCCGTCATGCTTACCTACCCCGGATGCAGGATCTCTGACAGCACCATCAGGCATTACATAGACATCTTCGAGACGAGCAGCCCCTCATATGTACTTCTCAGGGGAATATCCAGGTGTTTTGCCACACTCAACGCGCGCAAGGATATCCTCAAGCCTTGGGAAGACGGTATCCGCCTGGCGGAAGAGAGGCTGGCAGGACTCAAAAACTACAGGTTCTGGCAGGCCCCGGTCAAGGAACGCTCCAAGCTCGTCATATTGGGAGACGGAATAACGCTCGCAGAGCGCCTGAGAGGAGATTTCAATATAGAGTGTGAGGCTGCTTTTACGACCCACCTCATCGCCATGACCGGCATAGGGGATACGCCTGAATCGATCGGCCGGTTCTGTGATGCGGTGCTTAAGATAGATGAACTGTCTGCTCCACAGGATATCGTCAGCCCCCTTCCCCGCCCGAAGCCCGTGCTCGCGATGGATGTGCGTGAAGCTTCGATCAAGGGGCTTACGGCTGAGGAGAGACCTCTTGAACAGAGTTCCGGCATGATATCCGGCGAGTATCTGTTCTGCTATCCGCCGGGAGTGCCTCTGCTGGTTCCTGGCGAGCTCATCACGCAGGATACCATCGATTATGTTCACTCCGGCACTGCGGAGATCAGAAGACCCGCTGCCGGCTTCACCGGCAATGTCAAAGTGTTGCCTTGACTGTATGGCGGGCACAAAGTATAATTTCTCTATCAAAAAAAGGGGGAACCTCAAAATGACGAGAATCGTTACTATCGAGACCCGCGACCTTGATAAGTCCGCTAAGGAAGGCGGCTGCGGCGAGTGCCAGACATCTTGCCAGTCAGCTTGCAAGACATCCTGCGGAGTTGCAAATCAGGCTTGCGAGAAGCTTTCAAAATAAGCTTAGGGTAATTTGCGGAGATTAAGGGTCTCATCAAGTGTGAGACCTTTTTTTATGTAATACGGTTGGTAATTATATGATTCACTGCTATCAGTTTGACGGACTTAACATAGTGCTCGATTGTCATTCGGGTTCGATCCACATGGTCGATCCCGTTGCTTATGACATGATCAGGTGGTATGAGACCGAGCCTGCGGAAGATGTTATCTCCAAGGCGGTCTCCGAACACGGCATTACCCGCGAAGAAGCTGAGGAATGCCTGGCGGACATCGATTCCCTTAAGGAAGCCGGCAAACTGTATGCGCCCGACAAGTTCGAGGGACTTGCCAGAGACTTCAGGAAGAGGAACTTCACCATCAAGGCACTGTGCCTGCATGTGGCCCACACCTGTAACCTCAACTGCTCCTATTGCTTTGCAAGCCAGGGCAAATACCACGGCGAGCGTGCGATCATGAGCTATGAGGTCGGTAAGCGCGCGATAGATTTCCTCATCGAGAATTCGGGCTACCATAAGAACCTTGATATAGATTTCTTCGGCGGCGAGCCGCTGATGAACTGGGATGTGGTCAAGCGCCTCACCGAATACGGCAGAGAGCAGGAGAAGATCCACAACAAGAACATCAGGTTCACCCTCACGACCAACGGCGTGCTCCTGGACGATGAGGTCACGGAATTTGCCAACAGGGAATTCCACAATGTCGTTCTATCACTCGACGGACGTAAAGAAATCAACGACAGATTCAGAGTGGATTATGCCGGCAACGGTTCTTACGACAAGATCGTTCCCAACTTCCAGAGGTTCGTATCCAAGCGAGGAAACAAGAGCTACTACATCCGCGGAACTTATACGCATTACAATCCGGATTTCCTTAACGACATCAAGCACTATCTGGACCTCGGATTCAACGAGCTGTCCATGGAGCCTGTCGTAACCGACCCGTCTTCTCCTTCTGCCCTGACAGAAGAGGATCTGCCCGTTATTTTCGAGCAGTATGACGAGCTTGCCAGGCTGATGGTGCAGAGACACAAGGAAGGCCGCCCCTTCACGTTCTACCACTACATGCTGGATCTTACATGCGGTCCCTGCATCTACAAGAGGGTCGCAGGGTGCGGTTCCGGAACTGAGTATCTCGCGGTAACGCCGTGGGGAGACCTCTACCCCTGCCACCAGTTCGTAGGCGACGAGAAATACAAGATGGGCGATATCTACCAGGGTGTCACCAATACTGATATGAGAACGCATTTCGCTTCGTGCAATGCTTACAGCAGGCCCGAGTGCAAGGAGTGCTGGGCAAAGCTGTACTGCTCCGGAGGTTGTGCGGCAAACGCATACCATGCGACAGGGGACATCCTGGGCGTATACGACTACGGTTGTAAGCTGTTCTGCAAGCGAATAGAGTGTGCGATCGCAGTGAAGCTGTTAACTTCAGATATCAGGAAACCGGGAGATGAATAATAAGGCAAGTATACCTGACAAAAAGCAGTATTACATCGACATTGCAGTAATCTTACTGATATGTCTGGTATTCTTTGCGTTTCTTGAGCTCCGTTATCCTTACTTCTTCCTGCAAGACGATAACGCTGATGCATACCTCTGTATGTACAAGTATTCTGTCAGATCTGTACTCAATGGCGAGTTCCCGTTTTACAATTTCCATGAGTTCTGCGGCAAGCGGTTCATAGGTACCGGGCAGACGGGTTCATTGAATCTGTTGGTGTATTTGGCAGCATTGGTCAGTCAGATCATCTTCGGACATTTTGATGCCGTAATCGATATTATGGCTATTATTCTCATTATCATCGGTTCTCTGGGGGCTTACATTTTGCTCAGATTGCTGGGATGCACGAGAATGCCCGCAATCATCGGAGCAATAGGTTGGAATCTTAATACTTACAATATCTATATCGGAGATTCATGGATTATCGTTTTGATGACAACAGCCGCTTTGCCTTGGATCTACTATGGACTCTTAAAACTCCATCAAAAGCATTCGGTATTTAATCTTCTTTTGGCTGTTATCCCCAGGATCGCACTTTTTTATTGTGGACATCCGCAGTTCTTTGTCTATTCTGCCATCTTTGACTTTATATTCGTGCTTACCTATACCCTCCTCTCAAGGGATAAGAATACAAATAGCATTAAACCTGCTTTCCATCTCATAGGAGAGTATTTGATTACTTATATAATTGTGGCTCTGGCAAGCTTGCCGCTAATGCTTCCGATGCTTGATCTGATGTCGATAAGCGAACGCTCCGACAAACTTTCTTTTGAAGATTTCATAGAGACCAGTTTTAAGACAGATGTAGGATTCTGCGGTTTGATATCCGTACTGTTTACTTTTATAGGAATAGCATTGGTAATTGCTGCCATTGCCCGCAGAAGATATTTCGATACATACAGGGAAGAGCTAATCGGGATCATTGCCGCCCTTCCCGTCGTATTATTAACACTCCTTTGGATGTTCAGTACTTCTTTCAACAGGATAATATATCTCATTCCTATTCTTAACAGATTCAGATGGGCTCATAAACTAACGATAATAACAGTATCGGCAGTGATCATCATATCCTCACTGGCAATGACGGTGCTGGAACGCTTTTTTAAGCAAAGATTCAAAAACGACCTTACCGTTGTCCGTTTGTCACTTTTGGTTCTCCAAGTAATAAGTCTTCTCGGCATATTCATTCTGACTCCATTGAAGACTAATGCCATAATCCGCACCAGCGAGGTCCCGTTCAAAGAGGAATTCACAGAAAGCCTCTCTGTCGGAAGATATGTGCCTGTCCAGTTTAATGTGGTCGATATTGATCCCGAGAGCGGACTCGTGATGATGGATACTACTTCTACCTTAGCCTTTGACCTTGCCTCCTACTATGGGTTTAACAATGCCAGCGGTTACTGTGGTTTTTTAATGAAGAATGATATTTATGCTTATTCAGATTTCTACTCACATATGCGTTATGTCCCCGGTGATCTGACTGAACCATATCCGGGATTCATAGAAGATATGAGAAGTCAGTCGGTCAGATGGTATGTGACTGAAATCTACTATGAAGATTACTTTACAGATTACTTTGCTCAATATGGGATTACAAAGGCGGCGGCAGATGACAAAAGGATCATCTTTGAAGATGTATATGCAAAGCCGCTTGCATATGATGAATCAAACAGAGAGATACCACTCGAGCAGAAGATAAACAGTCTTGAACTAACGACTCCGTCCGATTTTGGCGGTGGTAAGATTACTATGAATTATTCGTTTGACGAATATTTTTACGCATACATCGATGGCAGTCCCGCCGATATCAAGCCTGTCGGCAATGGTTGGAAAATGGAAGTCGAATGTCCTCCCGGAACACATCACATTAATGTAAAGTATGTCGAGAAAAGCTTCTATACCGGAATTACAATATCAACCATAGGACTCGCACTGTGTGCGATACCCATAACTATATATATCGTAAAGAAGAAGAGAGCGTGAGAATTCAGTTAATGCTTGCTTTGCTCAGGATAGAACTAAAATCATTGTCAAAGCTTCCGGTAGGACGTGTCAGAGAAATATTGTAGATAGCATTATTGTCCTTATCATAAGCGTAGATGCCTTCAACAACAAGCGATGTTCCGGAATTTGAAGTAGCATTTGCCGTGAATTTAACGGCAGGCATACCGAGCCACTCCGTCTTGGAATTGGCAACTACTGAATACTCTAAAACTTCCGGTATGGACTTGAGACAAGCATCGGCATATCTTAAGCATTCTTTCTCAAATGCCGAAGAATCCGTAAGACTGGCAAGGTTGGAATTGAACCTTAAGACAGCCCCCTGCTCAAAACCATTGGCAGCAGTATAAGTCGCCATGTCAGATGCCAGTTTGCTGTTCAATTTGTAATTGCCCGGGAGTTCATATGTAATCCTTCTGAGCGTAACCGTATTCTTGCCGCATCCCGCAAGAAGCACCAGCGAGAGCATCATGACCAAAAGCACTGACGCAAACTTAACCCTGCTCCTCATTCAAACGACCTCCCCGAATTATATGCACAATTATATTTATTTTAATATTGTAACACCGAAAATCAAATTTTAAAGACAATAATCAGCCTTAATCGAGCTCGAATGCTCCGGTGTATAACTGATAGTATGTTCCCTTCTCGGCGATGAGCTGATCGTGAGAACCGCGCTCGATGATCCTGCCGTGATCTAAGACCATGATGACATCAGAATTCATTACTGTAGAGAGCCTGTGGGCGATGACGAATACCGTGCGTCCTTCCATGAGCTTGTCCATGCCGCGCTGTACGATGGCCTCGGTACGGGTATCGATGGAAGACGTTGCCTCGTCGAGGATCATGACCGGCGGGTTGGCAACGGCTGCTCTTGCTATCGCGATGAGCTGTCTCTGGCCCTGTGACAGGTTCGAACCGTTGTTCGTAAGCTCGGTATCGTAACCTTTCGGGAGTCTCTCGATAAAGTCTGCAGCACCGGCAAGTCTTGCTGCCTCGCGGCATTCCTCGTCAGTGGCGCTGAGCCTTCCGTATCTGATGTTATCCATGACGGTACCGGTAAACAGGTTCGTCTCCTGAAGAACAAGGCCCAGCGACTTGCGGAGGTCTCTCTTCTTGATCTTGTTTACGTTGATGCCGTCATATCTGATCTTACCGTCTGCAATGTCATAGAAACGGTTGATAAGGTTCGTGATGGTAGTCTTGCCGGCACCCGTGGCGCCTACGAAAGCCACCTTCTGTCCGGGCTCGGCAAATACGGATACGTCATAGAGGACCTGCTTGTCAGGATTGTACCCGAAATCAACATCCGTAAGCCTTACGTCGCCCTTAAGCTCGGTATAGGTGATCGTACCGTCAGCCTGGTGGGGATGTTTCCACGCCCAGTGACCTGTAACACTGTCAGCTTCGGTGATGGTGCCGTCTTCTGCTACATTGCAGTTGACCAGGGTAACATAACCGTCGTCCGTCTCGGGCTCCATATCGAGCAGCGCGAAAATACGCTGCGCACCCGCACCTGCCATTACTACCGCATTCATCTGCATCGTGAGCTGGTTCAGGTTAGCCATGAACTGCTTGCTCATGTTGAGGAACGTAACGACAATGCTGATATCAAGTACCACTCCCGTCAGGGAAAGACTGGGAACATTGAAGTAGATCAGCGCGCCGCCGACGGAAGCGATGAGCACATATACGATATTGCCGATGTTGTTGATGATCGGCGCCAGGATGTTCGCATATGTATTAGCCTTGCCGCTGTCGGAAGCAAGACCGTCATTGAGCTTGTCGAACTGTTCTATGGCCTTCTGCTCGTGATTGAAGACCTTTACGACCTTCTGGCCGTTCATTATCTCCTGGATGAATCCTTCCGTGGAAGCTACTGCCTTCTGCTGGCGTACGAAGTATTTGGCTGAGCCTGCTCCGACCCTGCCCGTGATGAAGACCATCAGGACAATTCCGAGACAGAGGATGAGCGTAAGCCAGATGCTGTATGAGAGCATGATGCAGAACACTGCCGTGACGAGCAGACCTGCTCGCAGCAGCGTGGGGAATGCCATGGAAACGAACTGTCTCAGGGTATCGATATCGTTCGTATAGTGGCTCATAATGTCGCCGTGTTTATGGCTGTCAAAATAACTCAGAGGGAGAGTCTGCATCTTTGCGAACATCTCTTCCCTGAGATTGGACAGATATTTCTGTGTCATATATGCAAGTATCTGCGTCTGTACGACGCTCAGGATAAGAGCGACGGCATAGAGGCTTACCAGCGGGATTATGTTCTGCAGGATCAAAGGCCTTGCAGCTTCCCAGTCGCCCGATGCAAAGGTATCCTCAATGATCTTGAGGATGTTCCTCTGGAAGAGCGCCGGAGCGGCAGCGGCAAGGGCATTTACAAGTATGCAGACGCCTACGAGGGGCGCAAGCTTCGGGAAGAACTTGAAGTAAAGCTTCATGGCACGCTTGAGGCTGCCCGTTGAAGCCATTACCTGTGACATGGAGGCAGCACCTCTGCGTCTTCCGCCGGGAGCGGGAGCTGCTTCGGGAGCCTGGCCGGCTTTGGACTTATTCTCAGTCATTTTCTCCGTCCCCCCTTGTCTGTTCTTCGTATATCTCACGATAGATCTCACTCCTTGCCATGAGCTCGGTGTGAGTACCCTTATCAGCGATCTTACCGCCGTCCATGATGACGATCATGTCGCAATCCATGACAGAGGCGATCCTCTGGGCGATGATGATCTTTGTAGTCTCCGGTATGAACTCGCGGAAGCCCTTGCGGATAAGAGCATCGGTCCTTGTGTCCACTGCGGAAGTCGAATCATCCAGGATAAGGATCTTCGGCTTCTTAAGGAGCGCACGTGCAATGCAGAGCCTCTGCTTCTGTCCGCCGGATACATTCGTTCCGCCCTGTTCAATATATGTATCGTAACCGTCAGGCATCTGGGATATGAATTCATCAGCCTGGGCGATCTTGCAGGCAGTGACGATCTCTTCGTCGGTAGCACTCTCGTTGCCCCATCTGAGATTCTCCTTAATGGAGCCCGAGAACAGTTCGTTCTTCTGGAGGACTACAGATACCGCATCTCTCAGTGTCTGGACATCGTATTCCTTTACGGGGATGCCTCCTACTTTGAGCTCACCGCCGGTAACATCGTAGAGCCTCGGAATGAGCTGGATGAGAGTGGTCTTGGAAGAACCCGTGCCTCCGAGTATTCCCACGGTCATTCCGCTGTTGATGTGAAGATCTATGTCGAAGAGCGCATCACGCGGAGCATTCTCCGAATACTTGAATGCGACATCCGTAAAATCGATGGTTCCGTCCGGAACTTCCATGACAGGATTAACGGAAGGATTATGGATCGAAGGTTCTTCGTCGAGCACTTCGACGATACGCTTTACGGACTCCAGTGACATCGTCAGCATGACGTAGATCATGGAGATCATCATCAGGGACATCAGTATCATCGCGCCGTATGTGAGCATCGCCGATATCTGTCCTACGTCAACATCCATTCCCTTGCTGCCGATGACGAGCTTGGAACCAATATAGAGGATGAAGACCGTGTCGAAGAACATACACAGTTCGATCAGGGGTCCGTTAAGGCTTACGATCTTCTCGGCCTTGGTAAAATCTATCCTGATATCTTCAGAAGCCTTGTTGAACTTCTTTGTCTCATACTCTTCCCTGGCAAAACCCTTAACCACGCGCATGCCGCGGACGTCTTCCTCGATGGACTCGTTCATGCGGTCATACTTCTTGAATACCGCACGGAAGGCAGGCATCGCGAACTTACCGATCATGATAAGGCCGAAAGCCATGACGGGCACGACGATAACGAAGGTAACGGCAAGGGTGGCGTTCATCCTGAATGCCATGAATATCGCGAAAGCCAGCATCAGGGGAGCTCTTACGGCAGTCCTTATGACCATCATGTATGCGTTCTGAACATTGGTGATGTCCGTTGTCATCCTGGTTACCAGAGATGATGTGGAGAACTTATCGATGTTGCCGAACGAGAAGCTCTGCACCTTCCTGAACATGTCATGCCTCAGATTGCCTGCAAGACCTGCAGAGGCCTTAGCCGAGAAATTACCTGCGAAAGCTCCGCACAGAAGCGATATGATGGCGGCAAGCGCCATTATCCCGCCTGTTCTCATCGTCTCTTCCAAAGGAACGGAATTCTTGATCCCGTTGACCATGTCCGACGTGATGTAAGGGATGAGGACCTCAAGTATGACCTCACCTATGATGAATATAAGAGTCAGTAACGTCTGAAGTTTATACTGACGAAGTGATCTTAAGATCTTGCCTATCATCTCTATCCTCCAATTACCCTAACAATTTTAGGGAGAACAAATTTAATAGTCAATCTCGAGTTTTAGAATAATAAAAATATATATATTATTTCTTAGATGATTTTCGGGATGTCCTGCCGTATGCGGCATATGCCGCGCAGAGCAGCAATCCGGCGGCCGTCATCAATGCTCCGGCACCTGCTCCCGGGGTAACATATCTGAGTTCGAATGTATGTGTGCCGGCCGGAACTTCTAATCCCATATACATGGTGTTCGCACGGTAGAGAGATACCTTCTCGCCGTCCAGATAAGCGCTCCAGCCTTCGGAATAAGGGATCTGGAAGACAAGTATCTTATCTTCCGATACGGTAATGCTGCCGGTTATAAGGCAGGTCGCATTGCCGGAAGTGTGAAGGTCAAGACCTTCTGCCGTCTCTTCCTTAAGCGCCGTTACCTCCGCAGCATATCCGTCCATCGGCTGCAGCACGGCACTTATCTCTTCGAAGGAATAGATGCCGACTTCGGGGAACGTCATCGTCATCATGCTCCTGGCCGCATCAGAATAACCCATGTTGATGAAGAATCTGTCTCTTCCGGAGTATCTGCTGTAGCTCTTGGATTCAAGGTAGAGTTCATGCGTATAAGGGCTTAAGGCATTGAGCGTCACCATGACGAACTCGGGCTCGGTATAGTATCTGTCCTCTTCTGCCATGGCCTTCTGTTCATCTGCCGTAAGCGCATTCCAGTCGAACATGTCCGGATTGTTCTTATATATCCTGTACATCGTCGTTCCCGTGAAGGCAAAGCCCTTGATATCCAGATAAGTCTCACAGGAAGGCTTGCCCGCGAACGTGATCGTTGCCGTCGCATAGGGCTTGGTAACAAAGAAAGAATTCCCGGACAGATATACTCCGCTTCCGGGTGTGATCTCACAGGGTACTTCAGAGGATGTCAGCGTGACCTGCCCTTCTGATAACAGGCTGCCTTCGTATCCTTCAAGGCATACTCCCTGAAGCATCGCCTCCTGGCGCTCGGCAGGTGTCATGGACAGATAATTATCTTCGGGTATCACCGCAGAATATGTTATTCCGAGAGGCAGAGCATAGTTATTGACACAGATATTGTCCGAGACCTGTTCATAGCCGTACGGCGCGCCTTCCGCGGGGTTGGCGAGAACAGCGTACTTGACGCCGGCCAGAGCCAGCAGGAATGTCCTTCTGTCGGGATCGGAGAACCTGAAGTCAGACTTGCGGTCGACTTCGTTAAGCTTCATGTAATCCGTCACGGAATCAGGAACAAAACTGAGATATGTCCCCGTGCTTCCCATGCCCGACAACATCGCATCATTGCAGGCATTTGCATCGTGATGTGAGAAGTATGAGAATCTCCAGAAGCCGTCACCTGCGGCGACTGCCTTAAGTTCTTCTGTCTCCGGCGGGTATATGAGCTCATCAATGTTTGCACTCTCTGCCAGTTCCTTCATGAAGGTGCTGTCAGACGGAATGAACATAAATGCGCTGTTGATCACCACCGACAGCGATACCGTAAGAAGCACTGCCTTCTCCCTGATGCCGGACATTTTCGTGCCGGAAGAGGTGAGATTGAGTCCCAGTGCAAGCGCCAGAGCAAGCACGAGCGACACGATAACGCTCATGTTCCTGCCGTGCGGCAATACCATGCACAGCACTGCGTATATTCCGAGGAACGCTGCCAGGTATATGAGTTTTCGCTTCTCTGCCCTGATGAGCTCCGGCCACATGCACACAAGGATGTATGCCACAAGGAAGCCGTACGCGAAATGCCATCTCGCAGAAGGATACGTAAACCCGTTGAACACCAGCTGCACCGCGGGGATGAGTAGGAATACCGTCAGGACCGCGAATGCCACGCGGAGCCTGAGCTTAACTTTGTCAGCACGCCTTCCGAAGTACAGCAGTGCCACCGCCACGAGAGCAGGCGCGCTGTATCCGAGAGTAGTCCACTCTCCTCCCTCTGCCTCATAGAAAGTAAGGAACGAGGACAGGAACGATTCGTAATACTTGAGCGGATACAGAAGGCTCAGCGCATGGTCCGCACCGGTCCTGGAATTACCCAATATGAGAAGGAATGCCGGATAGAGCATGAATCCGCTGAGCAGGACTCCCGTAGCCGCAAAGAGCGCCACTCTTCCTATGGCTGCCAGACTGTCCTTGAACTTATCTTTTGCAAACGGTACAAAGAGCATGAGTCCCACATACAGCACCGTCACCAGAGCTATCATGTAGAAGAAATAGAAGTTCGACACGGCCGCGAGGAATACCGATACTATGAGAAGCCACGGCTTTCTCCTGTCAATGACATACTGCGCTCCGAGAAGGACCAGAGGCAGGAATACCATCGGTGTCAGGAAGAACGGATGCCTTATTGTGTTGTGCATCGCAAAGCCGCAGAACGAATATACGAATGAAGAAGCAAGCACCGCATAAGGCGCAGCGTCCCTGTTCCTGCCGAAGCAGAATGTCGCGAAAGTAAGTCCCATGCACCATACGCGGAGATATATGAGCGCTTCATACAGGAAGTAGGTATACTTCACCGGTACAAAGACTGACAGAATAGCGAACGGATCTCCCGTGACATAGTAGCTGAGCGTAACGGGAACATCAGCACCGTACCCTATCGAGAATGACCAGGAAGGGATCGACAGTTCATGGTCTGCGAATATGTGCCTCAGGACGCCCCTGAGCCACTCACCGTAGAAAGCAAGAACCTTTATGTGCTGACCCGATCCGTCGAGGTTCCACACGAGCGTCCTGCCGCTGATGTAGATGTAAATATGTGTCAGCACCGACAGCAAAGCGAATATCAGGGTATACAGGATAAGGAAGTCCCTTCTCCTGTGTGTCTTGAATAACCCTGTTCTCTGCCTTGCGATGTCCGTCATATATCTGCCCCGGATTATTGTAGCATTACGGCTCCGTGCCGTAGATGACACTTCCTCCGGATACGATAACGATGTTGCCGACATCCGCCATCGAATAGTCGTTCGATGTGGTCATGTTCGACCAGTCGGAATAATGGATCGAGAAGTTCACCGTAACCGTGGCGCCGCTGTCTATGGTTCCCGACGAAGGGAAGGACATGACAAGGCAGGTATCGGCATCAGTTCCGGAAGCATCTTCGAATGTACCGCTGATGCCCTTCACCTCGGAATACGCGCCGTCAGCTCCGTTCATTCCTGCATAGTAGCAGTCGAATGTCATGGCTGAACCCGAATCGTTGGTCAGATAGTACTTGAGTTCAAGTCCTGAGAAGCTTATGGCTGAATCGCTGAGATTCTTGATCTCCATGGATCCTGATATGCTGTTGCCGCCGCTGCTGTCGTATTTGACGGACAGTGACAGATCTCCGGACTCACCGCTTCCGCCCGCAGAAGATGAAGACGAGCCGGTACTGCCTGAGGACGAAGAACCTGAAGATGCCGAAGCTCCGCTTATTACCACGCTCTGGCCTGCATTATCGCCTGCCGGAGGCTCCGTGCCAAACACAAGATTTCCGCCCTCATACAGAGCAATGTTCGTATCAAGAGAAGCCGTTCCGGTGGCCAGGCCTTCGTACGAAGGGTCGTTGGAAGGATCCCAGGGGCCGCCTGAATAAGTAAGCCTTACCTGAACCTCCGACTTATACTGCGACTGGCCGCCCGGATAGAGCTGACCGTCATTGAACAGCACGGACAGATAGTAGATGTTATTCTCCTCATCCCATACCTTGAGCCCGTCCACCGTACCTGACTGCATGTAGTTTGCCGTGATCTCTATCGAAGACGGATCTCCGCCTGCCTCAACGATCTCCGAGAGGTCTAAGAAATACCTCATCTCCACATCAGTCGCGTTCCTTGCCGGCCATGCGGTCATGTTATAAACGATCGCCTTGATCTCCGTGAAGTCATCACCGGAAGCATTGACCGCTGCCTCGACCGAGTACTCATATTCATCTATCGCCTCGACCGCACCGAAATCCTTCAGCGTCTGGCCGTGGTATTGCGAGTACATATATGCGAGAAGCCCGGTAAAGCCGGCATTGTAATCGCATGCGACCTCGTTGTTCGTATAGTTGGAAACATCATCCGAATAACCGTCGCTGCTGTCAGGTCCTCCGACGAGCGCGCCGTACAGCGTGTGCCTGTGAGCGGAAGGTTCGTTCATGTTGTCGCAGTATGAACCCTGCGCCGTCCTGTGGTGCGGATGTTCGGGAGGATTCTCACCGAAGCCGACCATATAGGATCTTCCGGAAGATCCTAGCGCATAGTTGCACTGCGCTTCCGCGAAAGAGATATAATCATCAACCCTGGCCGGATCGCAGCAGTCGGATCCGCTGTATACCGTTGCTATGTAAGCCGTCGTCGTCGCATACCTGAGAGAACCCCACGAATCGAGCCATGCAAGACCCGCGGGTGTGTACGTTATCTTATCTCCGTCAGATGTTCCCGTGGTCCACCAGTCAAGGTGCTTCTCGACGGCATTGGTATATGTATCCTTGCCCGTTATCTGCGCGAGGAGGACTGCTGCACCTATATGAACATCGTCCCAGCACATAGACCAGTTGTAATCCTGTGATGCCTGAGGATAGCACTCCTCCGCGGTGTCCAGGTATTCCTGCTCGCCCGTAGCGAGATACAGCCACGCGCCCGCCCAGGCAAGCTCATCGTAGAATCCGCTCCACGAATCGTAGAAACCGTTCGCAGCGGTATATCCCGAATCACTCCTGTACTTATTCGCAAACTCGAACAGGCTCTTCGCATGTTCGAGGCACTCGCTGCTGTACGCCGGATCAGACTCTTCGAAAACGATCGCCGCTGCCGCCAGTGCTGCCGCAGCCTCGCCGGTAACACAGGAACCCGGATTATCGGATGTTACCTTGTAGCTGGGTCTGCTCATTGCCATGACTTCCGCAGGACCCCACCAGGAGTGATCCGCGTTGGGATCTCCTACCTGATAGTAATAGACCTCGTCTTCCGGATGACATTTGATAAGGTAATCGCACACCCACTTGATATCACCCAGGATGTACTCGGTCTGGCCTGCTTCTTCGTACGCATCACCGTACTCATATACGGACCATGCGAGCATTGCAGCCGAATAAGCCATGGGAAGATTGAACTTTACGTTATCTCCCGCATCGTACCATCCGCCGGTAAGATCCAGTCCGTTATCTGCGCCGTCATCAAGACCCGAGTCTCCGCGCCAGTTGCATCTGACCTTTGTCGGCAGATCTCCGGACCTCTGTAGTTCATAGAACAGTATTGACTTCTGAAGTGCTTCGCCGTAGTTAAAATCACCGGTACCTTCGATTCCCTCATAACCTGTTCCGAACTCGGTGAGATTGCCCGTATCGAGATACGATGACGGATACAGTCCCTCAGCAGTTTCTGATGTTGAAGGCTCTGTTGCGGCAGAAGATGAAGCCGGAGATCCGGCTGCGCTCTCTGCAGAAGGAGCGGAAGCCATCGGTTCTTCCGGCTGAGTGTTAGCGGCACAACCTGCCTGGAGCAATAAAGCGCAAACGAGCGCCGTTACTGTAAGTCTTTTTCCCATATATACCTCGTGTATGTCAGTTTGACTGAAACATTATACAACTCAGGCAAATAAAAAGGGGACCGCAGTTTTCTGCGATCCCCATTCGCCGTTTTACGGTGCCGGTTTACTCTTCGGTGTCGGTATTGCCTGTTACGGCATCAGTTACGGCTGCTGCAGTTACAGCATTTGCTGCCGTGCCGTCGCTGCCTTCAAGGCCCGAGACATTGATGTTCCTTGTTACCTTGGCATCGTAGCCCGAAGCCTTAACTATGTCCACAAGATCAACACCCGTTGCAGCCTTTACCGTCTCAAATGTCTGTGCCATGACCGTCGGAACGTTTGCGGATATTCCCGACACACCGTTTCCGCCGTCTGTGCCGCCTGCGAAGACCGTTACCTTGTCTATGGAAGACAGAGGCTCTGCGACTGCCTTTGCGACATCGGGAAGCACGGATACGATCATCTCGAGGATCGCTGCCTGGCCGTACTTCTTCATTGCCTCGGCCTTCTTCTCCATTGCTTCAGCCTCTGCGAGACCTCTCGCCTGGATACCTGCAGCTTCAGCATCGTACTTTGCTTTGATGCCGGCTGCTTCCTGCTCTGCGGCATAACGCTGAGCTTCAGCGAGTGCCTTCTTTGCTTCCGCATCCTGGATAGCCTTGTACTTCTCAGTCTCGGCGATCACGCGCTCAGCTTCGCTCTGCTTCTGCTGATTGTAGAGTGCAGCTTCTGCGGCCTTCTGCTTCTCGATGAGAGCAGCCTCTGCAGCCTTCTGCTTCTGGTACTTGTCAGCGTCAGCCTTACGGTTGATCTCAGCCTCGAGTTCCTGCTGTCTGACCTCGACCTGCTTCTGTCTCAGGATAGCTTCCTGCTCGGTCTTAGCGATGGTTGCATCTGTTGCCTTTACGCCGATGACTTTCTGCTGTTCCTGCTTCTGGATCTCATATGCAGCATCAGCTTCAGCCTTCTTTGTATCAGCTTCTACCTGCAGATTAGCCTGCTTGATGGCAAGTGCATTCTGACGCTCTGCGATTATGATCTGAGAAGCAACTGATGCCTCATTTGCTTTCTGCTTAGCATCTGCCTCGGCAATTGCCACATCTCTTTCAGCCTGTGCCTTAGCGATGGAAGCATCCTTCTGGATCTGTGACATGTTGTCCTGGCCCAGAGCGATGATGAGACCTTTCTCGTCTTCGATCCTCTGGATATTGCAGGAGATGATCTCGATACCGAGTGCATTCATGTCTGTCTGCGCCTTGGTCTGCATCTCATCACCGAACTTCTTGCGGTCTGTGTTGAGTTCACGGAGACCTACGGTACCGATGATCTCACGCATGTTACCCTGAAGGGAATCGGTGAGTGCCTGGATTATCCTGTCCTCGTCCATGTTGAGGAAGTTCTTCATGGCAAGTTCGATGCCTTCCGGATCTGTCTTTACCCTTACCTTTGCGACTGCGTCGATGTCAACGCCGATGAAGTCGTTTGTGGGTACATATCCGCTCGTCTTGATGTCGATGCTGATCTGCTTAAGGAGCAGCGTGTCCTTTCTCTCGATGAACGGGATCTTTACGCCTGCCTGTCCGATAAGTATCTTCTTCTTTCTCCTCGGACCTGAGATGATGTAAGCTACATCCGGCGGTGCCTTTACATAACCTGAAAGTATAATTGCTATCACGAGGACAGCACCCAAACCTATAGCTACCGGAATAATGAATTCTGTCGGCATTTCTTTGCCCTCCTTTATCTTTTGGCAAATATATTACCGAAGGTGCGGATACAAATACATAACGGCAGAATTAACAGCGGGCGTGCTATTTTGCACCGCCCGCTTATTTGGATATTCCTATTTTGTATCGGTATTATTTGGTCTGTTCCTCGAGGAGTTTGATCTCTTCTTCGGACTTATCCTTTGCCTCTTCAGCAGAAGCTTCTGCAGGCTTCGGCTTACGGAATCTGAGGAAGACCATGATGCCGCCGATGATGAGAAGGATGAAGCCGGCAAAGATCATCACCATGTCATAGAACACTCTCGTGACCGTGATCTGGGCAGCTCTCTCCCAATAGGGAAGCTCATAACCGGTGAGCTGGCTCTGTGTCTCGCCGAGAGGGAATACCCAGTCCCAAACACTCAATAAAGTATATCTGTCGGTATTGCTGAGTACGAAGATCTTAGGATCAGTGAGGGCATAGGTCGGGAGCGCGCTCTTGATGTCTGTTATGGCCACTCCGCTGACGAGTTCCGGCATCATCGCCTCATAGCACTGGATGGCCAGTACATCGGATGTTGATGCGGGAGCTGCAGAAGCAGCGGGATCCATCGCATCATAAGTGGCAGCATCACCTGCACCTGCCGCAGAAGCCGCATCAGCGGGAACGAGCAGCATGAGTCTGTCAAAGTAGATATATGCCCTCGGCTTGTCTGCACCTGCAAGGTCGTCGATGGAAGTGTTCAGTTCCTCGACTACACCGATGATGGTGAAAGTCTCGTTACCAAGTGTGAGCTTACGTCCGGAGACATCATATGACTTGAAGAAATACCATGCCATGATGTCATTTATGACTATCTGATTCCTGTCGATCTGTTCTTCCGGAAGGAAGCCGCCGCAGAGGAACCTGAAAGGATGAAAAGCTTTGTAATTGCCGCCGACGCCGACGATCTCTGCATCGGTGTTGGGGATTATCTTGTCTGTGTTGCCCGGTTCCTCATATACCAGAGTGACATTCGCCATAACTGTTGAAGAGAATGCATCTTCCCATCCCTTAGGCGAACCGTCGGTATCGAGGCCCTTGGCTTTATCCGGCAGGTTCTGATTGGAAGCATCCACCGTACCCTGGATAGCCGCTCTGATGACCGGAATATCCGCCTTGCGCAGGGAGATGTCCGAGCTTACGTACATCAGAGGCGTCGTGTCATCGACCGGTCTCGCGCCCCTCGCGAAAACGCTCATCTGCCTGTAATCGACATCAGCACCCTGACCCCAGTATGTTGCCATATACTGTTCCTGTCTTGCCCTGGTCAGGACTGATATCCTTATGAATCCTGCAGCGATCAGGATGACCGCAGCAAGTATTACCCAGAACGGAACGGCAAGGACTATCTTCTTGATCCTCTTCTTGTTCAGGGTTCCCGTCTCGAGGAAGTATTCTTTGATGGTGTCTTTAAAAGCCATTTTGTCCCCCGTCAGGTTTTCTTCTTGTCAGAATCAAAGTCTTCAAGTCTGACTCGCTCGCCGTCTTCGAGAGGCTTCTCGCTCCTGACAACGATCATTGCATCCTTGTCGAGCTTCTCGCCGGAGATAGCTGCATATGTACCGTCATCGTCCTCAACAGTTACATCTACACGCTTAACGGTGTACTTATCACCGAGCGGAGATGAAGATCCGATGATCTGATATACAAAGTAACCTGAATTATCCTTATTGACCGCACTGGACGGGATAACGCATTCGTAATCCTTGTTTGACTTATCGGCACGTACCGTGATCGATTCGCCCGGGAAAGCATATGCATCGTTGATCGCACACTTAACCTGCTTGTATTCTCTCGGATTATCCGGATCAGGCTTGATGTTGATGATAGTGCAGGAATCAACATAACCCATCGTTACGTCCATATCGTCGCCAATGGAAAGCCTTGATGCCACTTCCGAAGGGAAAGTGAATGTAGCCGTACACTGTCTGTCATCAACAGGAATCACATATGCGATCGTCTGGTTCTTCTCCATTACGGAACCTTCTTCGATGGAGATGTTATAGACATAACCGGAAGCAGGTGCCTTGATCTCAGTCTGCTCGATCTTGGCCTCAAGCTCTGCGATCTTGGTCTCGAGCTCTTCGATCGACTTGTCTCTGTCGTCTGCGGCATCCTGAGCCTTATCTGCTTCGATACCTGCATTGACCTGTGCGTCAGACAGTGACTGCTGCGCCGTTGACAGACCTGTCTGGGCCGTATCGACCAACTTCTGTGCATCTGATACGGAAGGAAGAGCCTCGGCTGCTTCCTTTGCAGTCTCTGCATTGGTGATGGCGAGCTCGCAGGCTGCGATCGAAGCACTGTTGGAATCGATCACTGCCTGTGCCGCATCGAGGTCGGACTGGATGGGTGCCTTTGCATCGATATACTGATTGATCTGATAACAAAGTTCTCTGATCTTCTCTCCGTCCGTAACGGGAGTTGTGCCGACGGGATCGGACTCTGTCAGTCCCGTATCGGGATCCGTAAATCTGTAGTAACCGGTATCTTCCTCAATGGTGATCTGATATCCGTATGACTGGTATATCGTTATCTGGTCAGCCAGAGGCTTGATGCTGTCATCGATGGCTTTGATCTGGTCTTCGTAACCTGCCTTCTCTGCTGTCGCATAATCAAGTGCTGACTGATATTCTGCGAGCTGAGCGGACTGATCAAGGATCGTAGCATCTGCAGAATCTATGGTTGCCTGCTTGTTCTGCGCGGCAGTAAGCGCTTCCTGAGCTTCAGAGAGCGTATCCTGTGCTGTATCCACGGCCTGCTCATATGTTGTAAGAGTGTTCGAACTCGGTGCTCTCTCTGCATATTCCTTCTCACGCTGGAGAGTAAGCAGCTGTGCCTGGAGCTCCTTGAGATCATCGGAATTCTCTACAGGCTTGAGGGTAGCAATAACGTCGCCTTCATTAACAGTATCGTAGCTGGACACCAGTATCTTATCGATCGTCCTTCCCTCGACGCCCGTAATCTTGGTCTCGTTCTCGACCTTGATGGTACCTGTCGCGGTATTCGTATACGCCAGATTGCCTCTTGTCGCATACTCACCCATAACCTTAGGGATGGTAAGATTCATGATCGTGTTCGAGAAAAACGTCAGAAGTGCGAGACCGGCGACGAATGCCACCATGATCCTGATAATAGTCTTACGTCTGTTCTTCATACTTAATCCTCCGTTACTTGATTCCCGATCTCGAGATACCTTCTACCAGGTACTCCTCACCCCAGAGGAATATCAGCAGAGGCGGGATCATATATACTGCCGACGCCGCGAAGGCAATGCCTATCTCCGGCTCATTGATCTGCGCAAGGAACACCGAAAGAGGCTGAAGCTCCGTATCGGTGAGCAGGACGAGCGGCTGCTCGACCATGTTCCAGTAGTCTATAAACAAAAGTATCGTCAACGCGAATATGGCGTTCTTACAAAGCGGTATGGCTATCTTGGTGAATATCTGCCATTCGGTCGCACCGTCTATCGTTGCGGCCTCGATATAACCCGAAGGTATCTGCCTCATGTATTTGGTAAGAAGGAAGATGGCAAATGTCGAGAACACGCCCGGGAGTATGATTGCCCAATATGTGTTCAGGATCCCCAATGTGTCCGCGATCATGTAGTTCGGGACGAGCGTTACCTGGAAAGGCATGAGCATGAGGATGATATATGAGAAGAATAATACCTCTCTCCTCTTCTTCCTGTATCTGGCAAAACTATAAGATGCAAGGCACGCAACCGCCATCTGTCCTCCGACGATGGGCAGAGTAAGGATGATCGAATTCCAGAACTTGAACAGATATGCCGGGTTCATGAACAGCAGCGTTGTGTACTGCTTGATGGTTACTTCTTCAGGGATGAGTTTGAGCACCGGTGTGCGTGACAGGTATGTCGCGCCCGATGAGTTGTGTCCTGACATACTCTGGAAGATAACGGAGTAGTTGGATATGATCTCATCCGATGACATGAACGAGTTAAGGAAAGTAAAGAATATCGGCACTAAGGCAAGGAGCGATATCGAACATGCAATGACAAGTCCGATCGCAGTCAGGATGGTCTTCCTGATCTTCCTCTGCTTCAGGGCAGTAGTGCTTCTCTTCCTCTCTCTTGCGAAGAACGCCTCGCGCTCTTCATCCGTCATCAGCTCGAAATACGACTTCGGATGTACCGTCTCGGTAAATACGTTACGTCTCGCTTTGGTAGCGGCCAGTCTGCGTTGTTTCCTCAGTTCAGCGTCCATAGTTTATTCCTCCACATCCGAATCGAATCTGGATTCGGCATAGAACAGTACACCGACGATGATGATCATCACGATGCACATTACGATGGCGCCAGAAGAGAGCAGGCTGTAGTCGAGCTGCGTGAACTTGTTATTCATGAAGTGCTGCAGCATGTACAGGTTATCGAACGGATAATCACCCGTGAGAAGATATACCTCTCTGAATATCTTAAATGAATTAATAAGCGACATGATGCCGACGAAGAAGATCGTCGGGCTGAGGTAGTGGAGCTTGATCGCAAAGAAACGCTTGACCGGGCCTGCGCCGTCCAGCGAAGCGGATTCGAGTATCTCGCCCGGGATCGCATTCAATGCCGCCAGGAAGAGCACCATGTTATAGCCCAGGTTCTTCCACAGGAACAAGAGCATTATTACGACCTGAGCATACTGGGATTTGAGCCAGTCTATCTTATCGAGCTGGAAGAACTGTGCAGTCCATCCGTTGATGACGCCGTTGTATGAGAAGAATACCTGCCAGATGAGAACGACGGATGCGACCGGAACCATCATGGGGTTGAGCAGGATGCTCCTGAATACTGACTTACCCGGCAGACCCGAGTTAAGGAGCATGGCGAGGAACAGCGCGAGCACTACGGCAAGCGGAACCGATATGAGCGCGAATGTAAGTGTATTCTTCGAAGCCGCTATGAAAGCATCATTCGTCAGGACTCTCTCATAGTTACGGAAACCGACAAAATCAGTATTCGTAGGAGACTTCTGGAATGAAGTAAAGAGCAGCATGATAAGAGGCAGGAAGAAGAACACCAGAACTCCGAGGAAGCTCGGCGTCAGATATCCCGTAAAGATACCCCAGTCCCTTAACCTTCTCATGAAGCGGCCCTTCTTGCGCTTCTCTACAAGAGCGCGTCTCTCCGGAGTGTCTTCGAACTCGGGGATATCGCCGGGCACCAATGTCTCATATGCCTTGGGGGTTATCCTGGCAGCATAATTGCCGGTATGATCGTCGGCTGCTTTGTCTGCTCTCTTTTTGGATCTTGTCTTTTTGGGTGTGGTCTTAACTGCCGCGTGCCTGGAAGCCGCAGACTCAGTCGTTTTGTTTTCCGGAGCAAGCTGAGAACCGGGGCGCACCCTCGTCTCAGTCTCCTTTGGAAAAGAACTGTTCTCTTTTTCAGAAAGACCCATATTTATTTCACCCTATTTATCCTCATGTGCCATAAAGCACAAAGGGATTATACTATGATAACCCCTTTAATTTAACACTATTGATGTGGCAATCGTGTGTCAATTTTGAATTAGAATACTAGTAATCAGAAAACAAAAAGATTACTGAACCGTTTCAACCTTGATAGTGTTCGTGTTGCCGTTTGTTCCGTTGATAAGACCTCCGGTGATGACTACATTGTCACCTTCCTGAAGGTTCATCATATCCTTGGCGACCTGGAAGCCGTGATAGAACATTACGTCTGTCGAATTGAACTCTTCGTTGAGGATCGGGATGACGCCCCAGCTCAGGCTTAACCTTCTCCAGATGTGCTCTGATGTTGTCATGCCGATGATGTCGATCGGGCATCTGAATCTTGATACCATCCTCGCGGTAATGCCGGACTTGGAATGTACGACGATACATTTCGCGTTGACGTCGACTGCCATCGCACATGTAGCGTGAGAGATCGCGTCGAGGTTGCTCCTGATCTTGAACTCCTGCTTCCTGAATCTCTCCTTGTAGTTGATGTTTGCCTCGGTGTATTCCGCAACGTTTGCCATTGCCTTTACTGCCTCTACGGGGTACTTGCCCGCAGCGGATTCTCCTGAGAGCATGATGGCTGAAGAACCGTCATAGACCGCATTCGCAACGTCGGATATCTCGGCTCTTGTCGGCCTGGGATTCGTGATCATGGATTCGAGCATCTCGGTAGCGGTGATGACACGGCGGCCTAGAAGTCTGCAGCGCTTGATGAGCCTCTTCTGAATGCTCGGTACTTCCACGAAGGGGATCTCAACGCCAAGATCGCCTCTCGCGATCATGATGCCGGAAGCGATCTCGCAGATCTCATCGATGTTGTCGACGCCTGCACGGTTCTCGATCTTCGCGATGACCTCGATGCCTGCGCCGCCGTTATTGTCGAGGAAGGTCCTTATCTCTTCCATATCCTTCTTGGTGGATACGAACGAAGCCGCAACGAAGTCCACATCATTCTTGATGCCGAAAAGAAGATCCGCCTTGTCCTGCTCGCTCAGGTAATCGCCTGTCATGACCTTGTTCGGGAAGTTCATGCTCTTCCTGTCAGACAGGACGCCGCCGGTAATGACGTTGCATTCAACATTACTGCCGGATGTCTTCTCGACTTCGAGGATAACGAGACCGTTGTTGATGAGGACTCTGTCGCCCTTCTTAAGCTGCTTGGGCAGATCCTTGTAAGTGACTGCAACCTTTGTCTCATCACCTTCGATATCGTCTGTTGTAAGAGTGAACTTGTCGCCGTCGTTAAGTGTTATCTTATGATCCTTGAATGTCTTGATCCTGTATTCGGGACCCTTCGTATCGAGCATGATCGCGATGGGAAGGTGCATGTCCTCCCTGACCTTCTTGATGAGGTCGATCTTCTTCTGATGCTCTTCGTGAGTGCCGTGAGAGAAGTTAAGTCTTGCCACGTTCATTCCGGCTTCGAACATCTGAGACAGTGTCTCGTAGTTGTCTGATGAAGGACCGATGGTGCAGATTATCTTCGTTTTACGCATATATATAATTACTCCCCGTTGTATATAAAACTTTTGTCTGATTGTATCATTTGTAACCCTAAACTTCTGCACAATATTGTAAGATAAATAGGTCAATATTTTTAACAACCGGAGGATATAACATGGCAGATGTAAGACCGGAATCCCTCAAAAGGATCACAACCAAAGCTCAGGCAGATGAGTTCATCGCAGACCAGATCAAACAGATCAAGGAGCAGGTCGGAGATAAGAAGGTTCTCCTTGCCCTCTCAGGCGGAGTTGACTCTTCTGTAGTCGCAGCACTCCTTATCAAGGCTATCGGCGACAACCTCGTATGCGTACATGTTAATCACGGACTTCTCCGTAAGGGCGAGCCCGAGATGGTATGCAAGGTCTTCAGAGACGAACTTAAGGCTAACCTCATATATATCGATGCTACAGACAGATTCCTGGATCTTCTTGCAGGCGTTACGGATCCTGAGCAGAAGCGTCATATCATCGGCGAAGAGTTCATCAAGGTCTTCGCGGAAGAAGCAGCCAAGCTCGACGGGATCTCTTTCCTCGCTCAGGGTACAATCTATCCCGACATCCTCGAGAGCGAGCAGGGCATCAAGGCTCACCACAATGTAGGCGGTCTTCCCCCGGAACTCGATTTCGAGCTGGTAGAACCCGTTAAGTACCTCTATAAGGATGAGGTCCGCGTAGTAGGTTCCGCTCTCGGTCTGCCCGACAACATGGTATACCGTCAGCCGTTCCCGGGTCCCGGTCTCGGCGTAAGATGCCCCGGTGCGATCACGAGAGACAGGCTCGAAGCTGTTAGAGAGTCTGATGCGATCCTGAGAGAAGAATTCGAGAAGGCAGGCCTTGCAGGCAAGGTATGGCAGTACTTCACTGTTGTTCCCGACTTCAAGTCAACAGGCATCAAGGACGGCAAGAGAGCTTTCGAATGGCTCTGCATCGTCCGTGCGATCAACACGACAGACGTTGTTCAGGTCACGGTCGAGCCCATCGATTACGACCTCATGTGCCGCATCACTGACCGTATCACACACGAAGTTCCCGGCATCAACCGAGTTCTTTATGACTACACGCCGAAGCCTACCGCTACGGTCGAGTACGAGTAAGATTAAGTGTTAAGAAGCCCCTGGAAAACAGGGGCTCTTTCATATCAGGAATTCTATACCGGGATGGTATAATCACATTATTGGAAAAACATGGGGGTAGATTTGACATGAAGAATTTTACAAAGATCGCCACGTCCGCACTCGCAGCAGCAATGATGCTCGCCGTCGCCTCTTGCGGGATGGCGCCGGAACCGACCGAAGCAGCCACTGAAGCTTCCGTGACAACATCGGAAGAGACCACCACATCGGAAACTACGACAGAAGAGAATTCGACCGAGACTTCTGAAGAGACGTCAGAAGAATCCGAAGAATCTTCAAAGGTTACTGCGCCCGAAGGCGAGATGTTCGATCCCGAAGAATATCCTTTTGATATAAGCGAGGATACTTTTGTCTCGGCTGTGAATGAGATCGGCGGTACCGTGTATTATGATGCTGATGATTTCATGAACGTTTGCAACAATATCAGTGCTGCCGACAGCGATGCCCTGGATAAGTATCATGACGGAATAGCAGTCATCAGCAGCGGGGACAGCATCAGCGATATGATCGACACTTTCGCCTCGACAACAGCTTCGAAGGACGATGAATTCATCGAACATCTGACCAAACTGTGTCTGTTCACATCTGCTGAAGCCGACAACATGGATTATCAGGTGATCGTCATGTATTACGAAGTTGACGATCCGGCGATCATTGAAGATTGGTATGCCAAGGCTTCTTCCGAATATGTTGAAAATGTGGACAGTGTGACCCCGGCAACAGATTACTACGATTCAGGTGTGAGCCTTTATGACAGCGGAGAATCTAAAGCATTGCTCTCAAAACTCGTTCTTAACGACCAAGGTGCTGAGAAATACGGGGAGGTCGCAGGTTCCGGAGCTTATACCGCATTCTATGTTAACGGTATGAGCGGACTGCTTATCACGGTATCCGATTTCACTGAAGAGGAAGCCGGTTTTGGGATGATTGAAGATTTCTGCGACGAGATGGGTCTTCTGAACCCCTGCGGCTTTTGATACGGAATAATTGGGAGGTCAGTTTGATTGTAGCAGAGTCAACAGGGTGTGTATACTCAGATGCCCTCTATATCGCCGTTCTTGATAAGGTTCAGGAGTATGTCAGCTATCTCCGGATCGAACTGCGTACCCTTGTTCTTCTCGATCTCTTCTATGATAGCTTCCCTCGTCAGCTTCTTACGGTAAACTCTGTTGGAATTCATCGCGTCGAAAGAATCCGCCACGCAGATCATGCGTGCGATAAGGGGGATCTCCTCGCCTTTCTTGCCTTCCGGGTAACCCTTGCCATCGTATCTCTCGTGATGATATCTGGCACCTTCCGTAACGTTCGGAAGGCTCTTGAAGCGGCTTAGGATCTCGTCTCCGCGGGTTGTATGTGACTTGATTATCTCGAACTCATCAGCAGTGAGGCGTCCGGGTTTGCCGAGAATATTATCGGGAACGCCGATCTTACCGCAGTCATGGAGCAGTGCAACGTAGTAGATACGATTTAGTTCCTCACCTTCATAACCCATCTCTTCTGCAATGAGCCTCGTATACTGTGCAACACGGTTGGAATGACCGTTTGTATAAGGGTCCTTGGCATCGATGAAGCCCGTGAACGTCTCTATCGACTCCTTGATGATCTCATTATCATGATCGTGGAGCTTCTTATACTTCATGTACTGAGCCTCAGTAACGCAGAAGATCAGCAGCGCGATGATCCATACACCCAATGCCGCAACAGATACCCAGAACAGCGGCTCGCTGGTTATAAGCCTGTGATATTTGTAATAGATCTCAAGAGAAGAGCGGGAGATGTCTTTCCCGATCGGAACATACAGGATAATGCCCGGTACTGTTCCTTCGTGAGGCTGAAGAGGGACTTCCATCGCATTCTCGCCGCTGCTCGGATAATAGATGATATAGTCACCTGCATACATATGTATAAGCGAATCACCGTCGATCACAACATAGTTGATATTATGCTCTTCCGGCTTGAATTCCCTGAGATCCGGAACGGTATCCACACTCTCCACGCCATCAGTAAACTGGTGGATCTCCACAGCACCGTTCCACGCCGACATAAGGAATGTCTCCCTGTCAAAAGTCAGCTTAAAGTAATAGTCAGAGACCTCATCATCCGTATTGTTCGTGATATAAAAATCGTAAGTAAATGCCTGATAGTTATTATCGGTAATGCCTTCATCGTAGAGATCGATTATCTTTGACCATGTGCTGGAGCGGGCTTCTGCCCTAACGCACATGCCCTCATCCTCGGTTTCATCCACCCTGAACAGGGAGTCTCCGGCAAATACAGATTTATGACTGTCCCGGTTGAACTGTTCGGTCCTGAGTACGCTGAGTCCAAAAACAGACATTATAAGGACTAACAGAGCAGCGGAAATTACTGTATAGACCTTCCTTCGTCTTTGACCCATCAAAACACCGCTTCCGATATCGTAATAACTTACAAATCGATTCTATGTTCAAGAATCTCGGTTTGCAAGGCAATTCAAAGATAGTTATTAAATAGTTTATACGCAAGTATCATTCTGCCCCAAAACACATTCCGTTTTCATAACAAATGGCATCTGATTCCTGTTCGTGTAAAATGTATGCTATTCTACGTTGCGCATTCGGAGGGGATTTATGCGACATATGGAAACCAACAGGACTTATCTGAGAAGGACCACAGGTGTCTTCGTGACCCTTTTGTGCCTTCTGCTCATACCAACGGTCAGTCTGGCGGCCGGATTAGATCCGTCTTACAAGGCTGATGACGCACACTTTGTAACCGATCTGGCATTCTATGCCGGCGCATTCTCAACTGCAGTTACCGCTTCGGTCAACCCGACTGCGACCATGGCAGTGCTGTCGATCCTCGGCGCCATCGAGAATGCTGCCATCTACTCTCCCGACTCTGTATTCTTTACCACGATCGCGGATTTTCTCAACGGAGTGCCGATCGTCAGGGAAGTCGGCAAACTTCAGATCGCCAATCCCTATGCTGCGGTATTCCTTACACTCGTTGCGGCTGCGATGATCATCATCCACTCATTCGCGGAATCCAAGATCGTATCGGAGATCTCCATCGACAAGCTCGATAAGCTCATCGGCTATATCTCCACCGTTGCCATATCTCTCCTGCCGTTCGTCACGAACGATGCTCTCGAGAAAGATCCTCCGGGAATAAAGGCAGGCGCAGCCGTGGCACGTTCAGCCGGAATACTCGGAAAGCCGTCAGGCAGTTCCGGTCCCGAGTGGCACACATATCTTCTTGCGGCAATAACGGTAGTCGTGATCTCCGTCATCTACTACTGCGTCTACACCTGCGTCAACAATCTCGAAGTCATAATAGCTGCGATCCCGGTAAAAGGTACGAGCTTCATATGGCAGCTCATCAAGGGCGGTCTGCACATTGTCCTCGTCCTGCTCCAGATCTTCGCACCTGTCGTAAGCCTTGTCGTAAGCATAATCCTGGCAGTCGCCGGCGTTATACTGTTCAGGGTGCTCTCGAGAGTCGCAGCGTACTACAAGGATGTCTACATCTCCACGGTCCTCGCCAAGATCTTCAAGCGCAATGATCCTGTTCCGAGAGTAGAGAAGCATGTCCCTCTCAAGTTAAGGAAGCTGTATCCTGACATGGAGATCGCGATGGCTGTCTATAAGTTCACCGGTCTTGCAAAGATGCCCAAGCGCACCAAGCTCTGGCTCATCAAGGACAAGGACGGCGTGTATATCGTCAGGAACCGCCTGATCAGGAAGCCTGTCGTCATGCCCTGGTCTGATGTTCAGAAGAATTATGAAGGCAAGAAGATCTATATGGAGAGCTGCCTGCGTTTCCTCAGGGTCCGCACGGAAGACAAGTATCTCGAGCTGATCATGTCCGTCAAATATAAGCCTGAGATTCCCATGCTGTCCGAGCTTCTCGGCTTGGAAGACTACACACCCATTGCAGAGGAGAACAAGGTAACGACGAAGATCAGGAACAAGTTCCGCCGCGGCAATCCTGCTCCGGAATCCGTCTGATCATATCTGAAGAAGCCTTCTTATCTTTTTCTCATCGACTCCGGGGAGCTTTTTCTTAAGCTGCGCCAGCAGCTTCTCAAAGGACTCTTCAGGCTCTTCCCTGTATCTTCCGCGGCACGATCTCCTGCCCCAGTAATCGTCGGCAATATCGTATCGCGCGATGCCCCAGCCGTACTCCTTGCCGGTCTTGGAACTCACCGGATACACAAAATCCACCGGTGTGATATACGTCTGCATCTGAAGTCTCGTCACGGTCTGGTCGTAGGAGGTCCTTCCCTTCTTCGCGAAAGCGGCACCTCCGTACTTGAGTGTCTTGGACAGGCAGGGACCATTCTTATCCAGATATTCCATGGCAGTTATATCCGACTGCGGTGCGGACAGCTCGTCACACCTGCTGTCGAAATCATATCCGTCGCGCCTGTAATTGCACAGATAAGGCCACCACTTAAGACTGACAAAGCATGCCCTGCCGCCTGTGAACTTGCCGTACACCAGCTGTTTGTTCCTTAGGACCTCGCCCTTCCATTCCCACGCAGGCCAGTCGACGCGGCCTTCTTCCGAGCCGTGCCACCAGTTGTCTTCAGTAATGTTCTCTTCAACGGAGAAGCCTTCTATGGCGTTCTCAAAAAAGGGCAGGAGCCCGATCTCGTTCGTCAGATCGACAAGATCTTCCACGGTCCTTATCAACGGCAGATGCATAATGTCCTCCAATTGTAATTATTATAACTGCTTCAGGATGCTACAATCACCGTATGGCTGAAAAAATGCTCTTTTGGCGGAATACCGCACATAATTTGCCACATAATGCACACACATTCGTGTAGCGTTGTTTTTTGTTAAACGATAGACTTTTTCAGATTTAAAGAGGTTAGTTCAAAGGGGAAACCGAATATGAAGAACAAGAAGGGCGATGCGTCCGTTCAAAAACCGAAGAAGAAATTCACATGGAAGACATTCGGCATCTGTCTTCTCATAGCACAGGGCCTCTGTGAGGGATTCGCCCTTGCCGAGATCACCTGGCTCGACATGCTTCCGTTCAAGTACCTTGTTGTCATCAACATAGTCCTGGCGGCACTTATGGCCCTGATGGCGATAGTTATCTTCAGGAAGTCCAAGAAGACCGGCAAAGGTCCCGGCATCGGACGTAAGATAATCTCTGTCATCCTCGTGCTCGCCATATGCACCGGCTCGCTCTATGCCGGTATGTTCGCGATGAAGGTCAGGAAGACACTTGCCAATGTAACAGGCAATCAGACTGATGTCCGTGCGGTCATAGGTGTCTACGTGCTTGCCGATGATCCGGCTCAGACCATTAACGACTGCGCAGGTTACTCTTTCGGTGCCATGAATACCGAGAGCGACTTCGAATATACGACGTGTGCCGTCAACGAGATCTCCGGCGTCCTTAAGACTCCCGTGGTCCCCACCGGCTTCGATACTCCCGATGATCTTGCCGGCGCCCTTTATTCAGGCACGCTTCAGGCGATCATCATGAACGAGTCCTATGCGACCATCGTAGAGGACAACGAGGCTTATATCGACTTTGCCACAAGGACGCGTCTCATCTACGAATGCGTTATCACCGACGATGTGCTCATCGCCAACGGATTCTCACCCAAGGGCGATATGGATGCTGCTGCGGTAGGCGATATTACGGCTGAGCCCTTCATCCTCTACATCAGCGGTTCCGATACCCGTTCCAAGATCCTTAACGTCTCACGTTCCGACGTTAACATCCTGATGGTAGTCAACCCTCAGACAAAGCAGATCCTGCTCATCAACACCCCGCGTGACTACTTCATTCCGAACCCCGAGTCTTCGAGCGGTGCCAAGGACAAGCTTACGCACCTCGGTATCTATGGTGTGGAATGCTCGATCAAGGGTCTCGAGAACCTCTATGACTGCCAGATCAACTACTACGGCCAGCTGAACTTCACCGGATTCGAGACGCTCATCAACGACCTGGGCGGTGTAACCATCGATAACCCCGTGGCATTCAGCTCCAAGAATGTACCCGGATACAGCTACTCGCAGGGCGAGATAACGCTGATGGGCGACGAGGCACTCGCGTATGCAAGAGAGAGATACGCATTCGCTTCTGGCGATAACATGAGAGGTCAGAACCAGATGAGGATCATCACCGGAGTCATCAACAAGCTGACTCACAGCTCGAGCTTCCTCACCAACTACGCATCCATCATGGATGACATGTCCGGCATGTTCGTGACGTCAATGGATTCAGACGAGATCGAAGAACTCGTAAAGATGCAGCTCGGCGACATGGCTGACTGGAATACCAAGTCCTATGCCGTAACAGGTACGGGCGGATCAGAGATCACATATTCGATGAAGGGCACCAAGCTCTATGTCATGTATCCTGACGAAGACTCCGTCGCCAAGGCACAGCAGCTCATCGACAAGGTCATCGAAGGCGGCATCCTCACAGACGAAGACGTCGCTTAAGACCCCTGACGAATGGTAATTCAACCCCTCCCTATAATGTGGTAAAATATCTGCATCAAATTAGGGAGGGGTTTTGTTATGAAAAGAATTAAGATAATCTCCTGCATAGTCACAGCTGCCATGGTCTTGGGCCTTGCGGCAGGATGCAGCAAGACAAAGAAGGTTACCACCGAGAGTGTTGAGAAAGCATGCGAAGCACTTGACTATGAAGAATATGATGTCGACGATCTCCAGGACGCCAAGCTTGAAGGCGGAGACGTTGATGATGGTTTTTATGTCATCATAGACGAAGATGCCATCGAAGACATGGCAGATGAGAACGAATCGAGCCTCTCTTCCATAGGACTCGATGAAGTCATTGAAGCAGATGATGTCGAATCAGCTGCACTCTTCATGAAGAGCACTGGTCTGGAAGATTTCCAGGACGACGTAGACGGACTTCAGGATATTGAGAATCTTGGAGATGCCGAGTTCGATCTGATCATCGGCATGCAGGCTACACTTAAGGATGACGATAAGGTCGAAGACATCATGGATTATCTCGAGGATATGCTCGATGAATACGATCTTGATGTAGATGATCTTACAGCACAGGAATACTATCGTTCCAAGACTGAGGGTTACCTCAAGTTCAACATCGATATCCAGGATCTGTGGGAGATCGCACAGGAGAATGACGATCTGATGGATCTTCTTGAAGAGGCCGACATGGAAGACCAGTTCGAGGATCTTTTCGACAGCATCTCCGGCAACATCTGTGTCTCCTATCAGATCAGCGGCAACAACCTGATCGTGGTTATCGGAGCTGCATTCAATTCCAAGGGCGATTCCCTGAATGATATGTGCAGCAAGCTCGGCATCGATAACCCTTCAAAGCTTAAGACAAATGAAGCATTTGCCGAGAGCATTATCGACTCGCTCATGTCATATGCTGCTAAATATATGTCATACGCATATGCTGCAGAAGCTGAGTACAACGGGTTCTGATCCGGAATAACACAAATAACGCTTATCCACGCCGGGAGCCGGTATGGCTTCCGGCATTTTTATAAAGATATGGTTGACATTACAAACGTTGCGCTTAATTACAAGAAGACAGTCCTTACGGATGTTAATATCCATGCCGAGAACGGCGAGTGCGTAGGCCTTCTGGGCCTTAACGGTTCCGGTAAATCCACTTTGCTCTCCGCCATCGCAGGCATCAAAAAGCCCGCTTCGGGCATCATAACCTGCGAAGGCAAGATCGGGTTCGTAACACAGGAGAATGCCCTTATCGACGAGCTCTCCGCTCTTGATAATCTGCGCATGTGGACGCCGCTTTCCAAGGAAGAGATCAAGAAGGAACTGACATCATCCGATGTCTCCGCTCTCAAGGTGTCCGAATTCGTTGATGTCAAGGTCAAGAGGATGTCCGGCGGTATGAAGAAGAGACTGGCGCTTACATCGGTCCTGATGGAGAAGCCTGATATACTTCTTCTCGATGAGCCTCTGGCAGGTCTCGATATCCCGGCCAAGACAGATATCCTGAACGTTATCGATTCCTACAGGAACGGCGGCGGTATCGTCTTCGTGGCGAGTCACGCGGAAGAGGTTTTCGCGCACTGCGATAAGATATTCGTCCTCAAGGACGGCAAGTGCTCTCCCCTCCCAGACGGAGTGTCCGTGGTACAGGCGATAAATGATTAGGGTATATCTCAAGAGGATCATTCATTTCCTGCCGTATGCGCTGTGCTATCTGCTGGCGTTCGGTTTTGCATCCATATGCATAATCACATATGGCGAGTCTTTTATCTTCGGTGACCAGTACTCATATTCCCAGGCAGAGATCGCGGTCTGCATAGCAGATGATTCCGAATACAATGAGATCGGTCTTAACATGGTAAGCCAGTTGGACAGTGTCGGCGAGACCGTCGAGCTGAACAAGATGGATTCCGAAGAAGAAGTAATGGCGGCCGTATCGAAGGGCGACTGCGTTGCCGGCATCATCATACCCGAAGGCTTCGTGAACAGCCTTTCAACCGGAGAGAACATGCAGGCGCAGATATATTTTAAGGATGACGATTCCTTCATTGGCAAGGTCGTCAACGATCTGCTCATGACCCTCGCCAACATGCTCGGTACCGGGCAGTGTGTAACGATCACCGCATACTCCTATCTCAGTGACAAGGACATATCCTCTTCCGAGATGTATGCAATAGGGACAGATGCCCAGAACAGGAGCATCGCATACGTTCTTGCAAGGTCCGACCTGTTCGATACCGAGAGCATAGATTTCCTGTCGACATTCTCGCTCAAGCAGAAGATGACCGCTTCGTATACGGTCTTCCTGATGGTCATGTCGGTGTTTGTCTTCGCATATTTCTACAAAGGATCGAACGACGCAGTCATGACAAGGATGAAGCTCAGCGGCAAGAAGCCTGCAGTATTCTTCCTTATGGAGACGGGCGCCGTTGCGGTCATGATGTACATCCTGTATCTGATAGTCTTTGTGGTACTCAATATCCTCAGGCTCGGCGTTGAAGCCAAGTCTTTGCTGCTGATGATACCTGTTATCCTCTTGGTCGCGCTCATTGCTTCCGCCCTCACCTACAGCATCAGGAAAGCTTCCACGGTATCATTCATAACGTTTGGCGCAGGTCTGGTGATAATGTATCTGTCCGGCGGTCTGATGCCTGTCGAATATATGCCCAAGTTCTTCCAGACGGCGGCACTGTACAGTCCCGTATACCATCTTATCCAATATGTTCTGGGGGCAATGTTCACATGAGACTCTTTATGAACAGGCTGATAGTCAATATAAAGAGATGCATGCTGAGTCCCTTCATGTATGTCATGGCTGCCGTGCTCATAACATTGGCAGTGTTCTGCATACTTATCCCTGAATCGGAGAAGTCAGTATATCTGCCGGTCGCCATCCTTAACAACGATGACAACGAGAAGACAGAAGAGATAGTCGAAGAACTCTGCGACATGAGATCCGTATTTGAGTTCTATGAGGTCAGCAGCGAAGAAGAGATGCTCGATGATCTGGCACAGGGCAAAGCGAACACCGGTTTTGTCATACCCGAAGATTTCCTCGAGCGGAGCACCGGCACAAAGAAGCCCCATGAGATCGCTGTTATCACTACACCTACTTCAGGTCTCACATCACTTGCGACGGAAGAAGTCTTCGAGAGATTCTTCAGATACAACGCTCTTCTCATATTGGAGAATACACTTGAAGATTACGGCTACAACGAAGGCGGCGTTGACAATGCCGGGATCGAAGACATCTACAACGGATTCATCGAAGGCGACGGCATATATGTTCTGACCGGACTTAAGGGTGAGCAGTACGATGAGATGACCAAATCGGAAAAGATAGAGATCCCTCTGTATAAGTTCGCAGGGCTCTTCATCTATGCCGCGTGCCTGCTCGGTCTGCTGTCATTCCTGACCGACGTCGACAACAGGATCTATCTGAGATTCGGGAAGGTCCAGAGAATATACATGGCATTGATACAGATCGCCATCTACGCCCTTCCGATATCCGCGCTGTCAACGGTGTGTTTCCTGGCAGCAGGAATAGAATTCTCTTTTGCCAGAGTCGTCTTGTATACGCTTGCAGTCATCGCCCTGGCTCTTGCCATCGGTGTTGTCATCATCATGCTGCCCATCAAGGTATCCCCTGCGAAAGTCCTCTCTGCCGTCCTTCCGGTATATCTGATACTGTGCTTCCTCTTTGGCGGAATACTGTTCGACCTCGCATCGTTCAGCAGGTTCCTCAAGGATGTCTGCATGGCATTCCCGCCTCATTATTTCTGATGATCATCCCGTGTTTTTGAGGTATTATGCATGTATAATGTTTGCATCAGAAAATACAGTTTTATGCTTACCCGGAGGTAACTATGAAAGTAAGAAATATCCTTGCAGCTTCGATGTCTGCAGTCATGCTCCTCTCCTTTGCGGGATGTGATCTTCTGAACAGGAAGATAGACGTCGACAAACTCGACGAGATATCCGAAGATGAATGGGTCGATGCTCTCGAGGAGATCGGCTTAGATGAGAACGAATACTATGCGTATGCCAATGATTCTTTCTCATTTTCTGACGGTAGCACTTTCAAAGTGGATTATGAGATCGATGCAGACTCACAGTTATGCACTTACTATTACTCGAAGTTCTCCGATACCGAGCAGGCCGGCGAGCTCTTCGAATACTACGAGGAACTCTACTCTGACGTACTGAGCAACAACGGCGGTAAGTTCAGCGGTACCAAGGGCTACGATTCCGATGAGGATTCCGGCTATATCGTCCTTAACGGAGACTTCGAAGACGAGGACAGCTACTCTCCTTACTACGATGTCCTCATATGGAAAGACAACGTTGTCATTATGGCCTACCTGTCTAATATCAACAGCGAATCTGAAGTTAGCACCGCAAAGAAGGAGATAGATTCCTTCCTGGATGCGATCGGTTATCCCAAGCCTTAAAGACGGAGGATCAGACTCATGCCTGACTACGATGTCGTCATTATCGGAGCAGGAGTTACGGGTTGTGCGGTCGCGATGGAACTCGCGCGGTATGACCTCAAGACCTGTGTGATCGATAAGGACGAGGACGTATGCTCGGGCACTTCCAAGGCAAACAGCGGAATAGTACACGCCGGTCACGATGCGCTCCCCGGAACGCTCAAGGCCCGGCTTAATGTCAGGGGCTCTGCCATGATCAGAGAACTCTCCGATCGTCTGGACTTCCCGTTCAGAGAGAATGGTTCTATGGTAGTCGCGACTGACGATGACGATGCTTCAAGACATGGTCTGGAAGAGCTCCTCGAACGCGGGATCAGGAACGGTGTGGAAGATCTCAGGATCATCACCGGCGATGAGGCAAGGGCTTATGAACCCAATCTCTCGGAAGACATCAAGCTGGCTCTTCTCGTTCCGCACGGAGGCATAGTCTGCCCCTTTCTGATGACTGTGGCTTTCGCAGAGAATGCCGCGAGCAACGGAACAGAATTCAGATTCCTTACAAGTGTCACGGGTATTACCCGTAATGCTGAAGGCTATCTGCTGTCGACCGGTGCCGGCGATATCAGCACAAGAGCCGTTGTCAACTGCGCGGGAGTCTATGCCGATATATTCCACAACATGATATGCCCCGACCGTCCCATACACATTACTCCGAGAAGGGGCGAATATGTGCTGCTCGATCACGATGCAGGCGACATAACAGGCCACACCATCTTCCGCCTTCCCACGGCGAAAGGCAAGGGCGTGCTCGTCACACCCACCGTGCACGGAAACATACTGGTCGGTCCCAATGCCGAAGATCTCGAAGACAAAGAAGATACATCCACCACGCTTGACGGAATGAACTACATCAGGTCTAAGGCGCTGGAATCTGTTCCGAACATCCCCTATTCCAAGACTATAACTTCATTCTCGGGACTTCGTGCGACCGAGGACGGTAAGGACTTCATCGTGGGAGAATCCGCAGACGGTTTCTTCGATGCCGCAGGAATTGATTCGCCCGGTCTGTCTTCCGCGCCCGCGATAGGCGAGATGCTCGCGGAGCTGATAGCTGACAAATTCGGTGCATCGCCGAGGCAGGATCACATATCCACGCGCAAAGGATTCGTGAAGCCCATGGAACTCAGCAGCGAAGAGCGTGCCGGACTCATACGTGAAGACCCCGCATACGGCAGGATCGTCTGCCGTTGTGAGAACGTCACCGAAGGCGAGATAAGAGATGCGATAAGAAGGACGCCCGGAGCAAGATCGCTGGACGGCATCAAGAGGCGCGTCCGTCAGGGGATGGGAAGATGCCAGGCCGGCTTCTGTACCCCGCGCACCATAAGCATCCTGGCTGAAGAACTTGGCATCCCCGAAGAAGACATCTGTAAGAATATCCCGGGGTCCGAGATCCTGTGCAGCAAGGAGGACCGTTCTGATGATCAGGCGTGATATCGTCATAATCGGCGGAGGTCCTGCCGGTCTTGCCGCAGCAGTTGCAGCTTACGATGCAGGGTCAAGAGACATCCTCGTCATCGAGCGTGACGACAGGCTCGGCGGCATACTTAACCAGTGCATACATAACGGGTTCGGTCTTCACACATTCAAGGAAGAACTGACAGGTCCCGAATATGCGGACAGGTTCATCTCACAGCTGACAGACCGCGGGATAGAATATAAGCTCGATACAATCGTGACTGATGTATCCGATACAAGATGTGTAACTTACATGAACGGCAGCGAAGGCGTTGTCACCATTGAAGCCGGCGCCGTCATACTTGCCATGGGATGCCGTGAGCGTCCGCGCGGAGCACTCGGCATACCCGGCTTCCGCCCTGCCGGTGTCTATACTGCAGGCACGGCTCAAAGACTGGTCAACATAGAAGGCAAATGCATCGGCAAACGAGTCGTGATACTGGGGTCGGGAGACATAGGACTCATCATGGCCAGGAGGATGACTCTTGAAGGTGCGAAGGTCCTCTGCGTGGCTGAACTCATGCCTTATTCCGGAGGGCTTCAGCGCAACATCACACAGTGCCTTGATGACTTCGGAATACCGCTGCTCCTCAGTCATACGGTCTCCCGGATATACGGCAAGGAACGCGTCACCGGAATAGACATATCCGAAGTGGATGAGAACAGGAACGTGATCCCCGGTACTGAGATCCACTATGACTGCGATACCCTGCTGCTCTCCTGCGGTCTGCTGCCTGAGAACGAACTGACGAGACAGGCAGGCATCAGCATAGACCGCGTTACCGGCGGTCCTGATGTAAGAGATGATCTCGAGACGTCGGCGGAAGGCATCTTTGCATGCGGCAATGTGCTTCATGTGCATGACCTTGTGGATTATGTATCGCAGGAGGCATCGCGTGCCGGGCAAATGGCATCAGAGTTCGTATCAGGCAGGAAGCGCGATCATCTGTCATATCTTAAGGTGGAGACATCAGGCGGAATACGTTATTCCGTCCCGCAGTATATCTCCCCCAAGGAGATGGAAGACAGCATTACGGTCAGGTTCAGGGTCGACAAGGTCTACCGTGACAGGAAGCTTTGCGTGTACCTCGGGACGACCAAGCTGAGAGAACAGCGTAAGAACATCGTCAAGCCCGGCGAGATGGAACAGGTCGTACTGCTTAAGAAGGATCTCGGATCGGCATCCGGGACAGATACGATCAGGATCTGCCTGGAGGACTGAAGCAATGGAAGAATATAACCTAACATGCATAAGATGCCCCATGGGATGCGCACTCCGTGTCTCTGTCGCAGGAGATGAAGTCACCGTCACAGGCAATACATGTCCGCGCGGTGCTGACTACGGAAGACAGGAAGTGACGGCTCCCGTAAGGACCGTCACATCCACGGTCCCCGTAACCGGCGGTCAGATCCCGGTCGTGTCAGTTAAGACGGCGGGAGACGTTCCCAAAGACAGCATTTTCGACGTGATGAGAGACATCAGGTCAGCATCGGTAACGGCCCCGGTAAAGATCGGCGATGTCATCGTCCGGAATGCGGGCGGAACCGGAACTGATGTGATCGCTACCAAGGCTGTCGGAATTAAGGATTGAATTGCTGATATATAACTCTTAAACCTGACACAATTTACAATGTCTTTGCTCAATTCTAATTGCGAATTAAAATCTCCGTGCATAATATGTAAGTATGATGGAGAATGGCCGTAAGAAGATAGCAGTACTTATCGCGCAGCCTGAGGAGTTCACTCAGTCTCTGTTCCTTAAGGGTTTTCTTGAGGAAGCGTTCAGGCGCGATTACGATGTGGCCGTCTTCGCCATGTACATCAAATACCAGAATACACAGGGACGCGCACTCGGTGATTCCTCCATCTACAAGCTTATCAACTACGAGCATTTTGACTGCATCGTGGTCCTTGCAGATACCATTCAGACCAAGGGCCTGTCCGAGCAGATCGAAGAAGACCTTCACGGCAGATACAAAGGCAAGGTCATCTTTGTCGACAAGGACAGCAAATACTTCCCTTCCATTCACATAGACAACTACACGCCGGAGAAGATGGTCATAGACCACCTTATAGAGAAGCACGGATTAAAGGACATCGCGTTCCTTACGGGCAAGTCCTGGCATCCGCATTCGATAATAAGGCTCAATGCTTATAAGGATTCTCTGTCAGAGCACGGCATAGAGTTCAACGAGAACCGGGTATTCTACGGCGACTTCTGGTACACGAGCGGCGAGAGTCTGGCCGACAGCTGGCTCAAGAGCGGAGAGAAGCTTCCCGAGGCACTTGCCTGCGCTAATGACTGCATGGCTCTGGGCTTCGCGAAAGTCATGACCGCCAACGGTTATTCGATACCGGAAGATATCGTTGTGGTGGGCTTCGATTCCAACGAGGACGGAAGACATGCGCCCGTACCTCTGACCTCGATCCCGTTATCATCGACCGAACTCGGCATCAACACGGCTCTTATGGCACACGCGTTTATAACCGGTACCGAAGCAGAGACAGCCAAGGTCCCTCCCGAGATGTTCATCGGCGGCACATGCGGATGTGACTGCGACAGCGCCAGGCCGACTTACTACAAGAGAGATTCCTGGGATACGGAATTGTCCCTGTCATCTTTGTTCTCTCCATTCAATCACCTGGATGAAGACCTGATGGGACAGACCTCTTTCTCAGGTCTCATCGGAACGATCTTCAGTTCCATTCATCTGATCAGGGGCTTCGACAGCTTCAACCTCTGCGTTAATCCGTCATTAGGAGATTCGGACGATACATTCGAGAACAGAATGATGCACGTCATCAAATGCGGTGCCGAACATGAGAATAATGACAAGATCATGACGGATACTATGATCAACAGCGCGGTCATGCTTCCGGAACTCTTCGAAGCACGCGGGAAGCCTTCGGTATATTACTTCATGCCGATCTTCTTCGACTCCAGCGTCTTCGGATATGCATCAGTCAGATTCGACAACAGGCCCGTCGTTATATCGGCGGAATACCGCGCATGGCTCAGAGCTATCTGCAGAGGATTCGAGTGTTTCAGACGAAGCGACAACATCATAAGCAGTTCCAAGATCGCCAGAAGAGGCATCACCACCGATAACCTGACCGGATTGCTGACTTACAAGGGCTTCCTGGAGCAGGCCGAGACATTCCTGCACATGATGCACAACAACGGCGGATACATGGGAGCGCTTGCGATAGACGTCAAGAACCTGTCTGCCATCAACAATGCTTTCGGTCGTCAGGAAGGCGACAATGTTATAGTAAACGTCGCAAGCGTACTGGAGAATGTCTTCTCTTCACGTAACTGCCTGTGCTTCAGACCTGCCAATGACGAACTCGTAGCTCTGCGCATAACCAGAGATCCCGATGACCGCGAACTTCTAGAGGAAAGAGACAAGCTCCTTGACATGATATCGAATTCCAACGAAGCGCACGAATACAATGTCGAGCTATATTATGGCACCGACTTCGGAAGTCCCGAGACGACTGAAGATGTGGAGAAACTGGTCAACGTGGCGATCGGCCGCAAGAACGCGAGCAAGATCGAACGTCTCAGGCTCTCCCGTGAGAATCTTACGGAAGAAGAGCAGAAGGAAGCCCGCGAGGTATTGCAGATCATCACCGAGAACAGGATATCGTATCATTTCCAGCCGATCGTCGATGCCAGGACCGCGAAGATCTATTCATACGAAGCGCTCATGAGAGCTGATTCCGATCCGTATCTTCCGCCTCCGGTAATCCTCAGGTATTCTGATTTCTATGACAAGCTGGACGATGTCGAGAGACTGACCTTCTCCAATGTCATCGATGAGATGAAGAGGCATAGAGCCATCCTGTCTGACGGCAAGAAGATCTTCATCAATTCCATCCCCGGCCACATGCTCTCGGACAAGGATATCAGCATGCTCGAAGACCTGATCGCTTCAATGCCCGACTCTGTCGTAGTCGAGCTCACGGAGCAGTCAGAGATATCTGACGGCGAGCTTGAACACATGAAGGAGACATATAACAGAATGGGCATCGAGACCGCCGTCGACGATTACGGTACCGGCTATTCAAATGTATCCAACCTCTTAAGATATACTCCGGATTATGTGAAGATCGACCGTGCCCTTCTGTCGGGTATTCAGGACAGTCCCCAGAAACAGCATTTCGTGAAGGATGTTATCGAGTTCGCGCACAGTAACGGCATAGTCGCACTTGCGGAAGGAGTCGAGACGGCCGAGGAACTGAAGACGGTCGTCATGCTCGGAGTCGATCTCCTGCAGGGTTATTATGTGGCAATGCCTGCCAAAGAAATGATCCAGTCCATTAACTCCCAGATCGCAGACGAGATCCGGCAGTATTCTAAGTTAAGGGACAGTTCGACCTGAGCCTGAAACGTTCATAAGGATCCTTAAAGAAGGTCCTCCCTATCAATGTTATAATCGGACCAGGTAGGTATTATGGGCATCAGGATCGGAATAATCGGAGGCGGTGCAGCAGGTCTATTTGCGACCTGCCAGTTCAAGCGCCTTGCAAGAGGCAGAGATATCGACGTTACCGTCATCGAGAAGAACACCGTCCCCGGCATGAAGCTCACTCTCACGGGCCACGGCAGGTGTAATATCACTAATTTAAAAGAAGCCTCCGAACTTAAGAACGGTTACCACGAAGCCGGGAATTTTATTTATCCTGCACTAAGGCAGTTCGGCCCTGAAGACACGATACGTTTCTTCGAAAATGAGCTTGGGCTTCCTCTCAAGGAAGAAGACAACAACAGGATCTTCCCTGTCTGCGACAGTGCTGTTACTGTCAGGGATACTCTCTTATCCTATATCTCAGACAGAGCGAGAATCATCACCGATACAAAGGTCTCTGCCATTGGCAGCGCATCAGGCTTCGAGGTCCTGACCGACAAAGGCCGTTATGGCTTCGACCGCATCATCTTATCCTGCGGAGGGAGTTCTTTCGCAAAGACCGGTTCGACGGGAGACTCCTATACCCTGGCAGGAAGTCTCGGACACACGATTGAACCCGTGAAGGCGGCACTCGCACCCGTAAGAGCTGAAAGTTCTTCAGCCGTTCTGTGCAGGGAATTAAGCGGCGTATCGGTGAGCGCGGGAGTATCAGTCTGGCACGAAGGCAGGAAGACGGCATCATATGAAGGCGAGGTTCTTTTTGCAGAGTTCGGCCTGACAGGTCCTGCAGTGATGGAGATCTCCAGAGAGATACCGTCAGACATACTTAATGCTTATCTCGAGCTCGATCTTGTACCGTCCGAAAGTGATGAAGAATTCGACAGACATTTGCAGACACTGATAGACGAACATGCGGATACCAAGATGGCAAATCTTCTGTCAAGGTTCATTCCATCTTCCGTTGCAGCCGGGATCACATCGAGAACAGGCACGGAAGATCTGTATGCGCAGGGGTTCACCAGAGAAAACCGCAGGAAGATCTGCCGGGAGATGAAGCATCTTAAGATCGGCATAGACAGAGCGCCCGATATCGACAGGGCATACGTTACTAGAGGCGGAGTATCTCTTCGTGAAGTTGACCGCAAGACGATGGAGTCCAAGATCGTGCCCGGAATGTATATAATCGGAGAAGCTCTTGATATCGACGGCATAAGCGGCGGGTATAACCTTCAGGCCTGCATGAGCGAAGCATATCTCGCGGCAAAGAGCATACTGGACAGATGAGGCATTATGGGTAAGGGATTGAAAACTGACAGGATCGACACACCCAAGATTATTCTGCTTGTGATGGCAGAACTCTTTACCGCTGCATCTCTTGTCGCAGTCATAATGGACGGTGAGTGGACACGCATCGCGCTTACGGCGGTCACGCTGCTGTTTGTACCCCTCCCCCTCTGCGTTGAGTATCTGTTCAGGAAGAAACTGACTTTACTGTCTTTCGGGATAGGCGTTGCTTATTCCATAGGACCCATGCTCGGGCACGCATATAACCTCTACACGATCCTGCCCTGGTGGGATAAGATGCTGCACATGTCGGCGGGTGTTATTTTCGCCCTGTTGGGGATCGAACTTGCAAGAAAGCTCTTCCGCGGCAGAGACATCGATTCCAGTTATATGCTCCTGGCGATCTTCGGACTGTGCTGTTCGATGGCGCTGTCGGTCGCCTGGGAATTTGTGGAATACGGACTGGACTTGTGGCTCGGACTGGACACTCAGACCGACACTGTAATACATACGATAGTATCCGCTACGCTGGGCCGCGATGCCGGAATAGCGGAGCCTGTCACAAACATCAATGATGTGATCGTCGGCGGACGTTCACTCGGAGTAGGCGGTTATCTGGATATCGGTCTTATCGACACGATGCATGACCTTATGATCGAATCTCTCGGAGCGGTCATAGCCGCCATACCGGTCATTGTCAGGAAAGGCCGCCACACGGTCTTCAGAAGAGAGAAGTGATCTTATGTACGACTTTGACAGCATAGTAAACAGGAATACTCCTGACGATATCAAGTACGAGAAGGTAGAAGGCATCGACGACCTCATCCCGATGTGGGTGGCCGACATGGATTTCAGAAGTCCGCCCGAGGTGACAGACGCACTGATCCGCACGGCATCAGAAGGCATCTACGGTTATTCGGAAGCAGACAAGACATACGATGATGCCGTCATTGGCTGGATGCGCAGGCGCCACGACTGGGAAGTGACGAGCGATCAGATCCTGAAGCTCCCCGGAGTCGTTCTGGCTATCTCCTATGCCATCCGCGTTCTAACAGAGAATAATGACCACGTCATGATCTTCGAGCCTGTCTACGGTCCCTTCAGGCGCTGCGTCAAAGGAAGCGGCAGGCTCCTCACGGCAGTACAGCTGAAGAACAACGGCGGTCATTACGAGATAGACTTTGACGAGATGGAATCAAGGATCATCGAAGACGACGTCAAGCTCCTGGTGTGGTGTTCACCGCACAATCCCGGCGGCAGGGTCTGGACCGAAGATGAACTCAGGACTGTCGCAGATATCTGCAAGCGACACGGTGTCTTCATAGTCAGTGATGAGATACACGCAGACCTTACCCTGTATGGTCACAAACACATACCTATGGCAAAGATCGCAGGCGACGGCTGTGTTGTCCTGACTGCCCCGACCAAGACATTCAATATCGCAGGAATCCAGGCTGCCAATATCATCTCATCGAACCGCGACATCCTCCGAAGGATAGACAGGGAAGCCGTTACGACCGGCGCTTACGGCCTGGGCAAGATGGGGATCAGTGCCACGCGTGCCGCCTACACATACGGCGAGCCCTGGCTTAACGAGCTGATCTCATATCTCGAAAGCAACATCGATCTTCTCCGCGAGGAATTAAAGGACACCGGACTTAAGATGATGGTACCGGAAGGGACATACCTGGTCTGGATCGACTGTTCTTCATACGGCGAGCTCTCCCGTAAGCTCCTCACCCAGGCGCATGTCCGCGTATCCGAAGGGACCTTCTTCGGAGCAGACTGCGGTAACTTCATAAGACTCAACATCGCCTGTCCGAGAAGTGTACTCAAGGAAGCTCTCCGAAGGATCAAGGAGGTCTTGTAATGGAACGCAAAGTTACAAGAGAAGAATGAGGAGCGTAAGACTATGAACGCGAGAGAATACCTTGAGATATTACATGTAGCCGAGAGGCTCAAAGATACTCCCAGGCATTGTACGACCACCAAGGGAAGAACGGAGAGCGTCGCAGAACACAGCTGGAGAATGTCGCTTATGGCTTCACTTCTTAGACACGAGTTCCCTGATCTCGACATGGATAAGGTCGTAAATATGTGCCTTATACACGATCTCGGCGAGTGCTTTACCGGAGACATTCCTACCTTTGTTAAGACAGATGCGGACAGAGCTACGGAAGATGCACTGTTAGATCAGTGGGTAAAGTCTCTCCCTGATGAACTGTCCGCCGACATTGCTGCTCTATACGACGAGATGAATGCACAGGAGACGGCCGAAGCCAAGGTGTACAAGGCCTTGGATAAACTCGAGGCTTTGATCCAGCACAACGAGTCTCCTTTAAGCACATGGTCTGAAAATGAGTACGAGCTGAATAAGACTTATGCTTTCGATACAGTCTCGTTCTCAGACTGGCTGACAGAGCTTCGCAAAGCTATCCTCGAAGATACCGTTGCAAAAATAGAGAAGGAGCAACTCAAATGAACAGAATAGGGATCATAGGTTACGGCAGCATGGGTAAGATGCTGCTTACAAAAATCAGTGAATCAGGCAAAGTAGAAAACGATGGATTGTTCATATCCAACAGAACAATATCGAAGATAGAAGAAGCACCCGGCAGGTATACCGTATACAGTTCGAATGCCGAGCTTGCAAGGGCATCAGATATCATCTTTATATGTACCCGTCCACGGGATATTCTCTCCGTGCTGCAGGAGATCTCCGATGTAGTAAGAGAAGATACTCTTATCATCTCCCTTAACGGAAGTATCACTTTCGATTCATTGGAGAAGGTAAAGGTCCTAAAGTATGCGAAGGTGATCCCCAGTGTAACTGCCGAGATCAACAGATCGCAGACACTGGTCACTTACAACAGGCTTGCAGACGATCAGGATAAAGAGACGTTAAAGACACTTCTTACTTGTATCGGTAATGTCATCGAATTGCCTGAGAATGAGATGGGTATGGGCTCCGAACTCGTAAGCTGCATGCCGGGATTCATTGCATCAATGTTCGATGTTATCTGCAAATCAGCCAAGCCGCACACATCGATACCTGAAGAGCAGATAATCAGTATGGTCCTTAACACGCTTTGTTCAACAGGTGAATTAATGCTCCAAAAGGATATGAGCTTTGAAGATGTAGTATCCAGAGTGGCGACCAAAGGTGGTATAACGGAAGTGGGATCACGCGTGATATATGACGGCTTTCCCGACACTGCAGATGAGATGTTCGAGAAGACTTTGGCAAAAAGACGCGAGACTGCTTCGATAGGATAATGACTTCCATCTCTGTGTAACAGCAAAAATGAGCTGTTCTTCTTCCTTTGTATCGTGTTTCCTCTTGGAGAAATCCAGGGCTTTTTTGTGTTAAGCAACACTTTGTCTGAACCCTGTTGCTTAAGCATCAGAACTGCCTGATATTACTGATTGTTTGCACCTCCTGCACAGATGATAGGCGTATTGATTATTTGTTCGGTAATTCGATAGTAGATAAACTGCGTAGAGAATATCGTAATACATATATATATCCGCCATTATTAAGCATTTGTATAATAGAAGTAGCAATGCTTTTATTTGTTCAGGCGAAAGCTTTTCCCACATTTCAAGCAAAAGAGTCTGATCATTCGATAGACCAGTTGTATATTCATCTGTAGCAAAAAACTGAGAAAGTGTAATTCCGAATCCATTGCAGATCCTCTCAAGCGATGCTAAAGATGGTTCGAGACCTTTCCTGTACCAAGATGAAACAGTCGACTGTGATAAATCCGAGTTCTTCGCAAGAGTATATTCTGTCCACCCTCTTTTCAGTCTTTCGTTTTGTATTTTACTCAAAACATCGAAAGAGGCTTTTTCGTTCTTCATTATTGACCCCTTGAATAATCGTATCGATTACTACGATTATACGAAGCAATAATAAGTTCAATGATTGCTAACATCGTATTTATTTTTACGACTTATACTAGTAATGTGAGGTGATTCATTTCATTTTGCAAAACTAGAAAACATATTTGGAGGTGACAAGCAGTATGAACAAAATCACAAAGAAAATCCTGTCCACTGCAATTGCTTCCGCTGTCGCATTGTCATTCACAGGTTTCCTGTCAATGAATAGTAATGCCGATGGTGACTGCGGTTATAAGTTGTCAGGTATGGCACACGTCCAAGATCAAGGTGACACGCCTGGAACGTTTGATTCCTCTACAGGAATCCTTACTTTAGGAACCAGAGGAATGAGCAGAAGAGTTGAAGCCGTCTCTATACAAATCGATGAAACTCCAGAAGGTTTGGAAGGTGGTATAGCATACACTGTTCATGTTCAAGATTTAGGTTGGATAATGGGCGAGGGTGATTATTATGCTGGCGATTTCTTCTATGATGGGGAAGTGGCTGGAACCTCTGGTCAGTCAAAGAGATTGGAGGGCATACAGATTTACCTTTATGGTGAATTGGCCGAGTACTATACAGTCCAGTATCAAGTTCACATCCAAGATTATGGTGATGCACAGGGATTTGTAAGTGAAGGTTCTATTGCCGGAACTACTGGCGAATCAAAGAGACTTGAAGAGGTTCAGATTAAGCTGGTAAAGATCGACTATTCTTATAGTGATATTTCAGTAAACTATCGAGTACATCGCCAGGATTATGGTTGGGAATCATCGTATGCAAAAGATGGCGCTACTTCTGGAACTACTGGCGAATCAAAGAGACTTGAAGGTATCGAAATTCGCCTTACGGGAGCGTTGAGTGGTTATGATGGTATTATGTACCGTACCCATGTTCAGGATTATGGTTGGCAAGACTGGTGTTGGAGCGGTCAAATGAGTGGAACTCAAGGCGAATCAAAACGTCTTGAAGCAATTCAGATAAAGTTAGACGGTGATCTTGCAGAGTTCTATGATATCTATTACAGAGTTCATTCACAGGATTATGGCTGGCTTGGATGGGCTAAAAATGGCGATCCGGCTGGAACTGCAGGCAAGGGTCTCAGACTTGAAGCTATTGAGATTAAGCTTGTTTCCAAAGGTGGGGCTGCGCCAGGAAGCACAGAGGGATCTTTTAAGTGTAATGATATAGATTTTAGTGCTCTGGGAATAACGTCAACTTATGATAACGCATATTGGAATTCTTCTTGGTTAAGTGGTTGGAGCATAAATGATAATGCATTTATCGCAACAGATTATATTAATATTGTTACTTCGACTAAGCTGAGCTACGATCCAATTACTGAAGAATGCAAAGTATACTATAGTTCAGATTCAACATTCTCAGAGTCAGAATTAGCTTCTCCTTTAGCAACTGCAACACGCACTATAAATTGGAATAATCCTTCAGTTAATTGGTCATTTTATTACGGTTTCGATGGTGAACCATATCTTTCTAGTACCATAAATGGCGGCTATGAGCCTTTGCCTAGTGGCTACTATAAGTTTATAGTTACCGATAATGTAGGTAATTATACTGAAGGAACGTGTTATGTCCTGTGATTAATCTAGCATAGGAAAATTTAGAAGAATGGCTTCAAATGAAGTGAATTCATAAAGCCGGATGGCTAAAAAGAGATAAGGACTGATTTCTTGGTTTGCAGGGAGTCAGTCCTTTCAGTATATTTGTTTTTCTCGCTATTTTAGCTATTAAAACACTACTACATTGAGAAACATGGGTAATGAGTGTGTTTTCGTTGATTTTGAAAACTGAATGATTAGACTTCAAATCAGAATTCACTCGAAATAACAAAGACCGGACAGATGTCCGGTCTTTATACTTTGGGCACATCTTCAGCGCTTGTCGCATTTAGTGGTAAATTGGTGGTAAGTTGCGTTCTTTTGAACCACCTGAATCCCTACACACCTTGTGTCTATTGACTCTTTGCGACGCCCAATTCTTAAATGGCGGAGAAGGAGAGATTCGAACTCTCGAAACCCTTTTGGGGTTTACACGATTTCCAGTCGTGCGCCCTCGACCAGGCTAGGCGACTTCTCCGTGTGCTAATAAAATGCTCAATGATTTTATAATCTTTGGGTGCCGTTGTCAACTTGCGAATTAAGCCTTTATCTTATATATGTGCTATAATCGGGCGGTTAATAGGCGTGGAGGCATTATATGAGAACAGTTCATACAGATCTTTTTGTTAAGAAAGCAGCAGTTGCTGCAGTGGCCGCTGCCATGCTCACAGCTTTTACCGCTTGCAACAACGACAAGCTCTATTCCAATCCTGAGATGACCGCATCGCAGAATGCTTCACAGCCTGAAGCCACTTCTGTGGAACTTACATATGACTCCGTCAGCGCTTATATGAAGCAGTTCGATGAAGAACTCAGCCTGTACATGCTCGATCACCATGATGAAGCTACAGTAAAAGAAGGAGACGGAACTAGTTACGCAGGCACTCCTGCTTATACCGTATATACTGTATCTGCAGACGGAAAGTACAGGGCACTCCAGATGGAGAAGGTCTTAGCAGACCGTACGGTTGTAGATGAGTATTTCGATACGGGTGATGCCATGATCTTTGCACGTACTACCTTATACAACAACGGAGATTACGACCCTGTCGAGAAGTACTATATTACCGGCGGCACCGTCTATAAACTCGATCCCGAGACGAAGACCCTCATCTCTGTCATCGATATCGATTCTGATTCAGCTGCTCAGATGCAGACCGACCTTGATATGTACTTCACCTTTGATGAGATAGTCGCAATCTATGGCTGATAATACGCAGAAGTCGGGCTCTTTCTCTGACGGATTCAGGGACGGTCTTGCTGTTGGTCTCGGTTATCTGTCGGTATCCTTTACCTTCGGTATACTTGCCATCACTTCAGGTCTTAACTGGATCCAGGCCAGCATTATCTCTCTTACCAATGTCACATCCGCAGGTCAGGTCGCAGGCGTCGGCATCATAGCAGGTGCTGGCGGGATCGTGGCCATGATCATCGCGCAGATCGTAATCAACCTCAGGTATTCCCTGATGGGTATCGCGCTCTCCCAAAAGACCGATGCGTCCATGACACCCCTTATGAGGATACTTCTCGCCTACGGTATAACGGATGAGATCTTCGGCGTTGCCATCACGAGGAAACACCCTATAAGTGCCAGATACTTCTTTGGACTCACCATCCTGCCGGTAATAGGCTGGACAGGAGGCACCGTTATCGGCGCCCTTCTGGGAGGCGTGTTCCCTGACTTTCTTACCAACGCACTCTCGATAGGCATCTACGGCATGTTTGTCTCGATCGTCATCCCTCAGACCAAGAAGGATCCCGTCATAATGAACAGCGCGGTCCTGGCCTGCGTACTCTCGGCACTGATGTACTATGTTCCTTTCCTCTCCTCACACATCACCGGAGGCTTTGCGATAATAATCGCAGCTGTGACCGCTGCACTTTGCGGAGTTGCCGTTACGGGAAGGCATATGAGCAGGCGTGTGTCGTTTGCCGTTCTTGCCGTTCTGCTTGCCGCCATTATCGCGATCCTGTTCTTCTTTGCTCCCGGATACGTGTCATCTTCCGCTGCGGCAGTCTCGTCTGAAAGCAGAGAGACAGTATCCGTCGGAACGTTCATTCCCCTGTTCATCACCATGACGGTCACAACATACCTTATGAGGATGGTGCCTTTTGTACTGTTCAGGCGTAAGCTCACCAACCCGAAAGTAAAGGCCTTCTTCGATTACATCCCCTATACGGTCCTGTCGGCGATGACCTTTCCTGCGATACTCTATTCGACCGGTTCCGTCCCGGCAGCAGTGGCAGGACTTGCGGTCGCGCTTGCGCTGAGTTTTATGGAAAAGTCGCTTTTGGTCGTTGCGATCGGGACTTGTATCGGTTCTCTGACTGTAAGTGTTCTGTTAATGTATATCTGAGCCACCAAATTTGCTTTAGGTATTTACATTCACAGAAATAAATATGTTCGCGTTTTACGGATTATTCCCGGCCTTGTCGTAATCCTTGTTATTTTTTATTATTTGCGCAATCGGGTGCAAGCCTTAAAAGTATTGCGTTTCAAGAATTGTGACGGAAATAAGGCGGTAAAAAATGCCCTCAAACCCTTGAAAATCAAGGCTTCAGCTCCTATAATTGAGTTGTTAACAAAATGTTAACGCGTGTCTTAACTTTTTTTCTCGAGGGGGGCTCGGAGAATGACGGTTAGCAGAAGTGCTGGGAAGTTTGCGGTTAAAATTCTGTCTTTATTCCTTTGTTTTATCCTGACTATTGGTGTCTCGCTCTCACAACAGGAGCGAACTGTTAATGCAGACGGAAGTGTATCGATATCGGTAGAATCTTGGGGAGATGGAGCCAACATTAATATCACAGTTTCAGGCTACAGTGCCGGTTCAACAGTATCGTTTTCTATCGAAGGGAACCACTCTATAGATGGATTTTCCTATAATTTTGGGAATGGGGCTGGCACCTGCAGTAACACTACTGAGCAAACTCTAGCTGTCACAATAACCGGCTGGGACGGTAGTCCTAACGGTTCTTATTATATTGGAGTTAGTGGTACTTGGTCCGACTTTTCTGCATCTGTGACTAATGTATCTTCTAACGAGCCTGCTCCCACAGAGACGACTCCTGCTCCTACTCCTACATCCACCCCAAAGCCGACGGCTACAACCACACCAAAGCCAACAGCAACACCTGAGCCAAAACCGACAGCTACACCCACACCGGCAAATAACAATTCAAGCTCCGGTAATTCTACAAATCCGACTCAGACATCGGCGGCTCCGGCATCCGATAACGGCAGTGCTGCAGCTCCTGCAGCAGGCGGAGACGCGCCAATACCTCCTGCAGAGACGACCACCGCAGCAACTGAGACTACTGCAACTACTGCAGCTTCCGAGACGACCGAGACTTCAGATTCCTCTGAGACTTCTGAAACTGACAATACACTGACGGCCGGCGAGACTCAGGAGACTGTCATGGCCGTGGTCGGAGAAGTACAGGAAGGAGAGACATACGATCAGACTGTAGTTCTCGATGAGACACACGAAGACGGTTCTCCCGTAGTAATGGGTCTTAACAGCAAGACACAGGAAGAACTGAGTGTTGAGAAAGCAAAGAAGCAGCTGATGACCGCTTCATTCTGGATCGTACTGGTCGTCCTCCTTGCAGGCGCTTCTTATGCAAGATACAGATATCTCAAGAAGAAGGGATATAAAGGTTCGGAGATTGCAATTAACTTTATACCCGGAACTTCAGATCTCATCTATGCCATCGGCTATCACTTCAATCTTCCCGGCAAGAGCAAAGATGCTGCACCCGCAGAAGCTTCTCCTTCGCATGCTTCCTTCAACACAGCATCTGCCATGAAGGAACTCAAAAAGATGGAATCAACCGACATTAAGGCATCAGCGACGAAGACTCCTTCCGTTCCTCATAAGAGACCCAAAGAGTTATCCGTTAATCATGCGGCTGCAGTTGCATCTGCCAAGGCTGCACAGGATGCACCCAAGACTAAGGCATCCACACCTTCTACACCTTCCGTACCTCACAAGAGGCCGAAAGAATTATCCGTTAACCACGCAGCAGCCGTTGCAGCAGCAAAGACTGCTCAGGATACACCCAAGACTAATACGGCACGCCCTTCAGCCACTGCCACATCAGGTTCTTCGTTCGGAAACGAAGCTGCAAGAGCAGCCAGAGAGAGGGCTGAAGCGGCAAAAGAGCAATTAAGGATGCGAGCAGAAGCAAGAAAGAGTAAAATAGAAGAAGTTAAAAGAGAAGAGTTGCAGCAGCGCCCTCCGATCAAGAGATCTGCTTCCCTCTCCGTAAATCATGTTGCAGCTGCAGCGGCCGCAGCGACTGCAAAAGAAAACACAGCAAGGAGTGATGCCGACGTGGAGCCGACAAATTCACCATTCAAACCATTAGACAGATCAGCAGAACGAGAGATATATTCCACACCGGGATTAAGACCGCGCAAATCGGCTGAAGACCATCAGAAGATGGCTTCCGGTGCAAACCAGCTCGGCAAGGCAGTAAGTGCTCAAAAGCCTGAAGCTCCATATGCCAGAGGAGGAAAAGCTCCGATGTGGGCAGCTCCAGGCACAGGAAGGATCAACCCCTTCAAACCTTCTGCAAGTGCAGAGACTGAATCCGCGCCTGAAGCAAATCCTCAGCCATCCGCAGCACAGCCGGCTAAGACTTCTGAGCATGCAAGCATAGCCGACCAGACAACCCACAGATCCGCATTCTTCGACAGAGCAGAGAAGGCAAGAACCTTTACACCTGCAAAAGAAGAAAGGGATACCAGGGTCGGTGATCTGACAAGACCTTCAGTCAAAGGCAAGGCGCCCCATGCACCCACTGTAGGAATGTCACTTGAAGGCAAAGATTCCTCCATTCTTAATAACGGAACGGCGCCTACCGCCACAGAACCTTTACCGGGCTTTAAGCCTATCGACCCGAACAAGTAAGGAGGTCTGCTCTTGAAGAACATTGCTATCGTTACCGGTGCATCTTCCGGAATCGGCAGATCATTCCTCAAGCTTATCATCAAGGAGCGCGGCATTTTCGGCGGCGTTCCTTTTGATGAGATATGGGCTATAGCAAGGAATGCGGACAAGCTCAATTCAGTGATCAATTCATTGGAAGATGAACGCGTACTGCCTGTGATCTGTGATCTCTCTGATCCGGACAATCTCGCTGAACTGGAAGAGCAGCTCGCTTCCGAGAAGCCGCAGGTCGGACTTCTCGTCAACTGTGCCGGAATGGGCATTAAGGGTGCCGTTGAGGATCAGCCTGCCAAGGCGATCGAGGATACCCTGGATATCAACTGCACAGCTCTGTCCAAGCTTACAAGGATATGCCTTCCCTACATGATCGAGAAGGACATGTTCTACTCCAAGGCTAACGGACCGAGGATCATCAATATCGCTTCTTCGGCAGGCTTCCTGCCCCAGCCCGGATTTGCAGCTTATGCTGCCAGCAAATCCTATGTTATCAATTTCTCCAGAGCACTTGCTTTTGAACTCGCCGATTACGGCATCTGCGTCACTACAGTCTGCCCGGGACCCGTCAATACAGAGTTCCAGAGCAAGGCAACCGGCGGCGCTTCAGCAGAGTTCACCGGCTTCAGGCAGTACGTGGTAGCAGATGCGGATAAGCTCGCAGAAGCTTCGCTCAGGGCTTCCATCAGAGGCCGCAGGATGCTCGTTTACGGATTCTCGCAGAAGGCGCTTCATCTCGCATCCAAGATCGTCCCTACCGATCTTATCCTTTATATCGAGAGCAGGCTTATGCCCGTTGAGCACACGCAGGCTGAACCTGCTCCTGTCGTTACCACCGTTTCTGAAAAGACCAAAGAGGAAGAGACATGAGAGTAGAAGCTGAATTCGGAAGCATCTTCAAGGCTGTAAACGCAAAGGCTTCCAAGATAGATTTTTGGGGTGATATGGCTACGCAGATCACTCTCAAGGGTAATCTCGATAACCTCCCGATCTATATCAAGTCCGAGGATGGACGTGTTGAGGTCGCTCCCTACGAGTATTACGATGCCACCTTCTATATCGATGCAGATGCGGAGGTTTTCGCTGCGGTCCTGTCCGGTAACAAGGATTTTTATGCCGGCATCGCGGAAGGAAGCATTACTGTTAACGGCAATACGGATGCCGCTCTGTTGTTCGCCAAGGCGTTTTTCGGTTAGATTAAAACGACAAATTTAACACGAATGTACCCTTTTGACTTGTCTGAGGGTATATAATACGACTATGGCTATAAGACTGAACGGCATTTTTAAGGACAACCTCGTGTTCCAGTGGGGAGCTGAGTTCCGCATTTTCGGTACATGCGATAGTGTCCGTACGATCAGATGCGACCTTATCAAAGACGGTAAGACTGTCCTTACAGGTGTAGCCGGTACCGAGGATGACGGAAGTTTCCTCGTTTGTGTGGATCCTACCGATGAACCGGGCGGTCCCTATGAACTCGCAGTGTATGAGGATGATCAGGAGCAGATCCGTTTGAAGAACTGCTATGCCGGTGAGGTCTGGCTCGCTGCAGGACAGCGTAATATGGAGTATCCCCTTGCCAGGACCGAGTTTGCCAAGTATATCATTCCCAAGATCGGCAAGACCGAGATAAGGCTTTATGATGTCCCCAAGGCAGGCTTCCTTGACGATGATCAGGCCAAGGCTGAGGAAGAATCACAGTGGGTGGAGATAACTTCGGAGAATGCCGGTAAGATGAGCGGCATCGCATATTATTTTGCACACTCACTCGAGGTAAGGCTCGATTCCAAGATAGGCATAATTACATGCTGCTTCGGTGCTTCCACCATTGACTGCTGGCAGAGTGTTGACAGCCTCAAGGAGACAAAGGAAGGCCGCCTCTACATAAAGGGATTTGATGAAGCCGCAGCATCTCTTACTGACAGTGAATATGATCAGTATCAGCGGGAATACGAAGTGAATAAGACCGTATATGACAATATGATCAGAGAGGCCCTCAAGTATGACCCGTACATGACTTATCTCGAAGCCGACATGAAGTTCGGCCCAGAACCCTGGCCCCCGCCGGTCGGTCTGCGTGCAGTCAGACATCCGGGCTCATTCTTCGAATGCATGATCCTGAGGATCGCCCCTTACACTCTGAGAGGCGTTATCTTCTATCAGGGCGAAGCTGATGCCGCAGACGGCTATCAGAATGAATACGGTCCCGTCTTCAAGACTCTCATTCGCGAATGGAGAGAGGTCTTCTTCGATGACGAACTGCCCTTCCTGTTCTGTCAGCTTCCAATGTTCATATCCAAGGAACGTAAATACATGGGCTACGACGATATGTCATGGCCGGTAATGAGAGAGCAGCAGCAGATAGTCGCGATAGACCTTCCCGATGTCTATATGGCCGTCATCGCCGACTGCGGTGAATTCAATAACCTTCACCCTGCAGACAAGAAGACACCCGGCGACAGGCTCGCGCTCCTTGCACAGAAATTCGTATACGGCTTCGAGAATGTCGATGCCGTAGCTCCTTATATCGTAGATGCCAGAAGAGGCGAAGGCGTGGAGATCACCTTCGGCGGCGACTACATGCTCCTGAACATAGCCACCGATTACGGCGGTAATGAATCGGGCTTCGAGGTTGCCGGCGAGGACGGAGAATTCTACCCTGCCGATGCGGCTGTGGATTTTGACGGTAAGACGGTACTTCTGACCTGTCCCGAAGTCGAGTTCCCGGCAAAGGTACGCTATGCTTATTTCTCATACGGGCCGACACCGCTTCATGCCCAGAACGGCCTTACGGCAACACCTTTCCAGGTATCACTGGATAAAGACTTAGGAATGGAATGATCTTATGAATATAGCTTTTTTTATGCGTCCCAAGCAGGATGTCACTTTTGTATACAGCAACTATACCGTCCGTCAGGTTCTCGAGAAGATGCACCAGAGCAAGTTCACGGCCATCCCCGTGCTCGAACATGACGGCACCTATGTCGGCACGGTCAGCGAGGGTGACCTTCTCTGGTTCATAGTAAAAGGCGAGGGCGGCGAACCTCACACTATGGCGATCGAGAATCTTGAGGACTTCATCCTCACGGACGTGTTCCCTCTTGCTACGAAGAATCCTCCCTGCCAGATCGGTTCTTCCATAGACGATCTCATTCTCCGCGCGATGGAGACAAACTTCGTTCCGATCGTCGATGACCGCGACAAGTTCATCGGCATCGTAACCCGCCGTTCGATCATAAAGCATTTCTACGACAAGCACATCTTCCCCGACAGCACCGGCATCGAATAATGTTGTCAACGGGAAATGTCTGTGATATACTTCAACAGTTGTTTTTTGCCCCTATAGCTCAGTAGGTAGAGCGCATCCATGGTAAGGATGAGGTCTCCAGTTCAAATCTGGATGGGGGCTCCAGGAAAAAATGAGGCGGTCTCTGTGAAGTGAGACCGCCTTGTTATTTGTTAAGTTGTTCAGATTATCATTCGCTGAGATTCTCGCGCTCTTCCCTGGACTGTTCGTTCTTACGCTGAACATCACTCTTCGGGCGCTTGACCGGTCCCTTGTTCTTTGCAGGGGCAAAACCCTTGGCAGGCTCTGTCGCTGCCGGAAGAGGTTCTTCATCCTGAAGGATCTTAGGTGTCTCCGTGGGGACCTCGGCAGGTCTCTCCGGAACGGAATTTGCAACGCTGGAACCGATTACGGGCCTTATCGCATCCTTAACATAGGATTCATCGGAATGCTCCTGAGGCTCGTTAGCACGTGATGCCGTAGGGGGCTTGAGCTCCGTGGGCTTTACTTTTGCAGGTGCAGCGGAATCCGTAACGATGGCGGGAGTCGTAGCCTCTTCACCGACCTCGTCGGAATTAAGTTCGCTCTTCTGCTGCTGGCGTGCACTTGCAGTATTGGAATATACGGGTCTGATCGGGGCAGTATTGGACTTCTGCAGATAGCCGTTAACTACCATGTGCTCACCGTATTTCTGCATGGCAAGCTCTCTCTCGGTAGGCTGATGCTTCTTCCTCGATCTCATTACCTTGCCGAATACTTCCTGTTGCTGCCGGGCATTCTCGTTCTCATGAACCTTAATGCCTGTGTCTTTGACCGGTACGGGTTCATCAACAACTTCACCGCTGTTAACGCGGGACCTGTGACTTACGCCCTTGATAACCTGCTCCGTACGCTTGATGTCACCGAGGCTCTCGCGATACTGTTCTCTCTTATTCTCGCGGGCCTTGGATATCTTGAAGGCTATAATCGCCACTATAAGCACGATTACAGAACCGATGATTATATACCCTCCCACGGTTCCGAATAAGGCAAAAAACTTCTCGATCATCTGACTTCACCCCTTGATAGTCTACTTGTTATTTTCGCTCATTTTTCTCTTTTTGATAATAGTAAATACGATTACTGCTACGGCTGCAAGTCCCGCTGTACCGATCAGGATGATCGCAACAACAAACATCCTGTCTGCAGTTGTATTGACTGTGGCAGGCTCTTCTAACGCACCTGTCGACGGCAGCACTTCGGTCTCGGAAGGCTCCGGCGTTGTCTCTGCGTCAGTACTCGCTGCGGAAGTCTCTGAAGGAGCTGCCACGGGCTGAACCTCCTTGCCTGAATAATCAGACAGCGAGATGCCGTTTGCTCCCAACGGAACTTCGTGATCCAGACCGATGAACTGTCCGTCCTCGTTCTGCCAGAGGACTTCCTTGACGAAGCCGTACTTCTCTTCGTCCCAGGTCGTGAAATCATCCAGGACCAGTCCTCCGGTATCACCCGAGTTAGCATTATAACACCAGAAGGTAAAATGTATATTCTTTTCTGCAATAAGCTGCCTCAGATATGTCATCCACTCCTCGTTGGGGCCTCCGTCCATAAAGCCTCCCCACTCGCCGATGAGGATGGGTGCAATATTCTCTTCTTCTATATAGAGCCAGTAGTCGTACCAGGCATCCTCATAGAGCGACTCGTATGTGAATCCGCCCTCGAACCACGGCTGCTCATATACGAGCGGACCATAGTCGTGCGGCGAATATACGATCTGCTTATTACGCTCCTCAGAACCGAAGTCTATCGGATAGTCCTTGACCGCCATCAGATTGCCGCCCCACCATGTGTTGTAATAATCCTCATCGTTCGTTGATGTAAAATCATTTGCCACGGGATCGATCGGATATATCTGAATGCCTTCGATAACTATAAGGACATAAGGATTGGCATCAAGTATGGCGTTGCCGGCCTCCTCTGCCACCATCTTCCAGTTGTTCTGAAGATCGGAATCGTTCCATATCGCAAATTCTGACTCTGATGCCTTGCCGTGCGGCTCGTTCTTTAGGTCGTAAGCGATTATCGTATCATTATCGGCATATCTTTCCGCCAGCCATGTAAGGGATTCGATAAAGTCCTCCGTCGTCATGTCCTCTCTGTACCACAGAGGATAGTTGTGTCCGGAAGCATCGGTCTTGACGGTATGTATGTCTATCATGACCTTAATGCCGTTGGCTTCGCAGAGTTCGAGGACATAATCGAATATCTCGAGCGAATTAAGAGACGTAAGTTCCGCATTCAGTGCCTGGTTATAGTTTGCCTGGGGATACTCTCCGTTCTCCCACTGCAGCAGAAGCTCGGCAGACATCGGGATCCTCAGGAGGTTGAAGCCGTGATCTGCTATGCCCTCTATCGATTCCTTCAGGCTGCAGTTCCACACGCCGTCGAAAATGTTCGTTCCGGTATTGTATCCGAACCAGTTCACACCGGTAAGCCATACCTCCGTACCGTTCATGTCGACTATCTTCGAACCATCCGTCGTAAGCCAGTCATCACCTGCAACACCGGCCTTGTTCTCCGCGGGACCGGAGATGGTAACACTGACATTCGAAGAGGCACCGTCTCCTGACTGATTGCCCTGCTGCTGCGCTGCAGTTGTTGCTGCCGTCTCATTGACCGAACCGCTCTCGCCGTCACCGGACACGGAGACCAGCGATGCGGACGTTATGTCCGAACCCGTGACCTGTATGCCGACTTTGCTGTTGAATCCCCAGCTGTTGGATCCGCTCGCGGATACCGTCGCGGTGACCTGGTTGCCGTTTATGGTGTATGTATCGAATCCCCATCCGTTAGCCGAATCGATGCTTCCCGAGAATTCTGCAACGACCGTGATGGCCGCATATCCGTCGCATCCCGAGAGCTGTACCTCTATCTGGCCTCCGTTGCCCCAGCAGTTGACTGTCGCGGAACCTGAAGGCGCAGCAAGGACCTGTGCAGGGATCGCCAGGATCACGAACACTAAAGTAATGACCGCAGAGATAGTCTTTCGGTAAAGCTTGTTCATATTATTCTGTCCGGGGATCACAGTGAGATCGTTATGTCCCTTCCTGTAAGATCGTATCTCTCGTACTTGACTCCGGCGCTATCGAGCATCCTTCTTGCTGCCTCTGAAGTATCCGTATCGTGATACTTGTCATCCAGGTAGACGATCTTGCCGACCCTCTTCTGAATGAGAGCCTTGGTGCACTCATTGCACGGAAACAGAGTAACGTATACGGTAGAACCTTCGAGGTTTGCAGTCTTGGAATTGAGGATGGCATTGAGCTCGGCGTGTGTTACATATGCATACTTCGTATCGAGCGTTCCGCCCTGTCTCTCCCAGGGGAATTCATCATCAGAACATCCCAGAGGCATGCCGTTATATCCTACTGAAACGATGTAATTGTCCTTATCGACGATGCAGGCACCGACCTGCGTGTTGGGATCCTTGGACCTCTTGGAAGCCAGTGTGGCCACACCCATAAAATACTCGTTCCACGAGATATAATCAGCTCTTTTCATGTTCATTGGAACTCACCCCTCCGGCACAAGATCTAGTCCTTGTATTTTAACTTATCCGCAGGACTGTATCAACAAAACGCACCCCAAAGGGTGCGCCTCTCAGCCTCTGCCGCAGTTCAGTACAAGCTGCTCGCAGAGATCCTCATATGCAAGGCCTTCGACCTTCGCAGCCTCAGGAAGCAGCGAGGTGTTCGTCATGCCCGGGAGGTTGTTCGCCTCGATGAACCAGAACTCATGCTTGTCTTCAACGTAGATCATGTCCACTCTTCCGTACTGGGTCATCTTGAGCAGGCCGAAGATCTTCAGCGTAAGATCCTGCGCCTTCTTATAATCCTCGGGTTCGATATTCGCAGGACAGATGTGAGTCGTCAGACCGTCCTGATACTTGTTCTTATAGTCATAGAAGCCTTCGTGAGGGATTATCTCGGTAATGGGAAGCGCCCTGTCGTTAAGGACTGATACCGTTATCTCGCGTCCCTTGATGAACTGCTCGACAAGGATGGGCTGGTCATAAGCAGCTGCCATGTCCACCGCAGCCTGATACTCCTCTATCGTATTTACGATGGATACACCGCATGAAGAACCGCAGCCGATGGGCTTGACCACACAGGGCAGACCGATCTCGGAGAGCATCCTGTCTGAGGGGATCTCGTCCGGCATGCCTGTTACCCACTTTGCGGTGAGGATGCCTGCTCCGGCGACGATTGCCTTGGAGATACCCTTATCCATGGCTATGGCGCATCCCAGGTAGTCACATCCGGTATATGCCACACCGAAAGCATCGAGCACAGCCTGGATCTGGCCGTTCTCGCCGTGGCTTCCGTGGAGGCCCAGGAAAACCCTGTCCGCATACTGGCAGAGCTCGATGACGCGGGGGCCGACCCACTGGCGTCTGCCGCCGTGCTTTCTGATGATGGCCTCGAGATCAGGCTCTGTCTCGGGGATGGTATAAGTAAAAGGTGCGACCGTACCGCGGCGGAAAAAGCTCTCCGCAGGGCGGTCGTTCTCGATACCCTCGTAAAGATCGACAAGCGCCACCTCATGGCCCTTCGACAGAAGGGCATTCGCGATAAGGCTCGCGGACTTCAAAGATACGTCACGTTCGGGCGACAGGCCGCCGCCGAGAACCGTTATTTTCATAGGATCACCTCAATGCTTACAAATGATACTTTTGCATTATACCCCAATTACTCACTCTATTTTCACGTGAAAAAATCGGTAATCTCCTTGTAATATAGAAACCCTTAATGATTGTTATACTTAATAAATAATAAAAGGGGGAAACTATGCTCGCATTACTCTATATCTTGATGTGCGCCGCCTTCGGTATAACGCTGATGTCACTTCTCGTGCCCGACGTAAGAAGACTGTATCTTGCGTGTGCGCCGTCAAAGAAGATAATAGACAGGATTCCCAATTCACTGTTTATAGTACCTTCAGGACTTATCCTCGGCATAATGTGCGTGCCGTTCCTTAATTATTTTGTCACGCTCGGACTGTCCTACATCATCCCGAATCACGACCTGTGCATGAAGGGCGGCATCATACTGACCTTCGCACTCGCCATCTGGGTCGTTCTGTCCGGAGTGATCCTGATCGCCCGCAGAAGAACTGTCCGCGATTCAGCCGCATCAGCTGACCTGTCGCAGATCAGCCCTTATGAATACAGCCTCAAGAATGCCCTGTTCTACGGCATAGGCATGGTCCTATTCACCGCTGCAGCCACTTTCCTCATGTTCTATACGTACAGGATCGAGAACGGGATCCTTCTCTGCGGCAACTCGACCTTCTCGGACCTGTCTCCGCACACCGCGCTGATATCCTCGTTCGGAAAGGGCTTCAACTTCCCTACGCAGTACATGCATTTCTCAGGTGACGGCATACAGTATCATTTCCTGTTCTACTTCTTCTGCGGAATGCTCGAATATCTCGGACTGTCGATCGACGCGGCGCTCAATATCCCGTCTGTCATCGCCATGGTCTGCGCGTTCATACTCCTCGGATTACTCGCGGTCCTTCTGAGCGGAAGGCGCCTCGCATATCTTCTCGCACCGGTATTCGTGCTCTTCAGGAGTTCTCTGAACGTATTCTTCCACATCAGGGATCTCATGGCTGCCGGCAACGACCTTAAGACAGCCGTAATATCTTTAACCCGGTTCAATATGTGGTACAGGGTCACGGAGAAAGACGACTGGGGTATCTGGGCGATCAATGTCTACCCCAACCAGCGCCATCTGATGCTCGGAGTATCAGTCATAGTCATCATGACGATAATCTTCATCCCGTTCTTAAGAAGAATGTGCATCGCAGTATCCAAGGAAGGCTTCAGGAGCTTTGTCGCTTCGCGCAACGCGTGGCTTCCCAGACAGGCCGACCCGCTGAAGCCCTGGTCTCTGGCGATCCTTGCATCATTGTTCGTCTTTGTCATGCCGTACTTCCACGGTTCATGCCTCATAGCGCTGCTGCTCATCCTGGCATTCATAGGGATATTCTCCGAGAGCCGTCTGATCCATGTCATAACCGGTGCCGTCGCGGTCGTATCCGCCGTAGCTCAGTCGCATGCATTCTCCGGCGGCTACTCGAGCATAGTCAGCTTCAAATTCATTCCGGGATTCATCCTCGGAGAGGCCGGAAGCAAGTTCACGTTCTATGAACTGGCAAGATACATCTTCATCGTTACCGGATTTACCTTGATCCTGGCGTTCATCTGTTCTGCCGTATTCTTCGTATACGACCTTATGAAGAAGCGTCCCGTATACCGCTTCATCCTCTATCTCGGATTCTGCGTACCGTTCGTATTCGCATTCCTGTTCCAGGTAACGCTGGAGATGCTCGCGAACCACAAGTTCATACAGATCACCCTTATACTGATGGATGTCTTCGTTGCCATCCTCGTATCCGGTCTGTTCCTTATCCCGCTTAAGATCCGCAGCAAGGAGAAGACCGAAGCCGCAGCACCGGCTTCCGAAGGTGACATAAGGACACCCGGGGTCAGCGAGACGGCTATCGCGGCGATCGAGGCTGAAGATACCGCCGCAGCAGAAGAGATCCCCGTAGAAGAAGTTCCTGCGGAATTGCTTTTCGGCGATACCGCTGATGCTGAAGCTGCTCCCGTAAGACCCGGCAGCGAGGTCCTCAAAGAGATCGTTCCCGCGCCTTCCGTATCGATGCCGGCATTCGGAGACGAAGCTCCGGCCGAGATCGTGTCCGCCGAAGAGAAGGCAGCAGACCTGCCGGCAGAAGATCTGACCGATCTTCCCGAGGAGATAATAATCCCCGAAGAAGAACTTCCGGCAGAGACCGTGTCTGAAGAAGAGGCGCCCTCAGAACCCGAGAAGCCTGCAGCGATAGGTGATCTGTCGCACGAAGAGATCCCTGCGCCCAAGACTGAACGCAAAGGCCTCGCCCTTCCTGCCTGGATAGCACTTGAGGTAGCAGGAGTGATCCTCGCCCTTGCTCTCATGGTGCCTCTCACGGCAACCGGAATATCCGAGTGGTGCACATATGTGAACATCAACCGCGACCCCATCCAGGTCAACACCGAGTCTCCGCTTACCAAGTGGATCGAAGAGAACACCGACCCTTCAGATGTATTCCTTACGCCGATGTGGTCAATGAACCGCTTCATCCTCGCAGGAAGACCGATGTATTACGGATGGCCTTACTACGCATGGTCCTCCGGTCACGATACCTATACACGAGATGCAATCTACTGCTGGCTCATGACCGGCTGCAACGGCAACATAGACGAGTTCAGGCGTTACTGCATGGAGCGTAACATCAAGTATGTCATCGCCGACCCCGAATTCGATACGGCAGTATTCGAAGGCGGCATAGTATTCAACCGCAAGTTCTTCGAAGAGAACCTCACACAGGTTGCATACTTCGCAGAAGAAGATACGACTGTCTATAAGGTCTTCTGATCCGCCTAAATCAACAGACATAAAGTAAGGGCCGCCTCACTAAGAGACGGCCCAGTTTGTTTGATTGTTCAGGTATTATTCCTGCTCTGCCTTTGCAGCTGCGATGACCTTCTGTGCAACGTCATTCGGAGCGGGTTCGTAACGAGCGTGAGACAGAACGAACCAGCCTCTGCCCTGAGTCATGGACTTGAGGTCAGTAGCATAGTCGAGCATCTCAGCGGAAGGAACTGCGCAGTGGATGACAGAACCCTGATCGTCTGCATCGATACCTACGATCCTTGCGCGGCGCTTGTTGAGGTCACCCATTATGTCGCCCTGCTTGTCCTCAGGTGCGTGGATCTCAGCCTTGGAGATAGGCTCGAGGATGATGGGATCTGCTGCCGCCATGCCTGCCTTGAAAGCGAGGTTAGCTGCGATCTTGAACGCCATTTCCGATGAGTCTACGTCGTGGTAGGAACCGTCAACGAGAGTAGCCTTGAGGTTAACTACCGGATAGCCTGCGAGGATACCGCTCTGAACGGATTCCTGGAGACCCTTCTCGACTGCGGGGAAGAAATTCTTCGGTACGGCACCGCCGAATACCTTCTCTTCGAAAACAAGAGCTTCGGACTCGGGGTTCGGCTCGAACTCGATCCAGACATCACCGTACTGGCCGTGACCGCCGGACTGCTTCTTGTGCTTACCCTGAACCTTGACCTTCTTACGGATCGTCTCTCTGTAAGGAACCTTCAGCGGCTCGAGCTCACAGTCAATGTTGTATCTTGTCTTGAGCTGTGATACGAGAACGTTCAGCTGCATGTCGCCGATACCGGAGAGGACCATCTGCTTAGTCTCGGGATCTGTCTCGACTCTGAAACAGCGGTCGCCGTCAGCGAGCTTGGCGAGACCTGTCATGATCTTATCTTCGTCACCCTTCTTTTTAGGAACGATACTCTTGGAAAGACATGTTGAAGGGAACTTGATCTTAGGCATCTCGAGGATACGTGCACGATCGCAGAGTGTGTCGTTGGTATCAGCGTCAACGAGCTTGGAAGCTGCACCGATATCACCTGCGGTTACCTTATCTGTAGCGATCTGCTCCTTGCCGCGGAGGAAGAACAGTCCGCCGATCCTCTCTTCTCTTCCCTTTGTGGCATTGTAAACGGTAGAGTTGGCGCGGAGTGTACCTGCGTTGACCTTGAAGATACTGATCTTGCCTACGAACGGATCGGAGATCGTCTTGAAGATGAATGCAGCCATGGGCTCTTCGATCTTACATGTGATCTCCTGTGTGCCGCCGCTCGGAAGCGTAGCGGTAAGAGCGGGCTTCTTGCCTGCCGGAGGCGTATCCTTGGCGATACAGTTGAGCAGGAAGTCGATACCCCAGTTCATGAATGCGGAACCGCAGTATACCGGATGGAGCTTGCCCTCACGGAAACCGACGTGTACGCCGTGACGGAACTCGTCCTCCGTGAAAGGCTCACCGGAGAAGTACTTCTCCATGAGGTTCTCGTCAGCAACAGCAACGACCTGGTTTACTCTGTCCTGGAGCTCGTCTACGCGGTCAGTATATTCTGAAGGAAGCTCGAACTCTTCGAACGCACCGGTCTTCTCGTTGATGGAGAAAGCCTTGCGGTTCATAACATCGACGATGCCCGTCATCTTGCCGTCCTTCATAATAGGGAAGGAAAGCGGGATGACCGAGTCGCCGTAACGATCTGTCATTCTGGATACGACGCCCTCGAAATCAGCATTGGGCTCATCCATACGGTTAACAAAGAACAGGTAGGGTACCTTCTTGTCGTCGAGAAGCCTTACGGCCTTCTGTGATCCGACGGAAGTACCACCCTTGGCGGAAATCATGATGACACCCGAATCAGCGATCCTGATACCGCTCATCTCTTCGCCCAGGAAGTCAAAATCACCGGGTGTGTCGATGATGTTGATCTTGCTGCCCTTATACTCGCAGCAAGCAACAGACAGGCTTACTGACATCTGACGCTTGATCTCTTCGGGATCATAGTCCATTGTCGTGTTGCCGTCCGTAATGCGGCCCTGACGCGATACAGCCTTTGTGTAGAACAGAATCGCCTCGGCGAGAGTGGTCTTGCCTGAGCCGACATGTCCGAAAAGGGCAATGTTGCGAATCTTATCTGCGGAATAATTTTCCATCAGTCTTTCCTCCTCGAAATCAAATTTCAGTAACTTTTCCATTATAAAGTATTTGATGTGCCATTTCCACAAACAACACACGCATGCGTGTATATTTTTTGTGCATTTCGGGATAAGGCTGCGTGGACCTGCAGAAAGTGCCGATATATAAGCGGAATAATAAAGGGGCCGCATCTGCGACCCCTTGAATGTCTGTATTCTTAAAGGCTTACTTTGACTTCTTTGCAGTACCTGCAGCCGGTCTCTCGAAGATAAGAACGAGACGGTCTTCCTTCGAGTCGTATGAGTTCTGCGACAACGAAGAAAGCGAAGCGGAACTCTCGGAACCCTCAAGTGAAGAGATGATCTTACCGCCGTCATCATTAACTGCGGATACGAGCTTCCATCCTTCCTTTGCCTTCTTGTCGAGGATACTCTGGAGCTTATCGACATCGACCTCGGAAATGTTGTTGTGCGCTACGACTTCAACACAGTATTCCTTCGGACCGTCAGCAGCGCCGCTTACCATGATGCCTTCCTTCATCTTCTTCTCGAGAGCTGCTATAGATTCATCCATTGCAGCGAGTTTCTTCTCAAGTTCAGCCTTCTCCATCTCAATCTCCTTGATCTTGTTTTCCTTCTCTTCGATCTGCTTCAGCATGGCACCCTTCTGGCTCTCGCTCAGGGCTGCTTCCTTAAGGAATACGGCCTGCTTCTCGGCATTGAGAACGATCTCCTGAGCAGCAGCTTCTGCAAGGACTGTAGCGTTCTTGGAATCTTCGATGATCCTGTTCGCCTCATCAAGCTTGCCCTTGAGACCTTCGATGTCTTCGGTGAGTGTCTCCTGCTGCTTGTAGTATTCGGTAAGCTGATTCTCAGCTTCTGTCTTCTTGGATTCGAGCTCTTCGATGCCGCTGCGCTTCTCTGCGAGGACCTTATCTAATTCCTCCTGCTGCGTAGATGCGGTCTTCTGGAACTCATCGATCTCCTTCTTGATGGAATCGCGCTTGGCGAGTGCCTCTTCAGCTTCAGCCATGACGCCTCTTGCCTGCTCGGTCATTCCGTCGAGTTCTTCCTGAGCCTGCTTGTTACGCTCTTCGAGTTCAGCAACGATCCTGTCGCGCTCGGCATTAGCCTCGGCGATCGCCTTCTCCTTGTCGGCAATAGCCTGATCTCTGTCCTTCTCTGCGGCATCCTTGATCTTCAGGGCTTCACTTGCCTGCTCCATGGATACCTTCTTGGACTCTTCTGCGATCCTTATCTTCTCCTTCTCGAAGTCTTCGTTCAGTTTGACAATCTGAGCATCAAGACTCTTGATCTCATCTTCTCTGGCCTTCTTGATCTTCTCGGAATTATTAAGAAGATCCTGAACTTCCTTGGCTTCGGCAACGAGCTCGTCTCTCTTTGCCATTGCTTCGCCGAATTCCTTCTCGACCTGAATGGCGAGCTGCTCTGTCTGCTGCTGTGTCTCTTTGAGGATACGCTCCTGCTCCTGCTTGGCGGCAAGGATCATCTCGTCGTGTTCCTTCTGGGACTTAGCCTTCGACTCCTTCTCCATATTGTCGCACTGAGCCTTGATCTCGTCTCTTCTGTTCCTTACCGTCTCGAGATCGCTCCTGATGCTCTCTACAGCCTGCTCAAGAGCTATTTTCTCGTCGAGCTTCTTCTTCTGTATAGTGGAAAACTCCGAATCAAGCTTTGCCTTCTCGGATTCGAACTTATCCTGCAGTGTATCGTAATCGCGCTGAAGCTTCTCGATGGCTTCGATGATCCTCTTCTCTTCTTCGGATCTCTTAGCTTCTGCTCTTGCTATGTTCTCCTGAGCCTTCTTCTCAAGGATCTGCTTTGCTTCTGCCGAAGCCTCTTCGGTGTTGCCTTGTGAAGCCTTCTGGAAATCGTACTTACACATTGAGCAACGGGCGACATTGTCTCCCATCATGACGCCGCATACAGGACACTTTTTCATAGTAATGAGTACTCCCTAAATTTCTTCTTTCTGATCATGGTCAAAATAATCACTCATGTATTATACTCCACCGGTCAAGAAAATATTAGATTTTTCTTACTTATTAAAATTAAATAATTATGAACTTTACCCATAAATCCGCCTAGTTACTACTCTTATTTGTAATATCCGTCATTTGTCAGTTTTTTACGCACATTTATAATTTGTAGCAATAAGCAAATTAGGGGGGGACTAACACATGTCAAAAGCCTTTAAGAAAGCGGTTTCCGCTATTTTGGGTCTGACACTTTGCGCAGGTATGTGCGCATGCAATCAGACACAGCCCGGCACTTCTGCTTCAGGTGAGCCAGATGCAAGCGGCGCAGTTGAAGCAAGCGGAGCGGATGCGGATACGGATGCAGTATACGGCGGAGAAGCCGTAGTAGGCATCACACAGGAGCCTTCTTCCTTCGATCCTCACACAGCAGTAGCTGCAGGCGATAAGGAGCTAATCTTCAACATCTATGAGGGACTCTACAAATTTGATTCAACAGGCACACTGAATCCCTGCCTCGCTACAGACTGCGAGATCTCAGAAGATTCTTCTGTCTATACTTTCACTATCAGAGAAGGCGTTACATTCCACAACGGTGACACCCTTGATGCTGACGATGTCGTTTATTCACTGAAGCGTGCCGCAGGTCTTCTTGACTCACAGGACGGCACTGCACTCGTAACAGAACTTGACTGCATCAAGGACGTTGAGAAGAGTGATGACGGCAAGGTCGTAGTTACCCTAGAGTCCGGCAACAGCGAACTGCTCAGCTATTTCACCACAGGCATCATCCCTGACGGTTATGATAACTGCGAAGCTGCACCCGTAGGTACAGGTCCGTTCATGTTCGACTCATATACCATCGGCGAGAACGTAACTCTCGTTAAGAACCCGAACTACTGGCAGGACGGTCTGCCTTATCTTGATACCGTTACATTCAAGATCTGCGCAGATATGGACTCCGGTCTCCTCGAACTCCAGAACGGAAACATCGATATCTTCCCTTACCTTGATTCCATACGCGCAGAACAGCTCGATACCACACAGTTCACGATTGAGTCCAACGGCTCCAACATGGTCCAGATCTTCGCACTCAACAACGCGGTTGCACCTCTGGATGACGCACGCGTTCGTGAAGCCATCAACCTCGCCATCAACAGAGAGGACATCATCGAGGTAACGATGGGCGGCGCAGGCGTTGAGCTTACAACTGCAATGAGCCCTGCAATGGGATCTTATTACGATACTTCACTTGACGGAACATATTCTCAGAACATCGATGAGGCAAAGGCTCTCCTTGCAGAAGCCGGCTATCCCGACGGATTCGAACTCACCGTTACCGTTCCGTCCAACTATCTCGTACACGTCAACACTGCAGTCGAACTCGCATCCGAGCTCTCTGCCGTTGGTATCGATCTCGAGATCGAGCAGGTAGACTGGGCAACATGGCTTGAGTCTGTCTACACCAACCGCGAGTATGAGTCAACGGTCATCTGCCTCACGAGCGACTATGCTCCTTACGATGTGCTCCAGCGTTATGCTTCGGATTCTTCCGATAACTTTATCAACTACTCCAACAGCGAGGTTGATGAGCTCCTCGCCGAGATCCCCACACTTGCAGATACTGAAGCAAAGACCGAGCTCTACCATCAGATCCTGAACATTCTGGTGGAAGACAATGCTTCCTGCTACATTCAGGATCCTACGACGCTTACGGCGGTATCCGTAAGACTTACCGGTTACAGCGTATATCCGATGTACGTACAGGATATGTCACAGGTAAAAGTCGTAGAATAAGAGCAGACGATATATAAAACACAAACGGGCTGCCATATGGCGGCCCGTTATTCTATATGTATAATAGTACAAACATCTGGTAAGTAAGGAGGCCGGCAGGTTGTCACTGAACACAAGACAGAATCTCAAATACGCAGGGCTTAAGTTCATCGAGCTTATTGCCACGCTGTTTGTTGTCTCGTTCCTGACTTTCGCGGCATTCTCGATAATCCCTGGCGATACCGCGCAGATAATGCTGGGACCCAATGCTTCACCCGAACAGGTTGCAAGGCTCAGAACGGAATTAGGTCTTGACCAGCCTCTCCCCGTAAGATACATCACATGGGTCGCAGGCGCATTCACCGGCAACCTGGGTGACTCATCTTCGTTCAAGGTTCCTGTCATAAGCCTCATCGCGCAGAGACTTCCGGTAACGCTCGGTATGAGCATTCTCGCGCTCATCATGGTGATCGCGGTCTCATATCCGCTCTCGGTATTCTCCGCCAGACGCCCCGGCCGCATCGGAGATACGATCTGCTCGATATTGGGACATGTACTCTTTGCAATCCCGCCGTTCGTACTGTCGCTTCTCCTGATCGTCCTGGCATCGGGAGTCCTTCATATCTTTACCATGGGCAAATACGCTCCGCCGGAGAAAGGCTTCGGCAATTACATCGCAAGTCTCGCTCTCCCTGCATTTGCCATCGCACTTCCGAAAATAGCGATGACCTTCAAGTTCATGCGCTCCGCGATAATCGAACAGAATGCATCGGAGTACGTTAAGACAGAACGCAGTCACGGACTGTCTGAAGCGAGGATATTCTTAAGGCATGTCCTTCCCAATTCCAACGTATCTTCCATCACGATAATCACTCTGGTCTTATCCGATATACTGGGCGGAAGCCTGATCGTGGAACAGGTGTTCAATCTTCCCGGCCTGGGAAGACTGCTGCTCACTGCGATAGACAGAAGAGATTTCCCTTTGATGTCCGGAATGATCTTCTATCTGGCACTCATCACGGTCATTTTATATTTTGTATCTGACATCCTGGCAAGCATCGCGGATCCGCGCATCAGGCTCAAGTAGGAGGAAAACATGCAGTCCAAAGCCTCCTCATTCAGAGCTCGTACATTCTTTATCACAGGCGCGGTCTTCCTCGGGATAGTCCTGCTGGCGTTCGTGATGTCTCTTATCTGCTCGCCCTACGATCCCAATGCGACCAGTGCGCGAGAGATCTTACTCCCGCCTTCCGGTGCACATCTTTTCGGCACGGATAATTTTGGAAGAGACGTCTTCTCAAGGATACTGGACGCCTCCAAATACACCATCTTCATCTCGATCGCGGGCGTGGCGATAGCGCTCTTCCTCGGGGTGCTGTCCGGCCTTCCGGCAGGGTACTTCGGCGGGTTCCCGGACAGGGTGATAATGCTCTTCAACAACAGCATAATGTGCTTCCCCGGAATCCTGCTCGCACTCGTGGCGGTGGCGGTCTTCGGTCCGTCGATGTTCAACGTCGTGTGGGCACTGGGACTTGTTTTCGCGCCGACATTTGCGAGAGTGTGCCGTGCCGGTGCGATGGAACTCAAGACGAGGGACTTCATAATGCATGCGAAGGTCATGCGCGTAAAGCCTGTCAGGATAATGTATTCGCACATACTGCCGAACCTGATGCCGCAGCTTCTTCCCGCGACGGTCATAGGTCTGGCGAACATGACGCTGTTCGAATCCGGGATGAGCTATCTTGGACTCGGAGTGCAGCCGCCGGATGCAAGCTTCGGCAAGATGCTCGCAGACTGCAAGGCATATGTTCTGACGGCTCCGTGGCTGGTCATATTCCCTTCGCTCATGCTCATATTCTATATACTCGGACTTTACTTCCTGTCCGAAGGAATACGCGTATCGTATTCGGGAAGGAGTGATTCCTGATGCCCAGACATACGCACATAGTCAAAGTCCATCACTTGTCCCTTGCCTTCCCGACCAGGCATGATCCTAACCCGGAGCCCGTGCTGAAGGATATTGATTTCGGTATAAGGGACGGTGAGATCTTAGGTCTCATAGGCAACTCGGGAAGCGGCAAGACCATGACCGCCATGGCCATCGCAGGCCTGCTTCCGGAAGGTGCGGTCATAACCGAAGGAAGCATCAAGTTCGCGGGAGAGGATCTTACTGCGATGAAACCCCGCAGGAGAAGACAGATGCTGGGCTCCAACATAGGCGTTATCTTCCAGGAACCTTCGACTGCACTGGACCCACTGATGAAGATAGGCACCAACCTTGATGAGATCCTTCTCACTCACGGCATGAAGGATAAGGCTGAGCGCAGGAAGCGCGTGCTGGAGATGCTCGGAACATGCGGCTTCGCAGATCCTGAGGAAATATATTCACGTTATCCGCACCAGCTGTCCGGAGGTCAGCGTCAGCGTGTCCTCATCGCAGGTGCCGCACTTCTCGAACCGAGGCTTCTCATCTGCGATGAACCGACATCTTCACTCGATACGGTCACGACGATACAGATACTGAATCTCCTCAAGGAGATATGTCATAAGATGCACATGACAGTGCTATTCATCTCACATGATCTGTCTGCAGTCAGGAACTTCTGCGACCGCGTAATGGTAATGCGCGGAGGTGAGATCGTGGACAGGGACACGACGCAGGAGATGCTCCTTCATCCTAGGAGCGGTTATACCGCCGAGCTCCTCACCAACGCAAGACTCGATACGAGGATGCTTGGTCTCGAGCGCGCAACTGTCGATTACTCGGCAAGCCCGGTGCTGGTCGCCAGGGACATCACCGCACGCTACGACAATTCTTCTTCGAATGTACTTAAGGGTGCGAGTCTCGAGATATATCCGCGTGAGATGCTCGGTCTCATCGGAAGCTCCGGATGCGGCAAGACCACACTGGTCAAGACTCTTCTCGGACTGATGCCGCACGGAGGCAGCATAACGTGTAGCGACAAACAGACGGGCGCGGTATTCCAGGATCCCGTATCCTGTCTTAACCCGGCGCACACAATAGAATGGCATCTGCTTGAACCGTTAAGGGCAGCAGGAATAAAGCTCACCAAGGAAGAACGCAGGAAACGCGTCGCGAGCGCACTGCAGGATGTCGGAATGTCACCCGAGTATCTCTCGCGTAAACCGCGTCAGTTATCCGGAGGTCAGCGTCAGCGCATAGCCATTGCGATGAGCCTAATATTAGAGCCTTCACTTATCGTCGCGGACGAGCCGTTCTCTTCGCTCGATTCAAGTTCGGCTTCCGAGATCCTTAAGCTCCTTACCGACATCAACCGTGAGCGCGGCACATCGTTCCTTCTTATCACGCACAACATCCACATCGTGCGTCAGATCTGTCCGCGCGTTATCGTTATGGACAAAGGTTCCGTCTGCGAAGAAGGTCTTACTTCAGAAGTCCTGTCAGATCCCAAGTCCGATGCTGCCAGGAAGCTCCTTCACGCCGAATCGGTCCTTCACGGAGAGAATTATTCCGAATAAGAAAGACCGCTCCGGTTATGGAGCGGTCAATCTCAAGGGTGATCTATATAAAGTGTTGTCGTGCATTATTAAAGAATGATTATCGTTACCCTAAGTTATGATGTAGTTGTATATTCAACAACATATGAGTTAGTAGCTCCTTTACAGGTAGTTGAATATAACTGTTCTCCTGCACAGTTAGCCCAGTTTAATGTGACTCTGTAGTATCCATTGCCCAAATTGTCTACAGTTCCATTATAGGATTTGAATTCATCACTGTTTTTAGCTCCTTCAACATATACTACATAGGTTTTTGTTCCGTAAGGTATCGTGGTATTAATCTGACAATTATTGTTTTGATCACCTGCTTGACCTATAGACACGCTTGCTTTTGAAGCATTTGATGTATCGTTATCACCATAAACGGTTGTGCCGGTAGTAGGGCGACCAGTATCACCATATGAAGGAGATCCAGCGGGTATTACAACAGGATCCGGTTCAGGATCTGTTTTCGGATCTGGGTCCTTCGGATCAGGATCCTTCGGATCAGGATCTTTCGGATCGGGATCCGGGTCTGGATCTTTCGGATCGGGATCCGGGTCTGGATCTTTCGGATCGGGATCCGGATCATCTCCATCATCTAAAGTTTCCTTATCAGATGAAGCTGCGCCTGTCGGAGTCGGAGTATCGGCTGACTCTTCATAGAACTGCTCATTACCAAGTTCAATCTTTGTCTTCTTGACCTCCAAGACAGCTTCGGATTCCCAGTTTTCACCTTGACTGTTCTTAAGATCTTGTCCTCTCTTCTGAGCTTGCTGAATTGAGACTGCAATACCTGCAATAGCTGCGCCGCTAAGGATAACGATAATAGCGGTTACGATTAGGACTTCTGTAAGCGTAAAGCCTTTCTTTGAGTTTTTCATAGTATAGATCCCCCTTGATGGATTTATACTACGATTATAATTGTGAAGGAATTGCCATTTCTATCACAGAATTATGTACTGTGCAAACGATGTTTTAACGGACTGTTAAGATATGTTCTCTAATATATGTACGCAGTTCTTCCGCGTTATTCCCGACTTCGCCGCGCATATAAGCATCAAAGATCTCCGCCAGGACCCTGCCTACCTCAGGGCCTTCCGGGACTCCTTCTGCAATGAGGTCTGAGCCTTTGATCTCGAGTTCTCTGATACTGAACACTTTGCCTTCGCTGATGAGTTCCGCTTCTATCTTCTCGAGAGCATCCAGCCTTTCCATCCTGTTTTGTCCGTATTCGGAATGGGCAAGTATGTCAGCCCTCTGAAGAACGGTAAGCTTACTAAGCAATGACAGAGGATGTTCGGACATGAACCTGTGCACGATGTATCTGTCAGGCTTAAGGAATGTGTCATGGAGCAGGACAAGTCCGGTGACATTCTCCGTAAATTCCCTGGGACACTTAAGCTCACCGAGTACTCTTGCCGCTATCCTCCTGCTGACTTCCGGGTGGCCCTTCATGTGACCTATGCCGTCCTCGTTCATGACAAAGCACTCCGGCTTGCCGAGATCGTGCAGTATCGCAGCAGCCGCGAGTTCCGTGTCGCGGCAGGGTATGACACCTTCCGGAATATCATCTCTGAACGGGATCCCGTCGAGTACGGCAAGAGTGTGTTCGAACACATCCCTGTCATGGTATCTGGAATGCTGTTCGAATCCGTGACATGTGATGAGTTCGGGAACTAACACGCCGAGAATGCGGTATGCCTTCCTTATTATGTCTGATGCACCGGGAGCACAGATGAGTCCTTTGAGTTCTTCTGCGACACGCTCGCCGGAGACGGCTCTAAGATTGGGAGCCAGCTTCTCCATCGCCTCGAACGTCTTATCATCTATCTCGAATCCGTACTTAGCCGCGAACCTAAGACCTCTTACGATGCGCAGCGCATCTTCTGTGAATCTTACTTCAGGATCTCCCACCGCTCTTATGATGCCGCGTTCGAGATCAGCCAGTCCTCCCGTGATATCGCAGATGCTGCCGTCTCTTCCGAGATACATCGCGTTGACGGTAAAATCACGTCTTCTCACGTCTTCTTCTATGCTTCTGGTAAAGGATACTTCATCCGGTCTCCGAAGATCAGAATACTCACCGTCGACGCGGAAAGTCGTTATCTCGACATTACCTTCGGATGTGACTGCGGTAACCGTGCCGTGTCTTCTCGCCATGTCGACATACCTGATGCCGGCAGCAGAGAGCACCTCGATCATCTCGTCAGGGAAAGCGGATGACGCCACATCAAAATCATGCGGAGCAAGGCCGAGGACAATGTCTCTCACAGCCCCTCCGACCACATAAGCTTCGTATCCGGCCTCTTCTATCAGAGTCAGGATCTGAAGGACATATCGCGGCAGGACACCCTCTTTGCCTTCTGAAACAAACTTGTCATCCAACATGCGACAATTATATCAAAAATCTAATATAAATATGTAATAATGAATAAGTGCTTTCATAATTACTCAGGGGGAGATCTATGGAGTCAATAATTCATCCCGACAGAATCGAGTCTGTCTCATTCTCGGACAACATCCTTACCATAAGGTGTTTCTGCTGCGTCTACAAGGAAGACATCGCATCACAGGAGAGAGTCCGCACTCAGGTGCCGGGCAGGATCGCGATAGAGCTTTTCGCGCCGGCATCGAAAACGATCGGCGTCAAGATATCCTCCAGGAGGACCGTACCCCGCGCCAAGTCCAAGGTGCAGGTGCCGCTCAAGGCATCATCGGGATGCAGTGTTGAAGAGACCGCCACGGATATCGTCTTTAAGAATGGTATGTTCGAAGCCCGTATAGCCAAGACCGGAGAATTCAGGATCAGTTATTATTTCTGCGGCAGTCCTGTCGTAGCAGAGACTGCAGGAAGCGCTTTCTGCGGAACAGGCAAAGGCTCCATATCAGGTGCCAGCCTTGAGATCTCACCCGACGAGCATCTGTTCGGATTAGGACCCGCAGGAGCATCCGTCCTCAGGAACGGAACCCGCGTAAAGTGCGGTATCCCTTTCATAGTATCGTCCGCTTCTTATGGAGTATTCGTAAACACAACTCTTAATTCAGACATAAGCGTCGGTGCCGACGGAATGGCAACGACATTCTCGGTTCCCGAAGATGAGATAGAATATGCGATCATCGTGGGCGAATCCATAATGGATATCTTCTCGACATACGAGCTTCTTGCAGGAAACCGCGTAGTGCCCTATGTTCCGCAGCGCGGTATCTCGCTCAAGATCGACAACAACTATAAGATCACGGCTGAAGATATAATGACTTCGGTAAGGGATCTCTCGACGATTGGAATGCCCATCACAGAACTCTGGCTCGGCGGGTCCTGGCATCCGTCTTTTGACCGCGCCAGCTTCATGTGGGATCTCGCACGTTTTGAGAACGACGAGCTCTTCGCGAGAGCACTTCACGATGCCGGTATCAAGCTGGGGTTAGCTGTTACGCCCGCCATCTCGGACGGCTCTCCGGAGTATTCCGAAGTCCTCGACTGCGGCTATCTCGTTCAGGACAAGAACGGCAAGGCACTCGTGCTGTCTACGGATGTAGGCAATGTCGGCATCATTGATCTGGGCAACCTCGCGGCGCGTAACTGGTTCACCAATCAGTGCGATGTCCTCCTCAGCAGGGGCGCCGACTTCCTCGAAGCAGACATCCCCGCCTTCATCCTTAAGGCTCTCGAAGAGAATGTCGAAGACAGCTCTTTTGTTACCGCATTCCCGGGCATACTTAACACTGCCCTTCTCGAGTGCGAGATCAGGATAAGGGGAAGGAACTGCGTATCCGTTATCGCCAACAGCCTGAGGGCAGGCAACCAGCCTATCCCCTACGGCAATATCCTGCGCACCAAGCCGGCGGATTTCTGCTCGCTCACTCAGACTCTGAGGAGTGCCGTCTCGCTCGGAATGTCAGGTGTGCCTGAAGTTAATATAGATATTCCTTTTACTTCCGATCCGGCATTGTTCTGCAGATGGCTCGGACTTGCCATGTTCGCTCCCCACTACAGACTCGTCATGCCACCCGAGAAGGTCACGGCAGAAAGCATGGGGCAGGAATCCTATAACGCGCTGAAGAGCCTTTCCGGTATCCGTTCAAGCCTGCTTCCCTATATCTATTCCGCCATAGCGGAGGGTGCGAGCTTCGGTGTTCCTGTCATGAGGCTGCTCGAATCGGAGTTCCCGGGAGATGTTTTCGCGCGCGGGCTGGAGAATGAGTATATGCTCGGCAATGCCCTGCTCGTTGCTCCGGTAATGAATGCCGAGGGTGAGGTCCGTGCCTACATTCCTTCCGGAACATGGACCGACCTGTTCACTTATGAGAAGATCCAGGGACCCAGATACATCAACCGCAAGGCTGATAACGGAACCGTTCCCGTCTTCGTAAGACCGAATACGATAATCGCCACACGTACGCCTGACGCGGCGCATGACCACTCGCTGCTCGAAGGACTTACCTTCACATGCTTTGCCCTTGCTGACGGGCAGACAGCAGTATGCGAAGTCTTCGAGCACGGCATGGCTGCATCGGGAATATTGAACGTAACGCGTGCAGGTTCGAAGATAACCGTGCAGGCACAGAATTTCGGTAAGCGTAAGAGGATCGTGTTCGCGGGTGTAAATAACGTCGTGTCCGCATCAGAGTCCGTGCCTGAACAGACAGGCTACGGCACCATGATCACATTTGCCTCCAACGAACTTATCGTTACACTCGGCTGACGCCGTCAAAGAATTCCACAAGATCGGAGAAGTATTCTTCCCTCACGCTCTCGCGCTGTATCTCATGACGGTACGGTCCGTAGTTCTTTGACTTCGGTTCCACGCCGTGCTGCTTCATGCGCGCGATGACCTGCTCGACGCCCTTGCCATAATTGCCGACAGGATCTTCCGAGCCGTAAGTAAAGAAGCACGGCCTGCCTGACAGATCGTTCATCGCCTTGCTGCTCTGTATAAAACCGACTATGTTGAACAGTGCCCTGAATCCGCCGGAAGTAAACTTGAACCCGAGCATCGGATCCGTCCTGTATACTTCGACCTCGCTGTCATCCGTGGATATCCAGTCGTTATTTGTCTTCGGGTTGGGAATGCGCTTCAGGTACGAGCCGAAAGCAAGAGTCGTAAGAAGCTTGTTGACCTTCCTGTCACTTCCGAGAGCGCATCCCGCACCTGCCAGGAACTTTGCCACGCCTACCGCGGGGTTGGGGCCCATCGTCGACGCGAAAACGAACCCGTCGAACTCTCCCGAATACTCCGGAAGCGAGTATATGCTCCTCACTACGAACGAACCCATCGAGTGTCCGTAGAGGATGTACTTTACGTCTTTGCCGTAACGGCGGACGGCCTCTTCATGCATGTGCATAATGTCTCTAAGGATATTCTTCCACGAGTCCCTGCCTTCACCGAAATACCCCTTGGGATAACCCTTGTCTTCATTGGCAAAGAAGGTCTCGCCGTGACCCATCATGTCAATGCCGCAGACATGGTAGCCTGCAGCATTGAAGCGCTCTGCCATCTGATCATACCGCCCGTAATACTCCGACATTCCGTGGCATATCTGAACTACGCCCTTTATCACCGGAGCTGAAGAATCGTTGAAGAATCCTGCGATCTTAAGTCCGCTGCCGCATGCGCTGTCAAGAGTTATCTTTACGGGATCAGACATGAGCCTTACCTTCTCCTTCCCCTTCCTCTTAACAGAAGAAGTCTGAGCAGTGTTACCGCCGAGCCGGCGAGAGCGACTGCATATGTATCGCCTGCAGCCCAGAGGACCTTCTTTGCAGACTTAAGCTGTGCGTCTGATACCCAGCCGCCTGCCTTCATGGCATCAAGTCCGCGTTTGCTTGCATTACGCTCTATCGGGAGAGTTACCAGATAGAAGAGGAAAACTACCGAGTAGATAGTGATTCCCAGCGTACAGATCCAGTAGCCGAGTTCGTAAGACAGGCTGCTCGATCTTGAAGCGATATACATGAGGACCACGCCGCCAATGGCGATCCATACGCTGAGCTTGGATGCAATGCCGGCAAAAGGCGCGATCAGCTGTCTTATCTTGAACGGAAGCCATGCATCGGATGCCTGGCAGGCATGGCCGCACTCGTGAGCTGCGATGGCAATGGCCGTGATGGATGTTCCGCCGTCGACGGAATCCGACAGATAGATCTTGTTCTCCTTGGGATTGAAGTTATCGGTCAGCTCACCGCCCACATGATCCATCGTCACGCCATAAACATCGTTCATGGAGAGCATCTCTCTTACACAGTCGTTTGCGGTCTTGCCCGAAGCGGCCTGTTCCTTGCTGTATTTTGTGACGAGTCTCTTAAGCCTTCCCTGTACTGCTATGCTCCAGATCATCACTATGATCGCAGCGATATAAAGGATTATCTCCATTCTCTATTCCTCCCAAAAAACATATTCCATGTATGGTCATTGTAACATCTTTTCTGTAACTTGAATTCAAGAATGTAATGCTATAATTGTTACTAAAATGATTTTCATTTGCAGGAGGATATAGGTCTATGTTCGATGTTTTGACAAAGAAAAAGCTCGGCGACAAAGTCTGGCTCATGGATGTATACGCCCCCCTCATTGCAGCCAAGGCGATGCCCGGTCAGTTCATGATCTTACGCTGCGATGCGGACGGCGAGAGGATACCGCTTACAGTATGCGATTATGACAGGGATTCAGGCAGGGTAACTATCGTATTCCAGACAGTCGGTGCCGAGACGGAGAGATTCTCACGTCTTGAAGAGGGCGACTGCTTTGCAGATATCGTCGGCCCTCTCGGCAATCCGTCAGATCTCTGCGATCTGCCTGTTGAAGAACTCAAGCAGAAAAAGATCCTGTTCATAGCAGGAGGCGTCGGCACGGCTCCGGTATATAACCAGCTCAAGTGGCTCCACGATCAGGGAGTGTCCGTCGACTGCATTCAGGGCGCGAGGACAAAGGATCTTCTCATCCTTGAAGACGAGATGAAGGCCGTTACGGAGAATCTGTATTTTGCAACGGACGACGGTTCTTACGGCATCCACGGCAATGTCTGCACGGCTCTGCAGCAGCTCTGGGATAAGGGCGTCAGATACGACCACTGCGTTGTCATCGGACCTGTCATCATGATGAAATTCGCATGCCAGCTTACCAGGAAGCTCGGCATCCCCACCGTTATATCCATGAACACCATCATGGTTGACGGTACGGGAATGTGCGGCGCCTGCAGACTCCTTGTCGGCGGCGAGGTCAAGTTCGCATGCGTAGACGGACCTGAGTTCGACGGATGGGAAGTCGATTTTGATCAGGCACTTCAGAGGTCACGCCTTTACAGGACTGAAGAGGGCAGGCTGATGCTCAAGCTTCAGGAAGGCGATACTCACAGCGGCCACTGCGGCGTTTGTTCTTAAGGGGGTAACATAATATGGATATAGATGTAATGAAGAAAGTCCCCGTAGCCGAGCAGGATCCTGCCGTACGCGCGACGAATTTCGATGAGGTCAACCTCGGATATACAAGAGATGAGGCGGTGCTCGAGGCATCGCGCTGCCTTAACTGCAAGAACGCACGCTGCATCCAGGGATGCCCGGTAAACATAAACATCCCTGCTTTCATCGCGAAAGTCAAGGAAGGCGATGTGGCAGGTGCATACGGCGTCATCTCCGAGTCGTCCTCCCTTCCCGCTGTCTGCGGCCGTGTATGCCCTCAGGAGACACAGTGCGAAGCACAGTGCATCAGAGGCATCAAGGGTGAGGCTGTCTCGATAGGACGCCTCGAGAGGTTCGTGGCAGATACTGCCAAGGAGGCAGGCATCAAGCCTCAGCTTCCCGAATGCCTGGTCAGGAAGGACAAGAAGGTAGCCGTGATCGGTGCGGGCCCTGCAGGACTTACATGTGCCGGCGACCTTGCCAGGATGGGTTATGACGTCACCATCTTCGAAGCACTTCACAAAGCAGGCGGCGTACTTGTTTACGGCATACCGGAGTTCCGTCTTCCGAAAGAGAAAGTAGTTGCAAAAGAGATAGAGAATGTTAAGTCTCTCGGAGTAAAGATCGTTACTGATGCCGTCATCGGGCGCTCCCTTACGATCGACGATCTGCTCGATAAGGAAGGATTCTCTGCGGTATTCATCGGATCCGGTGCAGGTCTTCCGAGATTCATGAACATCCCCGGCGAACAGGCTCTCGGCGTGTTCTCTGCCAACGAGTATCTTACAAGGTCCAACCTGATGGGCGCTTTCTCAGAGGATTCCAGGACACCGATCATGAGAGCCAAGAAGGCAGTCATCGTAGGCGGCGGCAATGTCGCGATGGATGCTGCGCGCACTGCAAAGCGTCTGGGCGCGGAAGTTCATATCGTATACAGAAGATCTGAAGCAGAGCTGCCGGCGCGTGTCGAAGAAGTTCATCACGCGAAGGAAGAGGGCATAATCTTCGACCTGCTCACTAACCCCGTCGAGATCCTCGCAAATGAGGAAGGCTGGGTAACCGGATGTAAGTGCATCAGAATGGAACTCGGTGAACCCGATGCATCAGGCAGAAGATCACCTGTCCCGGTCGAAGGTTCCGAATTCACGATAGACTGCGACGCAGTCATCATGTCGCTCGGTACATCTCCGAACCCGCTCATCAAAAAGACGACAGAAGGTCTTGTTGTGAACAAGCGCGGCGGCATCATCGTTAACGAAGCAGAGATGACTACGAGAGAAGGCGTCTTTGCCGGCGGCGATGCAGTCACCGGCGCGGCTACCGTTATCCTTGCGATGGGTGCAGGTAAGTCCGCTGCAAAAGGCATCGACGAGTACCTGTCGAAGCAGTGACCTGAGCCAAATTCTCAACAATAAAAGAGCCGTCTCACGCAGAGACGGCTCTCATTTTTTGATCTGTTATTCAGCTATTATGCGTTGCAGATTACGGAGAAGTCCTCAGCCTTCAGGGATGCACCGCCGACGAGGCCGCCGTTGATGTCAGCCTGAGCGAAGAGGCCTGCTGCGTTCTTAGCATTGCAGGAACCGCCGTACTGGATCGTCATGGCAGCTGCAGCTTCCTCGTTGTAAAGCTCAGCGATTACGCCACGGATGAACTTGCAGACTTCCTCAGCCTGCTCGTCTGTAGCTGTCTTGCCTGTGCCGATAGCCCAGATAGGCTCATAAGCGATAGTGATCTGGCAGAGCTTGTCAGCAGGGATATCCTTGAAAGCGCCAACGATCTGGCCCTTGATCCAATCGAATGTCTCGCCTGCCTCACGCTGAGCAAGAGACTCACCGCAGCAGATGATAGGTCTTACGCCGTACTTGAGGAGAGCGTGAGCCTTCTTGTTGACTGTCTCGTCTGTCTCTGCGTTGTACTCTCTTCTCTCGGAGTGGCCGATGATGCAGTAGTTAACGCCCATCTTAGCGAGCCAGAGAGGTGAGATCTCGCCTGTGAATGCACCCTTCTCTTCGAAGTGGCAGTTCTGAGCAGCGATCTTGATGTTGGAGTAAGCAGCAGCCTCAACTGCAGCAGCGAGTGCTGTAGCAGGAACACCAAGTGCGATCTTGGATGTTGCATCCTTAACGAGAGGCTTGAGCTCGTTGATGAGCTTAACAGCATCTGCAGGGATACCGCAGTTCATCTTCCAGTTGCCTGCAGCGAAGATCCTGCCGACCTTCTTGTCGTTGAGGCAATCGATACCGGGGAGAACCTTACCCTCGATGTACTCGAGAGAAGCGCCGCCGCCTGTGGAGATGTGGGATACCTTGTCAGCATAGCCGAGCTTCTCGATAGCAGCTGCGGAGTCACCGCCGCCGATGATGGATACTGCGTCTGTATCAGCGATTGCCTTAGCGAGAGCCTCAGTACCTACTGCGAACTTATCGAACTCGAATACGCCTGCAGGGCCGTTCCAGATGATTGTCTTAGCTTCCTTGATAGCTGCAGAGAATGTCTCGATTGTCTTAGGACCGATGTCGAGGCCTTCCCAACCGTCAGGGATCTCCATAGAAGGAACAACCTTGGACTCAGCGTCAGCTGCGAACTCTGTTGCAACAACAGTATCTTCAGGGAGCAGGAGCTTAACGCCCTTCTCCTCAGCCTTAGCCATGAGCTCCTTAGCAAGGTCAACCTTATCAGCTTCGAACAGGGAGTTACCGATGGTGCCGCCCTTAGCGCCGATGAATGTATAAGCCATACCACCGCCGATGATGATGGTGTCAGCCTTATCTAAGAGGTTTGTGATAACGCCGATCTTGTCGGATACCTTAGCACCGCCAAGGATAGCAACGAACGGTCTTGCAGGATTATCAAGAGCGCCGCCGATGAAGTCTATCTCCTTCTTGATGAGGTAGCCGCATGCGGAAGGCAGGAAGTTAGCAAGGCCTGCTGTTGAAGCGTGTGCACGGTGAGCTGTACCGAATGCATCGTTTACATAGAGGTCAGCCATAGAAGCGAGCTCAGCTGCGAACTTAGGATCGTTCTTTGTCTCTTCCTTGTGGAAACGGACATTCTCGAGCATGAGGATCTCGCCGTCCTTGAGAGCTGCAGCCTTAGCCTTAGCATCCTCACCGATAACGTCAGCAGCCAGAGTAACGGGCTTGCCGATGAGCTCAGCGAGACGATCTGCTGCGGGCTTCATGGAGAACTTAGCCTCAGGACCGTTCTTCGGACGTCCGAGGTGGGAAACGAGGATAACCTTCGCATTGTTGTCTACGAGATACTTGATCGTAGGAAGAGCACCTCTGATACGCTTGTCGTCTGTGATCTTTGTGCCTGTCTCTTTGTCGAGAGGTACATTGAAGTCAACGCGGACAATAACTCTCTTGCCGGCTACGTTAAGATCTTCGACACTTTTCTTGTCATACATTGCCATGGGTAGTCACACTCCTAGTACAAAATTTGCCGTTAACAGAAGAGGTTTACCCCCTCCTTAAACTTACGGAAAAATTATACTATCATCGCGCGTGATATTAAAGGCAGAAACGCGGCGGTTTTATGTAAGTTTTTGTCAAAAAAGGGCGGTTTCTGCCCGAAATCGCCCCTATTGAAAATTATTTCACTGATCTGCTGCCCTGCGGCCGAGAAGTGTGACTATCTCGTGGACCTTGAATACCTTCTGACCGTCCACATGGAACCTGTACAGCTTGCCGGACTTGTCATAGATCTCAAAGTACTTGCCGTACGACGCCACGAGACCTCTCATCGTCTCGAGTTCGAACACCACCCTGACAGGTTCTGCGACCTTGGTGATGTCCCTGTCCTTGTATTTGGAGACGGGCTTGCCCTTCTTGTAAGGAATGCCGTCCTGCGCATCGCACTCGGTACCCTCGTAGATTATCTCTTTGTTGGTGATGGTGACCTTGCCCTCACCGGATCTGGCGAAAGTAAATCTGTCGAACACCTTGAACAGGTCCGCATCGAGCTCCATCCTGAAGTTATCTTCCTTTATCTGCTCCGCGATGATGCCGCGCTCCCACTCTGCCCACTTGTGCAGGTCATCGAAAACAACGCACTTGGGATCCGCCGGTTCGAGAAGACCGTTGGGAAGGATCCTTACCGCATTGCCGCAGTTGTTGCACTGGATGAGATCCCTCTTACCGGAATCCATGAACTGCATGGAGAACTCCCTGCCGCACCTCGGGCATGCATACGCAATGTTCTGCAGGCCTGCTGCAGGTCTCTTGCTCTTATACTTCTTGTCGGGATGCTCGCGTATCCAGTCGTTCTCGTTGTAGTTGATTCCTTCCAGTATCTTCTGCTGGAGTTCTTCGACAGTGGAAGAAGCCACTTCGTCAGCATATATCTTCCTTACGAACTCGGAAGTGATGGGGCCTCTTCTCATGCCCGATCTCGACCATCTCGGCCAGCTCATGTATGCGCCGTGGATGTGCTCGATGTAGATGGAAGCTCCGGCCTTCTTGGCAAGCTTCGCGACGCCGTCATCGAAAACGATGGACTTGCCGTCAACGTGGCGCGTAGCCTCGGGATAGATGATGAGGACTCCCTTGCGCTTCATGACCTTCATCATTGCCTTAACGGCGGTGGTATCGACCACGAACTGTTTCTTCGGTATAGCGCCTCCGAGCTTGAACCAGTGTCCCCATGCAGGTGCGCGGAACACGAATTCACCGGTAACGAAGTTGGCAGGTCTTGCCTTGGTGAGCCTGTTGGTGATCATCGGGTCTAAGTAAGACTCGTGGTTCGATATTACGATGATGGGGCCCTCGTGGTTTACGAACTCCATGTCGGGCTTAACTTTGATATGGCAATAGGCACAGACTATCGGTACAAGGATGTGTGAACCGACGAATCCGAACCAGAATTTGCTGGGCACGCATCCGATATCATATTCGCGCTCTTTCTTTGCAGCTTCAGACATATGGTATTGTTCTCCGTGATTATCTCTTTATAGAAAATGCCCGTAAATTATACAACAAAAAAAGGGGCATTGCCTTATGGCAAGCCCCTTCTCATTAAAGCTGTAGACTCTAAATTATTCCTTATGCTTCCTTGGTCTCGCTGTCGGACTCCACTACGGGGGCTTCCGCATTGTCTTTCAGCGGACCGCCGTCTCTTATGACGATGACCTTGCCGTTCTCTTCGGCAGCGCCTGCCGCCAGCAGTGCTTCAGGATCCGTGCTCTCGACTGCATCGATTATCGCGAGATGTCCGGGCTTGGCGATACCGTCGAGCATTGCCTCCGAGAAACGGTCCTCGACCATCGATGTGATGACTCTTCTTAAGGGTCTCGCACCGTACTGCGGATCGTATCCCTTCTGTGCGAGGAGTTCCTTAGCACTCTGCGTGAGCTCGATGTCCATGCCGAGATCCCTGATCCTCTTGCCGACCTGATTCATCAGGATGTCAACAATCTGTATGAGAGAATCCTTGCCGAGCATACGGAAGAAGATTATCTCGTCGACACGGTTGACGAATTCAGGCGAGAAGGACTTCTTCAGTTCGTCTATTACGACCTTCTTTGCCTCATCGTATGACTTGCCGCCGTACAGGCCTTCTCTCGAGAGTTCGTCAGTATCGTCTTCGCTGCCTACCGAGAAACCGATCTTCCTTCCTTCGCTTCCGGTCAGCATCCTCGCGCCGATATTCGAAGTCATGATTATGATCGTGTTCCTGAAGTCGACCGTTCTGCCGTGGCCGTCGGTGAGACGTCCGTCATCCAATACCTGGAGCATCGTGTTGAAGATCTCGGGGTGTGCCTTCTCGATCTCATCGAAAAGGACTACCGAATAAGGATGTCTCCTGACCGCTTCGGTGAGCTGTCCGCCTTCATCGTATCCGACATATCCCGGAGGCGCACCGATGAGTCTCGTTACATCGTTCTTCTCCATGTACTCCGACATATCGATCCTGACAAGTGCAGTCTCGTTGCCGAACATTACTTCCGCGAGAGCCTTTGCAAGCTCTGTCTTACCTACGCCGGTAGTACCGAGGAAGATGAATGTACCGGAAGGTCTCTTCTCGTCCTTCAATCCGAGTCTTCCTCTCCTGATCGCCTTCGCGATTGCGGTAACTGCCTCGTCCTGTCCGATGACTCTCTTCTTCAGTTCGCTTTCAAGGTTCTTGAGCTTCTCTGCATCGGTCTCTGTGATCTTGGTAACCGGGATGCCTGTCCACTGCGCAAGTACATTTGCAACATCATCGACATCGAGAGTTCCCGTGAAGCCGTCGCTGTCAGGTGCGGTCTTGGATTCGAGAGAAGCCAGACGCTCCTTGAGCTTGTCTATCTCATCCTTATATTCCTGAGCCTTCTCGAATTCCATCGCTTCGGCTGCAGTCTTCTTTGCTTCTTCAGCATCAGCGATCTTCTTCTCGAGTTCTCTTCTTGCCTTTTCGTCAGCGTAGTTGATGCGTTTTGCGGCAGCAGCCTCGTCGACCAGATCGATCGCCTTGTCCGGCAGGAATCTGTCTGAGACGTAGCGCGATGAAAGGCGTACGGACTGCTCGAGAACGTCGTCAGGGATCCTTATCTTGTGGTGTTCCTCGTACTTGCTGCGAAGACCCTTCATGATGGCGATCGCATCGGGTACCGAAGGTTCGTTTACCATTACCTTCTGGAAACGTCTCTCAAGTGCGTGGTCCTTCTCGATGAACTTGCCGTACTCGTCAAGAGTGGTCGCGCCGATGACGCGGAGTTCGTTCTTGGCGAGAAGAGGCTTCATCAGGTTAGCGGCATCCATGGATCCGCTGTCGGATTCGCCTGCACCTACGAGCGTGTGGATCTCATCTATGAACAGTATAACGTTGGGGTCATTTACCGCTTCATCGAGCATGTTCTTGATGCGGTCTTCGAAGTCACCTCTGTACTTGGAACCTGCGACCATCGAACCCATGTCCATGCTGTATACGGTCTTGCCCTTTATGATGTCAGGCACGTCGCCTTCTGCGATCTTAAGTGCGAGGCCTTCAGCGATCGCCGTCTTACCTACACCCGGATCACCGACGAGGCAGGGGTTGTTCTTTGTGCGGCGAGCAAGGATCTGCATGACGCGGTTGATCTCTTCTTCTCTTCCGATCACCGGATCGATCTTGCCGGCCTTGGCTGCCTCCGTAAGATTTTTACCGAACTTATCGAGAGTCTTGTGGCCGCCCTTAGTCTTCTTTGCAGCAGGCTTCTTGGGACCTGCAGAACCTTCGGGGCTGAAAGGATTGCCGCCTTCGTCCTCATCGTCATCTGACGGTCTGTCTCCGCCGCTGAAGAGCTCGACCAGGGAGTTCTTCATGCCGTCGAGATCGCACCCGCCTTCCTTGAGCGCGTTGAATATCTCGGGGTGATTGCTGACCTTCCTTGCCAGCACAACAAAGAGCATATGCTCGGGGCAAATGGTACCGTGACTCCTGGTCTTCCTCGAGACGTCCGCACTGTAACTGAGGATCCTTTTTACGTCCTGTCTGATCTGCCCGAAAGCCTTGTCCGCAGCATACTTCATGGACTCCCTGTCAAGCTCTGACTCGAATCCCGAGATGCCGAGAGCTTCAAGGAGCGCATCCATATTTGACGTGTTGTCGGCGATGATATCCTTGACCGGAGTATCCGCACATACCATTCCGGCAAAGAGCAGAGTATCCCTTATAAGTGTCGTATGTTTTGCCGTTGCTATCTCACCTGCCACGGCAAGTATCTTTGCCGAATCTTCGGATATTCTCATGTCAATCATCTCCCTTCAGTATCGTCTTGATCTTAGCCGCACGGATTGCCGCAGCATCAGTGCTGTTACGCTTGATGGTCGGGATGAACTCCCAGCACACATCCTGTGTCAGCTTGTTTATCTTCTCCCAGGAGATGTTGACCTCTCCCAGGTCATCGTATTCCTTGAATACCCTGAGCCAGCTCAGTGCATCGATCGCTTCCTTGCGGTTGATTATCGAAGCATATCTGAGAAGGCCGTATGCCCTTCCGTACATATCGGAAGTCTGGACCTTGTTCTTGGTCGCGACCTTCTCCCTGAGTGCACGCTCGAACTGGATGATATCGGACAGGAGCTTCTCGCCGCGCTTGATGATCTCATCTTCCGACACGCCCATCGTGCTCACGTTGGTGATGATGTAGACGCCGGAATTGCCGAGCTCACCCTGCTCTGCGAACGGGTAGATATCCCAGTAATACTGTCCTACTCTCTGCCTCAATGTCGTCAGTGCTCCGTTGCTCTTGGAGATCGCGGGGATCGCCACCGTATAGAGCATCTTGAATCCCGTGCCGGTCAGCTTGAGGTTCGATGTAAGGAAGCCGTATCTGTCCGAATATGCCATGTCGAGCTTTCTCTCGAGGTTAACCGCAATGGATTCTGCCTTGCTGTAGACCGAAGGATCGTAACCTGCAGACATCGCCCTTATCGTCAGGTGCTCGCCCGAACCTACCACAACACTCAGTCCCGCATCGTCATTGTAGTAGATGCGCTTATGCTCGGGGTGCCTTAAGATGCCCATGTTGATGCCGAACAGCTGTGACTCCGGAGTGAGCAGGCTGCTGTCTGTACTGTCTCCGCTGCCGAGCGCATTTGCCGACCAGATGTTGCCGGTGACTGTCTTATCCACTGCCTCATCTATCTTGTCTTCCAGACTGTCAAAATCGCTGTCAGACATCTTGTCCGGGAAATTGTATCCCTTGATGTTCCTTACAATAAAAGCCTTGGTCGAGAGGACTACATCCTGTTCCTTACCGTACTTCTCATACCACATAGACATATCACTCACCGTCCTTTCTGCCCTTGAGCTCATCTCTGAACCGGATGGCAAGCTGATAGTTCTCGAGCTTGGTCGCAAGCTTGATCCCTTCCGTCAGTTCTTCGTCAGTGAGCATGCCGATGTCAGCCTTGGAAAGCTTCTCGAGCTTCTTCTCGTCGCCTGCAGGATCGGCCGCCTTATCTTCAGCCTTCTCCTTCTTTTCCTCATCAACCTTGGCATCGGCTTTTGAAGTATCCTTCTTCTCCTCTGCCGAATCGTCTTCACCGATAAGGCTGTCTTCTGCTATAAGGCTCTGTCCGGGAGCACGGCCTGCGTACTCATCCGCACCCTGCTGCCTGAACATCTCCTTGGTCACGTAATCACCGAAAGTGTTATAGCACTCGATGCATCCGACTATACCCTTATTCTCGAACTCTCTCAGGCTCATGCCGCACTTGGGGCAGGTGAGCGCGCTGTTGCCGAAGTCCAGCTCCGCCATCTTGGCAAAGCTGCTGGCGATCTCATCCAAAGGCGAGAAAGCCGCACCCAGGAGTTCTTCCGGGTTCTTGAGGAACCTGTCATATCCGAGTTCCTTTACGCAGTTCTCGCAATATATGACGCCGTTTATCTTGATGATCTTATTGGTTACTTCCGCACCGCATCTGGCACATTTCATACTGGTCTTCTCCTTTATGTGATCATGAGCCCAAGCAGGGCATTCTTGAATATATCTGCTCTTACGACTGACCTTATGTCCGAATCGACCTTCGCTAATGACCTGTCAGAGACCGCAGCCATTATTGCCGCACCCTCCTTCGAACTCATCGCTCCGACCGACACCGCATTGGTAAGGAATGTCTTGGCCTGGCTCTGCGTGAGATCATCTCCCACCGCATCAACGATCGCCTTGAGATAATCCGCCGGACCGACAGGTCTGATCCTGGTGATCGTTATCTGTCCGCCGCCGCCTCTCCGGCTCTCGACTATATAACCGTTGCCACTCGAGAACCTGGTGCTGAGCACGTATGTTATCTGTGAAGGCACACAGTTTGCCTGTTCTGCCAGAATGCTTCTGTTAATGGTTGCCTGACCGTCGTTCTCATCGATCATGTCCTTGATCATCGCTTCAATAACATCGACCAGTCTTGCCATCTGACATTCCTCCTTTCCAAAGCTTGTTTTTGACTTTGACTTTCTTTGACAATTCGATTATCGTACTGCCCTGATGGTTTGTCAATAACGAATTTGACTTTTTTTGATATTCAGCCGAACATGCTGTTTCCCTGCACAATAAAAGAGGCCGCAGGAGCGGCCTCGTAACTGATTCTCTTACAGCAGAAATTTTATCTGTGATACAGCTTCTTTGTCTCGTATACAGGCTCGCAGGTGATGTTAACACCGAGCTTGTGGAACATGTTGAGGTCGACGGAAGACAGCATCGTCGTTGCGTGTGCATCGCTGTGAACGAGTTTTCCGATCTGCTGCATCGCAAGCTCTGCAACCGGGTTTGTTGCAGCAGAGATAGCAAGCGCGATGAGGACTTCGTCTGTGTGAAGTCTCGGATTGTGGTTGCCCATGTGGTTGACCTTGAGGTCCTGAATAGGTTCGATGACATTGGGCGAGATGAGCGGAATGTCATGCGAGATGCCTGCAAGTGCCTTAAGTGCATTGAGGAGTGCAGCGGAAGAAGGTCCGAGGAGCGCCGTGGTCTTTCCTGTTACGATCTGTCCGTCGGGAAGTTCAAGCGCAACAGCCGGACCGCCTGTGGATTCTTCTCTTACGAGAGCCGCGCCGATAACGCGTCTGTCAGAGATATCAATGCCGCTCTTCTTCATTAAGAGTTCGAGCTTGTTAACGTCGCTGCCGTCGGAGTTGCCCTGGCGGACGCCTGCTTTTGCCTCGTAGTAGCGGCGGATGATCTCCTGTTTCGAAGCCTCGCAGCATGCGTCGTCATCCACGATGGCAAAGCCAGCCATGTTTACGCCCATGTCCGTAGGAGACTTGTAGGGGCTCTCACCGTAGATCTTCTCGAAGATCGCATTTACGACGGGGAAGATCTCTACGTCACGGTTGTAGTTGACTGTTGTCTTGCCGTAAGCCTCGAGATGGAACGGATCGATCATGTTTACGTCTGCAAGGTCAGCTGTAGCTGCTTCGTATGCGACATTGACAGGGTGCTGCAGAGGCAGGCTCCAGATGGGGAATGTCTCGAACTTCGCATAGCCTGCTTTTACGCCGCGCTTGTTCTCGTGGTAAAGCTGCGACAGGCAAGTAGCCATCTTTCCGGAACCCGGACCGGGAGCCGTAACGACAACGAGTTTTCTTGATGTTTCTATATAATCATTCTTGCCGTATCCGTCCTCGCTGACGATAAGAGAAAGATCGGAAGGATAGCCGGCAATCGGATAATGTCTGTAGGATTTTACTCCGAGAGTGCGCAGTCTTGATTCGAATTTCTCGGCAAGAGCCTGTCCTGCGAACTGGGTAATTACAACGGAACCGACATAGAGTCCGAACTCCGTGAATGCATCGATGAGTCTTAAGACTTCCTGGTCATAAGTGATGCCGATGTCGCCGCGGCGCTTGCTCTTCTCAATGGCATCCGCATTGATCGCAATAACGATCTCCGCATCTTCGGACAGCGCCTTGAGCATCTTGATCTTACTGTCGGGTTCAAAACCGGGAAGGACTCTGGATGCATGGTAATCATCGAAGAGCTTGCCGCCGAACTCGAGGTAGAGCTTGCCGCCGAACTGGTCAACGCGCTCGCGGATGTGCTGGCTCTGCAGTTCTACATACTTCTCATTGTCAAAACCGATCTTAAACATAGTCGTACGCCTCCTGCGTGCAATTATAAAACAAAGGGGGCGTTTTTTATGTTACATTTTCCGAAGCGGCTCCATGAGTATGACGGCTTTTTCCCCGGGAAGCGTTTCCAGTACGGACCCTGCGGAAATCATCTTTCTCCCGCTGTCTTCAAACAACTTCTCGAAATCCTCTCTTCTCCCGATCTGCGCATACCCGAAGGTGTCACCTCTGTAGTGCATCGGGATTACCGCGCGAGGTTCTATGAGATTTACCATCTCCCGGGCCTGCCTTGCGTTGATCGTAAAGAAACCTCCGACGGGAATCATCAGAACATCGCAGCCTTTGATCTCATCGAGCTGCGTATCAGTCAAGTCGCATCCGATGTCGCCCATGTGCACGAACTTAAGTCCGTCAACTTCGAACCTGGTCACATTATTGCGGCCGCGGAGGATACCCTTCATATTGTCGTGATAGGTCTTGATGGAAAGTATCTTGAAGTCGCCGCCCCAGGGCTCTGCCGGTGCACTCACCTCGTCAAAGGCATTATGGTCTGAGTGGCCGTGAGAGCAGATCACTTCATCAGCTTCGATGTCAGGAGCCGCCAGCCCCGGGACCGAACCTTTCTTATACGGGTCGGTCGCTATCTTCCCGCCGGCATTGTTCTCCACCACAAAGCATGAGTGTCCGATGTAAGTTATCTTCATGTATGATCCTCTCCTTTGAATATTCCCGTTGCCGGCTTTTTGTTCGTATCGATCACAGTCTGAGCCGAAGACATCGCATAATCCGTATCAGAAACAAACCAATAAGGGCAAACGGCCAGTCTCACCTTCTCATCATTTACCGCGAAAAGCTTTCCTATCGTACCTATGCTAAGTTTACCGTACAGTCCCATACCGATCTCTACGACAACGGTCTCCTCACTGTCAACAGGTCTTACGGATACATAGTAACGCCTTCTGCCGGTGGAAGTCCCTTCCTCTTTATTGATGATCTCAACATCACCGGATCTGAACTGCCCGTTACGGACTTTCTTGATATATCTGACGAGAACAATGCCGTAGACCAGCATGAAGATGACTATCGGCAAAGAAAAGACCGAGATAGACAGCAGACGCGTATCCCTGTCGCCGAATAAGATCTCGCAGATACCCGCTATAATACAAAAGACGAAGAAACCCGCGATGCCGAAAGACAACGTGACCGTTCTTTTGCACTCACGGATGATCATCTTGCCGAGAATGGATCTCTCTTCACCTTCAGGTATATGCCAAAGATTCTCTTCAAGCATGGAGCGTTATCCCTCAGACTCGAACTTCTCGACGGCCTCCTGCATAAGACTGATTATCGGAAGGTGCTGCGGACATACACCTTCACACTGGCCGCAGGCTATGCAGTCGGAAGCATGACTGTATCTGTCGACGAGACCGTTGTAGAAGAACTGAGGTCTCATGTCTCCCGGGAATTTTCTCTTTGTGTTTACCGCGCTGATGACATCGGGAATGGAGATGCCCATGGGGCAGCCTTCAACGCAATACTTGCATGAAGTGCATCCTGCGAGTTCCACGCGGTTCATTATCTCTTTGACTTTATCTATAGCCGCGAGTTCTTCTTCAGACAGCGGCTCGAAATCCTTGAATGTATTAATGTTGTCTTCCATCTGTTCGGGTGTGGACATACCGCTAAGGATCGTCGCGATGCCCGGAAGGCTTCCGACATGTCTGAAAGCCCAGGAAGCAAGAGACTTATCGGGACGGATCGCCTTTAAGATCTCCGCGCACTCATCATCCAGGCATGCGAGCTTGCCTCCCTTTGCCGGCTCCATGATTATCATCGGGATGTTACGGTCTCTTAAGATCTCATAGAGCTCACCCGAATGAACGATCTTGTTGTCCCAGTCAGCATAGTTGAGCTGGATCTGAACGAACTCTATCTCAGGGTGCTTATCGAGGACCTGCACGAGAAGCTCAGGCGTGCCGTGGAAAGAGAATCCGAAGTGCCTGATCCTGCCTTCGTCTCTCTTCTTAATCCCCCAGTTGAAGCAGTCATACATCTCGTAGGTATCATAGTTATTGCCGTCTTCAAGTGAATGAAGGAGGTAGAAATCAAAGAAGTCAACTCCGCATCTGTCGAGCTGCTCCTGGAAGACCTTATCTCTGTCTTCCGGCGAATGCAGGAACCACGCGGGGAGCTTCGTTGCGATCGTAAACGACTCTCTCGGGAAACGTTTCACTATGGCTTCCTTTACGACCTTCTCGGAATTACCGCCGTGATACACATATGCAGTATCGAAATAGTTGAACCCGGCCTCCATGTAGGCATCTGCCATCTGCGATACTTGCTCGATATTTATCGCACCGTCTTTCTCCGGCAGTCTCATCAGACCAAAGCCGAGCTTCGGCATCTCATCGATATTGATACTCATAGCAGCATCCTCCTCCCGGATGTTGTTTAATGGTCAGTAAGATCGTCCTTTGCGTCAGTTGAAGCAGGTGCTGCAGCGAGGACCTTCTTCCTTCCGAAGAAAGTCTGAACTGCATTGATGATGCCGCCTACTGCTGCGACTATGAATGCGATTCCTGTCATGATGGCAACCGCATCGGTGCCCTGTGTCTTAAGGATGATTATGCCGATACCGAGACCGGTCGCAGCAAGACCCAGAAGAAGCGGAACCCACCAGATGCCGCCGGTAAGTCTTGTGATGGCGATCGAAGTGAAGATGTCGATGATGCCGTAGACAACAAGAAGACCTGCAAAGATGAATACGGAGATATTCACGACCGCACCTGCAAATATCGCGAGCAGTATTCCGCCGGCAAGTATGATCACGCCGATTATCATTATGGTCCAGTCAAAAGCTGTCTTATCTTTGTCCAGAAGGAAGTTGATAACAAGGATCAATCCTGCGACAGCCACGAGCACGCCCGTTACAAGGATCAAAGTTGCAAGCATATCGTCCTGCCAGATGATGAATCCCACTCCGAGGAGAAGCATGACGATATCCACTATCATGATCCTCGCTTTGTAAGACTTAAGTGCGTTGTTCATTTCCGTACCTCCTTAAGCGTGCCTGATATTTCTCAATTATACATCAGTTAATTAGAATTAAGTGCTCTCGGGAACTGCTTCTGCAGAGGTCTCACTCTCTGACGGCACGGTCTGCTCGACGGAAGCGACTGTCCAGGAAGCTGTTTTCGTGATCGTGCCGTATATGGTATCGGTGTATGAATATGTGATCGTATATGTGCCTGCCGTGGCAGCTGCAGAAGCAGCTTCTACGGTGTTTCCGCCGGCATCGGTAATCGTATAGGTAACTGAAGTGCTTACATCAGTTATCGTCTCGCCTGAAGATGCCGTTACGCTGACACCTGCGAGAGGATCCGGCGCTGCATCTCCGACAGTCGTGGATATCGTATCCGATGCAAGGTTGATCTGCGCAGAAGATGCGGTGACCGTCCAGTTGACTGTTTTCGTGACGGTGCCCTTGAAGCTGTCTTTGTAGCTGTATGTGACCGTGTATGTTCCGGCCGTAGCAGCTGCATTTGCAACTGTAGTCTCTGTTCCTGCCGCATCCTTTACGGTGTATGTGATACCGCTGGTCGCGGTCTGGCTCTGCGATGTGGTGACGGTCACTCCGTCGAGCGGATCGAATGACGTATTGCCGACAGCGGAGTAGAGTTCCGATGCGCCGTTCTTGAGGTTGAACACGGGATCCGTCAGAGCGGTCTTGCCGAGAAGCGATACATTAAGATCGACAGGATATGAGATGCCGGGAACTATGCCCCACCATGAGTACTGCCATACGGACCAGGATCTGCCCGGAGTCTCCTCACCGGCGATATACTGATGTCCGTCCTGATACTTGTTGTATGGCCTTGCGTACCAGAGTGCGTACGAAGGAGTGTACCCCAGACGGCTGTCGATGTCTGATGTGTTGAGATAGACCATCGGAGTATAGCCGTTCTGAGAGATCGTGCTGCAGTATGACGTGATGACATTCGCGAATTCCGATCCCTTGAGATTCCATGTCCTGTAGTATGTATCCGTCTCCCAGTCCATTACGACCGGATAGTCAGGCGTTACTCCGCTCTTCTTGATCATGGCGATGGTAAGAGATGCCTCTTCGAGCGCCTCATACGGAGTGATGGCCTGTGAGAAGAAGTAGACGCCGACCTTAAGGCCTGCAGCCTTGGCGTTCTTCATATTGGTAACGAACTGCGTATCCTCGTAGAGATTGCCCGCAGCGCCGTAGCCTCTGCCGCCACATCTTATGAAAGCAAATGAATATCCTGCCGCTTTGACCTGGGCCCAGTCGATGGTGCCCTGGAACTGTGAGATATCGATTCCCAGCTCATAGCCGGCTTCCGTTACCGGAGGATCTTCGCTCGGAGCGGGATCTGCTGCTACCGATGCCGTGTGCTTGACATCCTGGTTTGCAGACTGATCAGTCTTGAGATCTTCTTCGGCTATGACGCCTGCCTGACCTGAAGTTATCTTATCGACCAGCTCTTCGTCTGACAGCGATGCGAGGTCTATCGTTACCCCGGATCCACCGCAGGCAGAACCCTGTTTCGCGGGATATGTTGTTTGGACAGCTTCGGTCTCAACGACTTCCGGCTCTGTCTCCTCGGGCAGCTCCGGCTGTGCCAGGGACTGCTCATATGCGATAACGCTGTTGATGTCTATGGATTCGTCGGGGATTACCGTGCGCGAAGATGCGTTCACAACAACGACTGAACCGAAAGTCAGCGCGGTGATCGATGCCACGGTGATGATGCTGAGTCTCGCCTGCATCTCACGCTTGGCACAAAAATGCAGGAACCATCTCTTGAACCCGAAGTCAGCTTGTTTTCTCATGCCTACTAATATGAAGACTTCAAGGTGTCAATTCAACCGTTTATATTACCCCTGTATTACAGTTTACGGAATTTACGGTTTCTCTCAGCGATCGAGTTCGCTCAGGATATCCGGGAATACGCCGAGGCTCCGTCTTAAGATGCCGTGCATGTGGGCGATGGCGATGCCGTAGTTGGTCATGGGGATGCCTGCGTCCTCTGCGCATTTCGCGCGGTACATTACCTCTCGGTCGTTAAGCATGCATGCACCGCAGTGAATGATCATCTTGTACCCGGACAGGTCGTCGGCAAAGGACAGCCCGGAAGTCGTGTCGATCGTGACCCTGGCGCCTGTATATTCGCCGAGCCACTTGGGGATCTTGTATGTTCCGATGTCCTCACACTGTCTGTGGTGTGTGCAACCCTCGGATATGAGCACCTTGTCTCCGTCAGCAAGACCGTCGATCGCCCTGACGCCACGCACGGCACTCCTCAGGAAACCTTTGTGCCTCGCCATGAGTATCGAGAACGAAGTAAGTAGTATGTCTTCCGGAACGATCTTCGAGACCCTGCCGAAAGCCTGGCTGTCCGTTACGACGAGCTTAGGCCTGCTCTTAAGATTTGCGATGACTCCGGCGAGCTCTTCGACCTGCGTGATGTAAGCCGTGGCATTACTGTCCAGAATCTCTCTTAAGACCTGCTGCTGCGGCAGGATTATCCTTCCCTTGGGCGCGGAAGAATCGATCGGGATCACGAGGATGACCGTATCTCCGGCTGAGATGAGATCGCTTATCAGAGGTGCTGCTTCCTGTTTATGTGCGCCGAGCCTTCCGATCATCTCCTTGAGTTCGTCTATGTTCTTTCCGGTCAGGGAACTTACGTATATCTCGTTTGTCTTCACCGCGGGGATGGTCTCCCTGAGGTCTGCTTTGTTGAACGCGATTATGTACGGTATCAGCTTCTCGTCGAAAAGCTTTATCAACTGCTCCTCGGTCTTGCCCATGCCTTCCACGAGGTCCACCACGAGCACAGCTACATCGACGCGGTTAAGGATCAGACGCGTCTTCGATATCCTCTTCTCTCCGAGTTCTCCCTCGTCGTCGAAGCCCGGAGTATCGATGATGACAACAGGTCCCAGAGGCAGGAGTTCCATCGCCTTCGTGACAGGATCCGTCGTCGTTCCTTTGGTGTCAGACACCACGGCAAGATCCTGGTTCGTGATCTTGTTTACAAGACTTGATTTGCCCGCGTTCCTTCTTCCGAAGAAACCGATGTGGATCCTCTCTCCTGACGGTGTATCGTTAAGACTCATGGTAGTACTCCTCCGGCTTCGTAAGATCTGGTATCTCCTTCAAGTATAACCTTCCCGACATGGCCAAATGCGGGAGTCTGATAAACTTTGCTTCCTTCGGTGCGACGAGTTCGAACAGCGGGTCTGCGATGATCATCTCAGCATCTGCGAGCGCCGTCCTTATCTCTTCCTCGCCGTGACACTTTCTGTCGCATTCTGCGAGCAGTCCTTCTGTTATCTCGGTAGTCGCGATAACGTTAAAGTCTGCGCCGAACTTCATCTTCAGCTGCGCTGCAACGAAGCCGGATGTAACGGGTTCACCAACGATGTATCGCTTTGATTTTTCTCTTCTTACATCGAGGTAATCACCGATGAATCTGTATGGTATTCCGAGTTCGTCTCTCATGTATTCTGCTGTGGCAAGACCTGATGAAGATGCGACGATATTGATGTCTGCAGAGCCCGCCTTGATCACCTCGTCAAACGAAGTTCCGTAAGACCAGTTCGAGATGAGGTCGTATTCGTCTGAGATGTCTATCGCGGTTGAAGTCAGATCGAGCGGAGTCGTACCCAATATGTTCGCACCCGGCTTGCTGCCCTGATGCTTCGGAAGCTTTGTGATGAACTTTCGCGCGAAAGCCAGAAGTGCCTCCGATGCTCCCCTGGAATAATCGTGCATCGCGTTGGTCTGAACATAGAAACAGGGCAGTCCCGTCTTCTGCTCCAATATCCTGCAGATCCCCTTGAAGTCGGTGCCGTTCAGATACGGCAGAGGCGAGTTTGCCAGAGCGATGAACTTCGGCTTCATCTGCTCTGCGGCATATATGATATTGCTGATGAGTTTGTCGTCGTTGCCGGTTATCGCATCGATGTCGTTAAGACCGGATATGTAGATGAGACTCTCCTTGTCATACCACCTTATCTCATCGTGTGTGTTATAGGTCGAATTACATCCTGACGGATCGTGTATGACGCACATGCCGCCGAGTTCGTAGAGCGCCGATGCAAAGCCCGACACATCACCTGTATATACCGGAAGTATCCTGTATGTTTTCTTCATACCAGACTCGCGCACCCGATGCCCTTTCTCGGGATTATATCCCTTGTGTCTTTCGGCTCGTTATATGCTTCTTCCATCAGCCTTAAGAACTTCTCTATTCCTGAGTATCCGTAGAGGCCGCCGCCTTCTATCATGTTTACGAAGTATTCCGTGCCGGTGAACCATGCCGCTTTCTGGCCGATCGCAAGGATCTTATTCTCACTTCTTGAAGGTCTTCTTCCCTGCACGTGAACTGTCGACCTGATGAGAAGATCAGGGTGATTTGCAGCAAGCCATTCGTAATCTTTCTGTTCATCAGGATCGAATGCGTCTGCGTAAACTGCAGTCAGATCAAAACCTCTTTCGAGGAGAAATCTCGCGAGCGACAACGGTCTCGGGACAGCAGTGTAATCCAGCTGTATCTCAGTATTTCCGATCGCATCTTTCAATAATGAAGCAGCCTCATCGCAGCGCTTCTTCCCGGCTTCAAAGAAGCCGTCGGGAATGTCTGTACCGAGACTTTTTAATCCTTCGTCGACGGCATCGTAGCCGAACGTAAAAGGAAGGTATCTGTACGGTCTTTTTGTCCTGATGCTTAATGCTGATGCACCGAGCAGACCTGCCGGATATGAGCATACATAATACTCTGCTCTGCCGAGCGAATAATAATCATCAAGAGTGGCGATATCTGCTTCGTCTCTTATGACTTTTCCTGACAGGGCAAGAAGCTTTTTTATGTCATTTGCATCATCCATTCTCATGTCACATCCGATGACGGATACGGAATCGTCAGAAGGCAGTTCAGGAATGATGTCGAACATCGCCTTGCGAAGTCTCTGATCCGGAGTCGTGCTCCTCTTCTGCATTACAGGATCCATGAATCCCCTGACGAACTTTACTTCCGGGAACCGCTTGTTAAGTTCGCCGTAGATGTAGTCCATATCGCACCCCATGAAGCGGTGTACGCAGACGGGGAAAACGATGACTACCGGAGGCACTTTCTCCAGAGAGTGAAGCACATCGGTTATGCCTTCTATCGTGGTCTCTTCGAGCCTTCCCGAATGGACCATATCGTCTTCTTCCAATATGACCGAAGAGAACCTTCGAAGTTCGCCCATCTCGGCAGCCGTCATGACAACGCCTCTCATGCAGTTATCTGCGCAGACATATATCTGATGCGCCTCGGGGATCTTGAATCCGATGTGCACGATATTCCACGTTCCGTGTGCAGGCGCATTGAACTCGAGGCCGTATGAGAACGGCTTCGGAAACGCTGCGTCAGCTATCCTTACTCTGTCATCATTTGACTGTTGCATAAGTCGTCTTAACAGTTACTCCGTCAAGTCTTCCGATCTTACCTGATATCTCACTGGTAAGATCCTGCGGTGCGTCGATCGCGATGCTGATTATGTTCATGTTCTTGGAATGATAGGGAATGCCCATGCGGCCGATGATGTACTGCGCAGCCTCATGCAGGAGCGCATTCATCTTCTCTACAGATTCCATGTTCTGAACGATTATAGTGATGCAGGCAACTCTTGTATCCATTCGCATATCCCCCTGTCAGCAGATCCTCGGCAGAAGCTCATTTCCCGGCTTGGGGAGATATGTCATTCCGCCGATCTCAGTAGTCATAACTACCCTTCCATTGTTCTCTTCCGTGATCTCGCCGATGATCGCAGCACCCTTGCCGTGCTCGCATCCGTGTAATGCCTCTACGACCTTGTCAGCATATTCTGCAGGGCAGATCATTACCATCGTTCCTTCACATGCGAGATAGAGAGGCTCGAGACCGAGCATTCCGGTAACGCCTCTTACGGCATCGTCTACGGGAATCTTCTCTCTGTCGAGCTTTACTCCGACGTCTGACTGCTCCGTGATCTCATACATTACCGTACCGACGCCGCCTCTTGTTGCATCCCTGATGACATGCATCCCGGGGCATACGCCGAGTGCTGCTTCCACTTCATTCCAGAGCGGTGCGCAGTCGCTTGTCACTTCTGCATCAATGCCGTAATCTCCTCTCGCGAGAAGTATCGTTGTTCCGTGTCTTCCGACATCACCGGTCACGATGATCTTATCACCTGGCTTTGCATATGCCCCCGACATGTTCACGCCGTCGGGTATCACACCCACGCCTGCAGTCGTGATGAAGATCTGATCGACCTGGCCTTTGCCTGCGACCTTTGTATCGCCTGCGACGATCTTTACGCCTGCCTTACGCGCAGTCTCGCCCATTGCCTGTGCAACTTTCTCGAGCTCAGAGATGGGGAAGCCTTCCTCGATGACATATGAGCACGTCAGGTAGAGCGGCTTTGCTCCCATGCACGCGAGATCGTTTACCGTACCGCATACGGACAGCTTGCCGATGTTGCCGCCCGGGAATTCCCAGGGAGATACGATGAATCCGTCAGTCGACATCGCGATCCTTCCTTCGGGAGCAGGCATTACCGCAGCATCGTCACTCGTAAAATACTCGTTGCCGAGGTTCTTCCTGAACACCTCGGAGATCAGTTCTCCCGTCTTATGTCCGCCGCTTCCGTGGGCCAGTGTTATAACGTCACTCATATCTCTCCTCCGTACATATAAAATGCTGAACATGCACCCTCATCGGACACCATGCATGCGCCGACTGGATGGTCGGGATTGCAAGCCTTTCCGAAGAGAGGACACTGGTTTGGTTCGATCTTTCCCTGAAGCACATCGCCGCATCTGCATGCAGTCTTGTAGTCAGGGTTCATTGCCGGCACATCGTACTTCTTGCGCGCATCGTATGCCGCATACTCGTCGCGAAGCTGCATGCCGGATCCGGGTATTACGCCGATGCCTCTCCACTCCGCATCGCAAGGCTCCATGAACTTATCCACGAGCGCTACTGCAGCAGGGCTTCCTTCATCGGTTACGACTCTCGGATACGCGTTTACGAAGAACGGTTTGCCTTCGCTGAATTTCTTTACTATTATCGCCAGCGCGGTGACGAGTTCGTCGCCTGTAAATCCCGTGATGACACCCGATACTCCCTTGGCAAGTCCGTCTTCGCAGATCTTCGTTCCGATGATCGCATGGACGTGTCCCGGATAGATGTAAGCATCGCAGGAAGATGCCATTGCTTCATACGCACCGGGCATCGTCTTGTTGGCAGTCAGAAGGGAGAAATTATCTATACCCGCACCAGCCGCACGCTTGACTGCGATGACATCGGAAGGCGTCGTCGTCTCGAATCCGACAGACAGGAAGACGACCTGTTCTTCGGGGTGCTCTTCGGCATATTTCTCCGCGTCTGCAGGCGAGTATACGACCTTGACGTTCGCACCTTTTGCACGCGCTCCCGCCAGGCTCATTTTCGAGCCGGGTACGCGTACGAGATCACCGAAAGTCGTTATCGTGCAGCCCTTCTCGAGCGCAAGGAAGACCGCCTCGTCGATGAAGTTTACCGGCGTTACGCACACAGGGCAGCCGGGACCGGAGATGAGGTGTATCTTCGGAGACAGGAGCCTTCTTACTCCCTGTCTGAAGATCTCATGTGTGTGCGTTCCGCACACCTCCATTATCCTGATCTCAGGGCCGTCGTAATTCTTAAGGAATTCGATCGGGTCAGTTATGTTTGCGCTCATGCCAGATGCTCCTTCGCGAGATTCTCTGTCTCTGTCTTTGAGTCGTCGGTTATCTTCGCGATCGCAGCACCCGCGTGAACCATTACATACTCACCGGGTTCGAGATCGTCAATGAGCTCCGCCGATACTTCGCGCTTGGCGCCGGATGCGTCGATAACGGCAACACCGTCCTTAACGCTGATAACTTTTGCAGATAGACCTACACACATTTTTATATTCCTCCGTTCATTAATTTATTCATTCCGTATACTGCCTGTCCCAGCGAGATGCCTCCGTCATTGGGCGGTATCAGGCTGTGGATCAGGACCTTGAATCCCCTGTCTTCCAGGAGCCTTTTTGTAAGACCGAGAAGCAGCGTATTCTGATAGCATCCGCCGCTCAGGGCAACCGTTCTTATGCCGTTCGACTTGCAGGAGACCGCCTCTGCGATCGCTCTTGCCAGAAGGTAATGGAACCTGTAAGCAAGAGCGCTTTCGTCAGATCCCGCGAGCCTGGCTTCTGTCAGATCTTTGACTATCCTGTCCGTAGCAAGAACATCAACTTCAACAAGATCATAATCGGCAGTGATCTCTTCCTGTACATGCTCCATCGCCTTGTACATCAGGGCAGTCGCCGCCTCACCTTCGAATGTGCTCTCGTATCTTATTCCGAGTATCGCAGAGACAGCATCAAAGAGTCTTCCTGCCGACGTAGATACTACGGAGTTGACCTTGTCGTCGTGCATCGCTTTATACATCTTGAACGTACCGTTCCTGATAAGGCCAAGCTTATCGCAGATGCCTTCGGCTTCATCGCCGCAGATGTCTATCAGCATCGATACAGCGATCCTCCAGCCTTCACGCGAAGCTAGGTCTCCGCCTGTCTGAAGGAATGGCCTGATCGACATGAGCCTGTCAAAACCGTCAAGATCGCATCTCATAATCTCGCCGCCCCAGATCGTTCCGTCAGTGCCGTATCCGGTGCCGTCAAAAGACACTCCGATGCATTCGCCGAAAAAGTCGTTCTCAGCCATGCATGAGAGAACATGTGCGTAATGATGCTGCACTCTTACGAGCGGAAGTCCGGATTCCTCTGCAGCTTCCGAAGAGTTGTATCTCGGGTGCAGATCGCAGACGGCAAGAGAAGGTCTCGTCTCGAGCAGCACCTGCATTCTTCCTACCGATTCAGTGAGCGCCGCCTTGCCTTTGAGGTCAGTCAGATCTCCTATGTAAGAAGACGGATAGAACAGGTTGTTGACGCCTATGCAGAACGTGTTCTTAAGCTCTCCACCGTATGCGATAACGCTGCCTTCGAAGCTTCTGGTCATCATGTACGGCAGGGGCGCATAGCCTCTCGAACGTCTTATCATGTACGGCTTCCCGTCATAGAAATCCATGACGGAATCGTCAGCCCTTATCCTTATCTTCCTGTTGTGCGTTAATATGCAGTCAGCAAATCTCGCGATCTCTGCTCTCGCATCTTCATCATCCCTGCATATGGGAAGACCGGAGACATTGCCGCTCGTCATTACGAGACAGTCAGTCATGTTGAGCTCGTCATCGTAGTCGAACAACAGACTCTGAACAGGCGCATACGGGAGCATGACACCGACTGTCGGATTGCCGGGAGCGATGCCCGGTGCAAGGGTCGAATCATCTTTCTTCGGCAGCAGCAGGATCGGCTTCTGGTGACCTGTAATTATCTCCTCCTGAACATCCGTTGTGATGCAGTGCTTCCTTACGATATCGATGTCTCTCATCATTACCGCAAAAGGCTTTGCCGGCCTGTGCTTGAGCTGTCTTAATCTCATGACCGCATCATCGCTCTTTGCATCACATGCCAGGTGGAATCCGCCGATGCCTTTTACGGCGACGACTCCGCCTTCGGACAGGATCTTCCTCGCGTGAACGATGGCATCTCTTCCGCGCCTTCCTTCCGGGTCATCGAGGATGAATACTTCCGGTCCGCAGTCATTGCAGCACACAGGCTGGGCATCGTATCTTCTCGTGTCGGGATCGTAGTATTCTGATGCACACTTATCGCACATCGGGAACTCCTTCATCGAGGTCCTCTCCCTGTCGTAGGGAAGGCTGTCCAGGATCGTCAGACGCGGCCCGCAGCAGGTGCAGTTGATGAACGGATGAAGATACCTTCTATTGTTCTTGTCGAAGAGTTCTTCCCTGCACTCGTCGCACATCGCGATATCGGGAGAGACAAATATCTCACCGGATGTCTTGCCGCTCTCGATTATCTCGAAATCATCATACACAGGAGCGTCTTCTACTGGTCTTGCATCTATCTTGAGTATTGCCGCTCTCTTGGGCGGTTCCTCTTCTATCAGTCTCAGGAATTCATCGACCTTCGCAGCTTCGCCCTGGGCAAATATCTCTACATAAGGACCCAGGTTTGCAACGGTACCTTTGATGCCGGTACGTGCGGCATGGCGCGCTACGACAGGACGCATTCCCACGCCCTGAACGATACCATAGACCTTGATCCTCAATGTCTTCATTACATTCTCCCTGACAGCGCGAAGAAGGGCGCGTCTATCCATCTTCCCTCATAGCCTTTTGCAAGCTTCTGAAGGCAGTTATCAGCGATGATCACGTCGTATCTTCCGGACAGAGCCAGAGATGTGAATTCATCTTCTTCAGTGATCTTGATATCGCCACCCTGCTTTATCTCATCATGCAGGGTAAAGAACGTGGCGATATCGCAGTCAATGCCGTTATCACGAAGAGTCTTGCCGAACACTTCATCGTGGCATACGAGGACCTTGCCTTCGATCTTCTCTCCGGCGAGAAGTGCTTCGGCAAGAGAGCTTCTTATCTCATAATCTTTTCCCGTCAGCCTTGCTGCCTCTATACCGGAAGAAGATGCAGCCACAAGTCTTCTGCCTCTGATGCTTTCGATGTCTTCGAGTGTGACGTCAGTGTAGCTGTCGCCGTATGTAAGAGGCGTGGCGCCGAGTACCAGTTCTTCGCCTTCCGATGCTCTGACATCATCTCCCGCGAAGGCCTCGAAGAGTTCCTTGTATGCGACGCTCTCTCCGGAATCGTAGAGCTTCATTCCGTCAGTAGGAAGAGTAAGTATGGGAAGGTCAACCTTCTTCTCCAGCATCCTCTTCAGAGCCTTGTAATCCGTGGCGATCGTCGCGGGAACCGGAGTTCCGACGAGTGCGACGAATCTTGCATCGATGCGCTCCGCAGCAGAGGCGATCTTCGATACGAGAAGAGTGTCTCTTCCGAGGATAGCATCCATGTCGCGGAGTCCCGCTGAGAAAACTGCCGCTCTTGCCCCGTGCCACCTCGGTTCGTCGAAGCCGCACACATTGCCGGTGCAGCCGCCTGCGTCGATGATGACGATCAGGCCGCCCAGGTTATACAGGACTGATACGGCTCCGGACTGATCGGGAGCAAACGGAGTCAGTACCTTGCGAAGTCCTCTCATGCCGTCACCTCCCCGAGTGCTCTGTCTATCCTTGCCATAAGTTCTTTTATCCCCTGGAACCCGAACGGCTGGACATCTTCGTTCCATGCGACATTGGGTATGTCAGGGCAGTAGTATGCCGCATCCTTGCCGAGGCTTATGTGTGCGCGGGACGAGGACACATCGTAATAGAGCATTGTCGGCTCCATGTTGCAGTAGATCTTCGTATCGGGCGAGAGTTCGGCGATCTTGGCGACGTATCTGAATTTCTCCGGTGCGAGAGTCGCATAGATCTCGTCAACTTTGAATCCGTATCTCAGGAGCGACAAAGCCAGCTCGAACGGATCAGCATTTATACATTCGCCGATGTTGAAAGTCAGATCCGGATACTTTTCCCTGAGATCGAAGACGGCCTGCTCGGCTTCTTGTTTGTCGTCTGCAAGATCGATCGTTATCCCGGCCGCCTGAGCGAGCGCCTGGTACTGAAGAGCGACCTGACGAATGCCGTAGACCCTCGTAAGTTCGATGTAAGGGATGCCTAATTCTCTCGACATATCGTCCGCAGATGCCCTGGCTTCGGGATTTGTAACAATGTTAAAGTTTGCGGAGGCCATTTTGAGGAACTCATCGTAGGTTCCGCATGCCCCAATCTGTCTTATGTTCTTTACACCGGCTTCGAGGAGATATCTCTGCAGTTCGCCCTCTGCCATGGGAGCAAAATTGCCGATCAGATTGACCGATCTCGGATCCTTTTCCATGGGAGCGAGAAGTGAGTAGAGGGTCTGCCTGACATGAACCATCGGCGGCCTTCTTCCCTCCCTCGTGAGCGCATACATATAGCAGGGACGGACTCTTATCCCGGTGTCGGCGATCTTCGCTTCGCATGCGTTGCATACTCTTTCCATGTCGGTACCGAGCAGCGCATCGACGCAGGTGATGCAGATCATGACGACTCTCGGGGCTTTGCCCTGTCCTTCCAGGAAGGACACTACCTCGCTGACGGCATCCGGTATCTTGGTAAGATGTCTTCCGGTTACAAGGTCGGTCTCATCCATCAGAAGATAGAAGAACCTGTCCTCGTACTGGGGCATCGAGCTGACTATAGATGTGTTCCTTCCGCAGCAGCCGGGCGATACGATGAGCATGACCGACTCCGGTACGGACAGGCCCGCACGCTTTACGCCGAAACCTTCTGCTCCCGGTGAATTATAAGCAAGCGTAGCAGGCGAACTGTATACCAGTCCCTGTCCGCTCAGAAGCTCGGAAGGAATGTTGTCCCTGCCAAGTTCTGCGACCTGCTTTGCCGTATATGTGACAGCTTCTCTTCTCACTTTGAACCTTCCTCATCAAGGAGCTTTTTTGCAAGCTTTACGAACTCCACTGCAGCATCCGATTCCGGTGCGCCTTCCACGCAGGTCTTTCCGACGTCTTCGCATCTCGTGATATCGTCGCTTCTGGGGATCCTCGCGATGATGTCTATGCCCTTGTCTTCGGCGAAAGCCTCGACCTTCTCTTCTTCTCCTACTACATTCCTCTTGTTCAGGATGATGCCGCCCACATGCGCATATCCTCTGTCCTCGAAATTCTTTACCGCCATGCAGATGTTGTTCGCAGCATACAGCGCCATCTTCTCACCGGAAGTAACGATCAGGACCTGCTCAGCGTATCCTTCCCTTATGGGTGCTGCAAAACCTCCGCAGACAACGTCGCCCAGGACATCGTAGAGTACGACGTCAGGCTTATAGGATTCGAATAATCCCAGTTCATCGAGGAGATTGAAAGTCGCGATGATGCCTCTTCCCGCACATCCGAGACCCGGTGTGGGACCGCCTGTCTCTATGCAGAGGATATCGCCGAATCCCTTCTTGGAGATCTCTTCGATGGAAGTTGGTTCTCCGCCTTCCCTGAGGATCTCTATAACGGGCTTCAACGGTACTCCGCCTAACAGATTGATCGTAGAATCAGCCTTGGGGTCACACCCTATCTGGATGACCTTCTTACCTAGGCTTGCAAACGCTGCCGACAGATTGGATGTCATGGTCGACTTTCCTATTCCGCCCTTGCCGTATATCGCGATCTTAAGCATAAAAATACTCCTCTGTACGCGGATCTGCGACAAAGGAGCCAAATAAGTCTTCGCTTCAAAACATATTCAGAACTATTCCCGCTCGGAGATCACCTTGCCGTCAGAGTCCGTATTTATTTGTCACTATCATTCTACTTGCCGGCAGACAAACCCGCAAGCCGAATACGTTAATTATTGTTTAACAAAGCAGCCTCGTTAAGTTCCTGCTCGTGACTCTCGGCGTAAGAAGCTATCGAATAATCGTAAGCGCAGCCGATGACTCCTATCAGGGCTCCGAAGACTGCATTAAGGATAATGAATACGACGATACTGTCCTTCCAGCTCTTGGCAGTCTCGGCAAGTCCTGTCGGATCCTGCCTGAAATGCTCTGCCAGCTTCTTCCTGTTCACCGCACAATAGATATTCCACGCACCGAAGAAGATCGGCGTTACATACCAGAACCCGAACACTATCTGGCAGATCCCCACGACAAGCCAGATCGTATATGAGGTGTTCAGTTTTTGTAAGATAGTAGCAAGTGCTGTGTTGTTCATAGCTAGATTATTACATATTTCCTAACCGGATTGTGCATCAAGATACGCATCTCCGCCGTTGATGATGACCTTCTTGCCGGTCTTCAACGTTTCTTTATTAACTCTTCTTCTCCGTCATCTCCGCTATTGCCTCGGCATACCCTATCAACCTCTCACGCATCGAAGGTGCAAGCGAGTTGTAATATGCGATAAGCCTGCCCATATCCGTATCTTTCTTGATGGTATAGTAATCTCTGTTCAACTCTCTGCTGCCTGCGGGATCTATACCGGAAAGCAGCCATTCCGGTGAGACATCCAGCGCCTCACATATCGGCATGATCTTCTCGGACGAGGGATTGGTCTTATTCTTCTTCCACTCGCTGATGGTACTCGGCTGTATTCCGGTCTTTTGGGAAAACTCCTTCTGCGTCATCGACAGCTGTGCGAGACGCTCGAAAACTCTCTCACTAATCGTCATCTCAAATCACCCGTTCATTACTCTAAGCTCGTCTCTTACAGACTTCTCCACAAAGCTGTTAAGCGATATACCGAGAAGTTTGGCACCCGCCACAGCCTGACTGTGCAGCTCCGGTGAGAACCTGACATTGAACTTACCCGAGAACGGTTTCTCAGGTTCCACACCATCTTCCAGACACCAATCAAGATAATCATCAACAGACGCCCTGAACTCGGTCTCTATCTCATCTACCGTGCTGCCCTGAAAGGTAATAACCGACTTTATGTTAACCACACTGCCCGAAAAGATACGATTAACATCATCGTATTCGACTTTTCCAATATAACCCTTGTACTTCATCATAAATCCACCTCTGCATTCTCCAGAAACCTTCGAACGGATCTAACTGCACCTTTATCGGTGACACTCTCCGGATGCGGTCTGTGAAACACTGCACGTTCTCCGTTGAGCTCAACACGAATTCGGGAGCCTCTTCCCTCAGACAACTTAGCTCCTAAAGCCAGAAATAGAGATTCTATATCAGACCAGGCAATATCCGCTTTCACAGGATCCGTATAAAGATCTCTGTATGTTTTTCTATGCTTACTGTTTATGTTCATATGATACCACCTTGTAGTACTATTATTCAAGTATGAAGCCCACATCAGTTTCATATTTATGTCCCATAATTCAATTATATGAATTGCGGGACAATATTCAACCGCTCTTCATCATCTATAATCTATTCTTTTAAACTGATCTCCGTATAATTCTGAGCTTTCGATCGAAGAAGATTCCTCAAAATACCGCTACTCTATCTTTCCGTATAATCGGTAAAATTCTTGTTTTATCTAATACAATGCACTAAAGGCGGACAATCAAAAAACTGCCGGAGGTCTTCCGACAGCTCGAAATTGATCACTAATACAAAAACCATCATTTGTTTTGATGATGACAAAGAATGCATGTTCTCTTTCCTATGGATCTCAACTATCTATTATCTCTCAGACTTTTACCCTTTTTGATTTATGATTCTAATACATTCATATTGTTTCTTAAAAATACTATGATTTGAATTGTAATATCCAACAATTTCGACACAAGTTCTTTAACTAATCTCGATTCTGTATTTCTTCCATGTGCAATAGCATTACGCGTTTTGCGGAGTTTTTCAAAAAAAACATTGTCTATTTTGTAATTCTTTCCTTTATAAGAGTATTGTGTAATGCCCATCCATTTTAAGATATTCATTTGAATCTGCGCTCTATCAAGGTTGTATATCCTTCCAAGGTCTATCTTTGCAACTTCTTGATCACTTTTATTCAGTTCTCTCTGAGCAAACTCTCTGATTCTCTTACCATCATTCTTAAAAAACACTTTTTTAGCATTGCTATGTTTCTTCAATTCTTCATGTTCTTCACAAAACTCAACGATTGAATACAAGTGCATATATTTACTTTTTTCATTCTCGGTTCCCAATGCTATATACAGTTCTTCCATCAAAAAGAGCATAGTTTCATTCTCATGCCATTTAAGATTAATAGAATCCGCACTTATTTCAGTACATAACATTAATGAGACGGAATCTGCAAATTCAACAGGATCAATCCCAGATATTTCAAATGCATCGGCTTCACCTTGTTTGCTTCTAATCGACTTTGTTTCAGATATCTCAATTTGCACTTTAGTCCAATCAGCTTCAATACGTGGTTGATGCGAATGAAGATTTGCATTTTTGCAATTGAAGAGTAGCGATAATTCATTACAAAGTATATTTACTTTCGTTTTGGCTATTGCCCTTGCTTCAGCTTCATTGTTAGCAAAGAGAGAAATTTCACAGAAAGTAGTTTTATCAATTGTATAGACTCTTAATGCATCATATTTATTCTGAATACTGTATTCACCTTTTATTTCATACAATTCGCTTACAGTTTTACTATCAGAATACAATTCAAAAGCATTATGAGTGAGAGGAATCACAAAAGTATACATAATCAAATCATCCTTATGCATGGAGCCCTATAGTTTACCCAAAAGCACACTATCATGTACAGTCATCTCAGGATTATACTTCTCAACAAGAGCGTTTAAAACAATCCTGTTGCCGGCAGTAATCTTCGGACTGCATGTGATCTCCATTTCTTTAAAACACTCTGGTGCTATTTGCAGATCATAATAATCAATTGGAGATACAGCAGTACCACGAGCAATGTCATTCACAGTCTTATAAAACTCCGTCGCGGCCATTTCAGGCCCGTTGGAAATGTCAAACGGGACGAACCTCAAAATGTATCTCCATTCTTTTTGAAACTCCCAATACTTGCTCTTATACTGACCGAGCCTTCCAATATTAACTGAGATTTGCTTATCATTAACATCTAACACTTTGGGTTCAAGCAATGACAGATCATCCGTATAATCCACTTTCTTTAGTATGTCTCCACTCCAAGCCTGATCACAATAGTATCCGCAACTCAAGAGTTCAATTATATTCAAAAAGGTACCAATGCTTTTAGTTGAAGATGGATCACCGTTTTCATGTTTAACAAAAGGATTCTTCCGTAGTCTAATACGCACACCCGACGCCGGATCGGTATACATATTCCACATGGGGATACTTTCTTTCTCATCTTCAGTCCAAGAACTCACAAAGACAAAGCGACCAAGATTACTGACATCTGCGGAATTCCGTTCTTGAAGATCATCAAGCCTATCCAAAGGGGTTAGACGAATCGTATGATTCTTTAGTATCAAAGCCAAAATATCAATAGATGTATAGTGATACAAATAGTCTGTGACATGCATATCATTCATAGCTTCAAATGGTCTAAATATACGCACACATCAACGCTACACTATACAACTCATCCCAGTTCCTCGCAGCATCGATTGCCTGTTTAATCACCAACTTCTGACATGTCGTATAATGCCTTGGGCTATGATCAACAACATACTTACAGATCTCTTTTATACTTCTCTCGTTCATTACAAACACTACTTCAACGCGTAATCCATCCTATAAATAGATTACCACTAACAGAACATTTGTTCAATTGCAATCTGAATATAATATTGCGTTTGATCCGGTTTCTTCTTTGATTCAACACTTCCCGCTTCATCCGGAACGATCATAACCAATGAATGCTAAGTACACCTGAATCATTGCATGTCTTCTTACGATCTTCTGTGCAAATTCCGTTAAAACAGTAAGCTGATTCCAGAAAAGCGGTAAGCGATTCCGCTTCATTCGGTAAAGCAGAAGTACAACAGCATGCCGATTCCGAAAGACCGGCATGCTGTTTAAGCGGAATTTGCAGATAAGTGCAGGGATCTCTTCGAGATTATTGAAACGCGCGATTCAAGAAAAGCCACCATGATTGTATCTCAGCTTCCCGTCGCAAGCTGGTGGGACTTGTTCAAGGACAGTACTTACGCGGATGCCTGCCTAAGCAGGATGACCGCTAAGGCGTATCGTTTGGAATGCAACGGCAGAGACATGCGTAAAACGGAATAAACTTATCTACAGCGTCACTCCGTGCCGTTTGAAGCGGAACAGCATGCCGTTCTATCGGAATCGGCATGCTGTTTTAGCGGAATTTGCAACCTCGAAATTGTCCGCCACACATCCACCCCGAAAAATCAGCGTTATAAGAACTCTCTTTATTTCTTATCATTTCCTTGTTCTATGCATTCCAACACCGATGGGTATAATCTGCAATTACAATCGTTCCTGCAAGCGATCTTTGTTAAAGACCTTCTTTGTTGGTAAGAAAGTTCCCACATAATTCACAGGCAAAACTTGTTGTTTTTTTGTACCACAAGTAATAATTGTATCACTTAATTGGAAATAATGGAATGTAAAACGAGGGGATTCATTTTTATGTATGTTATCTCAAATTATTATCTGTTAATCGGCATATTAATCATCCTCAATGTCAGAGACATCGCATTCTCTGTATGGAAGCTTAATAGTCTATGGTTGTATTAATGGAGTGCAAACAATCATATACAAGTATTTCTTTTGATAGTTTATCGATAACAAGCGTTTGTATATTATTAAAAGAAGTCTGCCTTGTTAGAATAGTATTACTATGAAACAAGGAGCACTCTGTGGTGATGGTCGAGAACCTTAGAACTTTGCGCATAGCCAAGGGTCTGAGCCAGCAAAAGTTGGCAGACAGTATTGGCGTAACGCAACAGGCGATCCATCAGTATGAGAACGGCAAGGTTGAGCCTGACCTGCAAAATCTCATTCGTCTGGCAGATGCCCTTGAAGTCAGCGTTGATCTATTGATCGGTCACCAGAAACCGAATCCGACCTCTGATAATCTTGTAAGCAATGAAGAGTTTGCACTCGTGGAGACTTACAGATGCTTGGGTAAATCAGATAAGAGAATGATAACCAGGATGCTAGACTTGATGGAAAGCAAGGGGTAATTATTGAGGCTTCATCCCCACTTGTTCAGAGTGTCTCTAAAGTAATCAGCGCCTTCCATCCACATACCGGTCTCAAAATCATATAAACACCGGTATGTCTTTGATTCTATAACCCTGTTTCTTGCTTCTTCTATAGATATATTGTCATTCTCCGCCAAATCCTCAATTGCTGTTGCCAGAGTCATATCGGCACATGCCTTCATTTTTTCATATGTCATATCTTACTGCCTCCTGGAACTTCAAGCATTTAATTGCTTTCTCGGTTAAGAAACAATACTGATCTATCAAGTGTTCCGGCATCAATTGTTTTATTGCAAAATCTGTAGCTGCCTCCGAGAGAATATCTCCATAAAGGCCATTAAGATAAGCTGTTATTACTGGATTCGTTGTATCATTGGCTATCTTTCCAATAATGATATCTGACTTGTTAATATTGGGATCAACAACGCCTGTTAAGACTTCAGCTAACTTTTCTCTTCTGTTTTGAGAAATAAACCAAAGCCACTCGCGATTTGCTTCATCAAATCTGTAAATCGACTGATCGCCTTCCGATTCTTGATATCTGAAAACTGTTATATAACCGAAAGTTTGACTATCAGGCGCATTACCCAATCGCTTTGCCTTTTTGAGAGAAGTCCTAATGAAGCTTTGTGCTTGTTCAATACTTGAAGTCAGATAAAACCCTCGTCCGAAGTCTTTACCTTTTGAACACATAGTAAGCGATATTTCTTCAACCATAGTATAACTTCCATGATACAGAAGCATTCCGTCTGATAGCGTCATACGGCTTCTCCCTGTTGATCGATTATCGCCTGTATGTCTTCAATTACACAATCATCGCCACTTAGATGAAGATTATCGTAACAAGACTCGATGTACTCCCAGATATGATATAAATTGAACAAGCGATTAGCATCTCTGGGTTCCATATGCATCTTTTCACAATATTGACTGAATACTCTGATCTCCATATATAGGACCTCGTCAATCATTTATCATCACCCCTCGACGGCTATGTTTGCGATTTTGTTATCTATGATTATAGCACCCCACAGGTATTATCAGAATCTTTATTCCTAGTTTGGATTGATCAACTTTTGGGTAGCTTAAACGACGATTTGCCTATCTAATATTTGAATAATACTTTGGTATTAACTTTCTGATAGGTTATTTCTACTTTTCCCTGCTAAATTTTTGACGGATGTGTACGCTTACTCGTTCCCGGGCTCGTTTTCAGAGTTTGTGGCGGCATCATCCTGTGTGATCGCCGGAACTGTTGCCGTATCCGGCTCAGCATTGCCTTCACCGCCGCCTTCAGGATTATCATTAGTGGCCTGCTGTTCTTCAGTTGGTTCATCGTTATTCTCAGCCGGAGCTTCCGGTTCTGCCGGTTGCTGCGCGGGAACTTCAGGCTCCGCCGGTGCTGCCGGTGCAGGCTGATTTGCCGCCGGCGCCGGATTAGCAGGAGCGGCAGGCTTAGGTGTGAGCGAAGGGGTCGGCGATATCGTAGGCGTAGGTGTATTTGTTTGAACAGGAGTTGGCGAAGGAGTCGACGTCAGTGTATTCGTTATTTCAGGCTCAGTAGTCTCGCTCTCTTCTGAGACAGCCGTTTCCGTCTCAAGATACACGGAAGTCGTAGTATCAATAACGTCTGCAGTTGTCTTATGGTCAAAGTATGATGCCAAAATAAATACTGATATCAAGATCAGTATAAAAGGCACGACGATCAATGCTATCTTTCTGCCGTCCATTATCCTCTCCAAAAACCAGTAACTCTTGTAATTTGATTATATAACAAGTATTATTTGTTAAAATACACAAAAAACAGCCTTGCTTTTGCGCACATTATCAACGGTTTCTTCCTTTGTCTCCTGAGTGTCTCTATAAGAAAATATTATATAAAGATTTTTTAGTTATTAAGTAGTCAAGAATTAGCTTTGAGATATGGAGGGGAACAACTTAATGAACGGTAATACCGCTAAGACAGGAGAAGACACCATCGATCTTGTCGAATTGTTCGGTGTCTTCCTGAAGCGAATATGGCTGTTGGTGATCCTTACGGTGATCGGTGCCGTCGTCGCTTTTGGCTATACCTTTTTCCTGGTGACTCCGAAGTATGAATCAAGAGCTTTGATGTATGTCAACAATTCTGACATCTCACTCGGTAATACCAGTGTCTCAATATCGAGCGGCGACCTGACGGCAGCTAAGTCCCTTGTTGCCACCTACTCTGTTATCCTCGAATCCCGTTCGGTGATCAACGACGTTATCCGTCTCTCCGGTGTCAGCTACACCTATGAGGAGATGACCGAGATGGTCGAAGCCGAAGCTGTCGATAACACAGAGGTCTTCAGCATCACAGTCACTTCTACTGACCCTGTGGAAGCGGAGATGCTCGCCAATCTCTATGCCGAGATCCTCCCTGAGAAGATCACTGCTATAGTCAACGGAAGTGACGTAAGGATCGTCGATCATGCCGTAGTGGCAGCGAAGAGATCCTCTCCCAGTTATACGAAGAACACGGCGATAGGCGCCCTCATAGGACTGGTGATCGCTTCGGCGATCATAGTCATCGGTTATCTCCTGGATGACATTATCCATTCTGAGGACTATATCACCGAGACATACCCTGATATCCCGCTGCTTGCGGTCGTTCCGGACCTCATTAATTCAAGGAACAACGGTTACGGTTATTACGGCGGTTCTGCCAGAAGACCGGACAGATCAGCCTCTGCCCCGGCGGCGAGACAGGTGTCCGTACCTGCAGAACAGAGAAGTCCCTTTAATGTAGACAATATGCACGGATCGGGCGGTGACAGCCATGGCTAATAAGAAGAAGTCCCAGAGAACTGAAGAGAACCTCAGGAATGAACGCAGGTTCATGATCGGACCGCGTCTGAGTTTTGCAGGAGCGGAAGCATATAAGCTCCTGAGGACCAACATCATGTTCTCGTTCTCCGATCATAACAGCACTGACGGCAAGGTAATAGGCGTTACCTCATCCGTTCCCGGCGAAGGTAACTGAAGCAGTTAACGTGTATCTGACTGACGATACCGGCGCTGTTGTACAGCCCTCTGCGCCTGTCGCATTCACCCTTGATAACGCCAGCAATGTTACAAACGTCTATGTTTGGAACAATGAGACGTCAGCTTGGGACTCAGCTACTTTTGAGCTTAAGGATGGTAAGGTAGTAGTTACTTTCCCTCACCTCAGCCCTGTTGCTTTTGCATTCAGAGGCGAGACGGCATCTAACTCAACTACAACATCTAACTCAACTGCAGCAGCTGGCACTGACAGCACCAAGAGTTCAGCACAGACCGGATATAACAGCCTTATTTACATCGTAGCGGCTATCGCTCTTGCATCTGGAGCAGTTTTCTTCTTCAGCTCAGCCAAGAAGCAGTCGGTCGCAAAAGAAGTTCAGATGTGATTTTTTGGCCAAAAAGTTATTATCCGGCGGTCAGGGGCATCCTTCGGGGTGCCCCTGATTTTTCTGTCGGTAATGGATTCAGGCCTTCTCGTAGAACAGATCGATCACGATCGCTCTCAGGTCAGTCTCGTCAATGTAGAATTCCATGAACTCCTCGCCCTTAACTGACTCGCCCTCGGGCGTCACGATCTTGTCGAGCGTATACCCTGAGAATTTCTCAATATACTCGCTAAGCTCGTCTACTGTGCAGTCGGTGACCATATAAGGTGAGAGCTGATCGAACAGATCCAGTGCAAAACTGTCGTCAGCGGCGATCTCAGCTCCCAGCATCGGCAGGATCGCCGTAAGGTATTCTCTTTGCCTTGACATTCTGTTTATGTTAGTAGGGTCATTCACAACGCTCATCCTGCCGCGCACATAGCTCTCGGCCTGTGAGCCCTGCAGAGTTATCGTCTCACCCATAACAAGAGTATCGTCGATCTCGGAGAAATCATCTTCTATCGTGACCGTAACGCCTCCGACAGAGTCGTTGATGATGGGGATGGACGTCATCGTCAGGCAAAAGTATTTCGAGATGTCGACCCCGTAGAGCAGATTCGATACGGCAAAAACGGTATCCTCGCACGAATCCTCGAGACCGGACCGGTATGTATGTGCCAGTGCTATCTGCTGTGTCATAAGGCCTTCGTACTTCCCAAAATAATCGTATACCATCGTGTCCGTCATAGTATCGCGGTTGATCTGAAGCAGCGTATATGTCTTTGTCTTGTCGTCGAAAATCGCTAACAGCAGTAAGTCTGCCTGAGAGTGGCTTCTTCCTGTCTCTTCGTAATCTGTTACTTCATAATCGTCGACACCTATGATGAGCAGTACCTCGAGGTCGTCATTATACACATAAGACTCTCCGTTATAGGTTATCGTGTTCTCGGCCTTAGCGCTCTCCATGACTGAAGCTTTCTCCTGCTCTGCCGCTTCCATATCCGCGATGCTCAGTGCCTGACCGGCATCTTCGGGTGCAGCCTCAGATCTGCTCTCGATATATGCCGCGATACCCACACCGCCGCCCGCCAGAACAGCGATCCCGGCAACGATGAGTAAGATTTTAGACAGACTTGTTTGCTTTTTCATACGAAGGATTATAACACAATTACAAGCGTTGCTTGTTGGATTTGCTGTGTTGCAGGCTGGTTCTGTTGTATTTGTGGCTGGCGGTCAGTGCGGCCCGGTGCGTAACAAGTGTTACTTGTGGAGGGGGTTATGATGCCGCCCGTTGCTGAACTGAACCGTTATATGCTTAGGAACAGCATGGATACTCTAACCCTGAACTTCTGCGGCTCTTAACTCTTCCTCATGCTGCGTGACATACGAAGCTATCGAATAATCATAGGCGCAGCCAAGGACACCTATCAGTGCACCGAAGACCGCATTGAGGATAATGAACACGACTATGTTGTCTTTCCAGCTCTTGGCCGTATCTGTGAGACCTGCGGGGTTCTGCCTGAATGCCGCAGCCAGCTTCTTCCTGTTCACCGCACAATAGATATTCCACGCACCAAAGAAGATCGGCGTTACATACCAGAACCCGAAGACGATCTGACATATGCCGACGATAAGCCATACCTGATAGGAGTAGTTGAGCTTCCTGATCACAGTGTTCAATGCTTCATTATCAACTGACATATCTTCCTCCCGGGTTCTGTATTCCTATTAATCTTACCTCAAATAACGACAGTTGTTATTCTGTTGCATTTTGGTTTTGGAAAATCCATTTTTTCAAAACCAAAACATGAACAAAGGTTATGTCCATATAATTGTGTAAATTCAAAAAATCAGAAAAAGTGTCATTCTGATTATTCTTCCTTAAAATGTTAATAACCACAAAAACAGCAAAGGA
>CACZMA010000001.1 GCA_902782125.1 Oscillospiraceae bacterium | reverse complement strand
TTTTACACCTCCGTTCACTTAATAACTAATTATGTAGCTGAAACTTATCAAGGTGTATATATTTTTTGTGTGAGTGTCTACTTTTACGTTACCACTTCAGAAAAGGCGCTAATCGGTCACAAAATATGCATTTTAAGGCCAAAATGCAGATTTTGTGAGTAATTCGGGGTCAAGCACTCACATTTGACGCACAGCTTATTCTCATGGTTGACATGTAGTCAATGCCTACATATAATATAAGTAAGCCAATGTAGGCAATGCCTACATTACGTTAGGAGGATACTATGAATATTATTGACTACATTGATGAATCAACCGGAATCATTATTGAGAACGTCAGAACAGACAAGCGTGCAAAGCTGGATCGAATCATATGTTCAATAGAGGGACTGGAGATAGAGATCGATATTGAGAATGCTTCTGCAACTGAGACTGAAGCAGAGCAGAAGAGACGACTCTACAGTTATCTCAGCAAAGCTGTCCGGGATGCATCGGGAATGAACCGTGTTCAGTTCGCTGCCTGGCTTGGAATCCCTTACCGTACTATGCAGGAATGGGAGATCGGGAGAAGACAGATGCCTAATTATCTTTTAAGACTGATTGCATACAAGGTCAAAGGCGAGAAACAAGCCGGTAATCTGACCTGACTCGTATTGACAATACGTATAACACGTGTATTAATATAGGTGGATGTGATGACCATATCGGAGATGAAACGGCTATTGCGGAAAAGCGGATGCTATTACGTCAAATCTCTTAGAGGGCATGACGATTGGTATTCACCTATTACCGGCAAACACTTTTTGCTGCCAAGGCATCCATCCCAGGAATTAGGAACAGGATTAGCTGCAGCGATCAAAAAGCAGGCCGGAATCAAATAGCTACAGCAGAACAAAACAAAGAGGAAATGACCTATGGCAAAGGGAAAAACTGAATCACCAATCTACGTTTACCCGGCAATATTCACTCCCGAACCGGAGGGTGGATACTATATTCATTTTCCTGATATCGAGAACTGTTTCACATGCGGCAAAGATATCAAAGACGGAATGCTCATGGCAGAGGATGCACTTGCTCTGATTGTATACACAGACTATGAGGAGACTGGCTTGCCGGCCCCCGCGAGCACCCCGATCAAGAAGCTCAAACTCAAGAAAGATGAGTTCGCAACTTACGTAACCTGTGACACTACTGTATGCAGAAGGAAGTTCGGTACCAGGGCCGTAAAGAAGACACTCACAATCCCTGAGTGGCTTAACGAAGCGGCCGTCAAAGAGCGCATCAACTTCTCACAGGTCCTCCAGGATGCTTTGAAAGAAAAGCTTAACGTGTCATAACTTCAGCATACAGCCCTGTGCGCCGAATCAGCACAAATACCAGGCGGTGTTCTTTTTCCAGTCGCGTTCAATAAGATAACGCAACTACAAAAACTACTATAAGGACTTTAGTAGTGTTTTCAGTAGTGATTTCAAGGAATATGGAACAAAAACAGCAACGCTGTTGCGCATTACGCACCGCTTACGGAAGCAGTTTATGAATATGGCCCGCTTCGCGGGCCTTTTTGCTGCTCAGCGCTCTTCATCAGCATCGAGTGCGCGTTAGTTTACGTTTGGTTTTAATTTTTCTCAATTTTCAAAACCAAAATCAATCATTCAGCGAATAGTCAACATTTGGTTTTGAGATTTGCTGATTTTTAAAACCAAAATACATACATCACTCCACAAACCCCTCATACACGCTCATATCGTAAGCCGGCACCTGGGCAACATAGCAGTAATACTTGTCTGTGCCGAGTCTCAGGTCCGTCGTCGCCATCTTCAGCCATCCAAGGCAGCCAAAGCCGACATAATCCTTTGATACGATGAACGCTTCTGTCTCAACGTTGTCCAAGCCGAATACTTCATCGTAAGCCACGATCTCCACGGCAATGCACATCGACTTGAACGAGTCGTATTCAGGATCGCCGAAGGACTCAAAACACTCGTTCCCCTCCAGGTCGATCCCGGTCATCTTTTCGAACGCGCGCAGCTCCTCCATATCGGTTATCAGCATCTTGCAGGGCTGCACGTCGGCATCGCCGAGTTCGTAAGTCTTAAGGAACGTTATATCCTTGGAGTAGATATGCGTGGATACTTCAATATCCTCGCCATAGAACTCATCACGGATGATCTGCAACGCTGCCTTGGCGTAGTCATCATCGAGCCAGCCGGTGTACACGCCGCCCTCGCTGATCTTGACCCACTCACCGTCGACGTTGACCGAGGTAGATGAATAACCGCCGTCATATGTGACCTCATCCTCGTAGACAAACTCCTCGTTCGGGTCGGCATACTGCATGTAGCTGTAGGCCTCGGTGAGTGCGTTCACATCGAACTGTGCGACCGGCTTGGTATAAAGCTGCAGGAGCGCGAGCCTGTCCTCGGCAGGCATCGGGTCATAGTACTCTTCTGTATACCCGCTGAAATACTCATTTGATGCATACACGCTTCCGTCCGACATCACGAAAACATCACTCGCCTGATACCCCTCGGAATAGTTGTCCGAGTGCTTGTATATGATAGCTTCGCCCTGTGGCAGTTCGCAGAGGTCTGCAGTTACTGCAGGCTCCGCTCCGGGTTCCACGGCAGAGGAGGTCTCGGTTGCGGTAACCTTCGTCTCTTCGTCCTTATCCTTATCTCTATCCTTCTTGGAACTGCCGTCTCCGGCCGAGGAAGTGCAGCTGCAGAGCGCTGTCAGGCAGAGCGTGCCGGCAAGTATGGTTGTTAGTGTTCTCGTAAGTCTCATAAGTATCCCTCCGTGTCAAACTACCCTATATACAGATAATACTTCAAAAATGTTGCAACTTTCGCGCGGGCAGAACTGTATTAATGGTATCAAGCGTTACGGAGGGTGACGGCGTTATGGAGAAGATAGGAAAAGTACGGGAGATTCTGGGGCTGGTCCTGATCGTGGCGGTCGGGCTGTACCTGTTTGGCGGGTGCGCGGGAGCTGAAGGCGACGGCATCGGCGGCGGTTCCGGCAAAGGCAAGGACAAAGATAAGGGCAAGGACATCGAGGTAACCATGGACGCTCCGGTAACGGCAGACGACCTTCAGAAGCTGGAAGGGGACATGTTCGTGCTCGAAAGCACCATCTGCGAGCCTATTCCGGACTACATGGATCCCACGACAGAGTACCGCGTCACGTACGACGGCTACGTGTACTGCGACAGCGAGTACAGCACCGGGCCCGCCAAGCTGAGCGACGAGGACTATATGGAGCTCTATTGGTTCTGCGTGCACGCGGTCAAGACCGATGAGTTCTCCAAGTATTACGAAGACGTCTGCGACGGCGATACATACAAGTTCACGTACTACGACACTGACGGTGAGGAGTTCGTTGTCTACGACGGCTACTGCTACGACAACGCCGACCTGCAGGACATTATCGCGCTCGTGACAGGGTATGTATATGAATAAGTCTGTTTGACTGCGTAAAACCTTGATGCTAATATGTCCTTAAGAAGTACGGTCTGCAAAGACGGTTGCTTCCGAGATAAGTATTAAACCTCACCGCGGAGTGTCAGTCTTGGGTGAGGTTTTTGTTTGTTATGACATTTATACCGCGCTGCTGTCCATGCTGCTGTATTTTTGACTCATAGAAGGCCATTCTGACAGCAGGACGCACCGCACTGCTGTCCTCGCTGCTGTATTATTGACTCATAGAAGGCCATTCTGACAGCAGGACGCACCGCTCTGCTGTCCTCGCTGCTGTATTTTTGATTCATAAAAGGTCCTTCTGACAGCAGGACGCATCGCGCTGCTGTCCGGACTGCTGTATTTTTGACTCATAAAAGGCCATTATGACAGCAGGACGCACTGCACTGCTGTCTGGACTGCTGTATTTTTGACTCATAAAAGGCCATTATGACAGCAGGACGCACTGCACTGCTGTACAGCCGGCGTAACACTACACCATCAAAACATCCTGAACCTGTTCTCACCATCGCCGGCGCGCGTGTTCAGGGCGGCAATGAACTCGTGGATGTGCTGCGGCGGGACGGCCACAAAATCCTTGCGGTGCCTGCCATTCTCGAGCGTGATGTCCATCGCATAGACGTTGCGCAGGACCTCGCGCGTGTACTCGTCATTGAACCGGGAGAGGGAACTCTCGCTGTGGGCGCGTTTGGTGAAGAAGATGCTCTTGATCCGGGCGATCTCGTAGATGTTCTCGCGCGCGACGACCAGGTAATCTCTGGTGACGACGGCGATGTTCTCGGTATTCTCGCCGGCGGGGTCGAAGAAGAACGCCTGCGAATCCCCGGCCGTCAGCTGCGCCATGAGGTTCTCTCTGCCGAGACGTGCGATGGAGGCCTTGAATTTCTTGGGACCGATGACCCTTGCTTTGACGAACTTGGACGTGACTATGACCACGACGGCCAGCGCGCCGGACAGGATGAACCAGCACTTATTGTCATCGGGGTGGAGCGTAACGAGCACCGCAGACGCGACAAGGAACAGACCGACAACGATAAAGTTCCGGATCCAGGTCCGGTTCATGACTTTGTCGTCGGGGGTCGAGTACGTCTGCTCGCACAGCACGCGCTCTGCTTGGTCTGGCCTCAGGTTACAGATCATCGAAGCCTCCTTTACTCGAAACAGAACGTATCCAGCACCGCCATCGACGCGCTATCGGCCGTCTCGAAAGCAAAATACACCGCATGCTTTCCGGCAACAGCCGTCGTTAGGGGAATCTCAAGCTCTGACGCATCGCCGTCAGGAACCGTAACGGACCCGACGCAGGCGCCGTCATAAGAATCAAGTCTTACTTCTACCTTGAATCCTGCAGGGAACGAACCTGTCAGAACGGCGCGCGACGCACCGGCCACGGCGCCATCTCCGGCACCGGAACCGAACTGCAGATACCTGAATCCCACCGTCGTGCCGCTGATGATGTTTACCACCGGTGCGGAATCGCCCTCATATACGGGCTGGACATGCGGGCGGTCATTGCCTTCGTTGGTTTCGCGAGCGTTGCCCACGAAGTTGTGCCTCCTGGTGCCGTCATAGATATGGCAGGCATAACCTGCGGATATTACGGAATACGCATCAAGGCCGCCGGTAAAGAACCCCTGCGAGGTCATCTCGACCACGTCGGAGGAGACCGGCTCTCCGCCTTCATAAGTGATCTTACCGATATATATCGTCCCGTCTGCGCCGACTGCGATATCCACGGGCTCGACCATCGCCTGGCGCGCGTACTCGTCGCAGCCTTCCTGGCGGTGGTAGAAGATGTACCACTGACCGCCGACCTGCATCAGCGAGCCGTGGTTGTTGCCCCACTGATATGTCATGATGCCGCCGTCCGGGCCTTCTACTATCTCGCCTCCGTTGAAGCTGATATCTCCGCCGCGCTTGAATCCGCCCAGGGGAGTATCGCTCCAGACGTAGCTCAAAAAGCCGTTGCAGCTTCCGACCACGCCCAGGTCCTCTCTCGGGTATTCGTAGCGCTTGGAGTAGACCAGCACGTACTTGCCGTTAATCTTACGGGGAGAAGATGCTTCGAAGAAACCTGTCTCGGCATCAACATTCCCGTCGTCTTCTTTGATCCAGAAGGGATGGCAGTGGCCGATCAGGTGGTGCACGACAGTCTCCTTCTTCAGGGTTGCCATATCGTCGTTCAGCTCGCCTGCGTGGGACTCGCAGAAGCCCCAGTATGCGTAGACCCTGCCGTCGTCATCGACCAGAATGCCGGGGTCGAACCCGAGCTCGGTCTTCACGGGGTCGGTAAAAGGTCCCCAGGGCTTGTCCGATTTGACCAGCACGATCGACGAACCGCGGTTCTCGGCTGCATACATATAGTAGGTGCCGTCCTTATACACGACGTCGGGTGCGTAGAGGTCGCCGCCGTCGGAGGCGGTATAGCAGACGCCGTGGCAGGTCCATTCGGTAGGACGCTCGACCGGCGCGGACCAGACGACATAGTCGGGACCGCAGTAGTCAGTCTTTTTGGTATCGTGCGAGCCGTAGAGGTAGATCCTCGTCTCGCCGTTATATGTAAAAACGCGCGGCTCTCCGTCCGGGACATGCTCCCAGAGCGGCATATAGGGGTTCGCGCCAGTGGTGATAGTATTCTTCATAGGGGGTATCCTCCTCACTTAACTAACATATGCTACCGCAAAAAGCACTCCGATAACAGACCCTGTAAAGCCCGTCAACCGTGGGTTGCAACTGTCAGTTGACAAAGTAACAAGCCGGCTTTATTGCGGGTAAACAGCAAAATCGGGTATCGTATCAGCATAAGGCAAGTGCACAGATGTCTGATAGAATAGAACCATAAAAGAGAGGAAATACTTATGATACTTGCAGACAAGATAATCAACGAACGTAAGAAGCTGGGCTGGTCCCAGGAAGAACTCGCAGACAAGCTCGGCGTGTCCAGGCAGTCGGTCAGCAAATGGGAGGGCGCGCAGTCGGTCCCGGATCTTCAGCGCATCCTCGAGATGAGCCAGATCTTCGGCGTGAGCACGGACTACCTGCTCAAAGATGACATAGAAGCAGTAGTTCCCACCGAGAGCTCAGACGACACAGGCAAGGCAACACGCACATTATCTCTTGAGGAAGCTAATACCTACCTTACAACGGTAAGCGACAACTCCTCGAAAATCGCCCTCGGCGCGGCCATCTGCGTATCCTGCGCAGTTCCGCTGCTCCTCGTGGTAGGCGGCCAGATGGGCGGAGTGCTCCCGATAAGCGAAGCTGCGGCAAATGCGATCGGCGTGACGGGACTGTTCCTGCTCGTCGCCATATCACTGATCTTCTTCATCCCCGCGGGCATAATGCTGTCCAAGTGGCAGTGGCTCGAGGAGGAAGTGTTCGAGACGGCATACGGCGTGGACGGTGCGGTCAGGGCGAGATCGGAGAAGTTCACCCCCAAGTTCGCGATGGGCATCACGGGCGGCGTGGTCTCGATACTTATCGGCGTAACGGCGCTGCTGGCGACTGCTTTCCTGAGCAATGAGAACGAGCCCGTGTGCATGGCGGCAGCTGCAGTGCTCCTGCTGTTCATCTCCGCAGGCGTGTTCATGATAATCCGCGCGGGCATGATCAAGGACAGCTACAAGAAGATCCTTCAGGAAGAGGATTATTCCAAGTCCCGCAAGCAGAACAAGCTCCTTCAGGTCGTCGCTCCCGCTTACTGGATGATCGTGACCGCAGGATATCTCGCGTGGAGCTTCATCACATTCAACTGGGGCTACACATGGATCGTCTGGCCGGTGGCAGGCGTACTCTTCGGAGCTATCGCCGTCGTACTCGACCAGGTAGGGAAGAAGGAAGAGTAAGAGTCAACTACTCTACTCAGAACAGATCACACGAAGCCGGGGTTCGCCCCGGCTTTTTACCTTACCACCTTATTCTTCCCGCTGCCCTTGCCGACATAGAGCTTGTCGTCGGCTTCACTTACCCAGGCATCTATCGATCTTCCCAGGACAAAGTCAGCCAGACCGCAGGTGATGGTCACCTTTATCTTTGTGCCCTCGTACTCAAAATCGTACCCTTCAACAGACGCACGAAGCCCTTCTATCGTACGGAACCCGGAGCTGCCGACCTTGCCTTTGCTCAGGATAAGGAACTCCTCGCCGCCCCAGCGTGACAGCTTGCAGTTATTACACTGCTCACGCATGATATCAGCCAGCTTCGAGAGCACATAGTCTCCTGCATTGTGACCGTAAGTATCGTTTATCTTCTTGAAATCATCGATGTCGACCATAGCAAGGAAATGCTCCGAACCTTCACTGGAAGCTTTATCAAGACTCTCCAGCATGTAGTGGCGGTTATAAAGCCCTGTGAGTTTATCTTTCAGGGCAGCATCTCTAAGCTTGGTCTCGTAATCACCAATTAGACTAAGCATAAGCCTCGAGTAGAACACCAGGAACGCGATGACTATGACGGAATTGAATGCCCAGAACGAGCCAGCGATCGAATTGTCTACAGTATAGATGGGGCCCTGGAAGGCGGTATAGCCTGTGGACAGGAGGTAGCAGATGGCGATGATGCCGCTAGCGACGAAAGCATTGATGCGGGGACGGTTAAGTTTCTCCGCCATGTACTCTGTGTAGAAGATGATGGGGATCATGGACAGACAGTACAGGTGGAAGCCGATCTTATAGCCGAGGCAGACCGTGCACACGCACATGTACAGCGTGATCCAGAAATACACGAGACGCACGTAGATGTCGAGGCGGTCCTTCGCGATGAGAAAGTACCCTACGACATAGACCAGGAGGGTTGGAATCGAAAACCACAGCAGCACATCCGCCTTGCACAGCCAGAAGAATCCCGCCAGCCCTATGACCAGCGCGAAGATCACCGTGTTTATGATGTACGTGAACCGCCTGATGCGCTGTAGATCCACCTTCTGCCTCCCGTGTGATTTATACCTTTCAGTATAACCTCAAGATATAAACACGGTTTGAACGGTGCGAAAACAATTAGTACGGGAAGGGAGGACGACGCGGAGACCGAAGCAGAGCGCAAGAAGCGGCTATACAGTTATCTGACCAGGGAGATCCGTGCGGAGTCGGGGATGAACCGCGTACAGTTTGCGATGTGGCTCGGCATCCCGTACCGCACGATGCAGGAGTGGGAGATCGGCAGGAGGCTCATGCCGGACTATCTGCTCAGGCTGATCGCGTACAAGGTCAACAGCGAGAGGAAGGCGGGAAGGCTATAGTTTCATTAAATGCAAAATGGACGTATTGATATATCAAATCTTAATAATCCCCCGGAAAAAACTGAGTTTGAGGTGGCGAAGTTCTTTGCCGGATTGGGTAAAGATGTTGTGTTTATTCGCCCAAGCGCAATCCCAAAACAGCGTAGGCCTGATATATTGATGGATGGAGTGGAATGGAAAATAAAGTGCCCGGAAGGAAAAAGTAAGAGAACGATTGAAAACAATATTCGTTCCGCTGAAAAACAATCCAATAGCATAATCATAGATTTAAGGAGAATCAAACTACCTGAGAAGAGATGTCTAACAGAAATAAACTTCAACTTTAAGACAAAACCCAGGATAAAAAGAATACTTGTAATTACTAAAACTTGTGAATTGGTCAGTTTCTACAGATAATAGCATTGACATTTATCGGTATCTTGATACCATATTTGTAGATAAAAGGCTCGACCCACTGCTGAAAGCGGAGGGCCCAGAGCCTTTTTCTTTTGGAAAAACAATCATAAGAAGATAGATAATACTTGGAAGAAAGCAGGATAAACTAAACACATTCATGTGATATTTGCTATAATAAATAACAGATTCGACCCACTGCTGGAATTAGCGGAGGGCCGAATCTTTTTTTCTATATAACCGGCACTCGAGAGACTTCAGATATTATGTCTCATCTCTCCGACAGACCTATACAAAAACTCACAGCTGCAAGATATCCCTACTTCCTTTTCTTCAGGATAGAATCTTGTGCTCATGACATATCTTCCGCGGTCAGCAAACACTTCTATGCTTGAATGGTCGCAGATGACCCGAAGATCCGTTATCGGACCTGTCCTGATCTTGCGTATCTTTCTTCCGTATCCTGAAGCTGCGCCCTCAAGATCAAGTACAAGCACAGGTCCGTCATATCTGATCTGTACATCTTCTATCTTAAGAATTAGATCTCCGCTGACGGAAGGAACTGTTATATCGCAAGGGAGAGCAGACACCTTTGTTTGTCCGGCTTCAATTGATTCGGTCTTGCCTAGGAGATCCGGATGTATCACAGGTTCCTGCCTGATCGATCCGTCAAGCGCCAGAGAAAGCCTTCTGGGTAATGTCAGGCAATGCTGCCTTCCGAGAGCGACAGTAGGATTGGTATAAGAACTGTCACCTATGCCCATCCAACCTATAAGGATACGATCCCCCTTCTTATCAACAAAAGTCTGAGGAGCATAGAAATCAAACCCGTAATCGAATTCCACAAAATCACTTAGTCGGTCTCCATCCACCCGGAAGTAACCGGAACTGAATGCATTCTGGAAGCGGAACTCTTCGTGCGGCAGTCCCTGAGGGGATACTCCGAGGAATACCGAACCTTCAACAGTAAACAGATCAGGACACTCCCACATATATCCTAAGTCCGGGAAAGACAGAGACTTCACATATGTCCATTGCTCAGGATCAGTAGCTTCATATAAGAGGACACAGCCTTTATCATCTAGTGTCCTGGCACCCAGCACCATCTTCCAGATTCCGTCATCTATCCAAACCTTAGGATCTCTTACATGACAGGAACACCAGTTAGGATAGTCGCTGTTCCTGAGGATAACGCTTTTGGAACCAGCCTTGCGGCCATCTGCTGAGATAACATGTATCTGATTAGCCTCTCTTCCTGAAGTCACATAGTCATAGTCGCCTTCAAGTTCCACATTACCCGTATAGAAGATATGTATCACTCCGTCAATGGTAACTGCTGAACCGGAGAAAACACCGGTGCGGTCTTCGGGAATATCAGGAGAGAAGAAAGTTCCTGTGAACTCCCATGATCTGCCGTCATCAGAGCTCTCGTAATGCCCCCAACGCCTAAGTCCTGTGCCGTCAGCTGCCTCGGGAGTGTACTGGAAGAACACATGGTACTTCCCGCCGGCATAACACAGCCCGTTAGGATCGTTCATCCATCCGGTCGGAGGTTCGAGATGGAGAGCTTGTCTCCAGATGTCTGAAGAACTGGCTTCGTGAGTGCGAAGTATCGCCTTCACCACTTCAATATCCGCCGGCAGCCAATCAACAGAATCAAGTTCATCACGAGACAGCCATCTGGCTGCCTCGTGTTCTTTGAGCTTAAGATCTGAACCATCTATCAGTTCCGCCATAAAGCAATCCATGGATAAATGGAATTCTGGGTAATCGTATTCTACGGTAGTTAAGAACTCCGTGATCGTTATATCAGCATCCAGTTCTTCTTTGATCTCTCTTATGAGGGCTGCTTCAGGGGACTCTCCGGGTTCGACCTTGCCGCCGGGGAACTCCCATTTATCCTTATGTTCACCATATCCTCGCTGTGTCGCGAAGATCTTGTCTCCCTGGTGAATAATGGCGGCTACGACGCGGAGGGTTTTCATGAGAGTTAGGTGTCCTTAAGTGTGTGCTATGCTCTATTTAGTATAGTATGTAGAGATTGGAGTGTTAAGAGAGTGACAGTTTTTTGATGACGGAAAACAGAAACAAGGATGAAATGAATCAGGTTGAGGGAAAGAAGAAAATGAAGTGATCTCGTTGGATATTGGAGAAATCCGATGTTCTTCTGTAAGATTACTATGATTGACAAAATCACAAATGATATAATGCCTAATATTGATGCTATCACAAAATACTTATAACACTCGGTTTTTTAGATAAGATTATATGACGTCCAATCACGTGGGAGACAGAGAACATGCAATCAAACAAAAACAAAACAGATGAAAATGTAGACATAGAGAATAAGAGAGTCTATTTACAATTATTGCAGGAGCCTATTAGCAGAATGTCATCAACTTCTGCAATTTTCAAAGGCTTTTCTTCCGCTATTTTGGCAGGCCTTGCATCTGCTTCGTTTACTGAAATTAGTGTATGGGCATTATTGCTTGGACTATTACCTATTCTGTCCTTTTTGTGTTTGGATGTGTATTACCTAAGCCTTGAACGGAAAATGAAATATCTATATAGAATGGTAGTTGAGAATAAAAAGGAAATAGATTTTTCAATTAACACTCGACTTGATAAAAAGGAGATAGAGTTGGCGAAATCCACTCCGTTAAACTGTTTGAAGTCGCCTTCTATTTATCTATTTTATGTACCTGTTTTAGCGTGTGCCTTAATATTATTAATTCTGAAGTTTAAAGACATAATCTAGTTGTGGGAGAACAAAGGCTATGGAATCATTATCTAGACTTCAATTGTATAGAGATATGCTTAGTAATGAGAAGATCGGAATATACTCTAGTGATCAAAGCACTATTTTGAAAATTAACTTAGAAATACTCTCTGGAATAGAAGAATTGTTTTTATCACAGGATGAGTTTCCTGAGAAAAAGGAAATAAAGGATCCCTTTATATTGGACATTTTAAGAAACAACATATCTAATATACAAGAGAGTTTGGACCTGGATAAGGAAGCTGACAGATTACTAAAAAAACTCAATAAGCTTGTTAATGAATACGCAAATAAGAGAGAAGATGAAGCGCAAAACTCAAGAAACCTATTCAATAAGATCATAAATGAATTAGGCGTATATAATTCTAAACCGCTAAAAGATGGTGAGATACCAACACCGAACCGTGACAAGGAAGAAAGAGTACAAGTATTTCTATCTCATGCCTACGATGATAAACTGTACGCTTGGGCACTATTTGAGCACTTCTATTCTCACGGAATATATTTATATGTAGATTGGATGCATCATAAAAAAATGGTTGATGGGATTAAACTGAAAGCGGATTTGCAAAAGGAACTGGATGGCTCAGAACAGTTGCTTTTTTTGAGAACAATTAATAGTGAATTGGATATACAAGGAAAGCAAATGCTCCGTTCGTGGTGCGCATGGGAGCTAGGTAATTTTTACAAAAACAAGCGTGATGAGAAATACATGATTAACTTGTATTCTGTTGAAAGTTACAAGAATAATTACAGCATTCAACTACATGGGTTGAAGCTATATACAGGTATTAGCGGCGGGCTATTATCAGGAAAGATAATTAGTCCATAAGAGGAGTAAACAGAAATGGCTAGTAATGTTTTTATATCTTTCCGTTTTTCAGATGGTCATGCGTATAAGGAGGACTTGGCACGAAGGTTTGACAGATATTCCGATACTGTGGATTATTCAGAGGATGTGGATCGTTCGTATATGTCAGATCCTACTATACAATCATATCTTTATAAAAAACTAAAGAAATCTTCCGTAACGATAGTATTACTGACTCCCAACGCTATAAATCATAAGAAGGACTATTTTGGCCGGTATTCCGATTGGATGTATGATGAAATCAGATATTCCTTGGAGAACAGGGAATGGAACAGGACAAATGGATTGATAGCAATATATACGTCAGAGGCTGAAAAGTTTTTAATTGAGCATACATACGTGTTGTTAATCTTGATAACTCTGGAAACGATAACAACCGAATTGAAACCATATATCTGTTAGAAAGGACAGTCTTAAACTCTAACCATCGTGAAATATTTACTTATGAGCTGTATCTAACTGCGAAACGTGCAGGTTTAAACGTAAAGTACAAAGTTGAATCTTCAACAGATGTGCTAAACAGCATAGAATTTGTTGACAAATTCAACCATACTATTCAGATATTATATGGTCGATATACAAATGGTCAGATCGCTTATCTAGCAAAAGATGTGTCCTTGGCAGGTAATGATTTGTTTGCCGAAGATGTTCAGAAATCTTATGTAGGCGCTTCGATAGATGATGCATTAGTTTATATTTCAGAAAGAATTAAAACTACAGATTCAGAGGACACTAACTGATGCTTAGACAGAAGAGATTAAATCACCTATTGATGAGTTGGAACAAATAGACGGCGAAACTATTTCAAAAAAGAAAAAAGGGAAAAAGTAAAACCTATAATAAAGTTTGCTTTAGATAAGGGCGTAGATGTGGGAATTGCCATTATGTCGTTGGTGTTGCAAATGAAAATGATGTGAAGTTTATTATTCAGAAAAGAATGTGATTAGTCTTTAAGACTCTTATAGTAAGCCAGATACCTGTAAGCGGTCCTGCGGCTGATGGTACTGTCTGCGACGATTTCGGAGATGGTCATGCCGTCCTCGTATTTCGCAACGAAGTCGTTGTATGAAGCGGTCCATTTCGCGTCGTGGGCTTGTCTGCCGCGTGCCTTGATGTTTGCAAGTTCTTCCCTAAGGCCGGCGTTCTCCTGCTCGAGTTCGTCGATCATCTTAAGTGCCTGTTCCAATGTCATCTTTTTGCCCATGAACTTATTGTAATACATTTGCGGTTTTGAGTAGTGCCATATTGACATTGGCACAACATAGAGATACGATGAGGTTATAGGGAAGGGTAGATTGTTGTTCATAGAGGTGATCGCGGCATAAATGCAGATGGAATCATTCCGGCATCTTGAGGATGCTAAGTTTTTTGATGGAAAGAAAGTGAAAAAGCTTCCTGTCGGTATCTGTAAGAATCGAATCCATCCGGGTTACGTCAGCACAGCTCTCATGAAGGAGCACAAGTGCATAGCTAAGAAGTGCCCGTACTTTGATCGTAATGAATTACATCCTATCTGGGATGCCAGGGAGTACCACAGGCTGCATAAGAAGATCGGCAAGCTCCTTCGTAAGTACTATCTGCAGGGGATATATAATCATCAGACATATGTGAAGCTGGTCCATATGCATAATAAGTGTGAAGGCCGATATGGGCTGATCAGTTTCTGTGATTATCTGATGGATGTTAGAAGGCTCGATATTCCTTTGGAACTGTATAACGAGATAGTACCTGATTGGATGAATGATCTGGGATGAATGGCAGAGCGATAAATATGATGTGCGTTAGGAGTATGCTTTCATGAAGAATATGAGGCCTGTAACTGATCTGAGAGATTATAAGAGTATTCTGGATAAGGTAACTTACGGATCACCGGTCTATCTTACGGAGAATGGCAGATGCGAGTATGCCATAATTACTGCGAAGGAATTAGACGAGCTTATGGCAATGAGAACTTTGATGCGTGAGCTGGCCAAAGGAGAAGAATCTGCCGGGGACGGGAGGATCTCCATGGAAGATGTTGTAAAGAGGCTGGGCGAATGATAAAGAATGATAAAACGAAAGAGTCGTGCCAAAAACGCAGTCGAATCTGCAAAAGTCCTATGACTTTTGCAGTAGAGATTTCTGTTCTGTAATATTTTTAACTACTACTTTAAGATTTTGTTGACTGCGTAAAATTCTTAAAGTAGATCTTCGTCAGCGCGCACCGGTCGCCCGTGAGTGCGACGTAATAATTGTGGAAGAAACATGGTGTTATTAGGTCATAAAAGGGGGATATAATATGCCGCAGATAATACCGATTAAAGACTTGAAAGATACAGCAGCTGTGTCAGATCTTTGCCACAGGGTAGATGAGCCTGTTTTCATTACCAAGAACGGCTATGGAGATATGGTATTAATGAGCATCGAGTTTTTTGAGGCCACTCAAAGAAAATGGGAGCTATATAATGACATCGAGATCTCAGAGGCACAGATAGAGTCCGGTAAGACCAAGGAAGCTAAGAAGGCACTGAAATCAGTAAGAGATAAGTATGGCTTGACCTAATGTTGGGAAAGAATATTTACCCGTTCACCTTAAAATATATCTTCGTCAGTGCGCACTGGTCGCCCGTGAGTGCGACGTAATACTTCGCGTCATCGGTCTTGATCGTGGTGGTGGTCTTGACGAAGATGCCGCCGTTCTCGGTGATGACCGTGACGACGTTGCCGTTCCTCTTGATAGATACATGGCAGTCGAAGCCTTCCCTGTTGAGCTGCTTCCACTTGTCCCAGCCGTTGAAGTCGTTGTTCTTGCTGACGATGACCTCGTTCTTTGCCAGGTTGCCGGTCTCCCAGACCTCGCCGTCGAGCCTTACGAGTGCGAACTCGCGGTAGTCTTCGTCAGTGACTTTGCCGTTAGTAGAAGTGAAGACGCATACGAACGGGCAGTGCCAGATAAGACGGGCAGTAGGGAGGCTCTTGGCATGGAAGTCTATCTCCATGGAGTCAGTTAAGAGCACGCCGTCAGTCGCATCCGACCTGTAATCGTCGACCTGAACGTTGGGAACATCTCCGGCTTCACCGTCGATGTAGGATACCAGTTCAGCGATCCTGGGGATGTAGCCCGAACCGATCTCTTCATCGGACCTGGTTATGGATACGACGTTCAGGTGATAGTAAGCGCCGGTGAAGCTGATATAGCAGTATCTGGTGCTGTCGGGAAGCGCCACGATGTAATCTACGGTGCCTGTCTTGCACTTGATGGTGAGGCGGACGTGGTCCTTGTATCTGACGGCCTCGATGTCATATTCGCCGCAGACACTTCCTGCGGAAGGTGCCTCGCCGGTGACTTCAGGCTTGACGAGTCTTGCCTCACTCTGCCTGTAATTGCCGTCGAAGGCGAGGTCTACATAGTCGGTGAAGAGGAGTTCCTCGGACAGTCTGCCCTGCTCGTGTACACGTCCGTCGAGTGCGTCGAAGAGCATGATCTCCGGTTTGCAGTCTTTCGCGTTGTGGTCCTCGAGAGGCTCTATGCGGATGCGTATGTTCATCTTGCGCGCGGGCATTACCAGAATGCCTTCTGTGTGGACGCTGTGGCTGGCGAAAAAATTGAACTCGTCGTTGCCGCCGAATTCCTTGACGTCTTCTTTCTCGCGCATGTAGTATTCCTGGTCCTCGTCGATCATGTGGATCATCTGCGTCGCGAAGAGCGGGTCGAACTGCGCGCCCATCTCCTCGATGATGATCTGTCTTACGGTCGACTGCGGGAGCGGATCCCTGTAGCTTCTCTTGGATGTCATGGCGTCGTATGCGTCAGCCACCGCGATGATCCTGGCGAGCTCGGGGATATCGCTGCCCTTGAGCTTGTCCGGGTAGCCCCTTCCGTCGAATCTCTCGTGGTGATGGTGGGCGCCGATGCTGAGGTAGGGGAACTCGACGATACTCGAGAGTATGTCCTTGCCGATCGTGGTGTGTTCCTTGATCTTCTCGTATTCTTCGTCGGTCAGCTTGCCCTTCTTGTTGATGATCTGGTCGGGTACTCCGATCTTGCCGATATCGTGCAGGAGTGCCGCGAAGTAGATCTCGTCGCACTCTTTCTCGTCCTTGCCGACCATGCGGGCGATCATCTTCGAGTAGCTCGCGACTCTCGAGGAGTGACCGTGTGTGTACTTGTCCTTGGCGTCGATCGCGCTCGCGAGTGCTTCCGCGGTCTGTTCGAAGAGTCTCTTCGTGCTCTGCTGCTCGGCCGTCAGGTATTCGATCCTGAGGTCGTTGGCGTGCGCGTAGGACTCGTTCATGTCCTTAAGAGCGAACAGGTAGAGCAGGAGCGCCATGGCGGCGATGGATGAATTGATGAGGGACAGTCCGTAGACCATTGCCTGTATGGCGGATGCCAGGAGCGGCAGGGCGGAGAAGAGCAGCAGCGACAGGCTGATGACCGGGCTGAGCTTCTTGTAGTTCTGGATGATGACCGTGATCTGCAGGACAAGCATTATCGCGGGGACCATGAAGCAGATGAAATATCCCGGGCCGCGCTGGTAGGTGTTCGTCGCGTCGAAGGTGTAATAAAGGCCCGTGAACTGCGATATTATGAGCATCACTTCGCCCGCGATGCCGAGGTAGCTTACGAACTTGAGCCTCTTGAAGACCTTGCCGTTGAATGTGTCCTCATACAGATTGATCAGGTAATTGTTGAAAGCGAACAGTACGCCGATGTTAAGCGCGAATACTATGTAATTGCTGATCCTTACGATCCAGAATGCTGCGTCTGACGGGTCGCCCCTGTATGCATATGCGAAGTAATCGCCGAGCATTATGAGCGTCGAATACACCTCGACCATCAGCAGGGAATAGAGCCTCTTCTTGGGCAGAGCTTTCATAAAGAGCACGAACACAGATATGACAGCACACATGCTGCTCAAGATCATCATTATGTTCTTTTGGTTCTCGATCAAAAACTCAAGCATACCCGTATCCGCTTACGTTAATATACTTCTTAAATTATCAACCTGTATTGATGTTTTTTCAATAAATAATAATAAAACTAATCTTTATCAAAACATGATAAAGATTAGTCTTATCCCATAACGGAGGGTGGATGTTATGAGTCGAGCAGTGTGTAAAGTATCTGATAAAGCCTGACCGCGTCATCCTTGTTAAGCTTCACGCAGGAGCCTATCCTGGCGGGGATGTCCTTTGCCTTCTTGTACAGCGCCCTGCCTTCTTCGGTCAGCGTGATGACCACCACGCGCTCATCTTGCTCGCTCCTGGTCCTCTTGATGAGGCCTTGGCGCTCAGTGTTCTTGAGCATCGGGGTCACCGTGCCGGTATCGAGCCTGAGCTTTTTGCACAGCTCGCCTACGGTGATGCCGTCACCTTCCCAGAGCACTAGGAACATGATGTACTGGGTATACGTTATGCCCAGGGGCTTGAGGTGCGGGGTGTAGAGGCTGACGATCTTGCGCGATGCTGCGTATAGGGGGAAACACAGCTGCGAGTCAAGCTTCATAGATTCATCTATCTTCATGTTGCTTCCTTTGTGTTCTTCTCAGATGAGGCTCTCGACGCACTTTCTGACTTCCTTCATGTCAGCAGTCGGCTCGAACCTTGCGACGACGTTGCCTTCACGGTCTACGACGAACTTGGTGAAGTTCCACTTGATGTCGGGGTTGTTCTCGTAGTCGGGATCGTTCTTCTTGAGCATCTTGCTCATGACCAGAGCAGTAGCGCCCTTGCCGAATCCCTCAAAACCTTTCTGTTCCTTGAGGTATGTGAACAGCGGGAGTGCGTTCTCGCCGTTGACGTCGGACTTCTTCATCTGCGGGAACTGCGTCTTGTACTTGAGCTGGCAGAACTCGTGGATCTCTTCGTCAGTGCCGGGAGTCTGTCCTGCGAACTGGTTGCAGGGGACATCTATTACCTCGAAGCCCTTCTCGTGCAGGTCTTCGTACATCTGCTCGATAGGCTTGTAGTGGGGAGTGAAGCCGCAGCCTGTTGCCGTGTTCACGATGAGCATGACCTTGCCTTCGTAATCCTTGAGGGAGATCTCTTCGCCTTTGGGTGTGGGTACTGTGTAATCGTAGATGGACATTTTCGCGTTCTCCTTTGTGTAGCAGTTGTTGTTGTTTGTTGTTGTTTGTTTGAATGTTGCCGGTTTCCTTGTATTTGACCAAATTATATTGTATCAAATATAATTCTGTATATTGAAAGTCCGTGGTCAATGTCAGATTTTCGGTGGATTAGTGGTAGTTGCTGACCTTGCCTACGGAGACGTAATTCTCCTCGATGGCCTTGAGGTCAGTGCCTTCCGAGCCGGTCCAGTTCCGTCCGAAGTCGGTCATGTACGAGATCCTGTCTCCGTTCTGCTTGACGATGTTGTATGTCCCGGCGTAGAAATCGTCCTGGCTCATAACGCGGTCGTATAGTATTCCTTTGCATTCTTCAGGTGTGCACCCGGGGAAGTTGACGTTCCAGATCTCGTTCTTGGCGAGAGGCCTGGTCAGGAGTTCCTTCGTTATCTGCCTGATGTACTTGTCCGTGACATCGTGAGGTGCCTCGTGGTGCTCGGAGAAAGCGATCGTGTGTATGCCGCGACTCGCAGCTTCGAGCGCCGCGCCGACTGTTGCCGAGTACTGTATGTCAGAAGAGATGTTATAGCCTTTGTTGATCCCGCAGAAGACTTCGTCCGGTCCGCCCGGCACGACTACGGATATGCCTAAGCTTACGCAGTCAGCAGGAGTTCCTGAAGTCGCAAATGCATGTACGCCTTCGACAGGGAAGTCCACAGGCCAGACGTCGACCGGACCCCAGAAAGTAGCCGAGTGCGACATAGCGCTGAACTGCTTTTCCGGCGCGACCACCCAGACCTCGCCGAATTCCCCGGCCAGCTCCGCCAGCCGCGCGATGCCTTCTGAGTTAATGCCGTCGTCGTTTGCGATCAGGATCTTCTTCATTGTTGTCTCCGTAAAAGGTAATGTAACGTCTGCCGGCTGCAGTGAATGATTTAAGAAGGGATAACACCTGTTCTGCAAGTTCCGCAGGCGCCGGGCGCCGAGGACCTGTTCGCAGCCAAGAACAGGTGTTATCCCTGATTTGGTGCGCCTGACAGGACTTGAACCTGCACGATCGCTCACCAGAACCTAAATCTGGCGTGTCTGCCAATTTCACCACAGGCGCGTACGAGTTATTATACCGCAGTTGTTAGTTTTTGCGACAGTCAGAAAAATGCCCTTATCGAAACAACTTTTCCCTTAAAATGGGATTTGTTTTAAGGGAAGCAGTCCTCTTTTATCTTGCTTTTCCCTTAAAACCGAATAAAATATAAGGGGAAAGTAGTGGAGGTAAGGGCAAATGAGAGATTTCAACTACTCGCTGATAAAGGATCAGAAATGGGATTCAGAGATACTTGGATTCATCGCGGCAATATACAAAGAAGCCGGAAAGCAGGAGATGTATCTTAAACAGCGTCCTGAAGAACTTGAGAAATTAGTTGAGATTGCAAAGATCCAGAGTACTGAAAGTTCTAATGCTATTGAGGGAATCGTAACAACGAGTACCCGTATCAAACAGCTTGTTGAAGAGAAGACAACTCCTAAGAACCGTGATGAGCAGGAAATTGCCGGCTATAGAGATGTCCTCAGTATTATTCATGAGAGCTTTGATGCTATTCCTCTTACGCCGAACTATATACTTCAACTGCATAAGATCCTCTATAGCCACATGAGTAATCCTGCTGCAGGAAAGACAAAGACTGTACAGAACTATATCAGTGCAACATATCCTGATGGTCATACAGAGGTTTTATTTACTCCACTTGCTCCATATGAGACTCCCAAAGCGCTGGAGAGATTGTGCGAAGAATATAACGTAGTCATCGGAAACATGGAGGTGGATCCTCTTATTGCAATCCCGATCTTCATTCATGACTTCCTTTGCATACATCCTTTCAATGATGGTAATGGCCGAATGAGCAGGTTGCTTACAACCCTTCTGCTTTATAGAAGCGGGTTTTATGTTGGAAAATATATCTCGCTGGAAGCTAAGATAGCTAAGCATAAGGATCTGTATTACGATGCATTATATGAATCTCAGGCAGGTTGGCATGAGGGAAACGACGATCCGACTCCATTTATCAAGTATCTGCTCAGCACAATAATCGCCGCATATAGAGACTTTGAGGACCGTTTTGCATTGGTTGAAGTTAAAAGACCTGCGCTCGAGACCGTGCGGCTTGCAACTTATAATAAGATAGGTAGGTTTACTAAGCAGGATATTCGTGAGCTTTGCCCTTCTCTTAGCATTAGTTCCATCGAAGGTGCACTTCGCAAACTGGTTGAATCAGGTGAGCTAAAACGAGAAGGTAACGGTAGGAGCACCTTCTACTACAGAACAAAATAAAACCGATTCACAACTCTCCATTACTGCACGTTCCTACGCCTTCCGCGCTGCCGCTTGGATTGCCACCCGCGGCTTAGGGGACGTAACCCCTTGCGTCGCGGCTGGCGGGGGGAGGTATAAAGTTGAATCGTTTTACATAAGTATTTATAATCTCTACATGGTCAGGCGAACGGGCCGGCCAGGGAACAATCAACTTAGGAGGGAACCAATATGTATGCCACTTTCTGGGCACTCGTGCCGCCGATCGTAGCAATATTGCTCGCGCTTATCACAAAGGAAGTCTATATCTCGCTGTTTGTAGGCATTATGTTCGGCGGGTTCTTTATCGCGGGGTTCGATCACCCGGTAGCTGCCGTCGAGACTGTCTTCAGGGACGGAATAATCGGCGTGCTTTCCGACCCGTATAACGTCGGCATTCTGGTATTCCTGGTATTCCTCGGCATAATCGTCGCACTGATGAACAGGGCCGGCGGATCTGCTGCTTTCGGTAAATGGGCGTCAGAGCACATCAAGTCCAGAGTCGGCGCACAGATCGCCACCATCGTTCTGGGCTGCCTGATCTTTATCGACGACTATTTCAACTGCCTCACAGTAGGTTCAGTCATGCGTCCCGTTACGGACAGACATAAGATCTCCAGGGCTAAGCTCGCATACCTCATCGATGCGACCGCAGCGCCCATCTGCATTATCGCCCCGGTATCTTCCTGGGCAGCGGCAGTGTCCGGTTTTGCGCCCGAGGGCACGAACGGCCTGATGCTCTTCATATCCGCTATCCCTTATAACTACTACGCGATCCTGACCATCGTCATGATGCTCTGCATCGCCATCCTCAAGATCGACTACGGCCCGATGGTCAAGCATGAGAAGAACGCTTTAAAGGGCGACCTGTTCACACTCCCGATGCCGGAGTCTGCTAAGGACGATACGGTCAAGGGCAAGGGTAAGGTAATTGACCTGATCCTGCCGGTCGCATCACTCATCGTATTCTGCGTGCTCGGCATGGTATATACGGGCGGTTACTTCGAGACCGACCTGTCCATCAAGCAGTTCGCTGAGTCTTTCGGCAGGAGCGATGCTTCCGTCGGCCTCACATACGGTTCGTTCCTCGCGATCGTCTTCACGCTGATCCTCTACCTCACACGCCGCGTGCTCAAGTTCAAGGAGTGCATGAAGTGCATCGAAGAGGGCTTCAAAGCAATGGTCGCGCCCATCACGATCCTCACTCTCGCGTGGTCTCTCAAGGCCATGACGGACTCCCTCGGCGCAGCTGAGTATGTTGCAAACATCGTTGACCAGAGCAAGGGCAGCTTCCTTAACATACTGCCCGCGATCATATTCCTTATTGCGTGCGGTCTGTCTTTCGCGACGGGTACGTCTTGGGGTACGTTCGGCATATTGATCCCGATCACGCTTAAGGCGTTCCCTCTGGAGAGCGGCAGCCCTCTGGCGATCATCTGCGTATCTGCGTGCATGGCCGGTGCCGTCTGCGGTGACCACTGCTCGCCCATCTCTGATACGACGATCATGTCCTCTGCCGGTGCGCAGTGCAACCACATCGGACATGTCTCGACGCAGCTGCCTTACGCGCTCACGGCTGCGGCTGTGTCTTTCGTGACGTATCTGCTGGCGGGATTCATCCAGAACCCCTTCATCTGCCTGACGATGGGAGCGGCTCTGACGATCGGACTGATGTTCCTTTTGAAGTATCTGCTTCCCGAGAACACCGACCTCAACGCGCCTCTGGAGAAGTACGAGAAGGAAGCTGGGCAATAACGATCGCCGCGAACATGGTGACGCATCCGGCCAGTTCCCGGAACGACATCATCTCCTGCAGTACGATCGCAGCCGTGATCACGGCGAAAACAGACTCGAGGCACATCAATAGCGACGCCACGACCGGGCTCGCGTGCTTCTGCCCGACGATCTGCAAAGTATAAGCAATACCGCAGCTCATAATGCCCGAATATGCGAGGGCAGGGGCTGCGGTTATTATGTCCGGTATCTTCGGCTGCTCAAAGATGAACATGCACACCCAGGATATTACGGCCGCCACGACGAACTGCATGAACGACAGCTGCACGCCGTTGATGTCCTTGCCGGTATAGTGGTCTATTACCATTATCTGTACCGCATAGAATACCGCGCATCCGAAGGCGAGAGCGTCGCCGGGATTGATCGCGGTAAGGTCCTCGGGGTTGATGCAGATGAGGAAGAGTCCGACCAGGCCGAGCGCTATGGACAGCCAAACGATGAGGCGGATCTTCTTTCTTAGGACTACCGAGAATAGAGGCACAAAGAACATATAGAACGCGGTGATGAACGCGATCTTGCCGGAAGTGGAGTAATAAAAAGCGAACTGCTGAAGGTTCTGCGCTATAGAGAAGACGACGCCTAAGATGACGCCTGCTATGAGCGTTGAAGGTCTCATGTCGAACTTACGGTTGAAGATGAGTATCACCGGGATGAGCACAATGGCGCCGAGTGTGGTCCTGAGCGCCGTGAAAGTGAACGCGTCGATGGATTCCATGCCGATCGACTGGGCGACGAACGATGAACCCCAGATGACTGCGGTCAATAGCAGAAGAATTATGCCTTTGGGTGTTGTCTTGCGCATTGGAGGATTATACCACTGCAAAAATACACTGCAAATGTCATGCAGTGCAGTGTATTTTGCAGTGTAAAAATACTCCGTCAGAGATTATCGTCAAAGATTTTCCGGCCCGAAAGACTCCGGCAGCAGCTCGCCGAGAGTGAAACGCTTGGGCTCGCCCTTGCCGTCAGTAAGGATCACCTCGAAGTCGGGACCGCAGAACTCGGCGAGTACCTGTCTGCAAACTCCGCAGGGAGGGCAGTACTGAAGATCAGCACCTTCGGCGCCGCCCGCGATCGCGATGGCTGCAAAGTCAGTCTCGCCTTCGCTTACAGCCTTGAAGACCGCAGTCCGCTCCGCGCAGTTCGAAGGACCGTATGCCGCGTTCTCGACATTGACGCCCGTGTAGATCTTCCCACCTGATGTAAGAAGAGCAGCCCCGACCCGGAAATGCGAATAGGGCGCATAGCAGTTCTTCCTTATGTCAACGGCGGCCTGGCACAGCTTATCTGTCTGAATGTCGGTGATCATGGCGTATCTCCTTTATATCCAACATTATAACCTAACCCGAGATTGAAAAGATAAGGCTTTTATCAGACAATAGGACCATGGAATTTCAAGGAGAGAACATATGAGTTTTGTAAGAAGACTTGAAGCTGCGGCAGTGGCGGCACTGATCGCGGCAGCGGTAGTCATAACTCCGGCAGCGCCTTTGTTCGCCAGCACGGAAGATACGGTAGACATAGCATTCATCCACGACCTGCATTCGTACCTCGACGGTTACTATGAGAAGTCGGACGACAAGACGCAGGAAGTCGGAGGCGTGGCAAGGCTTAAGACGGTGCTTGATGGCCTTAGGGCGGAAGATCCGGATATATTCACATTTGACGGCGGAGATTTCTCGATGGGAACTCTCTATCAGACCATATACACGACTCAGGCTTCGGAGCTCAGGACACTCGGATACCTGGGAGTTGATGCCACCACGGTAGGCAACCATGAATTCGACTGCGGAGCGCAGGGATTTTACGACATGTTCGAAGCGGCACTGGAATCAGGCGACCCGCTTCCGAAGTTCGTCATCTCCAACATCGACTGGGACAAGATGGAAGCTGAAGGCCTCACTGATGACCAGCAGCTCTACAAGGACTGCTTTGAAGATTACGGCGTGTCCGATTATACGATCATCGAGCGTGGCGGAAAGAGGGTCGCGGTGATAGGGATTTTCGGCAAGGACGCGATCAAGACGGCGCCTACGTGCGTGCTGTCTTTCGAAGACCAGGTGGAAGCAGCCAAGAAGACCTGTGCCTACATCAAGGCCAACGAGGATGTCGACATGATAGTCGCGCTCTCGCATTCGGGCCTGGGGTCTGCCGGAAGCACGAACCAGTCTGAAGACGAAGCTCTCGCCAAGGAAGTGCAGGACTTAGACCTCATAATCAGCGCGCACTCGCACACGGCGATCTTCGAGCCCATCGTGGTCGGCAATGTCACCATCGTCGCGGCAGGCTGCTACGGAAGATATGTGGGACACGTCGTGATGGAGAGGGACGGCGATAACTGGGTATATCAGTCATACGAACTGATCTCTATTGACGAGGGCGTGGCAAAGGACGCGGAGGCGGAAGAGTATGTCGCGGCGTTCAGGCCGTATGTCGATACCGAGTACCTGCAGCTGTTCGGATATTCATGGGACCAGGTCCTCGCGTATAACCCGTACGAGTTCGAGAGCGTGGACGACTGCTACATCAACCATACAGAGCAGCGCCTGGGAGACATATTGTCGGACAGCTTCGTGTATGCGGCGAACCTGTCGGATACGGCAGCAGAGGAGGGCGCATTCGATATAGCGGTCGCGCCTTCCGGGTGCATCAGGGGAAGCTTTGCTCCGGGATATGTTACGGCGGCGGATGCTTTCAATTCCTACTCGCTGGGCTTCGGCGAAGACGGACTGTCCGGATATCCTCTCGTGAGCGTATACCTGACAGGCGAAGAACTTATCACGGCCTGCGAGATCGACGCTTCCATATCTGACTTCATGACGTCGGCAAGGCTCTACTTCAGCGGCCTGAGCTTTACATACAACCCGAACAGAAGGATCCTGAACAAGGTCACGGAAGTCCTGATAGTAAAGCCGGACGGAACGACGGAGCCGATTGACCCCGATAAGACTTATCACATCGCGGTCGACCTCTACAGCATGCAGATGCTGGGCGCGGTTACGGACATGTCCAAGGGACTCTTGAAGGTCGTTCCGAAGGATAAGGACGGCAATCCGATAAACGATCCGTATGCTGCGGCGATCTACATCGACGGCAAAGAGCTCAAGGCCTGGGACGCGGTCGCGAAGTATGTCTCTTCGTTCGAAGTAAATGAAGACGGCGTGCCTGAATTCCCGGAGTACTATTCGCAGCTGCACGACAGGAAAGTGGTCAACGATGCGAAGGACATAAAGTCCATCATGTCCAACCCGAACAAGTTCTCGATCGCTTTCTCGATCGTTAAGAACCTTATCGTCGTGGTGCCGGTCATGATCATAACGCTCGTAGTTATGAGGAAGAGAAGGAAGAAGGAGGCGGCACTGGCTGCCAAGGCAAAGGAACAAGGGGGACAGGAAAATGAGGAGAATCCTTAAGAAGATCGCGACGGCATTCATGGCGTCAGTCATGGTGTTTGCTATGGCAGGCTGCGCCACATACAAGGCGCCCACCACTGAGCAGTTCCGCACGGCTCTTGAAGAGCTCGGATACCGTCAGGTTGAGGATGCCGCCAAAGTATCGGATATCAATTCGGTACTGATGTCTTTCACTGCGTTCGGCGGTGGCGGATACCTGTATATGAAGTTCGACGATCCGTATGACACTTCGAGGACGGGATATATCAGGGGCGCGACCGAGGAAGTGCTCTGCCTCACAGACAAGGGCACGAGATACCTGCTCCTGGTCTTCGACAATAATGAGAATGCCAACTATTACTACATGACGATGCGCAACCAGATAGAAGACTTCTCTGATAAGGAAGGTGTATTCATCATGAAGTCGGGCATCAATGCCGAGTGCTATACTTTCGCAGGCACTTCGCCTTCGTTGTTCGGCGACGAGTTCTACATGTACGGCGGATTCTACTACAAGGACAACACCGTAACGGTAATAGACACATACGAGAACGACATCACCTGCAAGACGCAGGTCAATTCACTCCTCGATAAGCTCGGACTTCCGAGGCCCTGATCACACTCCGAAAACAGTATCGCAATACCTGACGGTCTGCATGGCGTCCTTAGAGTAGGCGTCAGCGCCGATCTGGTCTGCGTATTCCTGCGTCATTACTGCGCCGCCCACGACGACCTTGGTATCGGGCTTCTTCTCACGCAGCAGCTTTATCGTCTCTTCCATCGATACGACCGTCGTCGTCATGAGTGCCGATAATCCCACGACCTTGATGTCGTCCCTGATCGCGGCTTCGACTATAACTTCGGGCGGGACGTCCTTGCCCAGGTCCACCACGTCATAGCCGTAGTTCTCGAGCATTACCTTGACGATGTTCTTGCCGATGTCGTGGATGTCGCCCTTCACGGTCGCGAGGATGACCTTGCCCTTTACCGTGCGCGGCTTTCCCGCCATCTTCTGCTTTACCACGTCGAAAGCTGCTTTCGCTGCATCCGCGCTCATCAGAAGCTGCGGTAGGAATATGGTGCCCGCCTCGAACCCCTTGCCGACTTTGTCGAGGGCAGGGATGAGGTCGTTGTTGATGACTTCGAGAGGCTCTTTGCCCGCGTCGATCTCTTCTCTCATGGCTTCTGCGGCCCTTCCCGTGACACCGCGCTCGATGGCTTCGGCGAGGGTAAGTGTTCCGCCTGCGGCAACGTCTTTCTTCGCGCCGGTTGAAGCAGTCGCTGCTCCCGGAACATAGTCAGCGTATGCTGCGATGAATTCTGAGCACTGTGGGTCAAGGTTCATGAGTGCGAGGAACGAACGGTAGGAGACCATCATGGGGCCGTTGCAGGGGTTGATGATCGCGCAGGACAGCCCGTTCTGCATCGCCATGGTAAGGAAATGCGAGTTGACGAGCTCTCTGGCGGGAAGGCCGAACGATATATTGGACACGCCCAGGATGGAGTATCCGTGGAACTCGTCTCTTATGCGCCTTACGGTATCGAGCGTCGTGACGGCAGAACCCGGGTCAGACGATATCGTCATGGCAAGACCGTCGATCACGATGTCTTCTCTCGGGATGCCGTATCTGTCTGCTGCTTCGTAGATCTTCTTTGCTACGGCGATCCTGCCGTCAGAGGTCTCGGGGATGCCTGCTTCATCTATGGGCAGGCCTACGAGAACGCCGCCGTACTTGGCAACGAGCGGCATGACTGCTTCGATTACTTCCTGCTTGCCGTTGACGGAATTGATCATCGGCTTGCCGTTATAGATGCGAAGGCCGCGCTCTAAGGCTTCGATGTCCGTCGTATCTATCTGCAAGGGGAGAGTCGTCACCGACTGCAGGCTGAGCACGATGCTTTCCATCATGGCAGGTTCGTCTATCTCGGGAAGGCCGACGTTGACGTCTAAGATATCCGCGCCTGCTTCTTCCTGGTTAAGGCCCTCTGTGAGGATATAGTCGACGTCGTTGTCTCTCAAGGCCTGCTTGAATCTCTTCTTGCCCGTCGGGTTGATCCTCTCGCCGATGATGACCGGCTTTGGGCCTATCTCGACACACGCGGAAGAACTCGTGACATAAGTCCTGTGCTTTCTTACGGGCTCGGTGAAGGGGAGAGGCTTAATGGTCTCTACGAGCTTACTGATATATTCGGGAGTCGTTCCGCAGCAGCCGCCCATGACGTGCACGCCGAGCTTAGCGATCTCCTTCATGACTTCGCAGAATTCGTCCGGCATTACGTCGAAGACAGTCCTGCTGCCTTCCGTTCTGGGAAGTCCCGCGTTGGGGTTTACGACGATCGGGAGCGAGCAGCAGTCCGCGATGCGCTTTACGATGGGCAGCATCTTGTCGGGACCAAACCCGCAGTTGACGCCTAAGGCATCGACCTTTAGGCCTTCTAACATCGCTACCGTGCCTTCGATGCCGCCGCCGGTGAGGAGCTTGCCTGAATCATCGTATACGCAGGTGACGATTACCGGAAGATCGCAGACTTCGTGAGCCGCGATGACTGCCGCCTTGGCTTCGTACGCGTCGCTCATCGTCTCGATCACGACGACGTCAGCGCCGGCCCGGGCACCTGCCCTGATCTCTTCGCTGAATACTTCGACTGCCTCGTTGAAAGGGAGGTCGCCCATGGGTGCTAACAGCTTGCCGGTAGGGCCGATGTCTATCGCGACGTAAGCGTCGTCATCTCTTCCTGCCTCGTGCCTTGCCTCCTGGCAGAGCTTTACTGCGGCAGTTACTATCTCGGTCACATTATCGAACTTGAAACGGTTCGCGCCGAACATGTTGGCATTGACGATATTGCTTCCGGCTTCGAAGTAGCCTCTGTTCAAAGCCCTTATGTCACCGGGGCGTGTAAGGTTCCAGAGCTCAGGCAGCTCGCCTCCCTTGAGGCCTAATTCCTGCAGTATGGTTCCGGTGCCGCCGTCACAGAAGAGCCATTCTTTGCCGAGTCTTTCCTTAAGTGTCATATCAGTTCCTTTCTCGCGAGTACTCACAGGTGGAAGACATGTTGCAGTTCTCGCATCCCTGCCGGATGCAGGGCGTATTCACGGGAGACAGACCGATAATGGCAGTAACCGACTTGGTCGGAACCATCAGATAGGAATCGGTCAGGGTGATCCCGGTATTCTTCGTTATATTAAGCAGTTCGAACCAGGTCTTCTGATTCTCGATGGCAAGGTCGCCGTATCCGGGCGAGAACCTCGGCCTCGGATAGAGCCCCTCTGCTCTTGCCTCTTCGCAGATCTTATCGTTCAGCTTATCGCAGTAAGCTTCGATCGCAGCCGCGCCTGCCGCCTGATAGCAGCTCATGAGCGTGTATGACTTGAGGTTCGCGCGCTTTACCAGCCTGTCGCACGCGGGGCCTATGGTCGCCGCGAATAGTACTGCTTTGGTGCAGCCTGTGAGGTTCCTGGCAAGTGCCGCGCTCTCGAGCGTTCTGCTTTCGATGCGGACGGTATCGCCCTCGACCTCTATCGGGAAGGCTTTGTATATGTGGTGCGGGTCGGATTCCTTCTCGAGAGCGGAGACGGCCTCGGCAATATAGGAATCAGCCTCGGGATGCTCGATGGGACCGTAGTAGCCCCAGTAGCGCTTGACTTCTCTTACGGGTATCTCGGCACCTAAAGGCATGTGATCACTCCAGTATGGAACCCAGGTTCTTCAGGATGTCCGCTGCCACGTCGGGCTTGTTCATCGAGTAGACATGGATGTGGTTGACGCCGTTCGCGATGAGGTCGACGATCTGCTCGCAGGCGTAGATGATGCCGGCCTGACGCATCGAATCGGGGTCGTCGCCGAACCTGTCAACGATGGCGCGGAACCTCTCGGGAACGTTCGTGCCGGACAGCGCGACGGATCTCGAGAGCTGCTTTGCAGTCGTGATGGGCATGATGCCGGGGAGGACTGGGACACCTATGCCCTTGTCCTTCACGCGGTACAGGAAGTTATAGAAGATGTTGTTGTCGAAAAACATCTGCGTGGTAAGGAAGTCGCAGCCGGCATCGACCTTTATCTTCAGGAAATCGATATCCTGCGACTTGTGCGCACACTCGATGTGGCCTTCGGGATAGCACGCACCGCCGATGCACAGGTCGGGCGCCTTGGTCCTTATATACGCGATAAGGTCCGACGCATGCTCGAAATCATGGCACACATTGCCATCCTGCGGGATATCGCCTCTCAGGGCCATTATGTTGTCGATGTTGCTTTCGCTGATCCTGGCGAGCATGTTGTCAACGTGCTCTCTGGTCGATGCGACGCAGGTGAGGTGGGGCATGACGGATACGCCGTGCAGGTTCTTGATGTCTGATGCCACTTCGCATGTGAGCTTGCTCGTAGAGCCTGCCGCACCGTATGTTACCGACATGAATGACGGCTGGAGGGCAGCGATCGCGCCTGCTGCCGCCTTAACGTTATCGAGGCCTGCTTCCTGCTTGGGAGGGAAGACCTCGAATGAGATCGTCGGCTTATCGGTCAGAAGGATATCCTTTATCTTCATGGTATTTCCCCTTGTATGCGTTCTTATCTTTTGTTTGCTTATTATATCAAAATAACCGGTTTATAAACTCTTATATATCGCGTTGGGCGGACCGCTTTCTTCATAGTTTTTACCTGTAGTTTGTAATAAGTAATCGATATATCGCACAAAAGGGGTCATGGGCTTTTTTGTGTATAATTATTTTGTTTTAAGAAATGGAGGCAAGAATAATGAAAAAGAGTCTTATATCACTTATCCTTTGCGGAGCGCTCTCCGCTGCAGTTCTTGCAGGATGCGCAAAGCCTGAGGCTCCTGCAGTTGACGAAGCAGAAGCATCTGCAATAGCTTCACAGGTTGAAGAAATCGTCTCTGAGGAAGAGGACATCTTCGGTTCTTACGAAGAGACTGAACCCCTTGACTATGTTAAGCCTACCCAGGACCGCGCAGGCGTTCCGATCGAAGTACCCGACCAGGTAGACAGGATCGTATCACTCGCACCTTCCACGACACAGTTCCTTATCGAGCTCGGTCTGTCTGACAAGATCGTAGGCATCGATTCCAACTCTGTTGATTACCTCGAAGATCTCGATCCTACGATCCCGAACTTCGACATGATGAACCCTGACAACGAGGCCATCGCTGCACTCGAGCCTGATATCGTATTCACATCCGGCATGAGCTATGTTGGCGGCGAGTCTCCTTTCCAGTCGCTTGTCGATGCAGGCATCTGCGTTGCAGACATCCCTACGCCCGCTACTCTTGAAGACCTGAAGCTCGACCTTCAGTTCATCGGTCTCTGCGTTAACGAGCCCGAAGTAGCTGACGGCTATGTCGAGTCAATGGACCTCATGCTCGACGAGATCGAGGCAGCTGCTGCCGATGTTCCCGAGACAAAGACAGTTCTGTTCATGATGTCCATCCCTTCAGCTGATTATCCGACGATCTATTCCTTCGGCAGCGGCACATATATGTCCGACATGCTCACTGAAGTAGGCGCTGTCAATGCATGCGGAGATCTCGAGGGCTGGGTTGCACTTACTGAAGAGGAAGCCATCGCGATGAATCCTGACGTCATCCTCACAAACTATGTATGGACTGAAGATCCCGTCGGCGATATCCTCGCACTCGAAGGCTGGGGCGATGTTACTGCCATCAAGAACGGTGAGGTCTACCTCGTAACAGATAACCTCTGCTCAAGACCTAACGAGCACGTAACTCAGGCGATCATCGAGTGGGGTTCATTCATCTATCCCGAGCAGTTCGCCGAGCTCGCAGAGGCTATCCTCTGATAGATACTCCTGATGGAGAACAATCCGGGAACAAAAACCATAAACAAGACCGAAGCAGGCAGACGGGCAGGCGTGATCCTTTCCGTGATCGCCTGCTTTGTCATTCTTGTCATATGCATAAGGGCGGGAAGCGTATATATCTCGCTTAGAGATCTTGCTTCCATCGTGATGAGCCACATTACGGGCGGCCCGCTTCCTGCGGAAGTTGCACCCATGATGGATTCCATCTTCTGGACCATCAGGATGCCAAGGGCGCTGGCGGCTTTCCTGGTCGGAGGCTGCCTTGCCGTGAGCGGCGCTGTGATGCAGGCACTTCTTCAGAATCCGCTGGCATCGTCTTATACGATGGGCGTATCTTCAGGCGCCTGCCTCGGTGCGGCTTTTGTTCTCGTATCCGGCATATCACTGCCGTTTATCCTTCCCGTGACTAGCTTTGCCGCGGGACTTCTTACCGTTGTGATAGTCCTTGCCTTTACGGCAGTGATAGACAGGATGTCATCCAATACGACCGTTATCCTGATAGGCATGGTATTCTCGCTGTTCGTTACCGGAATAATGAACTTCCTGGCAACGCTCTACAGCGACCACTATAAGAGGCTCTGGCTGTGGATGATGGGGTCGTTCTCGGCAAGGAACTGGACCCATGTGGCAATCGTTCTTCCGGTCGCGGTAATATGCACGCTCGTGGTGGTGTTCTTCTCCCGAGAGCTCGATATCATGACTTTCGGTGAGGAGCAGTCCAAGGCGATGGGAGTGGAGACCAAAAAGGTGAAGATCCTTCTCATAATCTTAAGCTCGGTCCTTACCGGCGTGTCCGTCTCCATCGCGGGCGTAATAGGCTTTGTAGACCTGGTGGCGCCGCATGTGGTGCGAAAGCTTTTCGGCCCTGAGCACAGAACGCTGATACCGATGTCGTTCCTGTACGGCGGGGCGTTCATGGCGCTGTCAGACCTCATAGCGAGGACGGTCCTCTCGCCGCAGGAGATACCGATCGGCGCGGTCACGGCCCTTATCGGAGCGCCTTTCTTTGCCTATGTTTTCTTTGCGGGGAGGAAGAAGGGATGAGCCTGATCGAACTTAAGAACATCAGTGCAGGCTATGCGAAGACCCCCGTGCTTAAGGGCGTCAACCTTACGATCGCTGAGGGCGAGTCCGTCATGATAGGCGGCCCGAACGGAGCAGGCAAGACAACACTGCTTCGAGTTGCCGCATCGCTACTTCCGTACGAAGGAGAGCTCACTCTGGCAGGATCTGACGCATCTTCGATGAGAAGAAGAGACATCGCATCGCTCATTGCTCTTATGCCCCAGACGCAGGATATGTATTTCTCATACACGGTAGGCCAGGCGGTCATGCTCGGCAGGTATGTGCGGATGAGAAGGGGACTTGCCGGCCCCACTGCGGAAGATAAGGAGACTGTAGACCGCGTGATGAACGACTGCGGTGTGTATGAGCTTAAGGACAGGCTCCTGTCTGAGCTGTCAGGCGGACAGCTGCAGAGAGCGCTCCTTGCCAGGACATTTGCCCAGCAGACGCCCGTGGTGCTCCTTGATGAGCCCGGCAACAACCTTGATGTCAGATACCGCGCGGAGCTTACGGATTATATGGCTGCGTGGCTCGAAGGCACGACCGATTATAACGGTAAGAAGATCCGCAATACACTTGCAGGCGTCTTCCATGATCTGGGCGAAGCTGCGAGGATCTGCAGGCGCGGAGTGTTCGTCAAGGACGGGCAGATAGTGGCGGACATGGGGCTTCAGGAGGCTTTTAATTCAAAAGTCCTAAATGAAGTATATGATTTTGACGTAATTTCATATAAAAGAGCAGAAAGCACCTTTTGGAATTCGTGATAACATTAGTCCAATATCACGAGGGGGTATTGCCTAATGTCAGGTAAGAAGAACAAGAAGCCGGCCAAGAAGCCTGCAAAGAAGATGACTTTCAGAGAGTTCCTCACCAAGAAGGATATCACGCTCTCTCCCAAGACTTATTTTGTTGACGCCATGAGCGGTATGGCTCAGGGTCTGTTCGCATCACTTCTCATCGGAACCATACTGTCCACGATCGCCAAGTATATCGGCATGATCGACGGTGCGTTCTTCGAGAGAACGGCTCACTTCCTGGCTCAGGCAGGTTCACTCGCTTCCGCGGCAACAGGTGCTGCGATTGGCGTAGGCATTGCTGCTGCGCTTAAGGCACCGATGCTCGTTATCGCCTGCTCTGCGGCAGTCGGCATGTTTGCCAACGCATATCCCGGACAGCCCTATGCGGCAGGTCCTCTGGGCGTATTCGTTGCCGTTATCTTTGCTGCCGAATTCGGTAAGCTCGTATCCAAGGAGACCAAGGTCGATATCCTCGTAACTCCCGTCGTCTCCATCGGCGTAGGCGCGCTCGTCGCATATCTCACATGCCCTGCGATCGCCGTTGCCATGAACTGGCTCGGACAGTTCATCAACTATGCAACAACACTCTATCCGCTCCCGATGGGCATCATCGTATCCGTCGTGGTCGGAATAATCCTTACGCTCCCCATCTCCAGTGCCGCTATCTGCGCATCCATAGGTATCGCAGGCATCGCAGGCGGCGCTGCACTCGCAGGCTGCTGCGCTCAGATGGTCGGATTTGCAGTTGCTTCCTACAGAGAGAATAAGTGGGGCGGCATCGTCTCACAGGGTCTCGGAACTTCCATGCTCCAGATGCCCAACATCGTAAGACATCCCCAGATCTGGATTCCCGCGACACTCGCTTCCGCCATTACAGGACCTCTGTCCACAATGGTATTCAAGCTCGAGTGCAACGGCGTTGCCGCAGGCATGGGAACATGCGGAATGGTAGGTCCCATCGGCTGCTTCTCCGCAATGACCGAATCCGGCACGCTCGACGCAATGGCATGGGTTGGAATGCTCGTTGTCTGCATCGTTGCTCCCGCTGTTCTGTCACTTGTATTCAGCGAAGTAATGAGAAAGCTCGGCTGGATCAAGGACGGCTACATGAAGCTGTCGTAAGATCGCAAACCTATTGCATAGAGAACACGCGGTGGTATAATTTACATAGCGAAGGAAAGCTATCACTTTCACTTGCACATAGGGAGAAAAAACGAAAACCCCGAAGCGGCTACTTCGGGGTTTTTTTATGTCCCCGCTGCGTGTGATGAATACGTGACTGAATCAGTGTGATTTACGCACAAAATATGCATAATCGGCCGAATGTGATGATTTTGTGAGCATTTGAAGGCTGATCGCGCACATTTTCATCACTCGCAGTTATTCGATTCTCCGGGCCTTATGCTATCATTGGTTTTATGAGCAGATTCAGTGATTTCCTCTCGGATGAGAGGCTTAAGAAGACCAACATAGTACTCGCGGCTGTCGTAACCGTCGCGGTCATTGCGACAGGCGTGACGGCGGCTGTTGTTTTCGCGCAGAGGAAGCCCGAGATAGCAGAGACCACCACAGCTTCCGTTCCCGAGACGACACCTGAGGCAAGCGTTACCGAAGCGCAGATCCAGGCGTCGGTGGCGGTTACGACGACGCTCGAGACCGAGGCGACCACTGAAGAGACCACCACAGAGACGACGACCGAGGAGACAACAACGCAGGGCAAGCTAAAGAGCTTAGACGGCTATGCTCCGGGAGACGTGATCTCTTCCGATCTCATTGACGATTCCAACCTCTGGCAGTATTTCACTTCGTCGGAGATCACCGAGGGCGGCAGCGTGTATAACAGGATCTACGGCCAGTCCTACGTCGAGAACGACTATATCGCACTGTCGGACTTAAGGTACCTGAAGATGCTGCATGTCAACTTTGACGGCGAGTATCAGGTGGGCGAGATGATCGTCAACAAGGCCGTCGCATCCGATGTCATGGAGATCTTCGAGACGCTCTGCAGCGAGGGGTATCAGATAGAGAAGATGTATCTCATAGACAATTACTGGACCGGCGACGCGACCGGGTCCGACTGGAATTCCATAGACCACAACAACACGTCGTGCTTCTGTTACAGGCCTGCGACGGGTTCATCGAAACTCTCGAAACACTCCTACGGCCTCGCGATAGACATCAACCCGCAGTACAACCCCTATGTGTCGATTCAGGATGACGGGTCTTACAAATTCTCACATGACAATGCGGCGGATTATGTATACAACAGATCGTCTGACATGCCGCACGTCATCACGACGTCGGACAGAGCCTACGAACTCTTTACTGCGTACGGCTGGACGTGGGGCGGAAGCTGGAGCAATCCCAAGGATTACCAGCACTTTCAGATAAGTCTGTAGTGATTTCAAATGAAAGGCACGGGTAAGTTGACACCCGATTTTTCACTTGATAATATTTTCATATGAAAGAAACGAACGATACAGACAGACGTAAGAAGATCCTCGATATCCTTGAACGCGAGCATGAGATCAAGACAGTAGAACTGTCCGAGATGCTGGGCGTCACGGGTTCGACGATAAGGACCGATATAAGGGCATTGGAGCACGACGGTGCAATCATAAGGTTCCACGGCGGCATCAGGCTCCCGGCTAAGCCCAAGCAGCTCTCCGGCGGAGAGAATTACATGGTCCGTTCGGTCCAGCACGTTCCTCTCAAGAATGCGATCGGCAGGAAGGCCGCGGAGCTCGTACCGAGCGGCAGCACCATCTTCATGGATGCAAGTTCCACGACTTATCACATGATCCCGTTCCTGAAGAAGGCGAAGGGCGTGACGGTCATTACCAACGGCATCCACACGGCGATGGAACTTCAGAGATACAACAACTTCAAGACGATAATAATCATCGGCGGAATGCTCAGGCCCCACTCGGGTTCCATCGAGGGCGTTCTCAGCAAGGAGATGATCGGAAGGCTCTCGGCCGACTACTATTTTGTGTCCGGCAACGGCTTCTCGCTGACATCCGGCCTTACCGGCAACAACTTCTACGAGCTCGAGCTCAAGAGGATGTGTGCCGAGAGGGCAAAGCATATCGTGGCTCTCATCGATTCGACCAAGGTCGGGTTCGATTCCACATCGAACTTCCTTGAGACTGACAGGATCGAATATCTCGTCACGGATTCCGGCGCACCCGAGGCTATCCTCAATGAGTGCAGAGAAAGAGGAATTAAGGTTATAGTTGGCGAAGTCTGATGTATAATGTTACTGTCTTATTTATTAAGAGAGGTAATGTGAATGCAGATCAATCCGATAGTTTTGACGAGCTGGCTCAGCGATAAGGCTGTATTCCAGCAGGGGATAGAGATCACTATCAGAGGTAAGGCAGCCCCCAGTGCCACCATCACTTTCGAAGTCAAGAAGGACCCTACGGACGGCCGTAAGGTATCCAAGCTCGATACCGATTACGGTGTCATCTTAAGCCTGGAGACCACGACAAACTCCAGAGGCGACTTCAGCTTCAAGATGCCTGCGTACAAGGCGTCTTCGGATACTTACACATTCACTTTCAAATGCCTCACGGACCAGATCGTCTTATCGGATATCAGATGCGGCGACGTTTGGGTGTTCCTGGGTTCCGATTTCCTGTCGGTGCCCATGAAGGATGCCAACGCGACCAAGACGCCCCTCAAGAGAAGGGTCATGAACTATCTGAGATTCTTCACGCCCTCGAGGAGCGGACTCGAGAAGGATGAGACCATCTACTCCGAAGAGCCTAAGGACCATCTTAAGGATGCTCACTGGATCAAGGTAACTGACACAACTGAGCTTGCCGACGTATCTTCTTCGGCATTCTCTTTCGCATATACGCTGTCGGATCAGATCTCATATCCGGTAGGCGTCGTGGATCTGTCCTACGCCGATTCCACGATAATCAACTGGATATCGCCTTCTGCGATGGACAGCGTCGAGGCCTTGAAGTATGACTGCATGCTCATGGGCCTGTACCTGGATGACGAAGGATACAAGAAGCTCCTCGAGATCGACAGAAGACGCGAGAAAGCGAACGACCTCGAGAAGGAACTTAAGGACGTCAACGCGATTGGCGACATCGACATAGGCCTTGCTGACGAAGTCAAGAGACTCAAGGGCGAAGACCCGGATGACGTTGCCAAGCCGGAACTGGACTTCCCGACCTCATCTTCGAGCACGCTTAATTCGTCCAAGGGACACAAGGAGAACATAACTTATTCGAGCGCGCAGCAGCTCGACTTCGACATGCTCAAGGACAAGGGCGGCTCCTACCAGAAGAAGAGCAGGGAAGAAGACGAGAAGAATTACATCAGCCCGAAATTCAGGATGTCCACGCTCTACAGGACGAAGCTCTACCCGTTAAGGGGACTGGGCGTAAGAGGCTTCTGCTTCTCGCCTAATGCGGGCGAACTCCGGTTCGGCAGATATGACCTGATGCTGATGGGTCTGATGACGACTCTGGCGGAAGTTTTCGAGCCGAAGAATGTGTACGATGACGAGCAGATGCCGTCCGCGCTGTTCGTGGCAATGCATCCTAACGACGTTGATTTCTCGGACCCTTACGGCGTGCTCGAGTTCAACGAGAACATAGTGGCGTTCACCAAGATGCTGCAGATGCCTTCGGGTATCGTAAGCCTGCATGACCTGCTGCTGCCGGACAAGACGATAAGCTTCACGCTCGGCACGAGGCTCGCGACCATCGCATTGGGAATCCACTTCTCACCCAAGATGTCCAAGTCCTCACCCGAGCCCAACGACATAGAGATCGCAGGCAACAAGAGGATCATCAGGTTCTCTAACCTTAACAGCGGATTCAAGGTGTCTGATGCGGCTTCAGAGATCACGGGATTTGCGATAGCAGGCGAGGACAGGATCTTCTATCCGGCTCACGCCAAGTGCCTCTACGGCATGTGCGTAATGGTCTGGAGAGACGATATCGAAGAACCGGTAAGCATCACATACGGCTTCACTCCGTTCCCGCATGACGCGACTCTAAGGAACGGCGAAGACCTTCCGGTGCTGCCTTTCAGGTTCGACAGGGATCCGGCGTACTTCGCGCCCGATCTGAGCTTCACGCACTGCGACAGCCTCGAGTTCGTCGGCAAGGCTACGGCAGATTCGGACTTCGAGGTCCTTAAGATCTACAGGACATTCAAGGGCAACGGCATAATCTCCGTGGACAACATGCATAAGCTCACCGGTTCGGCATCGCTCAGGATCAGATACGAGACCGATAAGTCGCTGTTCGGATTCGAGCCTTGCCTCATGTACGCATCTCTGTTCGCTCCGATCGAAGTGTACGGAAGAGACAAGATACAGCTCACGATCTTCAACCCCGAGCAGAAGCACAAGAAGCTCATAGTCGAAGGTTTCGGCGAGGCTGACATCAAGCAGCAGCTCACGTGGCAGACAGTCACGCTCGACTACGAGGAGGAAGGTCCGATAAGCCTGACGAGCCTCAAGATATATATCGAAGATTCAGACCGCAACGGCGAGATCTACATTGACAGCATAAGTTTTGTGTGAGGGCAGGTGTATGTTCGACAAATTGCTTCCCGAGATAGTAGACGGTGTTATCTCTGCATCAGGTTCGGTGCCGGTCGTAATTGAAGGCATCGAGCATACATACGATACTTCGGCATCCCTGCCGGAGATCAGCTATCACAATTCGCATGAGCTCCTCTACTTAAGAGAGGGCCGCATCGATGCTGTGATCAACGGCGAGACGATCAGCCTGGACAAGGGCAAGATCCTCATCATAAGGCCGCTCGTTAAGCACAAGATTACGATCAAGTCGCGTAAGGCGGATATGTTCAACCTCTACTTCGGATTCGTTCACGACGTTAAGGAGCTCGGCAATTCCGCCGCAACTGACGTTACTTCCGGAATAAAGAACAACAGCGCCGGACCTACGGTCATGATCCCCGGATCGATGGCGCAGATCCCGCTGGAGAACTTCCTGCAGTTCGCGGACCTCGGTATCACGGAAGACAACGAGATGGCAAGGCAGCCGTTCTTCCTCGTCAACGGAAGCGAGAAGAAGGAAATATCTATCCTGGCAGAGCAGATCGTCGACGAGAAGGCCGGCGACAGATATGCCAAGGAGTTCATGATCCATACCCTTACCGTAGAGCTCATGATCCACCTGTCCCGTGCGATGCGCAACGAGTGGGAGGAGAACCTGAGAGTAAAGAACGGCAAGGCAAGAGAGCTCGTCAAGATCGCAAGGCAGTATATGGATGAGAATTTCGAGCAGGGTATAACCGTGGCGGAAGCTGCGCAGTATGTCTTCCTGAGCCAGGGATATTTTACGAGAGCGTTCAAGGATGAGCTCGGCATCAGCCCGATGAACTACCTGATGCGCAAGAGGATCGAGAAGGCGTGTGAACTCCTCGAGAACAACGAGATCAAGGTCTCATCGATCGCAGTACAGTCGGGCTTCTCATCGCCGCAGAGGTTCAACGTCGCGTTCAGGAAGCTGATGGGCAAGACCCCGATGGAATACAGAAAAGAACACATGAAGTGAGAGGAAAAAGCATAAATGTACGATTACGACAACGATGAAGCACTTCCGATAGAGAGCCGTCAGAACATGGATCTCCCGAAGATCGAGAATGCGGTCAGAGAGATCCTTGAGGCGATAGGAGAAGACACCACAAGGGAAGGCATCCGGGAGACGCCCCAGCGCGTTGCAAGGATGTATGCCGAGATCTTCTCGGGCCTTCACAGGGACATCTCCAAGGACATCAAGGTCTTCCACGAGGAAGGCAACGACGAGATGATCCTCATCGGCGATATCCCGTTCTATTCGATGTGCGAGCATCACCTGCTGCCTTTTCACGGCAAGGCACACGTCGTCTATATCCCGAGAGACGGCAAGATCCTAGGCCTGTCCAAGGTCGCGAGGATCGTCGATACTCTGTCTCGTAAGCCGCAGCTTCAGGAGCGTCTCACATCCGAGATCGCAGACAAGATCACCGAGGCGGTGGACGCGAGATCCGTATGCGTCATAATCGAAGCAGAGCATCTCTGCATGACGATGAGAGGAATAAGAAAGCCGGGTTCGAAGACTGTAACTTCCGCCATGAGAGGAGGCTGCAGGACCGACGCCCGCACAAGGAATGAAGCGCTCGCGCTCATCAACAGGCAAAGACTGGGAGGATAAGGGAATGATTAGTCCGGACGGAAGATTTGCAGGAACCATCAAGTGCGGAGACAAAGAGCTCGTCTTCGGTAAGAAGACATTCGTAATGGGCATACTTAACGTTACGCCCGACTCTTTCTCCGACGGAGGCATGTACGATACACCCGAGAAGGCCCTGGAGCACGCGAAAGAGATGGTCGAGCAGGGCGCCGACATAATCGATGTCGGAGGCGAGTCCACAAGGCCCGGATATACTCCCGTGACAACTGACGTCGAGAAGGAGCGGGTCATCCCCGCGATCGAGCTTATACGCAGGGAGCTGGACGTCATCATCTCCGTTGACACCACCAAGTCTGACGTGGCAGAGGCTGCCGTTAAGGCAGGTGCGAACATCATAAACGACGTATCAGGCCTGAAGGCAGATCCGAAGATGGCGAAGACCGCAGCAGATTCAGGCGCGGCAGTCGTCCTCATGTACAACAGGAGGTTCATCGACAAGGGCGCGACCGACTTCCGCGCAGACGACCTCACCGAAGGCATCAACTATGTCAAGGAGAGCATCAGGCTCGCGAACGAAAGCGGCATCTCTGACGACAGGATCATAACGGATCCGGGCATCGGCTTCGGCACGTCGAGGCTGCAGGACCTGGCACTTACTTCGGGCATAATGCAGTTCGGCATGGGCGGCAAGTATCCCGTTCTTTACGGCGGCTCCCGAAAGCGTGTCGTCCGCATGTTCTCCTCTGAAGGCGTGGACGGCAAGTACATAGACAACGTCTCCATAGGACTTGCCTGCACCGCGGTATCTTCCGGCGCTTCCATCGTGCGCGTGCACGATGTCAAGAACACCCGCCAGCAGCTGGACGGATGCGACATGACGATCTATGCGTATAACATTTTCGCAGGGCAGTAATATGGACGTTATAACCCTTAAGAACATGGATTTCTTCGGGCATACCGGAGTCCTTCCTGAAGAGAAGGAGAACGGCCAGCTGTTCACGGTCACGGCAGAGCTCTTCTACGATGAGATCAGGGGTGCCGAAACTGACAGGCTCGAAGATACGACGAATTACGCGGAGCTCTATGCACTTATAAGAGAACTCGTCGAGAACGACAGGAGCGATCTTATCGAGCACCTGGCAAAGAAGATCTGCGACGTGATACTCGATTACGCTCCCGAGTGCGTTAAGACCGCCGTTACCGTGTCCAAGCCCGACGCTCCGGTGGACGGGATCTTCGAGACGATGCAGGTGAGGATAGAGCGTGGAAGATAAGGCCTTTTGCATCCTGTCTCTTGGCTCGAACATGGGTGACAGACGTAAGACGATAGACGGCGCCATAGCCATACTCGAAGCGTCTTCCGAGATAACGGATCTTAAGAGGGCTTCCTACTACGAGACCGAGCCGGTGGGCTATGAAGACCAGGCGTGGTTCCTTAATACCTGCGTGAGCTTTGAGACGACGCTTGAGCCTCTCGAACTTCTGGATCTTACCCAGAGCATAGAGCAGGAATTTCACAGGGAGAGGACCATTCACTGGGGCCCGAGGACGCTTGACATAGACATCATCACTTACGGCGATCTCACGATGGATACCGAACGCCTTACGATACCCCATCCGAGGTATACGGAGCGCGCCTTTGTGCTCGCACCGATGTCCGAGCTTACAGATATCGGCGTGCCCATTCCGGAAGACAAGGCGATCAGGCGCCTGCCGGACGGCATTTGAGTTATTCACATCTAAAGTTTATAATAAGGCGTTAAAATCGGATAAGTATGTTTATTGGAGGATTGCATGGCTGAGAATGTAACGGGCGCAGAGAAGCCCCAGAACGGCGGACGCAATAACAACAGGAACCACAGAAAGAAGCGCTATAACGGCCCCAAGAACGGCGGCAATAACAACAACCGTGCGGGCGGCGCTGAGAATAAACAGCAGGGCAAGCGCGAGAACGGCGAAGGAAGACAGAACAAGAAGCCCAGGGACGGCTATCAGAGAAGAGACCGTAACAGAGGTCCAAAGCAGCCCCGTGAGAATCAGAGTCAGTTCCAGGACAGCCCGAAGCCTTCCATGCCCGTCAAGAAGCGCGAAGAGACAGTCGAGGATATCAGGAGCGAGAACGCGAGGATAACCAAGGAGATCTATCTCGATATCGCTGCCATGAAGAACATCAGCCTTGACTAAGATGGACAGAGGTTTATTCATAACATTTGAAGGGATCGACGGATGCGGCAAGAGCACGCAGATAGGGCTCCTGACCGCCTGTCTCGAAGACATCGGCAAGCCCTTCCTCCTCGTGAGGGAACCGGGCGGAACCGTGATCGGCGAGAAGATAAGGTCGATCCTTCTTGATAAGGAGAACAACGAGATGTCGCCTGAGGCAGAGCTCCTTCTCTTTGAGGCTGCCCGTGCGCAGATCGTAGCTGAGAAGATCAGGCCTGCGATAGAGGCCGGCACCACGGTCATCTGCGACAGGTTCTACGATTCGACCTTTGCTTACCAGGGCGTCGCGAGATCCCTTGGCGAGGATCTGGTCGTTACCCTTAACGATATTGCCACATCAGGCCTGGCGCCCGATATAACATTCCTTCTGGACCTGAGCGTCGAAGACGCTTATGCGAGAAGGAAGGGAAGAGGAGAGGCCGACGACCGCATGGAGCTTCTGGGTCTCGAGTTCCAGCGCAACGTCAGGAACGGTTATCTTAAGGCCGCCGACTCATTTGACAGGATAGTAGTGGTCGATGCCGGAAGGACGCCCGAAGAGATCTTCGCAGATATCAAGAAGACCGTAGAAGAGAGGCTGTAAATGGCACTTACGGCTCTTATCGGACAGCACAAGCTCAAGACGATCCTGGCAGGAGAGGCGAGGCACAGACACGCCGGCACTTATATCCTTACCGGCGCGAAAGGAATGGGCAAGCACTCCTTTGCCGAGGAGTTTGCCAAGGCACTCATGTGCGAGAACCCGAATGACGACGGTGCGTGCGGAAAATGTAGCTGCTGCAACTATTTTGAAGGCGGTACGACCCCGGATATAGTGAGAGTTGATGCGCCTTCCGACGGCAAGATGATACCGGTCGCAGACGTAAGGGAGAAGATCGTCGCAGACAGCGTGGTCAAGCCCCAGTTCTCGAGGAACAAGGTGTTCATCATCAACATGGACTATGTGGCCGAGGCAGGTCAGAACGCCCTGCTCAAGTCCATAGAAGAGCCGCCTGCAAACGTTGCCTTCATCCTGCTCTCGTCGTTGTCGGGCAATGTCCTCGATACGGTACTGTCCCGCTCTGAAGTGCTGAAGATATCGAGATATACCGAAGAAGAGGTCTACGACGTCCTTAAGCTGCGCGAAGCACCCGGAGACGAAGATACGCTCCGCACCATCTGCTCATACTGCGGAGGCAATCCCGGAAGGGCTCTGGCGATGACGTCAGACGATTCCTACATCTCGCTTAACCGCGAAGTAACGGATCTCCTGCTGGGCCTCGGCAGCGACAGCTATACGGACATACTGACTGACGGAAGCGCATTCTTTGCAGACAACAAGAAGGATGCCGATCTCATAATAGAGATCATGTTCAAGGTCCTGGGAGACATACTGATGTACAATGTCTATCCCGACCGCGAAGCTGCGACTGAGACGGCAGCAAAGATTAGGAAGTTCGCGCTCGAGAACCGCCACATCAATTCCGTGGCTATCGGCAGATGCAAGGCGGCGGTCACCGAGTTCGTTAAGATGATAAGCGTGAATACAAATTACGACGGAGCGTGCTGCGCTCTGATGATCAAAATACATGAGGAGTTCAAGAGATGACAAAAGTAGTTAATGTCAGGTTCCGTGATGCCGGCAAGGCATACAGATTTACGACAGGCGGACTGTCGCTCGGGATCGGTGACAGCGTTATCGTAGAGACAGAGCAGGGAATAGACCTCGCTCATGTCTGCGAAGAACCATATGACCTGGAAGGCGATGTCAAGGACATCCTTCCCATCAAGAGGCTCGCGACTGAAGCAGACCTCAAGGCATATGACGAGAAGTGCGCCAAAGAGAAGGATGCCATGGTCAAGTGCAGAGAGCTCATCGAGCGAAGAGAACTCGAGATGAACCTCGTTGACTGTGCCTTCACGCTTGACGGCAAGAAAGTCGTGTTCTATTTCACGGCTGACGGCAGAGTCGACTTCAGAGAACTGGTCAAGGATCTGGCTTATGCCTTCCACACGAGGATCGAGCTCAGACAGATAGGTTCGAGAGATCAGGCAAAGCTCGTCGGAGGCATCGGCATCTGCGGAAGAGAACTGTGCTGCTGCTGTTTCCTGAATCATTTCGCGCCGGTAAACCTCAAGCTTGCAAGGCAGCAGGGTCTGTCCCTTAACCCGGGTAAGCTGAACGGTGCGTGCGGAAGGCTCATGTGCTGCCTGCAGTTCGAGAAGGAAGCGTACGAGGATGCCCACAACAGACTTCCCGAGCAGGGAAAGCGTGTAAGGACACCGGAAGGCGTCGGCGTTGTCTGCGACGTCAACTACATAGAAGAGATGATAAGCGTCAAGTTCACGAGCGAGAACGAGACCGAGATCCAGAAGTTCCCCTGGGCAGAACTCGAGCCGCTGAACTCCGACATGAAGTCCGGATGCCGTAACTGCCCCAAGAGATCTTCCGGCAATAACGGCGCAAACGAAAGCGCATCAGACCCTCGCGGAGAGGGCGCGCCCGACGGCGAGTGATACCGCACAGAATAGTTGCTCTTGCCTAACCGCATTGTTGTGGTGAATAATTAAATCGAACCACATATAGGAGGTAATGTAATATGGCTTATGTAATTTCTGATGCATGCGTATCATGCGGCACATGTGCTGACGGTTGTCCTGTTGGAGCTATCTCTCAGGGTGATACACAGTACAATATCGATGCTGATGTTTGTGTTTCCTGCGGTGCTTGCGCCGGCAACTGCCCTGTAGGCGCTATCGCTGAGGGCTGATCAGCCGATCTGTAAAGAATCGAACGGCCGGCGGGTTCTTCCCGCCGGTTTTTTATTGCCGTGATATAATCGGGTGATGGATAATCTCAAGATCGACGACCTGGGAAGAGCAGGATTCAGACTTTATCAGGATGACAGCATCTTCAAGCTCGGGACTGCGAGCGTGCTGCTGGCCTGGTTTGCCGCGAGTTTTGTCAGGCAGGGCCACGCAGACAAGGCGAAGATGCTCGAACTCGGCTCCGGCATCGGTTCCTGCGCGATGTGTGCGGCGGCAAGGCTCCCGGTCACAAAGATCGACTGCATTGAGCTGCAGGCGAAGCCATATGAGATACTCCTTAAGAACATCGAGCTCAATAACACAGGCGACAGGATGAGGGCGTTCAACTGCGACCTTGCCGATCTGCCGCCAGAAGTAAAGAACGAGTGCTACGACGTGGTCTTCATGAACCCGCCGTTCTTCAGCGAGAGAAGGGGCCCTGCGACCGATACGGAAAAGAACTCCACCGAGACCCTGATATCCAGGTTCGGAGGCGACGGCTCTCTCGAAGCATTCATATCCACGGCTTCGAAGAGGACACGCACATCAGGCGGATTCACCGTAATGTGCATGACTGCGGAGAGACTTCCCGAGTGCCTCGAGCTGTTCGCTAAGCACGGACTGGCTCCGTCGAGGCTCATCAACGTGCACGCGACCGAAGACAAGAACAGCTTCCTGTCGCTCCTGGCAGGCAAGAAAGGCGCGCCCGGCGCTGACTTCAGAGTTCTCCCGCCGCTCATACTTAATGAGACGGACAGAGAAGGCAACTTCGTCAGGACCGCAAGGCACGCCGCCATATATGAGGAGGAACATAAGGATTGCTTTATCTCGTAGGAACACCCATTGGTAATCTGTCGGATATGTCGCCCAGGGCGGAAGAGGTCCTTACGCAGGCTGATGTCATCGCCTGCGAGGATACAAGAGTTACGGGCATCCTTCTCAAGGAGAAGGGGATAGAAGCAAAGAAGCTCTTCTGCTATCAGGAACACAACAAGGCCGCCAAAGGTCCCGTGCTCATAGACATGATGAAGCAGGGACTTACCGTGGCGCAGGTCTCTGACGCCGGTATGCCTGCGATATCCGATCCCGGCGAGGATCTGGTAAGGCTTGCGGTGGAAGCCGGCATCGAGGTCTCGGTAATCCCGGGCCCCGTCGCGGCTGTGTCCGCCCTTGCGATATCGGGGCTGTCCACGAGGTATTACCATTTCGAGGGGTTCCTGCCTCAGGAGAGCAAGAAGAGGAGAGACCGCCTCGAAGCGCTTAAAGCCTACGGCGAGACGATAGTCCTCTACGAAGCGCCCCACAGGATACAAAAGCTCATAGAAGAGCTCGAGGGAGCAGGCTTCGGCGATAAGAAGGCGTCGTTCTGCCGCGAGCTCACCAAGAAGTACGAGGAAGTCATCAGGCTTACCGTAAGCGAGGCGAAGGAGTATTTCGATGAGAACGTGCCGCGCGGGGAGTTCGTAGTGTGCCTCGAGCCTCTCGCATCTTCCTCCGGCCCGAAAGGGGAAGCTGCCGGCACCTGCGACGCCGATACTCTCATAAAGCTCCTGCTGGACAAAGGCATGCCGACAAAGGATATCGCGCAGGTCGTATCCAAGGCTACGGGACTCGGCAAGAAAGAGATGTATGCCCGTACGCTCGAGCTTTCTTGAAAAAAGGCACCCTTGTATTATAATTAACAGGTTATTCAACTAAGGTAACAGGAGGGTCATCATGGCTGATACCGAGAGCAAGAAGTTTTACATTACGACACCGATCTACTATCCGTCGGGCAATCCGCACATCGGACACTGCTACACGACGATCGCATGCGACTGCATCGCGCGAATGAAGCGAATGCAGGGCTATGACGTAATGTTCCTGACCGGTACTGACGAGCATGGCCAGAAGATAGAGAAGAAGGCAGAAGAGGCAGGCGTTGCACCCAAGGCTTATGTTGACGTTATCGTCGACAACTTCAAGAAGCTCTGGGCTACGCTCGGCATCTCGTATGACAGATACATCAGGACTACTGACGATTACCACATCAAGTCGGTACAGGGCATCTTCAAGAAGCTCTATGACACAGGCTATATCTACAAGGGCGAATATAAGGGCAAGTACTGCACACCCTGCGAGTCTTTCTGGACAGAGAGCCAGCTCGTTGACGGCAAGTGCCCTGACTGCGGAAGAGAAGTAACGGATGCTTCGGAAGAGGCATACTTCTTCAAGCTCTCCGAGTTCGCACCCAGGCTCAAGGAACTGCTCCTTGACGAGGAGAAGGATTTCCTTAACCCGAAGTCCAGAGTTAACGAGATGATCAACAACTTCATCGAGCCCGGACTTCAGGATCTCTGCGTATCCAGAACATCCTTTACATGGGGCGTTCCGGTAGACTTCGACGAAGGACATATCGTATATGTCTGGATCGACGCGCTCTCGAACTATATCACGGCACTGGGCTACATGAACGATCAGTACGACGACTACGAGAAGTACTGGCCGGCTGATATGCACGTAATGGCAAAGGAGATCGTAAGGTTCCACTCTCTTATCTGGCCTGCGATCCTCATGGCGCTCGGCGAACCGCTGCCTAAGAAGGTATACGGTCACGGCTGGATCACTTTCGGCGACGGCGGCAAGATGAGCAAGTCCAAGGGCAACGTCATCGATCCGTTCGTACTTTCCGAGAGATACGGCGTAGATGCGCTCAGATATCACCTCTTAAGAGAGATGGTATTCGGTTCCGACATGCCTTATTCGACAGAGATGATGTTCAACAGATACAATTCTGACCTTGCCAACGATCTCGGCAACCTCGTATCGAGGACCGTGGCAATGGCCATCAAGTATTTTGACGGCACGCTGCCTGAGGAGAAGGAGTTTACAACGGCTGACTTGGATCTTGTGGCTCAGCTCGACGCTCTGCCTGAGTTCGTATCCGAGAACTTCTCCGAGATGAGATTCTCCGACGGTCTCGAGAGACTGTTCAGAGTTGTAGCAAGGGCAAACAAGTATATTGACGAGAACGAGCCCTGGGTACTTGCTAAGGACGAGGCAAACAAACCGAGACTTGCTGCAGTGCTCTATAACCTGCTCGACGCGGTAAGAAGGGTCACGATCCTTCTGTCGCCCGTCATGCCTCACATCGCGCCCCAGATCTTCGAGCAGATCGGTGCGACCGAAGAGAATACCAAGTGGGAGTGCGCATCTCAGAAATATCTGCTCGCTGCTGACGTAACAGTCAAGAAGGGCCCCGTTCTCTTCCCGAGAATAGATGTAGAGAAGGAACTGGCTGAGCTTGCTTCACTCTTCCCCGCAGAAGAGGAGGCTCCGTCCGACATCGAGCCTGCAAAGCCCCTGACGAAGTTCGATAATTTCGCTGCGTTGGATCTCAGGGCAGTAAAGGTAATCTCCTGTGAGAACGTACCCAAGTCCGACAAGCTGCTGAAGTTCATCGTTAACGACGGCTTCGGCGAGAGGCAGGTGCTCTCCGGCATTGCCAAGTACTACAAGCCCGAAGAGCTCATCGGCAAGACGCTCGGTATGATCATCAACCTGGAGCCCCGTAAGATGATGGGTCTCGAGAGCAACGGCATGATCCTGTCAGTCAAGGACGGCGACAGATACCGCGTCATCGAGTTCGACGATTCCATCAAGGCCGGAGCGGACATCTCGTGAGGGAGCCGCACTACTATACCGGCAGCGGAGTGTTCTTCGACACGCACGCTCATATATATGACCGAAAGTTCTCAGAGGCGGGAGTATCCGCCTCTGACCTTTTGTCGAGGGCATCTGCGGCAGGCGTAAAGCGCATCCTCATCCCCGGCGATTCCGAGGAGACATCGCGCAAGGCAGTTGCCATGTGCGAAGATCTTAACGGTCAGAGCGGCGTCGAGCTGTTCTGCTCGGTGGGCGTTCATCCGCACGAAGCAAAGGACTACACGGATGCGACGGACGAATATCTCCGCGCAGAGCTTGAGCATCGTAAAGACAAAAGGATCTGCGCCATAGGCGAGATCGGTCTGGACTATTACTACGACCTGTCACCCAGAGACGTTCAGCAGGAAGTCTTCAGAAGACAGCTTCAGATGGCATATGAACTGGATACTCCCATCATCCTTCACGAGAGGGATGCCACGGGTGACTGCCTGGATATCCTGAGAGAATTCGCCGGAAGGGGACAGCTGCGCGGCAATCCAGGCGTATGCCACTGCTGCTCGATGTCGCCTGAGGCCGCAAGAGAGATAGTTAAGCTCGGGTTCTACATAGGATTCGACGGGCCTCTGACCTTCAAGAACAACAAGAAGGGGCCGGTCCTCGCGCAGGAGACTCCGGAAGATCGCATCGTAATAGAGACCGACAGTCCGTATCTTACTCCGGAACCCAACAGAGGCCTGCAGAATGAGCCCTGCTTCGTGCCTTACGTGGCGCAGAAGCTCGCCGAGATACGCAACACGGATATTGAGAGAATTGCAGAAATAACTTATCATAACGGCAGTAAGTTGTACGAGATATAAGGGAGGACCTCATGTCGCAGTTATCAAGGAAAGACGTTGTTCTTATAGTAGTCACAGTCATATTGTTCCTTATCATGGTGGGCGGATTCATATATGACAATAACGGGGCTCTGCTCGACAGGACCAATCTTATACCTATATCCCAAGACGAGAATCTCGAAGTCGTCAAGATGGAGAAGGTGGGATTCCTCTATTCCAGATCGTCCTATGAGGCCAAGATCCGCATCAAGGACGGCATGTGGCAGCAGTATATCGATGTCATCTATACATATTACGAAGGTTCCGGCATGATCATGATGACTCCGGACTTTACAGATTATAAAAATATAACCCTGAACGAAGTTAATATTAAGCCGGAACCGACTGAAGGATCTTATGTCTTCATCTTCGGCTCCACGATCAAGGCAAGCTCAAGAGAGAATGTCGTATATATCCTCGATCAGGAAGATGACGGCAACTCTTATATGTACATCTACTACAGTAAAGACTGAGGGGTCGGAGACTCTTAAGAAGTTTTTTAATTTGTAGTTGACATTAATGCAAATCTTTTTTATAATCAACGAGCGCTTGCAAAAGAGCGCGTGTGACGGAAGCTTAGCTCAGCTGGGAGAGCATCTGCCTTACAAGCAGAGGGTCACAGGTTCGAGCCCTGTAGTTTCCACCATTAAGGCGCAGTAGTTCAGCCTGGTTAGAACGCCAGCCTGTCACGCTGGAGGTCGAGGGTTCGAGCCCCTTCTGCGTCGCCATCAGGCCGGAGCCGTCCGGTTCCGGCCTATCTTTTGCCCAGATAGCTCAGTCGGTAGAGCAGGGGACTGAAAATCCCCGTGTCACTGGTTCGATTCCGGTTCTGGGCACCAGAAGAGAGCGCGAATTAGCGCTCTCTTTTTTTCTTTATTTGCATCTAAACTTTTCATATATAAAGCGGTATTATTAATTGTCCGACACGGATAAGGAGATACGAAATGGAAAAAGCGTTTACCAAGACCGCGGAGCAGGCAGTACAGGAACTGAACTCCGATGCGGTCAAAGGTCTTACTCAAGACGAAGCCTCACTAAGACTCGTTAAGTACGGTCCCAACTCTCTCGGTGAAGAGAAGAAGGTCCCCCTCTGGAAGAAATTCCTCGCTCAGTTCAAGGATGCGATGGTAATAATCCTCATCGCCGCAGCAGGCCTGTCTGCTTTCATGGCAGTAAAGAGCGGCGGCGGATTCGCTGACTGGATCGACGTTATCGTCATCCTCGCGATCGTAATCCTCAACGCCATCTTAGGCGTATATCAGGAAGGCAAGGCAGATCAGGCCCTTGCAGCACTCAAGAAGATGAGCGCTCCCCAGGCCAAGGTCATCAGAGACGGCAACGTCATCATGACAGACTCCGGCAACATCGTCGTCGGAGACATCATCGCTCTCGATGCAGGCGATTCCGTAGCGGCAGACATCAGGCTCATCGAATCCAGCTCACTTAAGGCTGAAGAAGCATCTCTCACGGGCGAATCCGTATCCGTCGAGAAAGACGCTTCCGTAATCTGCGACGAAGACGCAGGCATAGGCGACAGGAAGAACATGCTGTTCATGGGAACCGCAGTTACTTACGGAAGAGCAAAGGGCGTGGTAGTTGCCACAGCAAGAGACACCGAGCTCGGTAAGATCGCCAAGAAACTCACAGACATAAATGACGAGCAGACACCTCTGCAGAGGAACCTTAACTCACTCGGTAAGATCCTAGCAGTCGTCTGCATCATCGTGTGCATTATCGTCCTCGTGGTGGATATTTTCGTGCAGAAGCTCGAATGGACCGACGCCATGATGACGGCAGTATCCCTCGCAGTTGCAGCCATCCCTGAAGGCCTGGCGGCAGTCGTTACGATCGTCCTGTCCATCGGCATGACCAAGATGGCAGAGAGCAACGCCATCGTAAAGAGGCTCCTCGCGGTAGAGACGCTCGGCTGCGTCGACGTTATCTGCTCCGATAAGACGGGCACTCTCACACAGAACCAGATGACGGTCAAAGTGCTCTATGATGGCGCCAACATCGTAAACGTCGAAGGCAACGGCTATGCTCCCGACGGTAAGCTCGTAGACGAGAACGGCAAGCCGGTCAAGATGTATGACGAGCTCGAAGAACTCGTAAGGGCCGCAGTCCTCTGTAACGACGCGAGCATCGTTAAGGACGACAAGGGCGAATACTCCTGCATCGGCGACCCGACGGAAGGTTCTCTTACCACGCTCGGCTCGAAATGCGGCATGCTCCGCCAGGAGACCATGCACAAGTATCCGAGGATGACGGAACTCCCGTTCGACTCTGACCGTAAGATGATGACCACTTACCACTCCGGCGTTACTGCAGGCAAGTGGGTAAGCTATACCAAGGGAGGTCCGGACATCGTTATCTCCAGATGCAACCGCTACCTCGACAGCACCGGTGTTCACACCATGACTCCCGAGTACAGGGAGCGCATCTCCGAGCAGAACCACCAGTTCGCATGCAAGGCGATCAGAGTGCTCGCATTTGCCTATGACAACCACGAGGAAGGCAAGGAGCCCGGCTTCGAGGATGAGCAGGACATGATCTTCCTCGGCCTCATCGGCATGATCGACCCTGCGCGTGAAGAGGCAAAGGATGCCATCGCAGTTTGCCGCGAGGCAGGCATCCGTGCGGTCATGATCACGGGCGACTACAAAGATTCCGCTGTTGCGATCTCTGATAACCTCGAGATGCGTGACGAGAAGCATATGGATGCTTTCTCGGGCTCAGAGCTCGATAAGATGAGCGACGAAGACCTCAAGAAAGCAGTCGAGACCGCGAGCGTATATGCACGTGTATCTCCCGAACATAAGGTAAGGATCGTTACCGCTCTTAAGGAGAACGGCCACATCGCTTCGATGACAGGCGACGGCGTTAATGACGCGATGGCCCTTAAGACTGCCGACATCGGCGTCGCGATGGGCATCACCGGTACGGACGTATCCAAGAATTCCGCGGACATGATCCTGATGGACGACAACTTCGCTACGATCGTAAAGGCTGTAGAGCAGGGAAGGATCATCTATGCGAACATCAGAAAGTTCGTATCGTTCCTTCTGTCCTGCAACGTAGGTGAGATCCTCGTTATCTTCCTGCTGTCGCTCATACCGAATACGGTAATCCCGGGCATCGCAGCACCTCTTACTGCGATCCAGCTCCTCTGGCTGAACCTCGTTACCGACTCGTTCCCGGCGCTCGCGCTCGGAAGAGAGAAGGGCGAGCCCGGCATCATGAAGCTGCCGCCCCGTAAGAAGACAGAACATATCGTAAATAAGCACATGATGGTCAACATCGCTCTGCAGGCAACGGGCATCTTCATGTCTGTCGCAGCAGCATTCATCGCGGCACTCATGAGCATGAATGCGGGAAGCACATTCTTCTATGCAGGTGAAGCAACAGACGGCATCGCGCTGTCTACCGCGAGGACCGTGGCATTTGCTACTCTCATCTGCTGCGAGCTGTTCAGGGCATTCGCTGCAAGGTCTGAGAGGATCTCCGTATTCAAGCTCGGCATCTTCTCGAACTCCATGATGAACAAGGCTGTAGGCGTATCTCTGGTGCTGCTCCTCGCAGTAATCTACATCCCTGTTGTCAACGGCATCTTCGACAATGTCGCACTTAATCCGCTGGCATGGCTCGTTATCCTGCCGCTGGCATTGATCCCGTTCGCACTGAGCGAGGGCCACAAGGCGTTGAAAGCACGTTTGCATAAGTAAAATGCTTGTGTTATTATCTAACGGCTTAATTTGAGATAGGAGGCAGATATAATGAGTGTTCTGCAAATCATATTATCTGTAGTCGATATAATCAGTGCGATCGGCATCATCGTTCTCTTCCTCGTTCAGGAAGGTAACGATCAGGGCCTTGGCGCCGTAACGGGTGCTACTTCCGATTCTTACTACAGTAAGGCAAAGGGAAGGACTCTTGAAGAACAGCTTAAGAGATGGACGGTCATCTGCTGCGTAGCGTTTGCGGTTATTTCCGTCATCCTCTATCTTGCAGTCGCAAGACATTGGTAAGCTTAACAAAGTTCATTCATGAGCCTCCGGTAATTGCCGGAGGCTTTTTTGTACTATAATCAAAGAAAACATGGAAGGCAGATAGATGAGTAATAACAATAACAAAGACAACAGATTCTCATATGCAAAGAATATGAGCCAGAATGCCAGAAGGCGCAGCCGCGAGATAATGGCGAAGATACAGAGCGAGCGCGAGAAGCCCCAGTGTCCTGCTGAGCTCGCCCCGAAGGGACCTCTGGCAGTTAAGAACCAGGTAGTAGGAATACTGAGGATGACCTCTGACGGCGGAGTCGTCATACCAGATCCTTCGTTCAAGGATACTGACTGGGGTATGGTCGATATCGATAAGAACCACCTGAACGGCGCGCCCTTCGACATGCTCGTCGTATGCGAGATCCTGAACCCCGAAGAAGGCAAGGGCAAGTGCAGGGGAACCATCAAGGAAGTCTTGGGCGACCCCGGCAACAACGATGCCAGGATGCTCACGGTCTTAAGGCAGTTCGGCCTGGCGCAGAACTTTCCGGATGAAGTCCTGGCTGAAGTCGAGCCCCTGCCGGTCGATCCCGATCCCGCTCTCGTGGACGAAGAGATCAGGAAGGGAAGATGCGATCTCCGTGACCTTCTTACGATTACGATAGACGGCGAGGATGCCAAGGACCTTGACGATGCCATCTCGATCGAAGAACTGTCCAACGGCAACTTCAGACTCTATGTCCACATCGCGGATGTATCCAACTATGTAAGAGAAGGTACCGCACTGGACGAAGAAGCGTTCAAGAGGGCGACTTCCGTATATCTTGCTGACCGCGTCATCCCGATGCTCCCGCCGAAACTGTCGAATGGTCTGTGCAGCCTTAACCCTAAGGTGGACAGGCTTGCCATGACATGCGAGATGCTCGTTGACCGCGAGGGCAGCACATATGACGGCAAGATCTATGAGAGTGTCATCAGATCCGACAGGAGGATGAGCTATAACGAGGTCTACCGCATCCTTACCGAACCCAGGGATTCCGATAAAGGAGAATACGGCCCGATCATAAGGATGCTCGGAGACATGAAGGTCCTCGCTGACTGTCTGAAGAGGATGAGGGAGAGAAGAGGGGCGCTCGCTTTCGAGTTCCCCGAGACCAAGGTCATCCTTAACGACGACGGCAGCGTCAGAGACGTCATGCCTTACCCCATTACGTTTGCCAACGGCATCATAGAGTCGTTCATGATATGTGCCAACGAGTTCGTTGCAAAGACCTATGCGCAGATGGAATACCCGTTCGTCTACCGTGTGCACGAAGACCCGGATCCGATCAAGATCGCCAGGTTCTCGCTCGTCGCGAGGAATCTCGGCGCGATAGGAAGGCTCTCTGGCAAGGTAACGCCTCTGGATATCGTGAACTTCACGGATACGATCGCTGACGAGAAGGTAAAGCCCGTCGCGGACGAGCTCCTGCTCCGCTCCATGGCGAAAGCGAGATACAGCTCGCAGTGCTTGGGGCATTTCGGTCTGGCATCAAAGTATTACTGCCACTTCACGAGCCCTATTAGGCGTTATCCCGACCTCTATATCCACCGCATCATCAAGAGCGTGATACATGAGGAGAATAAGAAGTCCCACTTCTCGGGCCTCGTAGAGCGTGCGGCAGAGCAATCTTCCGAGATGGAGAGGAATGCAGTTGATGCTGAGCGCGCTTCGGTCGACATCAAGGTCTGCGACTTCATGTCGGATAAGGTCGGCGAGCATTACGAAGGTACGGTATCGTCAATAATCGACGTAGGCTTCTTCGTTGTCCTGCCGAGCTCCATCGAAGGCTTCGTTCCCTTCAGGAGCCTCGCGGATCACTACTACTTCGACGAGAGAAGATACTGCGCGGTTGGTGCGCACACAGGCACGATCATAAGCATCGGCCTCAAGGTGGACGTCATCGTAGAGAATGTTGACACCGAGCTTAACCGGATAGACTTCTCGCTCGAGAATGACTTTATCCCGCGTCCTTCCGGCAGGAACTCCGGAAAGCAGGGCAAAGTAAGCGGCAAAGGAAAGGGTAAGGAGAGGCGCACGCCTATCCGCAAAGCTTCCCACGGCAAGGGCGATAAGTTCAAGAACAGACCGTCCAAGGGCGGCAGGAGAGGCCCCGGAGGAAGAAGAGCGAGATAACCGTTTGACAACGACGGTGAATGTAGTGTAATATTCGCTAATACCACGCGATGACGGAGACCCAGTAACCCGGGGATACACCCACAGAGAGTCTGTCCTTTGGCTGGAAGACAGGCGGCAGTGATCGGGCGAATAACAGCTCTAGCAGCATGGGAGACAATCTAAGAGAGATCCTGCCTGATTCGGCGGGATAATTCAGGTGGCACCGCGGATACTTTGCAGTATATCGTCCTGAACTTGTAAGCAAGGCTTGTAAGTTCGGGGCGTTTTTATTTCTCCGGACATGAATTTGGAAAGGACTGTAAGACAATGGGCAACATCTACAGAGACAAGATCATCAGTGAGATCACCGAGAGCGATGTCGGATCAGAGCTCCGCGTATGCGGCTGGATCGAGAACATCAGAGACCACGGCGGCGTATCCTTCATCGACCTTCGTGATATGTACGGCACGCTCCAGGTCGTAATGAGAGACACGACTCTCCTCGACGGACTCGTTAAGGAAGAGTGCGTCTCGATTGAAGGTAAGATCGAGCACAGAGACGAGGAGACATATAACCCGAAGATCGCCACGGGTACGATCGAGCTCGAGGCACACAAGGTAGATGTGCTCGGCAAGGTCTACACACAGCTCCCGTTCGAGATCATGACATCCAAGGAGATCAGAGAGGATGTAAGACTTAAGTACAGATACTTAGATCTCCGTAACCAGAAGGTCAAGGACAACATCATCTTCAGATCCAATGTCATCGCATTCTTAAGACAGAAGATGACGGAGATGGGATTCCTCGAGATCCAGACTCCTATCCTCACGAGTTCTTCGCCTGAGGGCGCGAGAGACTATATCGTTCCTTCCAGAAAGTTCAAGGGCAAGTTCTATGCGCTTCCCCAGGCGCCTCAGCAGTTCAAGCAGCTCCTGATGGTATCCGGATTCGATAAGTACTTCCAGATCGCTCCCTGCTTCAGAGACGAGGATGCAAGAGCAGACAGATCTCCGGGAGAGTTCTATCAGCTCGACTTCGAGATGAGCTTTGCAACACAGGAAGACGTATTCAGGGCAGGTGAGGAAGTCCTCACGGCAGCATTCGAGAAGTTTGCACCAGAGGGCGCCGCAGTTACCGCAGCACCTTATCCGGTCATCCCTTATAAGCAGGCAATGCTCGAATTCGGTACGGACAAGCCTGACCTCAGGAACCCTCTGAGGATCATTGACGTTACAGAGTTCTTCTCCAGATGTACATTCAAGGCATTCCACGGCAAGACCGTACGTGCGATCAACGTTCATGCGAAGCTGTCCAAGGGCCAGCACGAGAAGATGCTCAAGTTCGCTCAGGACGACCTCGGAATGGGCGGCCTCGGCTACCTCGAAGTTCTCGAGGACATGAGCTACAAGGGACCTATCGACAAGTTCATTCCCGATGACATGAAGACAGAACTTAAGGATCTCGCAGGCCTTCAGGCTGGCGATACGATCTTCTTCATCGCAGATAACGAGGCACGTGCATGCGAGTGCGCAGGCGGCATCAGAAACGAGCTCGGCAAGCGTCTCGACCTTACAGAGAAGAACGCATTCAGATTCTGCTTCGTCAACGACTTCCCGATGTTCGAGAAAGATCCCGAGACACGTAAGTATATCTTCACGCACAATCCTTTCTCCATGCCTCAGGGCGGTCTCGAAGCACTCGAGACAAAGGATCCCGGCGAGATCCTCGCTTACCAGTACGATATCGTCTGCAACGGCGTAGAGCTCTCTTCCGGTGCGGTAAGAAACCACGACCTGCAGATCATGAAGAAGGCTTTCGAGATCGCAGGATACTCTGAAGAAGACCTTAAGACAAAGTTCGGCGCTCTCTATAACGCATTCCAGTTCGGCGCTCCGCCGCACGCGGGAATGGCTCCGGGCGTTGACCGTATGATCATGCTCTTAAGAGGCGAAGACAACATCAGAGAAGTAATCGCATTCCCTATGAACGGCAATGCGCAGGATCTGCTCTGCGGTGCGCCCGGCGATGTTACCGAGCAGCAGCTCAGAGAAGTACACATCAAGGTAAGGCAGTAAGCTTTGAAGGTATATTTCCTTACATTAGGATGCAGAGTAAACCGTTACGAGACAGACGCCATGCGGCGCCTGTTTCTCGATAAGGGGTTCGAAGTGACAGAGGACGCCTCTGAGGCGGACTGCTGTGTGGTCAACACGTGCTCCGTTACGGGCGAGGCTGACCGTAAGTCTCATCAGATGCTCAGGAAGATGGCGCGTCTTAACCCTGATGCGGTAGTTGTCGCCACGGGGTGTTCGGCAGAGCTTGCAGACGGCACCATCGACTGCGATCTCATAGTCGGCAACCGCGAGAAGAACGAGATAGCAGACCGCGTCCTGGAATATATGAAGCAGCAGGGTAAGCACGAACACACGGCTTCCCATGTAAGACCTGAAGTTACTAAGAAGGACGAGTACCATGACTTCGGTTCTGTCCTGTCTCCTGAAGGTACAAGAGCCTTCATCAAGGTCGAAGACGGCTGCAACAATTTCTGCACATACTGCGCGATACCATATGCCAGAGGCAGGGTCGCGAGCAGGAGCTTTGAGTCATGTGTCGAGGAAGCAAAGTTCCTGGCGGATTCCGGCTATAAGGAGATAACGGTCTCGGGCATACATCTGTGCTCATACGGCAAGGACAGGGGCGAGGACATCATGTCTCTTCTTAAGCTCCTTCAGGCGATAGATACTGTTCCCGGAGTGGAGAGGCTCGGCCTCGGCTCGCTCGAACCAATGTCCATGACGGAAGAGTTCATTGAAGGCCTGGCAGACCTTAAGCACCTGTGCCCGCACTTCCATCTGTCGCTTCAGAGCGGGTCTGACACGGTGTTGAAGCGCATGAACCGCAGATACGATACAGAAGATTATACAGAGCGCGTCAGGCTCTTAAGGAAGCACTTCCCGGATATGTCGCTTACAACGGACATCATTACGGGCTTCCCCGGCGAGACGGAAGAGGAGTTTGAGGAGACGTGCCTTTTCTCGCGGAAGATGGCTTTCGCGAAAATACATGTGTTCCCGTATTCCGAGAGGGAGGGGACCGCAGCTGCCGCCATGCCGCAGATGGACATGTCCGTAAGGAAGGCGCGTGCCGCGAAGCTTATCAGTATCTCGGATGAGCTCTCTGCGGAGTTTGCGGCGGGAATGACCGGCAAGACCGCAGAAGTCCTCGTAGAGACCGTCTCGGACGGCATCCCTGAAGGCTATACAGCGAACTATGTAAGGACGAAGATCACTGAAGGCGCGGACATCTCTGAGATCAGGTCCGGAGACATCGTCAAAGGCGTGATATCAGGCAGCGACGGGGCCTTCTGCCTGATGGGTTTAAGATTTAAATAAATTTTTAGAAAATACACATTTATTATGTTAGAATGTCTCTGTAGGAATAATAGGTACATTATCGGAGGCAGTTTTGATAGACGACAGCACGGCAAAATTCAATCTCTCGGGCGACCAGTCTGCTGATGTGCAGGCTCTCATGACGTATGTCCTGAGCGCTCTTAAGGAGAAGGGCTACAACCCCATCAATCAGCTTGTCGGCTACTTCATCTCCGGCGATCCTACATATATCACGAGCTACAAGGGCGCGAGAGGACTTATCAAGAGGATCGACAGAGACGAGCTCCTCGAAGTCATCATCAGCGACTACTGCTCGAGACTCTAAGGAGACAGATGCCTCCATCCAAGGGAAGAGTAATGGGTATTGATTTCGGGACCAGGCATATAGGTCTCGCTCTTTCTGATGAATCCAGGATACTTGCCAGAGGTTTTGAGACCGTCAACTGGAACGGAAGAGATCCCGAATGGGCTCTTGACCGCATATGCACGATAATCAAGGAGATGAACGTCACGGCCCTGGTCATCGGAAGACCGACAAGGACTGACGGCGAACGCTCCGAGACGCAGGAGAAGGCAGAGGAGTTCGGCGCTGAGCTCGAGAGAAGATCCGGACTTACCCCCGAATACAAAGATGAGAGATTCACAACGGTCATGGCTTCCAGATATCTTCACGACTGCAACGTCAAGGCCAAGAAGCAGAAGGCGGTCATAGATCAGGTCGCCGCAGAGATCATCCTTCAGGAGTACCTCGACAAAATAAGAAACACTTAATATGCTATAATTAATAAATCCGTTTTTGAGGAGGCAATATTATGGCAGACGAGCTTCTTAACAATATGCTTGATATGGATGAAGAGGATCGTAAGATCACTCTTGAAGATGAAGAGACAGGCGAAGCGATCGAGTTCATCCTCGACGATGCTTTTAAGTTCAACGGCAAGGACTATGTTGTCCTCTTAAGACCCGTTGACGATCCCGAATATGATTATGATTCAGTCATCATGGAATCCGTCGAAGAGGACGGCCAGATGCTGCTCCAGACGATCCCCGAGAAAGAGGTCGACGTGATCTACGATTACTACGACAAGCTCTGCGAAGAGCTCTACGGCGATGAAGAATCAGACGAGTAATCCTCATTCAGGCGGCCTTCGCAAGAAGCGCGCCATGCAGGCTGACCGTAAAGCCAAGCTTGCCGGCGAGCATCTTAAGAACAGCCGCGAGGACGAACTTATCGTCATCAGGGATCCTTACAACAAGAAGGATTACTATATGTCCGTCATAGACACCTTCGTCATCATGAAGAAGGAATACATTGTCATGTATAACTATGCGCCGGACGACGGAAACCACGACAAACCCGAACTCGTTATCATGAGGACCGAGTATGCCAAGAGCGGGGAACAGCTCTTCTATTCGATCAAGGACGGTACCGAGCTCGAGACTGCATTCGTTTACTTTATGAGACGCTACTACAACTCGCAGGTACCCGATTCCAAAGCGAGAAAAGGCGTCTTCCAGGGAGCAGAACCTGAATGAGTCCACTTGCCAAAGCAGGCAGATATGCATTAGCCCTTTTCCTGGCGTTGGTCTGCTTATGCCTTTATATGGCAATGAGCTTTATCGCATTCTATGCGATGGAGTTCGCAGGACTTGATACCGATATCCACGAGGGTCTGTATTCGTTTATCAGCGCGGTCCTCGTTATCATCTGCTTTCTTATCTACAACAGATTCTCATCAAAGGACAAGAACAAGAGATTCATCAAGACAAGGAAGATCAGCGCCTTTGAGGTGCTGCTCCTTGTCATAATCGGTCTCGGCCTTATTGGCTTCGTTACTTCCTATCTCAGCGTGTTCGTAATAGTCTCGGATTATCTGCAGCCCGTTCAGCAGGAAGTGGCGAACTATGACGCTTCGGTCGACCGCTATGCCGTGGTCGAGGAGAACGTGGTCCCGTTCTGGGATTCGTGCCTCTATGCGATAACGATGGCTTTCTTCATACCCCTGAGCGAAGAGATGGTCTTCAGGGGAGCACTCTTCGGGCATCTCGAGCGTGCCTTCAAGCCGTGGGTGGCAGTGCTTATCGCGGCGGCGCTTTTCGGTGCGCTGCACGGCATGTCGATACATATCGGATATGCCCTTGTCTGCGGCATCATCATTACTTTCTGCTATTACTACACGGGAAGCATCATCTCGTCCATACTGCTGCATTCGCTGTTCAACCTGATAGGTTCTGCGATCCCGTTCTTCCTGAAGCTGGAGGTGTTCGGCTTATCGGAAGATACGAGGATAACGATCAATGCCACGATGAACTTCATAACGATACTTGCCATGGTGCCTGCGGTATTCGCATTCATAACGCTGGTAAAGTACAGCCGTAATAGAATAAAATCAGAGTCTGACAAGAACGAAGAGGTAATGGTCACGGAGGTTGCTGCAGCCGATGAATAAGCTCGACCGGTTCAGATACGGCAATACCAGAAGGAAGAACCTGACGATAGCAGGTATCATCAGTCTGGCCGTCATCATCCTCGCGACCATACTCCTTGCCGCGGTAGGTATCTTCAGCTACCGTACGGAGCTCGTTACTTTAAGAGCAACGTCTGTTGATGCGGATAATACTTTCGGAGGCGCGGGAGTTAATCTGAAGGCTGTTCCGAATGTCAATCTGATCTCGGATCCTTCCTTTGAGATGTCGTCTGATTATCTGACGTTCGTCGTAGCTTCCGTTGACGGCGGCGCCATCTACCTCGAACCCGAAGCCATCGAGGCGCAGGGCATAGAAGGCGATGAGATGGCAGGCGACCTTGTCAGGATCCTGTCCATAGATGAGAATGGCACGATGACCGAGAGATATACGGGTACCTGCACGGGATATGAACCTGCAAGGCTCAGTTCGATCGAACTGCTCGAAGACGCAGAAGGCCTTATCGCAGGTGTTAAGATCCTGGACGTCATAAGCTACAACAATTCCTATACGGCCCTTACCGAAGACGGCAATGTCATCTGCAACATCGGTTCCGATGCGCAGGAAGCTGCGCTGGAGACTTCCGGCAGCGAGCTTATCGCAGGTATCGAAGCGACTGATGACGGCGTCTATGCGGCCGGAACGCAGGGCAATATCTATTACGCTGCAGACGGAAGGAATTTCAGTCTGCTCTCTTCCGGTGCGGACCTTGATGTGCGTGGCGAGAGCCCCGTGACGGCTTCTTCCGGCGAGGTGTTTGCCGCAGCATATAAGGACGGAACGGTGCTCACGGTAACAGACGGCATCGTTACAGAGACGCAGATACCGGCAGAAGGGAAAATAGCCTTTTTCGATGCGTCCGAGGCGGGATTCATCGCAACAGACACTAAGGGCAACGTATATTACTCCGGCAACGGCCTTATCTACACCGCAGTCGAGGATGAGTCCCTTGCGGACATGACGGTCAACGGCATCAGCGCCCGGGGCAGCTGCTTCTATATTCTGAGAGATGACGGTGAGATCGCCGTGATAGATACCGAAGCTGACATGGCCGTAACGCTCCTTGATGCATGCAGGGAAGACGGCAATACATACAAGTCTGTAAGCGCATCCGATTCCGGCAAGATAATACTCGTGTCGGACAAGGGCGTTTGCACCGCCATCTATGCGGATAAGGATGAGAGCACCGTATTTACAGGCGAGAATGTCGTCGTCGATACGATCTACGGTATCTCCGGAGACCGCATAATCTATTCTTCTGCAGGCAAGCTCTACCGTGCGGCGATCCTCTCGGGTCTGTCCATGGAGGGCTCGATCCCCGAAGATGCGATAATCAGCGGTGATATCTGCATCGTAGAGAACGGACAGGCACCTGCCGCAGTTTATTCCGTCAGTGAAGACGGCACATGGAAAGCATCTTCCTACAGCGACTGGAGCTGCTCGGGAGCCGGTACTTCTCTCGTTACCTGCCAGAGATCTGACGGCAAGGGGCTGTGTGCGATGCTCACGGGCGAGACCGAAGGCGTTCATGTGATGTCTCAGAAGCTCAACGGCACTTCATCCGACTGCTTTGCGGATGATACCTTCTACCGCATAAGCCTGTCCGCCATGAGCTATAACGAGAATGCGAGCATTAAGGTATGGGTCTACGGTGATACCTTCGGAACGCAGGGCTTTGTCATCAATGACCTCAAAGAGAACTTCAACGAATACAGCTTCGTCTTCGCCGTTACCGACAGCATGACGGCAGATGACAGCATAAGGTTCAGCATCTCTGTTGACGGTGCTTATTCGGTGCTGATCGACGAGATCTATCTGGGTCCCGACGAATATGCAGCTTCGGGTATTCCGCAGTATTACCAGACGAGACTGTCCGACAGCGGCCTGTCCGTCGTTAGGCTCGATAACCTGAACCTCGGTTCGAGCGGATTCTGCCGCAATGCTTTCTTCGGCATGAGTGAAGATTCCGTATCAGTTCAGCTCATATCTTCAGAGTACGGCGGACAGGTAAGAGTGTCTGCCTGCAATTCCCTGGAGGAGAGCTTGAGGCTCGTCAGTTCCTGCCAGGCCACACCGTGGTTCGTAATAGGTTCTGCTGCATCCCAGAGCGACATCGACAATTTCCTCGAATACCTCTGCGGATCCGTCTCTTCGGAGTACGGCGGCAAGAGGATCGACAACGGAACAGCGCTTCCCTGGAGCAGACAGTTCGACAAGATACTCATAGAGATCAACGACAGCGAGAACTGCTTTGCCAGCGATACGCAGAAGGCTTCCTATGTCGACTGCGTCATGGCAATGTTCGCAGGTTCCGAATACTATTCAGACGTCAAGGACAAGATCATCTTCCTGGATGGTATGGAGTATTCCGGAGGCACCATGATCTCGGGCGCCGACTGCCACGCGATAGGTATGAATCTTGAGTTCGCAGACCCCGAGGCATCTTCTCTCGAGAATATCTTAAGCTCGCTCGGCGTTGCCCAGTATAACTCGCCGCATGTGACGTCTTCGTCCTTCGGAGGCGAATACATCTCGAGCCTGTCATGCAGCAAGTCCATCAATGCGGGTGAGTTCATATCGCTCCTGATCAACGACGATGCCGATTTCATCACGACCACCGCAGTTGACCTTGATTCGAGCTTCGTTCCTTCCATGTACGGGGGAGACGGAGTCTTTGAAGATCCGGAATACGCCGGGACCATTCTGTCTTCAGTCAAGGTGGTCAACTGCTGCAAGGACATGCGTGAAGTATATGTCGAGGCATCCGAGCCTCTCGATGCTGCTTCCACTGAATCCGTGCAGCTCCTCTCTCTCGGATGCGTATGGAGCGCTTATTCCGGCAACGGCTGCAACTACATCGTCGTGGCCAATCCTTCCGATACGCAGCAGAACTTCCTTCTGAGCGTATCAGCGTTCCTCGGTACGGGCGCCACAGTCGACAGATATTCTTCGACCGGACAGCTGCTGACTACCAGGAACTATGCCATGAAATCAATGAGATACACGCTCCAGCCGGGCGAGTTCATAGTAGTTACGATCGATTCTCCTGTATCCGAATGATCAGCCAAGCGCTGAGAAGAATGCATTAACGGCCTTGTCTTCGCCGCTTTTCCATGCATCGCAGAGCTTCCTTGCTTCCGCCTCGCTCTCGCAAAGGAACGAAGCGCGGAAAGACTTGCCCTCCTTGTCAGAAAACAACGTCACCCTGAACCTGCCGTCAGATTCCCTGGCAAGTTCTGCAGTTACGCTGATCTTCCTGTTCATGAGGTCGGTAAGCTTCCTGGATACGAGCTCGAGGTGCTCGATAAGAGGCTGTCTTACGGCAGGGAGGACCTCGTCGAGCATGGCGCTTCCGCCGTTGGTGATGGTAAGAGTCTCCGTTCCGCCGAGAGCATCGGTTATGCCGTTCATCTCGTAGTGCTTGTCGATGAGATTGCCCGCAGTAAGCTCGTCATAGGCCTGGTTGAACGTAAAATAGTTCATGTAAAGAGAGTCCGCCGAGTTCTCCTCGAGCATGTGAAAGCTAATGCCGGGGACTGCTCTGACCAGGTATAGGATGTAGATTTTCGCCTCTGCGATAGAAATATCAGCCATGTGTTAGATTATACCCTTTTTTTTATGCGAAGAAAGGCAAAAACGGGGTACATAATCGGCACTTCGGGTGATATACTCTGTATGTTTTGGAAATACATATACAAGGAGAGGTTATATGATTACTTTTGATTATCAGAATGCGCTTAAGTTTATCGGCGGACAGGAAGCAGTCGACAGAATGGAGCCCCAGATCAAGACGGCTTCCGACATGCTCCACAAGAAGAACGGCCCCGGCAATGATTTCCTCGGCTGGCTCGATCTTCCTTCCAAGTATGACAAGGAGGAATTCTCCCGCATCCAGAAGGCAGCGCAGAAGATCAGAAGAGATTCTGACATCCTTATCGTTATAGGTATCGGCGGTTCCTACCTCGGTGCAAGAGCCGTTATCGAACTCCTCGGACATTCATTCGCTTCCGCAGCTTCCAAGAAGCTCAGGAAGAGCCCGATGATCCTGTTCTGCGGTAACTCTATCAGCGCTACATATCTTGCAGACCTGATGGAGATCATCGAGGGCAAGAACATCTCGCTGAACATCATCTCCAAGTCCGGTACGACAACAGAGCCTGCGATCGCTTTCCGTATCCTCCGCGCTTACATGGAGAAAAAGTACGGCAAGGAAGAAGCTAAGGCAAGGATCTATGCCACAACAGACAAGGCAAGAGGAGCTCTTAAGGGTCTCGCTGACAAGGAAGGCTATGAGTCTTTCGTAGTACCTGATGATGTCGGAGGCAGATTCTCCGTTCTTACTGCAGTAGGACTTCTTCCCATCGCAGTTGCAGGCATCGATATCAGAGAACTCATGAAGGGCGCAAGAGATGCTTCCAAGGCATACAAGAAGCTCCCCTTCGCAGAGAACCCCTGCTACCAGTACGCAGCAGTACGTAACTGCCTGCTCAGATCCGGTTATTCCACAGAGGTCATGGTCAACTACGAGCCTTCCTTCCACTATATGACAGAGTGGTGGAAGCAGCTTTACGGCGAGTCCGAGGGTAAGGACAGAAGAGGTATCTTCCCGGCAGGCGTAGACAATACAACAGACCTTCACTCCATGGGCCAGTTCATCCAGGACGGCGCGAGGATCATGTATGAGACAGTCGTACAGATCGACAATCCCCGCAAGGGCTTCAAGATCCCGAACGATCCCGAGAACCTCGACGGTCTCAACTTCCTGTCCGGCAAGGATATGAACGAAGTCAACATGAAGGCAATGCAGGGCACAATCCTCGCTCACGTTGACGGCGGCGTTCCGAACCTCATGATCCACATGCCCGAGCAGAATGCATATTCTCTCGGTGAGCTCATCTACTTCTTCGAGAAGGCATGCGGCATCTCCGGCTATCTCCTCGCAGTCAACCCCTTCAACCAGCCCGGCGTTGAGGCTTACAAGAAGAACATGTTCGCTCTTCTCGGCAAGCCCGGCTACGAAGATCAGAAGGCTGAGCTCGAGGCAAGACTCAACGGCTGATATCGGCAGAACTAAGATCAAAACAGGGGGTGCCTTGCCGGCGCCCTCTTTTTTTGCCCGTGAATGCCCGAAAAGCACTACGCTTGTACCGCATAGCAGTACATCTGTAGTAACAAACGTGCATTTTCCCCATAGAGGTTTATAATCATCTTATGAGTAATTTTCTTGACTATCTTACATGGCGTGGCGATCTCACGCTGGAACAGGACCCCTTCAACGATATTGATGCGCTGCTGCTTGCAACGCTGTCTTATGTGGACTTCTCGGAAGTTGTTCCGACGTTCGGAGGAGGCAAGATCAAGCTGAAGGATGCGGCAGAGAAGTTCTTTGAACTTCACCCGGACGCAGATCGTGAGGTCAGTAAGGAATTCATAAGTTACGGTCCCGCGCTTCTCAGAGGTCTCGCCGGGTCGGCCAGATTCGGCGGAGCTTATCTCCTGAACTATGTAGACGACTCTGATGTCGGCAGAGAGATTCAGTTCTCAGCGGTCGAGATCGATACTTCTGACGGCGTGTCGTTCTTCTCTTACAGGGGGACGGATGACAAGATCGTCGGCTGGAAAGAGGACTTCAACCTGAGCTACATGACGGTACCTGCCGAGACGGAAGCCGTAACCTATCTGCACAAGGCAATGGCCGGCAAGCTCGGCAAGCTCCGTGTGGGCGGACATTCCAAGGGCGGTCATCTGGCCATATATGCCGCATCCGTGGCAAATGACAAGTTTGCCGACAGGATAATCAATATCTACAGTTTTGACGGCCCGGGCTTCGGATACAACAAGGAAATAATGCTGACCGAACAGTTCAAGAGTATCAAGCCGCGAATCAAGAAGTTCATACCCCAGACATCAATAGTCGGAAGGCTTCTTACGAACGCGGTCGTACCGGTTATAGTAAGAAGTAATGAACAGGGCATCATGCAGCACGATCCGCTCTCGTGGCAGCTTGAAGGGAAGACCTTTGAGACTTGCAGCTCGACGGACAATATCAGCGATGCGTTCGATGAGTCGATGACCATCTGGCTTAACGGAATGAGCATGGATGACAGGAAGGTGTTCGTGGATGAATTGTTCTCTGTTTTCGAGGCGTCCGGATGTGAGACGCTGAGTGCCATGACAAAGGTCGGCGTGAGAGGCACCAGGTCCATGATCGTTCGCATGCGTCAGATACGTAACGATTCCGGCGAGAAGGTAAGGGCGCTGGTCAAGATGTTCTTCGTCAACTTCAATGCGATGAAAGACAGCGGGAACATGCTGGGGCTCGTCGCGAACATAACGCATAACGACAACAGATAATCAAAAAGGCCGCCGGATATACCGACGGCCTTGCTTATGCTCTTACCGGGATCACTTTGCAACGATGTTTGCGAGACGTCCCTTAACGTAGATGAACTTCACGATGTTTCTTCCTGCGAGAGCGCCCTCGAGTCTTGAGTCTGCCTTTACGATGGCTTCGACTGCATCCTGGTCGGCAGTTGCAGGGATGTTGACCTTGAACTGAACCTTGCCGTTGATCTGGACAGCGATCTCGATCTCGTCCTTAACGAGAGCGGACTCGTCGCACTCGGGCCACTTCTGGTTGAAGATGGAATACCCGTTGCCGAGAGCATCACACCAGAGTTCCTCGGTGAAGTGAGGCGCGAACGGAGCGAGTACGAGGAGCAGTGTCTCTACGGCCTTGCGGTAGAGCTCAGGCTTAGCGCCTTCCGTCTGCTGATACTTGGAGATGGCGTTGAGCAGCTCCATGAGTCTTGCGACAGGAGTGTTGAACTGGAATCTCTCGATATCGTTCGTAGCGCTCTTGATCGTGTAGTTGATGGCGTAGTTGAGTTCCTTGTCGTCCTTGGTAAGATCTGCGGGAACGCCTGAAGCAGCCTTTGCAGCATCAGGGATCATAGCCTCGATCCTTCTGAAGAACTTGACGATTGCCTGGAGTCCGGAATCAGACCAGGGACCGCCCTCGGTGTATGCGAAGCCGAAAGCAAGATATGTCCTGAATACGTCTGAACCGTACTTGTCGATATACTCGTCGGGAGCTACAGTGTTGCCCTTGGACTTACTCATCTTCTGTCCGTCGGAACCGAGGATTACACCCTGGTGTACGAGGCTCGTGAAAGGTTCGTCGAAGTCCAGCAGGCCCATATCGCGCATGGCCTTTGTGAAGAACCTTGCATAGAGCAGGTGCATGCATGCGTGCTCGGCGCCGCCTACGTACTTGTCGACAGGGCAGAGCTTGTCGATCTTCTCGCGGCTGAACATCTCTGATTCGTTCTTGTTGTCGCAGTATCTGAACTGGTACCAGGAAGAATCGACGAAAGTATCCATCGTATCGGGATCTCTTCTCGCATCGCCGCCGCACTCGGGGCACTTGCAGTTCATGAAGGACTCGCACTTAGCAAGCGGGCTCTCACCGTCGGGTGTGAACTCGACATCGTAGGGGAGCTCAACGGGGAGCTGGTCTTCCGGAACGGGAACCACGCCGCACTTCGGGCAGTGGATCATCGGGATAGGCGTACCCCAGTAACGCTGACGTGAGATGAGCCAGTCTCTCAGACGGAAGTTGACCTTCCACTTACCCATGTCCATCTCGGCAAGCTTAGCGACGATTGCCTTCTGAGCATCGTGCATCTCCATGCCGTCGAACTCGCCGGAGTTTGTGAGGTAACCCTTCTTCTCGCAGTAGGGGAGCTCATCGTCCACGCTCTTCTCGGACTGGATAACGCGGATGATATCGAGGCCGTACTTGTGCGCGAAATCAAAGTCTCTCTCATCGTGCGAAGGAACTGCCATGACAACACCCGTACCGTAGCCTGCAACAACATAATCCGCAGCCCAGATCGGAACCTTACGTCCGTTCAGGGGGTGGATGGCATAAGCGCCGGTGAAGACGCCGGTCTTCTCACGTGTCGTGGACATACGCTCGATCTCGGAGACCTTGGCTGTTGCCTTCTTGTACTCTTCGACTGCTTCTCTGCAATCGTCAGTCGTAAGCTTCTCACAGAGCTCTGACTCAGGTGCGATTACGACATATGTGATACCCATGAAGGTGTCTACACGGGTAGTGAATACTTCGAGCTTAACGGGAGTGCCGTCTTCGTTCTCGAGACGCTTGCCGTCCTTCTCGACATAGAGTGCAACCTGAGCGCCTTCTGATCTTCCGATCCAGTTGGTCTGGAGCTTCTTGGTCTTCTCGGGCCAGTCGAGCTTCGGAAGGTCATCCAGGAGTTCCTGTGCATAATCAGTGATCTTGAAGAACCACTGTGTCATGTTCTTACGTACGACTTCGCTGCCGCATCTCTCGCAGGCGCCGTCAACGACCTGCTCGTTGGCAAGAACGGTCTTGCATGAAGGACACCAGTTAACGGGTGCGTTCTTCCTGTATGCCAGACCCTTCTTGTACAGTTCGATGAAGAACCACTGGTTCCACTTGTAGTAGTCGGGCATGCAGGTCTTGATCTCATAGTCCCAGTCGACCGTGGTGCCCATGGCACGGAGCTGCTGTTCCATGGTGTCTATGTTCTTGAGCGTGGAATCCTTGGGGTGGATGCCTGTCTTGATCGCATAGTTCTCTGCGGGAAGTCCGAAAGAGTCGAAGCCCATCGGATGGAAAACGTTGTATCCCTGCATTCTCTTCATTCTTGACCATGAATCGGTGAGGGAATAGTTATACCAGTGACCGAGGTGAAGCTTGGCACCTGAAGGATACGAAAACATCTCAAGGCAGTACAGCTTCTTGCCTTCAGCGTTGGGATCGTACTTGTAGAGTCCGGTCTCAGCCCATTTCTTCTGCCACTTACCGTCGGTCTCTTTTGAATAACTCATAGGTTATGCTCCTTATTACTTGTTATAAACAACTAATTTTAGCACCGAGGCACATAAAATGAAACAATATTGTCATTCAGCTTTGCCCCATATTTGATTGATTTTTGATAAATTGAATGCAATAATTACTGTGTTTTAGTATGAACACAGATGCTGCATGGCATTTATCGATATATTTAGAGGTGATTCACTATGGGTTTAGGCATGGAGATCGGTGTCGATCTCGGCACCAGCAGCGTGCTGATATATATCAGAGGTAAGGGTATTGTTCTCAAGGAACCTTCAGTTGTTGCGATCAACAGCAAGTCAGGCAAGGTCCTTGCAGTAGGTGAGGCAGCGAGCCTCATGCTCGGAAGGACTCCGGGGATCGTTGAAGCCATCAGACCTCTTCGTGAAGGCGTTATCTCAGACTTCCGCGCTACGGAAGTCATGCTCAAGGCATTTATCGGCAGAGTCTGCACAGGCCTTCGAGCTTCTTACTTCAAACCGACAATCGTAGTATGCGTTCCTTCGGTAATCACACCCGTTGAGCAGCAGGCAGTAGAGAATGCATGCCGTCACGCAGGTGCCAAGGATGTATTCCTCATCAGAGAGCCTATCGCTGCTGCGATCGGTGCCGGTATCGATATCACCAAGGCAGCAGGTTCTATGGTCGTTGATATCGGCGGCGGTACAACGGATATCTCCGTTATCTCACTTTGTGAGCCTGTTGTTGATGCATCACTTAAGGTGGCAGGCGACAAGTTCGACGAAGCCATCATCAAGCATGTAAGGAAGAGACATAACATCCTCATCGGTGAGAAGACAGCAGAGAAGCTCAAGATCGAGATCGGCTGCGCATATCCGAGAGACGAGGAGCTTACACTGGACGTTCAGGGAAGGAACATCATCACAGGTCTTCCTTCAACTGTTACGGTATCATCCACAGAGATGCTCGAAGCTCTCGAAGAACCTATCACACAGATCTTCGAAGCGGTACATAACGTTCTTGAGAGGACACCTCCGGAACTCATGGCTGATATCTCACAGAGAGGTATCGTTATGACAGGCGGCGGTGCGATGCTCTACGGACTCGACCACATGCTGTCAAACAGGATCGGAATCGATGTATATCTTGCCCAGGATCCTGTATCCTGCGTAGTTATCGGAACCGGTAAGGCGCTCGACATGATGGACAAGTTCGCCGCACTGAGCGATAACTGATCGATAGATAACAGTAAATATTTATTCCCGTCTATGAATATAGGCGGGATTTTTATTGATATCACGAACAGGGTGGATTGTTGCACATTCATTGTTTTTTAAAAGCAACTTAACTTCATATTAAACTGTAAAAGATACAATAGTATTATTGGAGGTTCTCGGGAATTGGGTGTTAAAAAGAAAAAGGGATTGAGCATAAAAGTGGCAATGGCACTGTATTCTGCCATTGTAATTATCGTGCTTACGATCTTTATCGTTATTGCCGGTTACAGTCTCTATGAGAACCACGTCAAGGAGAACTACAAGAAGTACGTTACTACGGTACTTGATTATGCATACAGCATTACTGAGGATTATTCGTTCGGTGACATGATAGCTGCCCGCGAGATGACGGACAAATATGAAGAGATGAGGCAGGCACTTAACCTAGTCAAAGAGAACTCTGATATCGATTATCTCTATGCTGTCTATTTTGAAGATATCGACGATATCAACTCCCTTACATATGCCATCAATGCGAAGACCACCGAAGAACTTGCCAAGGGCGGTACCTATACTTATCTCGGCACGGCATGCGAGGAAGGCAGCTTCGAAGAAGAGACTCTGCTGAACCTTCAGCGTGCGGTCAGGAACGGCAGTACCGTAAGCGGTGTCCAGCAGGGCTATTCCGCAGGTTACGGCTATATGTTCAACAGCTATAAGGTGATCTTTGACAGCAACGGTAACCCTGTCGGACTTCTTTGCGTCGAGATCAATGATACGAACATTCAGGGCGACCTTGATCACTACCTGCGCATCATCGCTCTGTTTGTAGTAGTCTTTACTACAGTCATAACCGTGATCTTTGTCGGCATTGCAGAATACTTCATCAGCTATCCGATCATATCGCTGACAGATTCTGCGAATGATTTCATCAAGAATATCGGAGATCAGGAAGCGCTCGATAAGAGCGTCGAGAAGATCAAGTCTTTGGATATCAAGTCGAAGAATGAGATAGGTGAGCTGTACCGCACGGTAAGCAGGATGGAATCCGAGATGGCAGACCAGTACCGTGAGATCCGTGAATTCTCTGAGAGTGTGATGAAGATGCAGGACGGTCTCATCATACTGATGGCAGACATGGTGGAGAACCGTGACTCTGATACCGGTGACCACATCCAGAAGACGGCCGAATATGTGCATATAATCCTGAGAGGATTAAGACGCAAGGGTTACTATCTCGACCAGCTCACCCCCGAATACATCGAGTATGCAGTTAAGTCTGCGCCGCTCCATGACGTCGGCAAGATCAGGATATCCGATACCGTGCTCAATAAGCCAGGCAAGCTTACACCCAAAGAATATGAGATCATGAAGACTCATACGACAGCAGGCAAGGAGATAATCGAGAAGGCGATAAGAACCGTAGAAGGCGGTAGCTATCTCACCGAAGCACGTAACATGGCCGCATACCATCACGAGCGCTGGGACGGCAAGGGTTATCCCGAAGGCCTGAAGGGTGAAGAGATCCCGCTGTCTGCGAGAGTCATGGCTGTGGCGGATGTTTTCGATGCGCTTACATCGACACGTGTGTACAAGCCTGCATTCCCTGTTGATGAGGCGCTGAAGATAATCGAAGACGGCAAGGGCACGCAGTTCGATCCGAAGTGCGTTGAGGTCTTCCTGGAAGCACTTCCGGACATCAGGAATGTACTGAAGAGATACAACTACAACAAGACATCCTGAGCATCCGTTGGCGCCTTTACAATTTGGTGTTGACTAGAGTTGATACAGAGTGTTAAAATTCGCAAGAAGTCGGTTATACGACATGCGTAATAAGTTGTTCCATTTATAATTTTATTTCCGCACTTACACAATATCTTTATACACTTGTGAATCAACTTTTTCCCAGGAAAGGAAAACTATGAGCGAACTCGAAAATCTTGAGTCAAAGACTGATGCTGACCTCGTGCAGATCGCGATCGCGTTTGGCGATTTTACACCCGAGGAAGCAGCAACAAAATCACGTGAAGAACTGATCGGTGCCATCAGCGGCATCCTCCCGGCTAAGAAGGATGATAAGCCTGCTGAAGCAAAGACAGAAGCGGCGGCTGAAGAAGCCGAAGCACCTGCGCCGAAGAAGCGCGGCCGCAAGAAGAAGGCCGATGCCGAAGAGCCTGAACAGGCTAAGGAAGAGGCACCGAAGAAGACAAGGTCTTCCAGGAAGAGCGCAGCCAAGGAATCCGATAAGGATGAGGCTGCCAAGGAAGAGAAGAAGCCTGCAAAGAAGCGCAGCTCGAAGAAGGTTAAGGAAGAGAAGGCTGAAGAGGCCGCTCCCGAAGCTAAGGAAGAAGCTCCGGTGCAGGCAGCTGAGACTGCTGAAGCCAAGGCTCCCGCAGCCGAAGAGAAGAAGGCTGAAGGCGAAGCAAAAGCAGAACCCGCACGTCAGGACCGCAAGGGAATGAAGTCCAAGAGAAGGAAACTCTCATTCGGTCCCGGTCAGGACGTAAAGCAGGTCGCAACAACGGAAGGCGATAATCCCGAAGGCGAACAGCAGGTTGAAGAACAGCCCGTTGAGATCGAGATCGAAGGCGTTCTCTCCATCGGCAATCCCGACAGCAACAAGAATGATTTCTGCGGATTTGTCCACAGGAAGAATTACCTTCCCGGTGATGATGATGCTTATGTTCCCGGCCAGCTCATCAAGAGAATGGGCCTGAGAAGGGGAGACTTTATCAAGGGCTATATGCTGCCCAAGAGAGGCAAGGAGAAGTACGCTCCTTTAAGAAGAGTAGTCGAAGTCAACGGCATCGAAGTCAAGGAAGACAACAACTACGAGAATATCAGGAGAAGACCGAAGTTCGAGAATCTCACGGCGATCTATCCAGACCACAGACTTACACTGGAGACGGAGAAGGAAGACATCTCCACAAGGATCATCGATCTGTTCTCGCCGATCGGCAAGGGACAGAGAGGTATGATCGTATCCCCGCCAAAGGCCGGTAAGACCATCCTTCTCCAGAAGGTCGCAAATTCCATTACGGCAAATAATCCCAACTGCGTGCTCATCGTTCTCCTCATCGACGAGCGTCCTGAGGAAGTTACGGACATGCAGAGGAATATCAAGGGCGAGGTCGTATATTCAACATTCGACAAGAGACCCGAGAATCACGTAAGAGTTACTGAGCTCGTGCTCGAGAGAGCAATGAGACTCGTGGAGATCGGCAAGGATGTCGTTATCCTGCTCGACTCGATGACGAGACTTGCCAGAGCTTATAACCTTACGATCAACCCTACCGGAAGGACGCTCTCGGGCGGTCTCGATCCGGGATCACTCTACGGACCTAAGAGATTCTTCGGTGCGGCACGTAACATCGAGGACGGCGGAAGCCTTACGATCCTTGCCACAGCCCTCATCGAGACCGGTTCCAGGATGGACGAAGTCATTTTCGAGGAGTTCAAGGGTACTGGCAACATGGAAGTTACGCTCGACAGGAAGCTCGCAGACAGAAGGATCTTCCCGGCCATTGCCGTTGATAAGTCCGGTACGAGAAGAGAGGATCTCCTCCTCGAGCCCGAAGAACTCGATGCGGTATGGCTCATCAGAAGAAGGATCGCCGAGGCGGATACTGCTACTGCAACGAATGCGGTCATCAGCTTCATGGAGAAGACCTCCAACAACCGCTCGTTCATCTATTCCGTCAAAAAGTCCTTTGCAGCTGATTGACAAGATGCGGACTATAAAGTAATATAGCAAGGCTAATAAAATCCGGTATGGCATACGTAGCCAGATTACGCGCCATATCTTTGATTAAGAGGTGAAAGACATGAAAGAAGGAATCCATCCTAAGACACAGCTCGTAACTGTGAAGTGTGCTTGCGGTGCGACTTTCGAGACTCTTTCCACAAAGGAAGATCTCAGAGTTGATATCTGCTCCAACTGCCACCCGTTCTATACAGGCAAGCAGAAGCTCGTTGATACAGGCGGACGTGTAGATAAGTTCAAGAAGAGAATGGAAGCTAAGGCTTAAGTTCGGACCAATGAGAACAAATGACCGCGATCCTTCGGGACCGCGGTTTTATTTTCTTTGCTTTTTGCCTCAAGGCTGTAATATTACGCGCGTACAATAATGCTATAATCTTGATTAATATGGATAATTGTGTACCGAACTAAGGAGCAAACATGGCTGACAAAGAAGTATTCAACGATATAGACGATCTCGATTCCGTTCCCCAGCCGGTAGAGGAAGTTAACCTCGCCGCGATCTCTGACGAGCAGACGATGCAGGAGCTTGCAAAGCCCGAAGAAGCGCCCGCTCCCAAGAAGACAGGAACTGCAAAGAAGGCTGTCAAGAAGACCACGATCGGCGGTCAGGCCCTGATAGAAGGTGTCATGATGGTCGGTCCCAAGCGCACATGCATGGCGGTAAGGAAGGGCGACGGCACGATCAAGGTCGAAGAGATCAAGCAGGACGAGAGAGTATCCTACTTCGAGACGGTTCCGTTCATCAGAGGTATCATCAGATTCTATAAGATGCTCGTAACGGGTACCGGCGCGCTCATGAAGGCTGCCGATATCTCTGAAGAGGGCAAGCCCGAGGATAAGAAGGAAGGGGAGAAGAAGACTTCAGGTCTTGATGACTTCCTTAACAAGCACAACAATCTCGCAGTTACCATCGCTGCAATATTCGGTATCGCACTCAGCATCGGTCTGTTCATCCTGCTCCCGAGACTCATCGTTGAGATCGGCTCGAAGTTCATCCCCGATGTCTATATGGAGAAGACATGGATGTCTGTGGCGCTCAATATCGTTGAGGGCATCCTGCGTATGATGATCTTCCTCATCTACCTCATCAACGCATCCAGGCTTCCGGACATCAAGAGAGTATGGAAGTATCACGGTGCAGAGCACAAGACCATCGCATGCTATGAGGCAGGCGAGCCTCTGACGGTAGAGAACGTAATGAAGTATCCGAGGCTCCATCCCCGCTGCGGAACCGCATTCATGTTCATCGTTCTTGCGATCTCGATCCTCATCTATACGATCATCGGTATCTTCACCGGCGCGCAGAGCATGCTCGTGAACATCCTTATCCGACTTGTCTGCATTCCTTTGATCTGCGGCATCTCCTATGAGATCCTCCGCTTCATCGGCCGTCACGACGACAGCAAGTTCTGGCACGGCTTTGCAAAGCCCGGACTCTGGCTGCAGAAGTTCACCACGGATGAGCCTGACGCTTCCATCATCGAAGTAGCGATCGCTTCCATTCAGGCAGTCATCCCCGAGAACAGCGAAGATGACCGCTGGTAACAGATCTGAGATCGAACAAATCTTAAGGGAAGCCGGCGACTGTGAACCGGAACTTGATTCCCGCATATTAACTGAAGAATTAGATGGAGAGGCTCTTGATGAGGCCGTCAGAAGACGCGCTTCAGGCGAGCCTCTTGCTTATATCCTGGGCCACAGGCATTTCTACCGCGAGGACTATAAGGTCCGTCCGGGCGTGCTCATACCCAGGGCAGACTCTGAGGTCCTCGTCGAGGCAGGTCTGCAGTATCTCGGTTGTCTTGAGATGGCTTTGGGTGATGTCTCGAAAATCACTTCTTCCGGCGTGTCCGGTGCTGTCCGCTTTGCAGATCTCTGTACGGGTACGGGATGCATCGGGATATCGCTCGCAAATGAAGTGATACGCCACGGCAGGGATATCTCCGGAGTGCTGACTGACATAAGCGATACAGCGCTTAAGACTGCCGAAGAGAATGTAACAGACTGCTCTGTCAAGCAAGGTATCCTGCAGGTAATAAGGCACGATATCCTCACAGTAGACCTTACCGGCGGATACGATCTCATAGTGTCCAATCCGCCTTACGTAACAGATGCCGAGATGAAGCAGCTGGACAGGGAAGTATCAGGATATGAGCCGCATCTGGCACTCGAGGCAGGTGAGGACGGTCTGAGGTTCTATAAGACGATCTTCCCGCGGGCATACAATGCTCTGACAGATCGCGGCGCAGTAATGGTCGAACACGGCTGCCTTCAGGGCGAGCAGGTGAGAAGGCTGTGCGAAGAAACCGGATTCAAGCGTATAATTACTCTTAAAGATTATGGCGGTAACGACAGAGTAACAGCGGGGTTCAAAGATGCCGGGTAAGTTCTTCAGATATCAGTACGCAGAAGGCGACATAGTAACCATGAAAAAGCAGCATCCCTGCGGCTCGAAGCAGTGGGAGGTGCTCTCTGCAGAATCTGAGATCCGCTTCAAGTGCTGCGGATGCGGTCATATAGCTGCGCTCTCGAGGGCTGCTGCCGAGAAGGCAACAGTTGCCGTTAAGCCGTCGGAACCGAAGGGAAGTCCTGCGGAATAAGATGAAATACAAGACCCAATATGACTTGATGACGCGCAAACCTGTGCCGGCTCTGATAGTTCAGCTCGGCATTCCGACCATGATCAGCATGTTCGTGACGACGATCTACAACATGGCTGACTCATATTTTGTCGGCCAGATCAACACGTCTGCGAGCGGAGCTACGAGCGTAGTGCTCGGACTGATGGCGATACTCCAGGCGATAGGCTTCATGTTCGGTCACGGCAGCGGAAGCCTGATAAGCCGCATGCTCGGCAAGAAGGACATAGACAGCGCAAAGAGATATTCCGCCACGGGATTCTATTCTGCGCTCTTCATAGGGTTCATCATCCTGATAATAGGATCGGCCGCACTGACGCCTCTTATGTATCTGCTGGGCAGCACGCCCACCATCCTGCCTTATGCCAAGACTTATGCTTTCTGCATCCTCCTGGCTGCGCCTGCTCTCGTATCGAGCTGCGTAATGAACAACATCCTCAGATACGAAGGCCGCGCGGTATTCGCGATGATAGGCCTTACATCAGGCGGCATAGTGAACATCTTTCTCGATGCCCTTTTCATGATAAAGATGGACATGGGCATATTCGGCGCAGGTCTTGCCACGGCTATCTCACAGTATCTGTCGTGGTCCATACTCCTGGCGGCATTCCTGCTCAAGAAGCCTCAGACATCTCTCGCATTCAAATATGCGAAGTTCGACGCATCAACACTTACTGATATCATCACGACGGGACTGCCGAGCCTTGCCAGGCAGGGACTTGCCAGCATCTCGACAATGCTGCTCAATAATTCGGCAGGCTTCTACGGAGACGCGGCCATTGCCGCCATGGGTATCGCCGGCAGGGTCAGCATGTTCATCTTCAGTGCCGTGCTCGGTATAGGCCAGGGCTTCCAGCCAGTGGCGGGGTTTAATTTCGGTGCGAAGAAGTACAAGCGTGTCCGCGAAGGATTCTTCTTTACTCTAGTGTTCGGTTCGATACTCCTGGCGATTGCTTCGGTCGCGGTATTTATGAATGCAGGGGAGTGCATACGGATATTCAGGGATGACCCCGAGGTCATAACGATCGGCATACCTGCGCTCAGGGCACAGTGCATAGGCCTGTTTTTCGTGCCGTTCCAGGTCTGCAACAACATGATGTTTCAGAGTATAGGCTACAGGTTCAATGCGACTTTCCTGTCGTCGCTTCGTAACGGAGCGTTCTTCATTCCGGTCCTACTCTTCTTTGCATGGAGATACGGCCTGCCCGGAATACAGGTATCGCAGATGGTGGCAGATGTTCTTACCTGCCTTACCTGTGTGCCGTTTACGGTATCGTTCTTCAGGAAGATATCAAGCGCCGAACCGGAGCAGGAGTGATCTTACCACCAGCACCTGCAGCTCTTATCCGGCTCCAGACAGCCTGCCTTAGGCCTGTTCTTCAGACGGAGGAATACCTTGGACAGATCGTTGAATTCATCAGGCTCCACCAGAAGGAAGTACTCCGTGTTCTGAATGTAATAGTGCAGAATATAAGCATGCGCCAGTCCTGACGGGTCTACCACATCGGGATTCTTATACTGCTCATCCCACCAGTTGCTCGGCCATTCAGGTATGTTCTTCTCTTTGGCCGTAATGACTGTCTCGCGGTGTACGACGCCGTTAAGATCTGCGACCTTGGCATATATGCGGTAGATGTAATCGGTCTCTTCTCTCAACACGGAGTAGTCGGAATCGACGATGATCTCATGAGTGGTTACAACGACCACTTCGGCATACTCGGCTTTACCGCTGCGGATGCAGGCAAGGAAATCGTCCACGCCGATCTTTTTGATATATCCTGAATTCGTGTATCTCGGATCGCTGCCTATCGCAGGGTCAAGCACCTTGAAGTCCAGATCTCTTATCCCGGGGCGCTTGCTGTCCGCCTCGCGTGAGTCCCTCATCATCTGATTGTGCAGCTGGTCGCGTCTCTTTGCCTCTTCCAGATTAGCCTTGATCTTGTCGAAAAATCCCATATGTTCCTCCTGTAAATTAATAACGTTCGATATACTGTGACACGCAGATGTGTCGTCCGTCGCAGTCCTCAAACACGAACTGCCTGTTGGTATTCATCTTCTGGGCTTCCTTGGCATCGGGAAGCGCTTCCACTATCTTCAGTTCGTTGCCGATGATCTCGTTCTGCATGAGATAGGGCTCCGAGCAGTAGATATACATGTCGTACTTGATGCCGAACTCTCTTGCAGGCCTGGTTATGTCGCCCGAAGCCTTGACCAGGATGATCGCGATGTTGTCCCTCGTGAGCTTGATGTGCGGCATCGCTTCGTCATCCAGGTGCGCAGCGGAGAACCCGAGCTTTGTCTCGTAGAACAGCGCCGTCTTAAGCGGATCTTCACATGCGAATACAGCCGCCTGACTGTTCATGAGAAGGAGGCGGCCTTTGTCTTCACCTTCTTCGGAAGTCTCTTCGGCTTCAGCCTTACCGACTTCTCCGGAAGCAGCGTTCATCTGGAATCCCATCAGGGGCGTGCCGAAAAACTTCTCATGTCCCTCGAGCGAAGAGATCACATCGCTCCTTGCCATTATGTCTTCGGTGGACATCGTCTCGGGGATAGTCCTCAGGGACTCGACCTTCTCGCAGTACTCGAGAAGGTTCATCAGGCGCACATAGAGCGGCATTATCTCCTGCGCTGCGGCCGGCAGGTCCGTCTTGCCGTGTATGAACATCATGCCGTATTCCACCGCCTCTGCAGGGAGTCCCGCGAAAAGGTGCATCAGGAAATCCGCCTCGTCTTTACACTTGTCGTCTGTTCCTCCGGCTTCGATCGTCTGATAGACCATATCGAAGACCTTGTTCATGTCGTGTTCGGGATAATCGCCTTTGAGCATCGTGTACCTCTGTCGGTTTAAAAATAATTGATTTTGGCTTATTATATCAGAAGATTTTTCAGGGGGCTTAAGGCTTACATGGCAGGATTCAAAAAGACCAACGCGATGCGCATACTGGACAAGGCCGGCGTTGATTACACATATCAGGAATACGAGTACGACGAGAACGATCTGGACGGCCATCATGTGGCCGAGTATCTGAATATCCCTTATGAGGAAGTGTTCAAGACTCTGGTCGCCAAGTCAGAGACCGGAGAATACCTCGTGTTCTGCATCTGCGTTGACGATGAGATAGATCTCAAGAAGGCAGCAAAGCTCGCAGGCGCAAAGAGAGTGGAGATGATACACGTTAAGGATCTTCTCGGCGTGACCGGCTATATCAGGGGCGGCTGCTCGCCGATCGGAATGAAGAAGAAGTACCGCACTTTCTTTGACGAGATGATCGAACTCGTTGACGATGTCTGCGTGAGCGGAGGCCAGAGAGGCCTTCAGTTAAGGCTCAAGCCGGCAGATCTTATCGCATTTACCGAAGCTCAAATCGGCGACTTTGCGATGCGGGGCTAAAATGCTATCATATAACCGCTTTTAATAAAGAAAGAAGTGACGTTTGAATGATAGATGCAAAGAAGTTTACATTAGATGACCTTAATCCCGGCGCACGGGTATATTTTATCGGTATCGGCGGGATCTCGATGAGTGGCCTTGCCAAGCTTGCAAAGCATGCGGGCTTTGTCGTTGGCGGCTCTGATAACCATCCTTCCGAGAGGACTGAAGAACTGGCATCTCTAGGCATCAGGATCTACAACAGCCAGATAGCAGCCAACATAGATGACTTCAAGCCTGACTATCTCGTCAAGACAGCAGCCATCCTTCCTCACAATGAAGAAGTAAAGCGCGCGACTGAGCTTGAACTTCAGATATTCGACCGTGCCGAATTCCTCGGAGCTTTCACCAGGACCTTCGATAAGGTAATCAACATATCAGGTACACACGGCAAGACAACTACCACATCCATGCTCTCTCTCATCATGATGGAGCAGGGCCTGGATCCTACCATCCATCTCGGTGCGGAGTTCGATGTAATCGGAGATACCGTAAGAGCGGGCAGAGGCAAGGATCTCCTTGTATCTGAAGCATGTGAGTTCAACAGGTCTTTCCTGAACTTTACTTCGACTACCGCAGTCATCACGAATATCGACCACGACCATGTGGACTGCTATCCCACTATAGAGGATCTTATCGATGTTTTCGCGAAGTTCATGCTGCTCTGCAGAGAGAACTCCTATATCGTCATAACCGGTTCTGACAAGTATACCGCAAGGGCGATTGCAGAGGGCAAGAGCCTTTTCGAGAAGGAGGGAAGAACCTTCCCGGAAATTATCACATGTGCCAGGGATCACTCGGTCTGCGAGGCCACCGGCAAGGTAGCGGACATCATTGCCGAGAACATCGAGTTCGTGGACGGACTGCCGCATTTTGATATCGTCTGCAGGGGCGAAGTCTTCGGCAGATGCGAGCTCAAGGTCCCCGGATCACACAACATCAATAATGCGCTGAATGCTGCGGCTGCCGCTTATGTCAACGGCGCTGAGCCTGCAGCGATCGTTAAGGCGCTGAATTCTTTCGGAGGCGCAGACGGCAGATATACCGTTAAGGGTAAGTACAGAGGCTGCGATGTCGTAGTCGACTACGCGCACCATCCGACCGCTGCAAGAGCTACGATCGAAGCCGCATCCAACATGCCGCACAACAACATCCTCGTGGTGTTCCAGCCGCTTACATTCAACAGGACCAAGCTGCTGTTCGAAGATTATGTAACGAGCCTGCTGCCATGCAGGAAGGTGCTCTTCGCGGAGATCTTCTCGGACAGGGAGATCAATACGCATGAGATATCGAGCAGGGATATAGCTGATGAGATCAACAAGCGCGGCGGCGATGCCGAGTTCTATGAAGACCGCGCCGAACTTAAAGCAAGGATAGACGAGCTTATCGCCCCGGGTGACATCATCCTCATCCTGGGACCTGAAGACATAAGGACACTTGGCGACGAGCTCTGCCCGAAAATCTGATCTATGAAGAAAGCCCAGGCACATAAGGCGCAGATCAGACAGGAAGGCGCCGACGACAGTACGCAGAGGATCTCCAGGGTCCGTAAGCTGCCGCTCGCTGCATGGATCAGTGCAGGTATCGCGGGAGCCGCCGTTATCGTGCTCTTTGCCTTGTTCTTCATATCTTCTGCAGCAGGGGCGGGAACTGATAAGGTAGCACTCTTCTATAATGTGGACCAGAGGACATTCCCTTATGTATCCATGAGATACAGCCTTGCTCAGGCAGGGTTCGACATGGTTGTGCTCGATTCCAAGGACGCCAAGACCGAAGGCGAATCCGGAAGATACATAATTCCGTCCAAATACACTGACGATGAAGTCGTGATAATCGCCGCAGGACCTGATTCCTTCAAGGTAATGTCAGACATCAATTCAATGCCCTCTGGCGAAGTGCTCGGCTACTGTCTCATCATGCCTGATTATCCGGGTAATGCGGCACTGGCGGGATTTGACCCGGAGAATCCGTCCTGTGATATCGCCATCTTCGCCTGCGACAGTCTGGCCGGCAGCGTTGAACAGCTTAGCGGATCCGAGATGCTCTTTGAGAAGATATCGGGTGTCGATACCGTCTACGGAACCCCATCCGTAACGGGCGGCGCGCTGTCTTCCAAGATCTTCGTATCCACATCGCAGAACAGATACCTCTCGCTTGCTCCGAACGGGCAGGACATAAGGTCTCTGATCTATTCGTCGTCTTTACAGAGTGAGCTTGCAGGATATCTCGGACTGACTTATACGGATACTGAAGGCTATACACCTGCAAATGCATGGTTCTTCCTACGCATGATCTGCATCCTCGTATGTCTTGCCGCGCTTTTGATGTTCCTGTTCTTTATCCCCGTGTCCAAGCCTGACAAGGGCGACAAGTTCCTCAAGGGCAGAGACAGCCTGGCGATGATCATATTCGCAGGCATCTCTTTGTGGCTCGGACTTACGGTCATAGTGATGTCCATGATACCTGCGGTAGCTTATTACACGAGGTATCTGATCATTTTCGCGCCGGTGGTGCTGATAGTAGGCATGTTCTTTGCCAGGATAGGATTCTTCCTTACCAATAAGATCGCCTACAAGAGAAGGAAGGGTGAAGGCCTCATCAAGTTCCTTATCGCAGGCATGATCGAAGTGCTTCTCGTTCTGGCCTCTGTGTTGCTGTTCTCCGATATCGCTTACAGGGAGAGGACCACTACCGTATGGATGTTCGCGGTCATGGTACTGCTGCTCGACAGCGCCGTAATATCCATGCTTGCCACTGTTGATAAGAAGTCAAGGTTTGCAGGGGAGGGCCCCGGATCGTATCTCGGCAACCCCATCTACTTTGCCGAGACTTTGATCCCTGCCGTCGCAGGTCTGGTCATGGCTCTCATCGGAAAGGACTTCACACTGCTTCGAATATCCCTGGCAGGAATAGCCGTTGCCGCACTGCCTTATCTGGCAGCACAGTCCATTAAGAGAAGTTCTGATCATTTTGAACTGGCGGGCATAGTACACGGTCTGATCATGGCTCTTCTGGTATTTGCGGCCTTCTAAAATAAATATACTGTTGACTTTGACATACCCCAAGTGTTAATATACGCGGGTGACCGCATGCGCCGGGCTCCTAAACGTGCCTATTTTTTGGATCAGGGCACTGCCTCGAGTAAAGCAGCGAGACTGGAAGAACAGGAGGAAACACTATGTACGCAGTTATCAAGACAGGCGGAAAGCAGTACAAGGTTGAAGTCGGAGACGAGATCTTCGTTGAGAAGCTTGCTGGTGAAGCCGGTGAACAGGTAACTTTCGAGGAAGTCCTCGCAATCTCTGATGACAACGGCATTAAGGCTGGTGATCTTAAGGCTACTGTTACAGGCGAGATCGTAAAGCAGGGCAAGAACAAGAAGGTTATCGTATCCAAGTACAAGGCAAAGAAGGGTTACCGTCGTAAGAACGGCCACAGACAGCCTTATACTCGTGTACGCGTATCTGCTATCAACGTTTAATGATCACGGTCATCGTTGACAGAGATAAGGACCGTCTGATTCGTGGGATCTACATGAGCGGACATTCCGGATACGATGAGCCCGGCAGAGACATAATCTGCGCAGGAGCATCGACACTCTGTCTTACAGCAGCCAACGCCCTCGAAGACATATGCGGATATTCTACCGACGATGTTTTCAGATGCATAGGCGAGGGAACGGAAGATCTTAATGTCAGGATCACTGTTCCGGAGACCGGTACGGCAGAGACTAAGGATCGGGCACAGGTCATAATGAGAACATGTGAACTCGGACTGATGTCGATAGCCAGAGATTATAACGACAAAGACAACAGATACATTGAGATTATCAAGTCAAAGACACCGGAGGTGTAAAAATGCTTAAGATGAATTTACAGCTCTTCGCTCATAAGAAGGGAATGGGTTCGACCAAGAACGGCCGTGAGTCCCAGTCCAAGAGACTTGGTGCGAAGAAAGGCGACGGACAGCCCGTTCTCGCCGGCAATATTCTTGTCAGACAGCGCGGTACTAAGATCCATCCCGGCACAAACGTCGGAATCGGTTCTGATGATACCCTCTTCGCTCTTATCGACGGTACAGTCAAGTATGAGCGCAAGGGCAAGGATAAGAAGCAGGTAAGCGTTTATCCCGTAGCTTAAGGGAAACGTTAAGAGAGTTTCTTAAGGAGCAGTCTGTCATGACTAATGACGGCTGCTCTTTTGTTTTTAAGGTGAATTATGTTTATCGACCATTCTAAGATCCACGTAAAAGCAGGTGACGGCGGTGCCGGTGCCTTAAGCTTCCATACGGAGAAATACATAACCAACGGCGGTCCAGACGGCGGTGACGGCGGCAACGGCGGCAATATCGTTTTCGAGTCCTCGTCGCGCCTTACGAGCCTGCAGAACTTCCGCTTCAAGCATAAGTTCGTGGCAGAGAACGGCGTCAAGGGCGGCAACCGCAAGATGTACGGCAGGAACGGAGAGGATCTCGTTATCGGGGTCCCGGTAGGAACTGTCATCAAGGACCTTGCCACAGGCAAGATCATCGCGGATTTTACGGAAGATAAACAGAGGATAGTCGTCGCCAAGGGCGGCAAGGGCGGTCTCGGCAACATGCATTACGCCAATTCCGTAAGGCAGGCGCCGCAGTTCGCCACACCGGGTCTCCCGGGCGAGGAGAAGGACCTCGCGGTCGAGCTCAAGCTCATCGCTGACTGCGGTCTCGTAGGATTCCCGAATGCGGGCAAGTCCACGCTCCTTTCCGTTATGACACGCGCGAAGCCCAAGATCGCGGACTATCCGTTCACAACGCTCGAGCCTGTTCTCGGCGTTGTATCCAACTACGATATGTCTTATGTCATCGCCGATATCCCGGGCATCATAGAGAACGCTCACGAAGGCGCAGGCTTAGGTCACGACTTCCTCCGCCACATCGAGCGCACCAGACTGCTCATCCACGTGGTCGATCTGTCGGGTGCTGACGGAAGAGAGCCGCTCGATGATTTCAAGGCGATCAACAAAGAGCTCGAAGAGTTCAACGCAGAGCTTGCTTCCCGTCCGCAGATCGTAGCTGCCAACAAGTGCGATGCGGTATCTCAGGAAGTAATCGACGAGTTCGTTAACGCGGTCAAAGAGATGGGTTATGAGGATGTATTCGTTATCTCGGCTGCAGGCCGCATCGGCATCGAAGAGCTGACTGCAAAGGTTACCGAGATGGTATCCAAGCTCCCTCCCACGGTGCTGCACGATACGGCAGAAGCAGGCGAGACAGTCTACAGCTTTGAAGAAGAGAAGAAGTACGATATTGTCATCCACGACGGTCTGTATGAAGTTACCGGCGCCTGGATCAAGACGATCTTCAACTCCACGAACTTCGAGGATACCGAGTCAACCAACTTCTTCCAGAGAACACTCGAGGAACAGGGAGTATTCGAAGACTTGAGAAAGGCCGGCGTCAAGGAAGGCGATACGGTCAAGATCTGCGATCTGGAATTTGATTATTACGATTAAATTCGAGTGATTGTATATGCTCGCTTAGGCCCTCCGCGATTCGATGTAGCGCAAATCGCTCGCACATGCAATCATTTACTGTATCTGACGTTCTCGTATTCTTTTCTGAGCTCGGATATCTCGTCATCTCCGTTTGCCAGGAGCGCAGTCTCGATCTGGCCCGGAGTCGAAGAAGACGATACCGGAAGTCCGTCTCGCATTGCGCGGCGGGTCTTGGTATAGAACTTCTTGCGGATCCTGTATTCATGGCCCTCACCGAAATCATGGTATCTCGCCTTGTGGATCTTCTGGTCCGGGCTGATATCTTCTATCGTATCGACGATGATGCCGTCTTCCGTTTCTGACGTAAACTTACGGTATTTGGGGGCGTTCTGGATGATCATGCGTATCGCTTTGGGGATGACATGTATGGCGATCATGATCATCACGACGACAAGGATATATGCAAGGACGAAGACCCAGGGCTGGTCTTCGGATCTCTCGCGCAGATAGTTGCCCTCTTCGGGAGCAGCGATCGTATCATTTCCAAGGAAGAGTGAGCCGAGGAAATTAATGAATGCGAATATGGCGGTGAAGATTACAGGCAGGATCGATGCGAACAGGTTGCTTACAAAGTTCGAGAAGATCAGCAGAGGGACCAGGGTAAGTACCAGGAACAGGATAAGGAAGAACTCCGACAGGTATATGCCGGTCATGTAGTTCTGTTTCTTCAGCTGTTTGAGGGGTACGGATGATTTTGAGATCGAATGGTAATACCTTGACTCGAAGATCGCGAACTGGCGCAGGAACAGATACATAACTGCCGAAGCGACCGAATTGCTGATGAACAGATTGAAGATGTCATGGCGCATCGTAAAGAAGTACAGTATGCCGAACGGCGGCAGGCTGAGCACTGCGAACAACAGCAGATTCGTATCACCGGCTTTGAGCAGAGGCCTCAGTCGGTACTGCACGGAGAAGACCGTAAAAGCGAATACATTTGCTCCGAGATAGAACTTGTTTGCCCCGCAGCATCCGTATCCGGTAACAGGTATCAAGACCATCAGGAAGTAGAATACTGCCGATGCAACGACAGTTGTCACGAAGCACGGAAGAAGATTAAGGATCTTCCTTCTTATCGCAAAGTGTATGAGTACCAGGACAAGGAGAAAATACTGTGCTACCGGACTTGTCGCAACAAATTCGTCAGTCGCCCTTATTATCAGGAGCCACGACATAATGGTAAGCGCGATTATTAGGGATAAGAGCGCCTCTGCGAGCGGAGTCTCGCGATGCTGAAGATAATTATCTCTCATTACCGCCACCCCATCTCGTATATGATCCTGCCAGTGAAGGCAAGACGTGCACTGAAGGCGTCGTGTTATAACACGGCATAAGCCAGTGAAGGGAAGGACACCTTCTCTGGATGTCCACAAGCGTCAGCTGGAACGTCTCGGTATGCTGCGGTGATATGAACAGGATAAAGTCATTCATGTCGATCAGAGGCAGGTTCGTCCGGACCATCTCTTCGAACGGCTGCACTTTCTTCGTCAGGTCGATCTTGGCGAGCATCATCGCACGCGCGTTAAGAGTGCCGATGCCGGGATCGATCGTTGACATCTCCGGCTGACCGGTAAGGATGTCGATGCCGTTTGTATAGATCGACGTCGGGATCCCCATGCAGGCAAGCTCGATCAGATACGAATATGCAAGACTGATCGACTTCTCCAGAAGTGACGTGGAGGCCTTGGGATCATACTCTTCGAGGTTTACAAAGATATGTACCTTTTTCGTGCAGGTGGAAGCGTTCTGATTGACCATGAGTTCGCCTGTCTTCGCGCTTGCCTTCCAGTTGATGCTCTTCATCGGATCGCCGGGACCGTATTCACGGATTCCTGCCAAAGCAAAAGGATCCGTAATTACCGACCTGCGGCACTGCATGTCGCTCATGGTTACCGACATGAGCATCTCTATGATGTCTGCAGGGATGACTTCAGGGAGGACCACGAGTTCCGAATCATTCTCGAACTCTTTGGTGTAATGATCTAATAAGAAGAGGTCTGCCGTAGTGATGCCGACTCTCGGGAAGACAAAGTAACCGCGCTTCCTGCACTTGACCTTGATCCGGCGGGTATGCTTTGAATAAGCCTTCATCGTGAGCATGTCTTCACGGTAATGATAATCAGATGATGTGACGATCGAAGAGTCATAGAACCTGATCTCCCTCGGAGCCTCGAACTTGAGGATGATGAAGGGGAGAGGCATGGCTTTCCTGTTCTCGGCCACTTCTATGAGTTCGATGTCCTCACCGTAGTTGGCGACACTCTTCGAGAAGTCGACTTTGAGACTCAGGCCATCAAGAGCATGATGCCTGTAGTAAACGACCTCCAGGATGAAGATCATTACGATTACTCCGATAACTATGAGCAGCGCATTCATAAGTCTTGATTATCAGTCAAAATCTTCTGTAGGGCAGACGACCTCGTCAAGGATCCTGTCTACAACACTCTCTGCCAGGTCGCGCTTGGATATGAACTTGGTATTCTTCGATAAGGTGTACTGCGTATCCACCGTCAGACGGTGGGCAAGCACGGGTACTGCCAGTTCCTTGAAATCATCAGGTATGCAATGCTCACGCCCTCTCACGAAAGCAAGGGCCTTGGCAGCCGCCACAAAAGCCAGGAGTGCTCTCGGGCTGGCACCGACCACGATATCATCAGCTTCTCTGGTAGCTTCCACGATGCTGGCAGCATAATCGTAGAGAAGATCTGATACGGTAATGTGTCTGGCCTTATCCTGCATCGATATAAGTTCTTCTCTGGTCGTAACGGGAGTGAGCGTATCGAGAGGATCTTCCGTGGCAAATCTCTTAAGGATATCGATGCTCTCATCATGTGACGGATAATCCATCTTGATCATCATTAGGAAACGGTCGAGCTGTGCTTCAGGAAGAGGGAATGTGCCCTGTGATTCGATCGGATTCTGGGTAGCTATTACCAGATACGGCAGATCGAGCTTCCTCGTCTCGCCGTCAACCGTTACCTGCTTCTCTTCCATGCACTCGAGGAGGCTGGACTGCGTCCTTGCGGTTGCACGGTTGATCTCATCTGCGAGAAGGATGTTGGTGAAGACGGGACCTTTACGGAAAACGAAAGAATTCGACTGTCTGTCAAAGAAGTTGATGCCGGTCAGATCTGAAGGAAGAAGGTCTATCGTGAACTGAACGCGCTTGAAGTCGAGGTCGAGTGACTGTGCAAGGGCCTTGGCCGTTTTTGTCTTACCGGTGCCGGGAACATCTTCGAGCAGGACATGACCGCCCACGAGAAGCGCTACGAGGAGCTGTTCTATCTGTTTGTCCTTGCCGACGATGACCTTGTCGACATTACCGATCAGTTTCTCTGAGAATGAATTCATGTGCTAACGACCTTTCCTTAAGATACTTTAATTAATTATACGGGCTGCCAGCCGTAACAGCTATCATAAACCTACCATTAAGGATCGGTACAGACAACCGACCGGTGGTAGAGTCCTTTGTTTGCAAGGCCTGAGGGGAACATTCGACCGATAGTCTGATTAGAAAATAAGGCTCCCGGTCAGGGCCCGGAAGCCGTTCGGATAAAAAAGAGGCTGCAAGACCCGGGTCTTACAGCCGTCATTTTTATTGCAAATCAAGTCTCAAGACTTAAAGCAGAATTACTTCTTGCTCTTCTTAGCCTTTGTGTTGACCTTATCCTTAAGAGCCTTACCAGCCTTGAACTTAGGAGCTGTGCAAGCAGCGATCTTTGTTGTAGCGCCTGTCTGAGGGTTGCGGCCTGTTCTTGCAGCTCTCTCAGATGTCTCGAATGTGCCGAAGCCTACGAGCTGAACCTTGCCCTTAGCCTGGAGCTCATCGGAAACTGTCTCGATGAATGCGTTGAGAACTGCCTCTGTGTCCTTCTTGGAAGTACCAGCCTTCGCAGCCATAGCTTCTACTAACTCTGTCTTATTCATGTTATTTCCTCCCATATGGGTTATGATTTATGCTGAAATTACAGCAACGACGGTATTTTAACGATAATCTCAGAAAAAATCAACATATCAGCACAAAGAAAAAACAAACAACTTTGATTTTTCGAGATGTTTACAATTTGTTAATCAAAAAACATACTCACGCCTCATTCAAGTAGCATTATAAGGTCAGGAGATACCTACGGGATACCTATCGGATCATTTGAGTTTGAATTTGAGTTTGCGGAACTGCAGAATTTTCTGCAGTTCCTTTATTTTTGTTGTTTTTTCTGTAAAATATATTTGAAAACAAATGGGAAGGCTATATATGGAGTTTTTACTGCAGGTAATTCAGAACAGGATACTGTGGTGCGGAGTCTCTGCATGGCTCATCGCACAGATCCTCAAAGCTATCAGCAACGTTGTCATTACAGGTAAGTTCAGCTGGGAGAGATTATTCGGTGACGGAGGCATGCCGAGCGGCCACTCTGCCACGGTCTCTGCCGTAATGTTATCCACAGGTCTTTACGCCGGCTTTGATTCTGCCGTCTTCGCTGTCTCTGCGATACTGGCGATAATCGTAATGCACGATGCCATGAACGTCAGGCTTGAATCCGGTAAGCAGGCTCATCTGCTCAACATAATGGCAGAGACATTCGAAGAGCTCACCGGAACGGACCTCCCGAATGACAAGAAGCTCAAGGAGCTCCTGGGCCACACGCCTCTGCAGGTTGTCTGCGGCTGTGCCCTCGGACTTGTTGTGGCGATCGTTGTATATATATTCTTCAAATAATCATGATCTATACAGTTACCCTCAATCCGGCTCTCGACAGGAGCTTCAGCGCTGAGACCGTTCAAGCGGGTGCCGTTAACCGCGTTGTGCCCGTCAGGGATGATCCGGGCGGCAAGGGTATCAATGTTGCCCAGGTCCTTAAGGTCCTCGGCAGGCCGGTATGCTCATGCGTGATAATCGGAGGCAGCACCGGACTTTCGATCGTATCGATGCTGGATAAGGAAGGCATCCCGACGATAATCGGTGAGGTCAAAGAGAACACCAGGAGCAATTTCAAGATAACCAACAGCGAAGGCGTGACCACGGAGTTCAACGAGGCCGGTCCGTCTTTCTCCGCCGATGCGTATGAAGCGATGACGGAAGAACTCTTTGAGCGTATCGAAGAAGGCGATATCTGCGTCATATCCGGAAGCGTTCCGCCCGGAGCACCGGAAGACATCTATGCCGAGCTCATAACGGCTCTCAAGGCAAGAGGCTGCAAGACGCTCCTCGATACATCCGGCGCATGCCTTGCCAAAGGTCTTGATGCAGGACCATATTTCGCGAAACCGAACGCATCGGAGGCAGGCATAGGCGAGAGCATAGAAGAAGCCATAGCCGTGGCAGACACCTATATCGCCAAGGGGATACACTCGGTCATCATCTCGCTCGGAAGTTACGGCGCTGTCTACCGCGATGCTGACGGAAGGCTGATGACATGCGCAGGCGTCAAGGTCAATCCGGTATGTACGACAGGCTGCGGAGATGCGGTCACAGCAGGCTTCGCTTCCTGCGTTTACGCAGGGCTCGATCCTTCTGAAGCGTTCCGCTATGCAATGGCCTGCGGTACTGCTGCCGCGGTAACAGACGGCACGCAGTCACCTTCGCCCGAGACGGTGGCAAGATATCTGGAAGAAGTTCGCATCAACATACTCTCTTAGCATTGAAATAAGCAAACAAATGTTCTATAATCGTCTAAAAGGTTATCGGCGGTCTCGTTATGTTTAAGTTGGTATCAGATTTTAAGCCTTCGGGTGACCAGCCCCAGGCGATAGACAGCATAGTCAAAGGTATAGAGAGCGGCATGCCCGCACAGACGCTCCTGGGCGTTACCGGTTCGGGCAAGACATTCACCATGGCCAATATCATCGAGAGGCTGCAGCGTCCCGCACTCATCCTTGCCCACAACAAGACCCTCGCAGGTCAGCTCTATGCAGAATTCAAGGAGCTTTTCCCGGAAAACGCCGTCGAATACTTTATCTCTTACTATGATTACTATCAGCCTGAAGCGTACATAGCTGCCACAGATACTTATATCGAGAAGGATTCTTCCGTCAACGACGAGATCGACCGAATGAGGCATGAGGCCACGAAGTCGCTCCTGTCGAGAAGGGATACGATCGTCGTCGCTTCAGTATCCTGCATCTACGGCATCGGCGAGAAGAGCGACTATATGTCCCTGATGCTCGCACTTAAGGTCGGACTGGAGATCCCCAGGGATTCCGTCATGACACAGCTCATTAACATGCAGTATGACAGGAATGAGTTCGAGCTTAAGAGAGGCTGCTTCAGGTGCAAGGGCGACATAATAGACATCTGGACGCCTGATTCGGAGAGCACGCTCACCAGAGTGTCTTTCTTCGGCGATGAGATAGATAAGATCAGCTTTGTCGATGCCATCACGGGAAGGGTCTTATATACCAAGACATATACAGAGATATTCCCGGCTTCACACTATGCGACCGGCAGGGCGAAGCTTAACCGAGCGCTGGACAGCATCGAGGAAGAACTCGACGAGCGGCTGAAGGTGTTAAGAGACGAAGGCAAGCCGGTGGCTGCATACAGACTCGAGCAGCGCACGCGCTATGACATAGACATGATGAGGGAGACCGGCTTTTGCAAGGGCATCGAGAACTACTCGAGGCATATCTCCGGCAGACAGGCAGGGGAGCCCCCGTGCACTCTGATGGACTTCTTCCCGGAAGATTATCTGCTCTTCATAGACGAGTCTCACCAGACCATCCCGCAGGTAAGGGCGATGTTCAACGGCGACCATTCGCGTAAGGAGATGCTTGTAGATTACGGATTCCGTCTTCCTTCGGCATTTGATAACCGCCCCCTCAAGTTCGATGAATTCGAGCAGCGCATGGGACAGACCGTCTTCGTCAGCGCTACACCGGCAGAATATGAGTCGGACAAGAGTGTTCAGACTGTAGAACAGATGATAAGACCGACAGGACTTCTCGAGCCTGAGATATTCGTAAGACCCGTCGAAGGCCAGATCGAAGATATCCTGGCAGAACTTCAGGAACAGAAGAAGAGAGGCGATAAGAGCCTCATAATGACACTGACCAAGCGTATGGCCGAAGACCTTACTGATTTCCTTACGAAGGAAGGAGTCAGGGTCACATATCTGCACTCCGATATCAAGGCAGTCGAACGAATGCAGATCCTCAATAAGCTCAGGGCGGATGAGATCGATGTCATAGTCGGCATCAACCTCTTAAGAGAGGGTATCGATCTTCCGGAAGTATCGCTGCTGATGATACTCGATGCGGATAAGGAAGGATTCTTGAGGTCCGAGCGTTCGCTCATCCAGATCATAGGAAGATGCGCGCGTAACGAGAGGGGCCGGGTCATCCTGTATGCCGATGAGGTAACTGATTCGATGATGAATGCGGTCGGAGAGACCAACCGCAGACGTGAGATACAGCAGAAGTTCAATGAAGAACACGGTATCGTTCCGAAGACGGTCAAGAAGGAGATCAGGGATGTCTTCGAGATAGTTGCCGAGAGCGCGGGCCAGACCGGCGGCAAAGCAGGCAGGGGCTCCAAGTCTTCTGCTTCGGCGAAGAAGGCTGGCGGCATCGATCCGGAGAGCCTGATCAACGACGGCGTAACCGGCGGCACCAGGGAAGATAAGGATAAGATGATAGAGAAGCTGACGCGCGAGATGGAGAAGGCAGCAAAGAGCCTCGAATTCGAGAAGGCGGCAGAGCTCAGGGATATCATCATCGAGCTTAAGGGGATGAAGCAATGACCGGATTTTGTCATCTGCATCTGCATACGGAATACAGTCTCCTGGACGGAGCCACGAAGATAAAGGAACTGGCGTCCAGACTCAAGGAGATGGGGATGACTGCGTGTGCGATCACGGATCACGGAGTCATGTACGGGGCGGTCACTTTCTACAGGGAGATGACTGCTGCAGGAATCCATCCGATCATCGGATGCGAGGTATATGTTGCGCCCGGTTCGAGATTTGATAAGACTTCTGATGCCAACAAGGGAGAGAGGGCATATAACCACCTTATACTCCTTGCCAAGGACAACAACGGACTGGCTAACCTGAACCGCCTGGTATCTGCGGGATTTACGGAAGGCTTCTACAGGAGGCCGAGGATCGACGAAGAGCTTCTTGCCAAGTGGCACGAAGGACTGATCTGCCTGTCTGGATGCGTATCGGGCAAGGTAGCCTGCATGGTCCTGGACGGTAATCTTGAAGGGGCAAAGAAGACGGCAATAGCTTATGACGAGCTCTTCGGAAGAGGCAATTATTACCTTGAGATACAGGCCAATACGACTCCTCAGCAGGCCAGGGTCAATTCAGCACTTATCAAGATATCCAAGGAGACTGGCATACCGCTTGTTGCCACCAACGACTGTCACTATCTGAAGAAGTCCGACGCCGAGGCGCAGGACATACTGATGTGCATCTCCACGGGCGCCAGGATCGATGATGAGAACCGCATGCGCATGGTTACGAATGACTTCTATGTTAAGTCCGAGACTGAGATGCGCCAGTTCTTCTCCGAGATCCCCGAAGCCATCGACAACACGATGAAGATCGCTGAGATGTGCCATACGGAATATGATTTCAATACCATTCATCTTCCCGTCTATGAAGTGCCGGAAGGTTACGCGAGCCACGAAGAATATCTGACTGACCTTACCTATAAGGGACTTGAGAAGAGATTTGAAGTGCTGCCGCCTTCTACCGATAAGGAAGACTACATGAAGCGTGCCGAATACGAGCTGTCCGTCATCAACAAGATGGGGTACACGGATTACTATCTGATCGTTTGGGACTTCATCAATTATTCAAAGACCCACGATGTCACGGTAGGTCCAGGAAGAGGCTCAGGCGCAGGTTCGCTCGTGGCGTATGCGATAGGTATTACGGATATCGATCCCATCAGGTACGGTCTTGTCTTCGAGAGATTCCTTAATGTAGAGCGTGTATCGATGCCGGACTTCGACGTCGACTTCAACGATGAACGAAGGCAGATAGCAATAGATTACGTTACCGCCAAATACGGTAAGAGCAGGGTGGCGCACGTGATTACTTTCGGAACCCTTGCCGCAAGACAGGCGGTGAAGGATGTCGCGAGAGTACTTAATGTGCCGATCGCCAAGAGCAATAAGATAACCAAGATGATCCCGTTTGCCGTGGGAATGACATTGGCTGAGGCGCTCGAAGTCAGTACGGAGTTCAGGGAATGCTATGACACTGACCCCGAAGCGCATAAGGTCATCGATATGGCTATGAGGATAGAAGGCCTCCCGAGGAATGCCGGTACGCATGCCGCGGGAATGATAATCGCGGGATCGGATATCACTGACATCGCTCCGCTCTCGGTCAATGACGATACCACGGTCGTTCAGTTTGCAAAGACCGACGTCGAGAGCATCGGACTTCTCAAGTTCGACTTCCTGGGCCTTAGAACGCTCACCGTTATCCAGGATTGCAGGGAACTCGTTAAGAAGAACCACGGTGTGTATATCGACCTGAGCAGGATCCCCCTGGATGATGCCAATGTCTATAAGATGATCTCGGCAGGAGATACCGTCGGCGTATTCCAGCTTGAGAGCCGCGGCATGACCAGCTTCATGAAACAGTTGGAGCCTGAAGGCTTCGAGGATATCATCGCGGGCATATCACTGTATCGTCCGGGACCGATGGACCAGATACCGAAGTATGTTGACTGCAGGCATAATCCCTCGCACATCACTTATGACCACCCGCTGCTCGAGCCCATCTTAAGCGTAACTTACGGCTGTGCGATCTATCAGGAGCAGGTAATGCAGATAGTAAGAGATCTTGCAGGCTTCTCCATGGGACAGTCGGATAACATCAGACGCGCCATGAGCAAGAAGAAAAAGTCTCTGATGGAGACATACCGCAGCCTGTTTATGTACGGCGGAACTGACGATAAGGGAAGACAGATCGACGGCGCGATCAAGCGCGGAGTACCCGAGGCTACCGCAGCGAAGATCTTCGATGATGTAGCAGGGTTCGCGGGCTATGCCTTCAACAAGTCTCATGCTGCATGCTATGCACTGGTAGGATACTGGACGGCTTACCTTAAGTATTACTATCCGACAGAATTCATGGCTGCCATGCTGAACTCGTTCAGGTTCGACCTGGGCAAAGCTTCCTATTACATAAGCTGCTGCTCTCAGATGGGCCTGAAGGTCCTGCCGCCCGACATCAACATGAGCCGTGAGAAGTTCACGACTGAAGGCGACCGTACGATAAGGATAGGACTGAGCGTTATCAAGAACGTCGGTGAGAGGGCGGTACTCGATATCGTTTCCGACAGAGATGCCAACGGCAGATACAAGTCTTTTGAAGACTTCATCACCAGGGCTGCGAAGATAGGTATAAAGCGCAATGTCGCTGAAGCCCTGATCCTTGCATCCGCCCTGGATTTCTCGGGGCTTAACAGGGCACAGATGGTAGCCTGCGTTCAGACGGAGCTTGATAAGCTCACGTCTTCTGCGGGCAACAACATAGAAGGCCAGCTGTCGCTGTTCGATCTCAGCGGAGCAGATACTGCCGGGGCTTCTGTTTTCGTGCCGGACATACCGGAGTATCCGGATGACGTGAAGCTGGGATATGAGAAGGAGATGGTTGGTATCTACCTGTCCGGCAATCCTCTGGCTGCGTATAAGGAAACGATCTCGAGGCTGGTCACTTTCGATATGGCAGAGGCCTTTGATGTGGCGGAGCTTGCCGGCATGGAGTCGATGGACGATAACCGCGAAGTCGCGATGGCCGGTCTCATCACATCCAAGAAGACCGGATACACCAAGCGCAAGACAATGATGGCGACCATAGTATGCGAAGATCTTACCGGCTCGTTCGAGGTAATGCTCTACGGCAAGAGCTTTGACGAGTTCAACCGCGTCACGGAGAAGAACAAGCCTTATCTGTTCATCGGAAGAAGACAGGTGAGGGAAGGCAACGGAATATCGATGTTTGTTGACGCCTGCTATCCGCTCACCAACGATGAAGCCCAGATAAACAGCATAATGAGTGACAGGGCATATCTGACTGCGGTCAAGGAATCCGGCAGGAAGAAGATCAGGAGCGAACAGATACAGCCGTCTTCTGAACCTGTAGAGGTATTGTCCGATATGCCTGAAGAGATCGTTACCGATGAGGCACATGCTTCAGACGAAGGCAAGAGGAATGTGCTCAGGATAGTGTTCGAAGGCTCGCCTGATTCCGCAGGATTCAACCGCCTGCTTAATTTCCTGGCTTATTTTCATGGTAATATGACGGTAGAGGTAGAATTTGCATCGGACGGAAGCGTTACCATGCTTGATAATGTCTGCGCTATCGATCCCGATGAGAGCGTGATACGCAAGCTCTGTGATATCGTGGGAGAAGATAATGTAAGATTCCTCTGATGCTCTGATAAGGAGGCGCTGATATGGCTTCAGATGATTACGTAAAGCTGAATGAGATCGTTAGAGAATGTGAGCATATCGTTTTCTTCGGAGGCGCGGGCGTTTCCACAGAGAGCGGGATCCCTGACTTCAGGTCGAAGGACGGACTGTATAACCAGCACGACATCAAGTTCGACAGATATTCGCCCGAGTATCTTCTGAGCATAGACTGTCTCGAAGACCGCCCGGAAGTCTTCTATGAATTCTACAGGCAGAAGCTCGATACCCACGGCATTGAGCCCAACAGGGCGCATTATAAGCTTGCCGAGATGGAGAAGGCCGGGAAGCTGGACGGCATAATCACGCAGAACATCGACGGACTCCACCAGAGGGCAGGGAGCAGGAACGTGCAGGAAGTCCACGGTTCGACGCTCCGTAATTACTGCAAGAAGTGCCATGAGAAGTATCCGGCGGACTTTATATTCAAGTCTGAAGGTCCGATCCCGCTCTGCCCGAAGTGCGGCGGCATGGTAAGGCCCGATGTAACGCTTTACGGAGAAGGCTTGCCTCAGACTGCCTGGATAGAGTCCACAAGGCTCGTATATAACGCTGACTGTCTCATAATCGGAGGAACTTCGCTCGTTGTTCAGCCTGCGGCGTCGCTTGCATATAACTTCCCGGGCAAATACCTGATCATCATCAACCGCGACAGGACATCCAAGGACAGGGATGCAACCCTGGTATTCCACGAGAATATCTCTACGGTACTGGACAAGATAGAACTCGATTGATTTTATTATTCGCGCGTTTATTGTTGGTGTATAATCCTTTATGTTAAAAAGTGATTCGGAGGACTACTTATGACATGGCTTAAATACAACGAGAGCAATCTCCCTGAGATAAATACGCTTAAGGCTGTCAATTACGACGGCATCGACAAGAATTCCGTAGAGCCGATCAAGAGAGTCGGTGTCCTTACCAGCGGCGGTGATGCACCCGGAATGAATGCGGCCATAAGAGCCGTAGTAAGAGCCGGCATCAATGCAGGCTTTGAGATGTACGGCGTGACCAGAGGCTTCCACGGTCTGTGGAAGGGTGAGATCAAGCAGCTTGACGGCAGGTCCGTATCCGAGACCCTGCAGCGCGGCGGTACATTCCTCATGACCGCAAGATCCAAGTCATTCATGACTGATCAGGGCGTTCTCAAGGGCGCGAGGATGATGGAAGCTTACGAACTCGATGCTCTGGTAGTCATCGGAGGCGACGGTTCTTATAAGGGTGCCAGGGCGCTGGCAAGACTCGGAATGCCCGTTATCGGCATACCCGGAACCATCGATAACGATGTCGCTTCAACCGAATATACCATCGGCTATGACACGGCAATGAATACTGCAATGCAGTGCATCGACAAGCTCAGAGATACGGCTTCTTCACACGAGCGCTGCAGCGTTATCGAGGTAATGGGCAGGAACGCAGGCTGGATCGCACTCAATGTCGGTATCGCCACAGGTGCCGAGAGCATCCTTATCCCCGAAGTTCCTTACGACTTCAACAGAGATGTCTTAAGAGTCATCCTCGACGGAAGGAATGAAGGCAAGAAGCACTATATCGTTATCGTTGCCGAGGGCGTCTGCCATGCTGATGACATTGCAAAGCAGATCGAGGAGGCAACAGGCATCGAAGCCCGCCCGACAATACTCGGCCACCTTCAGAGAGGCGGTTCGCCTACATTAAGAGACAGGACCATGGCAAGCCTCATGGGCATCAGAGCCATCGACTGCCTCAAGGAGAAGAGATATAACAGGCTTATAGTCAGACAGCACGGCGAGATTGGAGATGTCGATATCGAAGAAGGTCTCGCGATGACTAAGACGATCACGGAAGATCTCATCAAGAACGCTTCCAGACTTCGCTGATCACTTACAGTTACTGACTGTCTTAACCGGAACATGATATCCCGGCAGGATTACTATGTACGAATATACGACATTTGACGAACAGCTCGAGAAGCTCAAGATCCACGGAAGGGTGCTTGAGACGCTCGAGTTCGTAAAGATTAGAGAGAAGATCATATCCAAGGCCAGAACTTCCTACGGCAGGAAGCTCTGTGAGGACATGCTGCCCTGCACGGAGAAGAACTATGTAAGGGCAGGCCTTGACTGGACTTCCCAGGCCATGGAGCATATCGGAAGGTTCGGCGTTATCCCGCTCGGCGGCATCAGATACATGGACGAGGCTCTCGCCTATGCTTCTTCCGGCGGAACACTGTCCTGCATCCAGCTCCTTGACTGTGCTTCGTTCTTCAGAAGTTCAAAGGAGATAAAAAATGCCCTGGCGCGTGCCAGACAGGCAGGCTCTCCGTTCGTGGATGAGACTGAGCCACTGATCACTCAGGCCATTGATGCCCTCGAGACTGACGATAAGCTGCAGAGCGCCATCGAAGAAGCCATCCTCGGCGACAACGAGGTCTCGGACAAGGCCAGCAGGGCGCTGGCAGATATCAGACGCGAGAAAAAGAGCGTTGCCGCAGGCATCAGGACTTTACTCGAGCGCGTTATCGCAAATAACGGCGACATGCTGCAGGAAGCCATCATCACACTGAGAGAGGGCAGATACTGCATCCCTGTCAAAGCAGACTTCAAGGGCAGGGTGGAAGGACTAGTTCACGGCGCTTCCGCCACGGGTCAGACTCTGTTCCTCGAACCCATGAGCGTCGTTGATGCGAACAACAGGATATCCGAGCTTCAGGCAATGGAAGAAGCGGAGATTGAGAGGATACTCGGTGCTTTTACCGCTGAGGTGCTGGCATCGGAGGATAAGATCAGGAACAACGCGCAGATAGCGGCAGCGCTGGACTTTGCTTTCGCGAAAGCCGAATACGGCAGGGAGATGAACTGCACATGTCCGGTCTTGAACGATGACGGACAGGTGATACTGCGCAAGGCACGCCATCCGCTCATCGCGCCGGAAGTGGTCGTCCCGATCGACATAGAGGTCGGCAGGGATTACAGCACGCTCATCATAACCGGCCCCAACACCGGCGGTAAGACGGTATCGCTCAAGACATGCGGCCTGCTTACCATGATGACGATGGCCGGTATGGCAATTCCTGCAGGGGACGGCAGCAGCGTGTGCGTTTTCGACAGGGTGCTCGCAGATATCGGCGATGAACAGAGCATCGAGCAGAGCCTGTCCACTTTCTCCGCGCACATCTCGAATATAGTCTTTATCCTTAAGAACATACGCGGCAAGTCCCTGGTGCTCCTCGATGAGCTTGGATCCGGAACGGACCCTGCGGAAGGTGCCGCTCTCGCGATCGCGATAATAGAAGCGCTCAGGAATAAGGGCTGCGTAACGATGGCTACGACCCACTACAAGGAACTCAAGAGCTATGCTACCGGCACGGAAGACGTAATGAACGCTTCCTGCGAATTTGACACGGAGACACTTGCTCCGACATACCGCCTTATAATCGGGCGTCCCGGATCGTCCAATGCTTTCGTCATATCGCGTAAACTCGGAATACCCGCAGCGATCCTGGAAGATGCAAGGTCGCACCTGTCTTCCGACGAGATATCCTACGAAGAGCTTCTTACGCGAGCCGAGAACGATTCGCGCAAGGCAGCTGAGATCCTTGAACAGAACGAGAGACTCAGGATCGAACTCGACAGCATGAAGAAGGAGCTCGAGCAGGAGCAGGCTAAGATCAAGTCCTCCCGCAACAAGATCCTCAATGAAGCCAGACAGGAGCAGAAGGAGTATCTTGAAGAGCGTGAGGAAGAAGTCGATGCGATGCTCAAGGAATTCCGTAAGAAGTCAAAGCGAATGGACCGCGAGGAGACTGAGGCGGAACTTAACAAGATCAGGCGCAAGCTCCGTGCCGGCATAAAGGATCTCGAAGACGACGGTGATGACGAAGAACTCGAGAACCGTGTAGCCCTCAGCGGAGAGCCCGTAAAGCAGGTCGTACCGGGTGAGACCTACTATATCCCCGAGTTCGATGTGACAGGAGTTGCCATGGCTGAACCTTCAAAGAGCGGTTCGGTCAGGATAGCCGCAGGCGCCATGAAGATCAATGTCAAGGTAAGCCAGCTCAGGATGCCTACTCAGGAGCAGCGCAATGAATCTGACAGGAAGAAGGGCTCGGCGGGTCCTTCCGGCCGCAAGCCTTCCACTATGGCAAAGACAAGACTCAAGGCAGTTACGGATATAAGGTCTGAACTCATGCTTATAGGTATGACTACCGCAGAAGCCGAGTCTGCACTGTCACGGTATCTTGAGGATTGCCGAATGTCCGGAATAAAGAATGCCAGGGTAGTCCACGGCAAGGGGACGGGAGCTCTCAGGAGCTGCGTCAGGGATGTCCTGGACAAGGATGACAATGTAAGATCCTATCGCGACGGTATCCAGGGTGAAGGCGACAGCGGTGTCACCATCGTTACTTTCAATAATTGACTTGTTGCTTAACGGCTAACCTCTATTTTTGTTGGATATTGCCCTTAATTGGCAATGTCAGCATATAGTAGATTTATGTTATATTTTTAGCATATCTTTCAAGGAGGATCTTATATGAAAGGAACAACGATCAGAAAAGCAGGCGCAGCTGCCCTAGCCGGCGCGATGATGCTGTCATGTGCTTCCTGTATGCTCTTCGGACCCAACAAGAAGGAGATTGTAGAAGCAGCCGATACTTTTGCAGGCACGTTCCTCAAGCAGGACGCAGGCAAGATCGTCAAGCTGACAAACGAGAAAAAGAACAGTGATGCTGCAGCAGCCCTTGAGCTTCTCTTCGATGATTCAATGTACACAGAAGAACAGAACAAGTTCATCGACGCAGTTGCTGATACCATCACATACGAAGTTGATGAAGAGTCCGTAGAAGTCGACAAGGAAGAGGCATCTGTTGATGTTACGTTCACAATGGTCGACTACGAGAAGGCTCTCAAGGATGACTATTCTGATATCGATGAAGTCCTCGATCTGCTCGAAGACTGTGAAGATACAAAGGAAGTTGAAGTTACTTTCGAGTTCGAGAAGGACGACGACGAGTGGCTCCTTTCCAACCTGAAGGATAAGAAGTTCGGCAAGATCTTTGATTTCTATACATATGAGCTCTCACTCAAGCCTGATCTCCTCTCGATAATCGATTCCACCGAGATATACGGCGGTTATTACTATGTTGATCTCTATGTGTATTTCTCTGAGGACGTCAGCGAGTATGACGGCAGCATAACGTTCGATACCTACTATGACGGACAGCTGATCGCATCTGATATGCCGGCATATGTATACAGCTATTATATCTGGTGTGATTATTATGATCCTGATTATAACTATCTTGCATCGGGCGAGTACACCATTACGATCAAGTGCGACGGCGAGGAGGTCACATCTGCGGTAACGACTGTTGACAACTCATCGATAGAGACTGAAGCATACTCCGGTGATCTGCAGTCTGCAGTCAGCTCGACTGACTGGTGGCTCGATAATGACGATGACACCTATGACGAAGGCGTAACTCAAATCGAGTTCGATGTTTACTTCAACACGACTGTAAGCAGCTATGACTTCACATTCGATGTTTATGATGAATACGGAAATCCTATAGAGATGTATCTTGAGCCTCAGATATATTCCACAAGTGTCTACTGCATCTATGAGACCGACGAGGCTCTTCCTGCCGGAATCTATAACATCCAGCTCTATGACAGCCCTGATACCGGTGCCAATATGGTAGCTTCCGGTTATTGCGAAGTTAAGTAAATTATCCGTCATAAGCAACAAAAGAACATGACAGGACGCCCTCCATATTTGGAGAGCGTTCGTTTGTCTGTTTCCGAATATGTGTTATAATCAAAGCATTCTTACTTTATTAAGGGAGGATTATAAATGAAAGGATTAACACTTAGAAAAGCAGGCGCAGTGGCTCTTGCAGGCGCTATGACACTTTCTTGCGCTTCCTGCATGCTTTTCGGCCCCAACAAGAAGGAGATCGTAGAAGCAGCTGATAATTTTGCAGGCACACTTCTTAAGTGTGATGCAGGCAAGGTCGTCAAGCTGACAAACGAGAAGAAGAACAGCGATGCTGCAGCAGCTCTTGAGCTTCTCTTCGATGAGTCAATGTACACAGAAGAACAGAACAAGTTCATCGACGCAGTTGCTGATACCATCACATACGAAGTCGATGAAGAGTCCGTAGAAGTTGACAAGGAAGAAGCATCTGTTGATGTTACATTCACAATGGTCGACTACGAGAAGGCTCTCAAGGATGATTATTCTGATATCGATGAAGTCCTCGATCTGCTCGAAGACTGCGAAGATACAAAGGAAGTTGAAGTTACTTTCGAGTTCGAGAAGGACGACGATGAGTGGCTCCTTTCCAACCTGAAGGATAAGAAGTTCGGCAAGATCTTTGATTTCTACACATATGAGCTCTCACTCAAGCCCGATCTCGCTTCCTGCATTTCTGATACATACATCTACGGCGGTTCTTACTATGTAGATATGGATGTATACTTCAGCGAAGACATCAGCGAGTATGACGGCGAGCTTACATTCGACGTTTACTTCGATGGTACTCTGATCTCTTCCGGCAACGTAGCTACAGTATATACAAGTGATGTTTACTGCGAATACTATGATGCAAACTATGACTACCTCGAATCCGGTTCTTACACCATTGACCTTATGTATGGTGATACACTGATCGCTTCCGAGACAACTGATGTTGACAACGATTGGGTAACTGAGACTGCAGCTCCGTTCACAGGTGACTACGCATCTCAGGTATCTTCAACAGACTGGTGGCTCGCCAACGATGATGACACTTATGATGTCGGCGTAACAGAGATTGAGTTCGATCTCTACTTCAACGTTGATGTATCAAATGAGAACTTTACATTCGACGTATTCGATGCTGACGGCAACACGATCGAGTCTTACATCCAGCCTCAGATGAATTCTTACAGCGTATACTGCATCTGGGATCCCGGTTATGAGATTCCTGCAGGCGGATATTACATCCAGCTCTTCGATGGTGATACATCTGATGCAGCATTCATCGGTTCCGGTTACTGCGAAGTTAAGTAATCTGTAACTGACAGTTAAGATCTATGATCGGCGCCCTTCCTTACGGAGGGGCGCTGTTTAATTGCCCTGTTCAGAGTTTGTGCTATAATCAAAACATTCTTACTTTCAAGGGGAGGATTGTTAATGAAAGTTACAACTATCAGAAAAGCAGGCGCAGCAGCTCTTGCCGGTGCTATGGCATTTTCCTGCGCTTCCTGCGCACTCTTCGGTCCCAACAAGAAGGAGATCGTAGAGGCAGCTGATACTTTTGCCGGCACACTTCTCAAGCAGGATGCAGGCAAGATCATCAAGCTGACAACTGAGGATGAGGACAGCGATGTTGCAGAAGCACTTGAGATGATCTTCGATGAAGAGACTCTCTCCGATGACCAGAAGAAGTTCGTCGACGCAGTATCTGACACGATCACATACGAGGTTGATGAAGAATCCGTTGAGATCAACAAGGATGAGGCATCTGCTGACGTTACATTCACAATGGTCGACTACGAGAAGGCCCTTGACGGTGACTTCGAAGATATCGATGCAGTCCTCGATGCTCTTGATGACTGCGAGGATATAAAGGAAGTAGAGATCACTCTCGAGTTCGAGAAGGACGACGATGAGTGGCTTCTGTCCAATATCGATGACGAGGAGTTCGGAGAGCTCTTTGATTACTATATCTATGAGCTGAATCTTACACCTGCAGTGGCAGTTGATTACACAGATATCTGGCCCGGTACTTCCGGTATCATCTCAGAAGTTTATTTCATTGATGATATCACCGCTTATGAATCAAGCCTCACTTATGATGTTTACTTCAACGGAAGCCTGATCGATTCTAATCTGGCAGCTGTAGTCGCTGATACCAATACAATCTGGTGTGACTACGCTACAGAGCTTGAAGCAGGCGAGTATGAGATCGTTGTCTATCTGGACGGTGTTGAACTCACATCCATGTCAACAACAGTTGAAGAGACCGGCACGACTCCGACAGTGACCGACGATACTGTATCAACAAATGATTACAGCTATGTCTTTACAGCAGACGGTCAGCTCGCTGATCTTGTTCGGGCAGTTGACTGGTACCTGGATGACGGTTACGGTTATTATTCTTTCAACAACGGCATCGAGTATGACATCTATTTCAGCGATGAACTGACATATGACGATGTAGTCGGAATCACCTTCAACATCTATGATGGAGACGGCAATACCCTTGCTGAAGGCGAGACTGTCTACGGAAGCAACATCTCTTACGGTACAAATGAAGACGGATACTACTATGTATATCTGCCTTATCAGACCGAAGACGGTCTTGCATCCGGAACATATTACATCGAAGTGTTCAATCCCGACGGAACAACTCTTATGACGGATTCTTGTGTAGTCGAGTAATACGGAAGATCACATAGTTATTTTATCAGGGCCCGCTGCAACAAATTGCAAGCGGGCCTTGTATATATGTTATACTCAAATCAATTTGACAAGGGAGGCAGATTATGGAAAACACCAGATTCAAAAGAGCAGTGGCGGCAGGACTAGCAGGTGCCATGGCCTTGTCATGTGCTTCGTGCATGCTTTTCGGTCCGGATAAGAAGGAAATAGTGGAAGCGGCAGATACGTTTGCAAGCGCGATCCTGAAGAAGAACCCGGATAAGATCCTTAAGCTCACGAATGAGAAGGACCTCGGTGCGTTTCCGGATCTTTTTGAAGAAGACAATTATTCTGAAGACGAACTCAAATTCTTTGATGCCGTAGGGGATACCATCTCTTATGAGATCGATGAGGAGTCCGTTGAAGTCGATAAGGATGAAGCATCAGTTGATGTCTTATTCACGATGGTCGACTATGAGGAAGCCCTTAAGGACGGAGATTATGCAGATATCGACGAGGTATTGGATGCCATCGAAGACTGTGATGACATGGAAGAGTTTACCGTTACCTTTGAGTTCGAGAAGGACGATGACGAGTGGCTCCTCACGAATTTTAAGGACAAGGGATTCGGGAAGATATTCTTCTACTATACTTATGAACTGAATCTCACGCCGCCCATCTCAGATCTTCTTGATTATACTGATTGCTGGTCCAGTGATTACGGACTCTTCTCAGATGTATGTTTCCTGGAAGACATTAGTGAATACGAATCCATGCTGTCTTTTGACGTTTATTACGAGGGCAGTCTCTATGTTGCCGATCAGATTCCAACAATGACCTCGAGCGGAAATCTTATCTACTGTGATTATACTGATCCGGATTATGCTGATCTTCCGGAAGGTGAATATGAGATCGTCCTTAAGTGCAACGGCGTTGAGATCACTTCGATGACTACTACCGTAGAGGAATATGACGATACTTATGACGATGTTGATCCTGATCCCACAGGAGCTTCCAGTGAAGGCGTTGAATACAATCCCTATTATGTTGCCGAGGGTGAACTCGGCGAATATGTAGTTGCTGTTGACTGGTGGGGTGATAACGGGGATTACACTTATTCATATACTTACGGTATCGAGTATGATATCTACTTCACATCGGATCTGACGTGGGATCAGGCGAAAGAGATAACCTACAGCGTTTATTATGTAGACGGGAATGAACAGGTATTACTTGCCGAGAATGTGCCGGTCATGGGCAACAGGACCAATGCTGACAGCGGGATTCCCAATGAAGACGGATACATCTATATCTATCTCGGATATCCTACGGATGAAGTATGGACCGGTGATGCTTATCTTGAAGAGGGAACCTACTATATCGAGGTCTATAACCCTGACGGAAGTTATCTGATGAGTGATTACTGCTATATAGAAGAGTCCTAAGACTCGTGTGCAAAGCCTGTCCGACTGCGGATGGGCTTTATATTTATATGATATAATCAAATGCAATTAACCATTGGAGGGACAGATTATGGGTTCAACAAATATCAGAAGGCTGGTCGCAGCTGCACTTGCCGGTGCCATGGCGGTATCGTGTGCTTCGTGCATGCTTATCGGCGGCCCTAATAAGAAGGAGATCGTGGAAGCGGCAGATACTTTCGCAAGTGCGCTCCTCAAGCAGGATGCAGGCAAGGTAGTCAAGCTTACCAACGAGAAGAAGGACAGCGATGCTGCAGAAGCACTGGAGGTCCTCTTTGATGAGTCGATGTATTCTGACGAACAGAACGAATTCAATAAGGCTGTAGCAGACACCATCTCATATGAGGTGGATGAGGAGTCAGTCGAGGTCGATAAGGAAGACGCGTCGGTTGATGTTGTCTTTACCATGGTCGATTATGAGAAGGCCCTTAAGGATGATTATTCCGATATTGATGAAGTCCTTGACCTTATTGGTGACTGTGACGATACCAAGGAGGTAACGATCACATTTGAGTTCGAGAAAGACGATGATGAGTGGCTTCTGACAAATCTTAAGGACAAGGGATTCGGCAAGCTCTTTGATTACTGCAGTTATGAGCTCGATATCATGGGAGAACTGTTTGATCTGTTCTCTTATTCAGAGACTGTTGCCGGTGACTGGTATGTCGATTCCTGGTTCTACTTCGATGGCGATATATCTGATTACGCGGGCCTTGTTTACTTTGATGTTTATTACAACGGCTCTGTGATACTGTCTGGACAAACGGCAGAGGTGTATGACACGTACTTCTATTGTACTTATGAGGATCCCGATTATAATGATCTCCCTGCAGGTGATTATTACTTCAGTGTTGAATGCAACGGTACTGTTACAACATCTGATACCGTAACTGTCGAGGAGACGGTTGCTCCGACGAGTTCAAGCTCCGGTTCAAGCGGTGTCGACTATAACTATGACGTTGATGCATTAGGTGAGCTTGCTGATTATGTAGTAGCTGTCGACTGGTGGGGTGATGACAGTAATTATGCATATGAGAATACACCTGCCATTGAATACGATGTTTATTTCACATCTGACATCACTTATGATCAGGTCATGGGCATAACATTCAACGTCTATGATGAGGATGGCAACCTCCTTGTTGAAGGCGAGTCAATTGCTTCCAACAGGACCAATATCGATGACAGTGTGAGCGAAGACGGATACTATTTTATCTATGTCGGCTACTTGCCTGAGGCTGGCAATGTGGAGCCCGGTGTATATTATATCGAAGTATGCAATCCTGACGGTTCAACTCTCCTGTATGACTACTGCTACGTTTACTGATATAAGAGAATAAACTATGCATAAGAGATTATTAGCACTCCTTGTGGTGTGTTCATTTGCTATCGGACTCACGGCCTGCATGCCGGGGTCCGGTGACAATAAAAAGCACAAGGATAAGGACGATGACGAAGATCAGACTGAAGTCACAGAAGAGATCGAGAGCGAATCCGAGTCTTCAGAGATCTCCGAGACAGAGACAGAAGTTACTGCTTCTGTGACAAGGGAGTCCGTAGAGACTACCACGACGGCTTCAGTTACAGGGGACACTTCGATCTATCATGAAGTGCTTCTGGAATACGAAGATAAGATGAGGATATTAGAGAATGTGTCTTACGGTTCCATCGATTCCTGCGGCCTGACAGACATAACGGGAGACGGCTTCCCCGAACTTATCATCCAGTATTGTGCCGATGAGGAAAACGGATTGTCCATGGATGTCAATGCAGACTACTATATGGGAGCAGATCTGAAGATCTTTACGGTAATCCCGGGAGAGTCAACCGCGACCGAGATACTTCATGTGACTTCCTCGATCATCAATGCGGGAGGCGGATTCGAGACGTATGTTGCAACCCTCTCGAACGGCAATCTGCTGGTTGTCTCTGACGGCGGCGATGAGAACTGGATTACTGTCTATACGGAGTATTCCGTTGAAGGAACAACGCTTACCCAGGTTAACCGTATAGTACACTCGAGCACTCTTGTCGAGAGCGGCAATGACTGGAATTATGTTGATGAGTATACCCTTAATGATGCGGCTATGACTGAAGAAGAATATAATGCTCAGCTCGACCTGTACGAGGAGCTCCTTACGTCCGTCCTCGCCAAAGGACCTTATACGGGTGAGTATTCGACAACTGAACTGGAAGACATTATCCCTGACTTGCCTGACAACATCCTAAGCTACGACGAAGCCTGGGAAGTTACCGCATAAAACTTTGATTAAGAAGGAATTACTTCTTGGACTTGCCCTTCCGGCCCTGCTTGGGAAGGTGAGCCTTGATCGCTTCGAAAGACTCATCACTTATGACGTGTTCGATCCTGCAGGCATCTTCTGCGGCTGTATTGGGATCGACACCGATATCGGTAAGGAGCTTCGTTAAGACAACATGCCTCTCGTATATCTTCTCGGCGATCTCAAGACCGGAGTTGGTCAGGGAGATATATCCCTTCTCATCGACCGCGATGTATCTGGAATTGCGGAGAAGTCCCATTGCACGAGATACGCTTGGCTTGGAAAACTTCATATATCGTGCGACATCGAGTGATCTGACATTGTCCAGTTCCTGTGACAGGATATAGATAGTCTCAAGATACATCTCGCCTGATTCTTTGAGTTCCATAGGGCTACCTCCTTGTTCTGCGGTTAGTATACTATTTTGTTACTCGCAGTGGTAGTACCGACTGCTTTCGAATTTGCCGTGAAGACTGTCTTGGTGTAAAATGTTTGATAATCAAAGTACAGGAGGGGTTAGGGTGCCCAGAGACGAAGAATTGATGTCCGAAGCATTGGTTCGGATTTTCGAGAACGTGGTGCTTACAGAAGAGAAATCCCTCCAGGCAGGGTATTTCTCTGACCTTTCCATAGCTGAGATGCACACGCTGACGGCGATAGGTCCGTATGAGGCGCGCACCATGACGAAGACCGCTGAAGACCTCGGCATCACGACCGGTACTCTTACAGTCGCGATAGACAGGCTGGTCAGGAAGGGGTACGTCATAAGACAGCGCGATACCAAGGACAAGCGCGTGGTAAGGATCAGCCTTACAAGGAACGGCAAGCTTGCCTGCAGGATGAATTCCAAATTCCACAGAGTGCTCGCGAAGCACATCCTCGAAGGATACGCTCCTGATGACAGAGAACATATCCTCAAGCTTGTCAGCGAAGTCGATACCTACATAGAACAGCAGCTCAAGAGATACGACAATACCGAAGATGCCAGGAAGACCGCGATGGAAGTGGCTAATGACAAGAAGAGCAAGGAGAAGGCATGATGGACGCCCCGGATAAGAAAAAGAAGATCTATGACGATGTTATGAGGATCCTGTCCGAGACGCTTGAGCTGTCTCCCGAGGATGTCCCCGAAGATCTCAGCAGCTATTCGAGTCTTCCTTTTGATTCTCTTCAGCTCTATGAGTTCGTTATAGATCTTGAAGAAGAGTATAAGATCAAGATCTCCGACGAGGCACTGGACGGGATCAAGAATATCGGCGATGTGGTCGATCTTGTGTACGGTCTGACAGAGAATAACGGGTAATTCTTTATGAGGAAAGCATTTATCATCAACAGCCGCTCCGATTCCGGTGATCTTGATAAATTCAAGGCAGCCGTGGCAGGCTTCTCCGAGCACCATAAGTCCGAGTGCGAGTTCTACTATACAGAGCATGCGGGACATGCAACGGAACTTGCAAAGAAACTGTCGGAAAGCAGTGACGGCAATGTCCTGATAGTGGCGTGCGGCGGTGACGGTACCGTTCACGAGATAGCAAATGTGCTGGCCGGCACGAATGTCCCGATGGCGGTAGTGCCGATGGGTACCGGCAATGACTTTGCCAGGAGCATAATGAGCGAACATCACAGGAATTCATGTGAGTACTGCGTCAGCGAGCTCATCAAGGATGATTACGATATCAAGGCGACCGATCTTATCAAGGTCGAGACATATGATGCAGACGGCAATCTGATACCCGAGAGCTCTGCATGGTGCAACAACGTGGCTTCGATCGGTCTTGATACTGAGGTGCAGCTGCGTGCCAAGACCAAGGTGTTGAAACACCCGAAGTCCGCTCTGGTGAGGAAGACTGCCTATGCTACCTCGGCAGTAGGCGCCCTGTTCGGCAACAGAGGATTCGATTTCAAGTTCTACGCATCAAGAGGAGACGGCAGACCGTCGGAATCTGAGCAGTCAAGATATACGCTCATAAGCATCTGCAACGGCTCTTACTACGGCAGCGGATTCTGCCCTGCGCCAGGAGCGTCAGTCAATGACGGGCTTCTCGATGTCTGTGTGGTAGATGACGTAGGCCTGGGACGTGCGATCTTCCTTATCTCAAAATACGCCAAAGGTAAGCACGTGGGCCTGATGAACATAGATACATTCCAGGTTACTTCGATCACTGTTGAGGCAACGGGAGACAGGCCACTTAACGGCAATTATGACGGAGAAGACTTCTCGGGCAGGAAAGTCGTGTTCACCTGCGAACCCGGAGCCCTCAATCTTGCCTTCTATAAGTGATTGAATAATCGCGCTTTATGTTATAATTATCCTGTTTTATTTTTAATATAGGAAGGCCGGTATCTTGGCGGGCATATTAGACAATTATTCAAAGTACGGCGTAAGCTCCGGTACGATCGCGCTTGCGTCTGAAGCGGAAGAAAGCCTTAAGGCTGTCTATGAATCCATCGACGATATAGTTACTTACAATGAACTCAAGGTCCTTGAGGCGTTCAGGGCTGAGCAGTTCTCTGACACGCATATGGGTCAGACGACCGGTTACGGTTATGACGATATCGGAAGAGAGAGGATCGAGCGCATATTTGCCCGTGCCATGGGTGCCGAGAAGGCTTACGTCAGGGTTCAGATAAGTTCCGGGACGCAGTCAGTCTCTGCGATGCTCTGGGCATGCCTGAGACCCGGCGACGAGATGCTCTCCGTTACAGGCAGGCCGTATGATACGCTGATGTCCACCATAGGCATCGGCAGCGGCATGAACGATATGGCTCTCACTTCTTACGGAGTCGAGTACAAAGAGATAGAGCTCCTGCCTTCAGGTGATCCCGATATCGAGGGCATCAAGAGCAGCATCACAGACAAGACAAAGGTCGTCTTCGTTCAGAAGTCGAGAGGATATACGGGAAGAAGAGCTCTGCTCTGCAGCGATATCGCGAAGATCGCAGAAGCAGCAAAGAGCGTCAAGCCTGATGTCATCGTCGCAGTGGACAACTGCTACGGTGAGTTCACGGAGAAGACGGAGCCTACAGAAGTCGGCGCGGACATCATTGCAGGATCGCTCATCAAGAATCCCGGCGGCGGTATCTGCAAGACAGGCGGATATATCGCGGGCAGGGAAGATCTGGTGGAGAATGCCGCACGTCATCTCACGACTCCCGGTCTCGGAAGCGAAGTGGGCCCCACCTTGGGGTTCAACAGCATGATCGCCAGAGGACTCTTCACAGCACCCCAGTGCGTGGGGGAGTGCCTTAAGGGGGCGATCTTCGCATCGAGAGTTTTCGAGATGGCAGGGATCGAGACAAGTCCTGCCGCAGACGAGGCAAGAGGCGATATCGTGCAGACGCTGACGTTCAGGGACAGCGCCAGGATGGAGAAGTTCTGTGCTGCGATACAGTCGTGTGCACCCGTAGATTCTTTCGTTACACCTGAGCCCTGGGATATGCCCGGATACGAAGATAAGGTTATAATGGCTGCAGGCGCGTTCGTTCAGGGAGCGACAACAGAGCTCTCATGTGACGGTCCGATGAAGCAGCCTTACATCGCATATATGCAGGGCGGACTTGTCAAAGAACAGGTAAAACTCGCGTGCATGCTGGCATTGGAGCATCAGAATGGCTGACGATAAGCAGTGGTATAACAAACAGCCCTCAGACAAGGGTCCGGCTCCTTCGGGGAAGCGACCTTCCGGCAAGCGTCCTGAAGGCAAGAGACCTGAAGGCAAAAAGAAGCCCGGTAAGAGACCGGCAGGCAAGAGACCTGCTGCGCCCAAGGCAGCTTCTGTCAAGCCGCCTTATCCCGGTGCACCCATGCCTGCCAATATTAATATTAAGAACGGTAAGCCCGATGTTAAGGCTTCGGCAAACCCGGCACCCAAGAAGGCTGCTAAGCCTGCACTTGAAAGGAAGAACGGCAGACTGGTCCCGCCGGTAAAGCCGGATCCCAAGAAGATCAAAGAGAAGAAGCAGGCAAAGGCAAAGAAGCTTGCCGCTGAGAATGAACGTAAGCTCAAAGCAGAGCAGGCTAAGATCGAGAAGAAGACCGCCGTATCCAAGGGTAAGGGCGCAGCGCATAAGAATGCAAGAAGCCGCGCACTCAGGAACGGTTTCCTCGGAACTGTGGCGGTTATTGCAGGCCTTCTGGTCCTGGCTTTCGTTATCCATCACCTTTACGACTATATCGCAGAGAAACCGGTGTTCTCCTTTGTTACGACCGGCAGCGTCGAGCACACCATCGGTGCTAGAGCTCTCATAGTCAGGGATGAGACCATAATCGCATCTACAACGGGCGGTGAGCTCGTTACTTCCATCACCGAAGGTTCGCGCGTAGCCAAGGCACAGGAACTCGGCATTGTCGTTCCTGCCGATATGGAGAGTGTAGTATCCAATCTGCGTAACGTTCAGCAGCAGATCTCCGATGTACAGCAGGAGATCATTGCAGAAGGCGGCATCAGCGAAGCAGAGACCATATACACGAATTACAACAAGAACCTGTCATCCATCATCGATTCGATCCGATATGATTCCATGACGGGCAATCTCGGCAGCCTTGCCTCATATTCGGCATCCGTCAACGTTATCCTTGACGAGCGTGAGGACGAGCTGTCGAACATAGACTTCGATGACGAGAGGATCTCGGTCCTCGCCGGCGACATGAAGGTATACGAGAGTCAGCTCGAGGCAGGTGCGAGCAAGATCTATGCGGATCTTCCCGGCATCGCTTCGTTCAGACTTGACGGCCTCGAGGAAGTACTCGCATACGATACTTTCCTGTCGATGAACATCAACGACGTCAAAGGTTATATCAATTCCGCACCCGGAGCGATCACTTCGGATCTGAGCATAGAGGCGGGAGAACCCGTCGTAAGACTGGCACAGAACGAGAGCCAGTATATTGCCGTATATCTCACTGCCAATGATGCTGCTATAACTGACTTTGCCGTCGGCACACTCCATGACATCAATGTCCGTTCCGAAGGTCTTGCCATCGATAACTGCGAAGTCGTCCGCTGCGAGAGCGATGAAGGCGGCATGCTCATCGTCTTCAGGACTACGAGATGCGTAGAGGACCTCCTCGACAAGAGGACCGTTGACATCGAGATCGTCATAAGCGAGACGAACGGTATGAGAGTATCCACATCGAGCCTCGTTGACGCGGCTTATGCTCCCGAGAATACTCCCGCGTTCTGCATGTACTTTGATAAGGACAGCGGCGTTACTGCCGAGACATTTACCGAAGGCTCTATCTTCAACATAAGCGTTATCCCCGAGACGAAGACTGACGAGAACGGTGAGGTAATAGAACAGGAGAACACCACCATATCCGCATGCACCGTACTTCACGCCGAAAGCACGGCCAAGGGCGGAACTCTTGTCGCATTCTCCACCATGAGCGAGTACAAGAATCTCATGAAGCTCTCCAAACTCTATACGGAAGGCTATACCCTCACGCTGGTAGATACCTCCACGGGCCTCGGAAGCTCGGTTACTTCCGTCGTCTGCAGCGAGTACAACGGAATCGCTTCGATCTATGTCAATACTCAAGGCTTCGTTGAGGAGTACAGAGTAGTCGTTACGGACCACGACCGTGAGTTCGCGATAATAATCCCGCTTGGCACTTCGAAGATCCCCAACAGCAATACTGTCATCATCACGAACCCCGAGACTGTCAAGCCGGGCGATAAGGTAGGCTGATATGGAATACGATTACGATGAACAGATATATGACAGCATTAAGACGCGTCTTGCCGCTGTAAGAGAATCCGTAGCAGACTGCTGCAGGGAAGCGGGAAGGGATGTATCCGACGTCACTCTTGTAGGAGTATCCAAAGTATTTCCCGTAGGCTATGCCGAAGCAGCTTGCGTCGCCGGTCTTAAGGATCTCGGCGAGAACAGGGTGCAGGAGATGGTCCCCAAGATAGAACGCTTCAGTTCTATCGGCCTTGACTGCAACTGGCATCTCATCGGAACCCTGCAGAAGAATAAGGTCAAATATATCATCGGCAAGACATCTCTCATCCATTCGGTCAACACGATCGAGCTCGCAGAAGAGATATCAAAGCGCTCTGAGAGTAACAATGTTACCACCAGGATACTTCTGCAGGCCAATGTGTCAGGCGAAGAGACCAAGCACGGCTTTGCTCCTCATGAATTAAGACAGGCAATAGACCACATTATGCGCATGCCTAATGTTACGATGTGCGGCCTTATGACAATGGCTCCTATACAGACATATGAGGGTGAGGCAAGGGAAGTGTTTGCAAGGACGAGGAACATATATGAAGAGCTTGCTTCATATGTCGGCACGCCTGACTGGAATGTCCTTTCCATGGGTATGAGCCAGGATTACAGGAGTGCGATCCTCGAGGGTGCAACGCATATCAGGGTGGGTACGGCCATATTCGGCAACCGCGCAGAATATGCTGCTGTGTAACATTGATACGTCTCAATAAGTCGTTTTTCGTGACATTTTGTAATATAACCCCCGTTTAAGTTACTGTCTTATGTCACTTTGCCCAAAAGTATTGAGCGTCGTGAATAAGTTCGTTAATATCCATTTATGTTTTACAGATGTCCTTGGTCGGGCAAAATTTAAGGAGGAAACACAAATGGGCAGTTTTAACGTTAAGAATTTCTTCGGCAGCATGTTCGCTCCTGTAGAGGATGAGTATTATGATGATCAGCCGTACGAGGAAACATATGAAGAGAGCGAAGAGCCTTTCGTAGAAGAACAGTATCAGCCTGAGGCACGTACATTCGTACAGGAGCCCGCACCGGCAGTTACTACTCCCGTAGTACAGCACAATGCAACAGTCATCATGCTCACACCTTATGACATCAGAACAAGCCAGATCGTTCTCGATCACATCCGTGAAGGTCATATCGTTATCTGCAACCTTACAAATACAGATAAGAACCAGCGTGTAGTTGACTACATCAGCGGCGGTGTTTATTCTCTCGGCGGCAGAGTAGAGCCTACTCCCGTTAAGACAACATTCGTTTGCACACCTAAGTCTGTTGATCTCGTAGTAGAGAGCGCAGAAGAGGCAGTTGCAGGAACAAAGGTTTCCGCACTCTGATAATTAACAAAGATTGAACAATGACACCCGCCTATGTGGCGGGTGTTTTTTTCGCTTTTTGTTTCTGATAAAATTTTAGTATCGATTATGCTTTTCCAGGAGGCATTATAATGACCGGCGAAGAACGTGAATTCTTGTTTGATCAGGCTGTCGCATTGTCTGAATTACTTTACCGCCAATCCGATCTATTACTCGAGATGCTTGAAGATATCGAAGGCCGCGACTCGATCGCTGACAGGATCGACGCCATTGAAGACGAAGGCGATTTTATCTTCCACGAATTCTCATTAAGATTCAGTACCATTACCATTGAACCGTCTGAGAGAAGAATGGCAATCTTCCAGATGGTACGTCACATAGAAGAAGGCATCGATATGCTCGATGAGCTCTCCAAATGCGTTGTAAGACACAATGTAACTGAAGTTACTTCAGGGTTCAGGTCTTCCATCAACTGCATCGCAGGTGCTGTTAAGAAGCAGATGCACCTCATCAATGTGCTCAGGACCTTCGACTATAAGCATAAGGAAGAATTCATCAGGGCAGTCAACGAGTTCGACGCATTCAAGGTTGAATACTTCAAGATGTACAACATCCTCGTATACCAGCTGTTCTCCGAAGAGCACGACTCCATCGACGTCATGAGATGGAAGAGTGTCTACGATGCTGTCAAGCAGGTATTCGAGGCTTTCGAAGTCAGTGCCGATGACTGCTATAAGTACATTGTATTCCAGAACAAGAGCCTTGTTGAATAAAATGTCCCTTTAAACTACAATTATCAGGGAACGTCCGTTATGGTCCGTTCCGGATTGGAGATGCTTATGCAGTACAAAGATTTTGCAAATGTTCAGGTAATGGAACACCCTTTGATCAGACACAAGATCTCTCTCATGAGGAAGACCGATACAGGTACTTATGAGTTCAGGAAGCTGGTCGAGGAAGTTGCCGCACTCGAAGGCTACGAGGCATTGAGAGACCTGCCTCTCAAGGAAGTCGAGATCACGACTCCTCTCGAGAAGACCATGGCACCCATGATCGACGGTAAGAAGCTTGCCATCGTTCCCATCTTAAGAGCAGGTCTGGGAATGGTTCCCGGTGTCCAGGTTCTTGCACCTCTTGCCAAGGTAGGACATATCGGCCTTTACAGAGATCCTGTTACCCATGAGCCTCATGATTATTATTGCAAGCTCCCGGATCCCATCGATCAGAGACTGATCGTTGTCGTAGATCCTATGCTCGCTACAGGCGGAAGTGCAGTTGATGCCATCAATTCCATCAAGAATCACGGCGGCAAGAACATCAAGTTCATGTGCATCATCGCAGCACCTGAGGGCATTGAGAAGCTCGCCAAGGCTCATCCTGATATCGAGATATATGTCGGCTGCGTTGACCGTGAGCTCAACGACAATGCCTATATCCTTCCCGGCCTCGGAGATGCCGGAGACAGGATCTTCGGAACTAAGTGATCAAAAAACATAAGGAGTGTGTTTTATGAAAGTAAGTAAATTGATCTCGGCAGTAATGGTACTTGCCATGACTGCCTCTTTTGCAGGATGCGCCAAGACAGAGGCACCTGCAGCTGAAGCTTCTGCAGCAGATGCAGGAGCAAAAGAGCAGTTCGTAGTCGGATTCGATGCTGAATTCCCGCCTATGGGCTTCCAGGACAACAACGGCGAATACGTAGGTTTTGACCTTGACCTCGCTGCGGAAGTAGCTGACAGACTCGGATATGAGTTCGTCGCACAGCCCATCTCATGGGATGCCAAGGACCAGGAGCTTGAGTCAGGCAACATCGACTGCATCTGGAACGGATTCACGATCAGCGGCCGTGAGGATAAGTACACATGGACCGAGGCCTACATGGAGAATGACCAGGTCGTAGTTGTTAATGCAGACTCCGATATCAAGTCTCTCGCAGATCTTGCAGGCAAGAAGGTTGCCGTTCAGAAGGATTCTTCCGGACTTGCGGCACTCGAGGAGAATACGGCTCTTACCGAGTCTTTCGGTGAGCTCGTTCAGGTCGATTCGTACCTCAATGCCCTTATGGAACTCGAGTCAGGCGGAGTTGATGCCATCGTTATGGATGAGATCGTTGCCCGCTATGAGATCCAGACTTCCGGCAAGAGCATGGTAGTCCTCGATGACGCTGTCGCGAGCGAAGAGTACGGTGTAGGCTTCCTGCTCGGCAACACGGAGCTCAGAGACGAAGTCCAGGCAGCTCTTGATGAGATGGCTAAGGACGGAACTCTTGCAGAGATATCCAACAAGTGGTTCGGCACAGACGTAACGACGATCGGAAAGTAAGAGAAGATCGATAAGTCAAAGCGATATAAGGCCGCCTCGGAAGAGGCGGTCTTTTCGTGTTATAATGTCTTGGTAATGTACCGGGAGTGTGTTCTATGGATATTGGTGCGATATTGTTACAGCTTCTCGAAGGGTTCCTTGTAACCCTCGGGATATTCGCATTCACACTCGTGTTCTCCATCCCTCTGGGCCTTCTCGTAGCCAAGGGAAGAATGGCCAAGAACATTATCGTCTCATCCATATTCAGATTTTATATATCCATCCTCAGGGGTACGCCTCTTATGCTCCAGCTGCTGCTGGTGTATTTCGGACCATTCTATCTGTTTCAGATCAAGACAGGAGACATCCACTTAGGACCGTTCGATTACCGCTTCATCGCGACCATCATAGGCTTCTCGCTGAACTATGCGGCATACTTCGCCGAGATATTCAGGGGAGGTATACAGTCGATGTCCAAGGGCCAGTATGAGGCAGCTCAGGTCCTGGGATTCACCAAGTCACAGACTTACTTCCGAATCATCCTTCCCCAGGTCATCAAAACTGTACTTCCTTCTGTATCCAACGAGGTCATCACTCTCGTTAAGGATACGTCTCTTGCACAGGTACTGTCTGTATCCGAGATGTTCACGGAGGCCAAGACTCTGGCATCTGCCAATGTCTCGGTCATTCCTTACATTGCCGCAGGTGTGTTCTACTACATCATGAACGGCGTGATAGAGATGATAATGACGCGCATCGAGAAGTCGATGTCTTATTATTCGTGAGGTGTTTGTAAGATGAGCGATGCTATCCTTGAGATGCGCAATATCAAAAAGAGCTTCGGAGACCTCGAAGTCCTGAAGGGCATCGACCTGGAAGTCGACAGAGGTGAGGTCGTCGCGATAATTGGACCTTCAGGCGGCGGCAAATCGACTCTTCTGCGCTGTGCGACAACTCTCGAGAAGATAGATTCGGGCAAGATCGTGATAGCAGGGGATACGCTCTGCGATACTCCCGAAGAACGTGCCGTATACGCAGACAAGAAGATGCTCCTCGAGATCCGCAGTAAGTTCGGCTTGGTCTTCCAGAACTTCAACCTGTTCCCGCACTTCTCCGTAAGGCGCAACATAACGGAAGCGCTGATCCATGTACACAAGAAGAGCAGGGAAGAAGCTGATGCCATCTGTGACGAGCTCCTCGCGAAAATGGAGCTCTCCGACAAGGCGGATTACTATCCCTGCAATCTCTCGGGCGGACAGCAGCAGCGTGTCTCGATCGCCAGGGCGCTCGCAGCAAACCCGGACATAATATTCTTCGACGAACCCACATCGGCATTGGATCCTGAGCTTACAAAGGGCGTATTGAGCGTAATCAAGGCTCTTGCACAGGAGAACATGACCATGGTAATAGTTACGCACGAGATGTCTTTCGCTCGTGACGTAGCAGACAGGATAGTGTTCATGGACGGAGGCGTCATCGTCGAAGAAGGTCCTGCGTATGACCTTGTAACGAATCCCCGTGAAGAACGTACAAAAGAATTCCTTGCAGGATATTGATCATGTCAGACCATAATTAAAGGGGCTGTCTCAAAACTTTTGAGACAACCCCTCCACCAAGATTCCAAAAGGAAGTTTACTTATTTATGCTGCGGAAGTGTCGTTCCAGAGGCTTCTCGGGAGTTCGCCTTCTGCGATTATGCCTTCGCGCATTGCCTTGGTCTTAAGGCAGGCATAGAGCTCGGCATATGTTGCTTCCAGATACGGAGTAAGGAAGAGGTATCCCAATCCGCATGTGATCAGGCATCCCATATGCCACAGGATGAATGACAGCTGCAGTACGAAGAGGTTCCATTTCTCACCCTTCATCGTCTGCTTGCTGATCTCGAATACCCGTGATGAAGGAAGCTCCGGATTGTCAGCTGCGATGTACGGGACCATGAAGTATGAATAGCTCTTGATGATGCCCGGGATCACGAACAGGAGAGACCAGAGCCAGAGATACAGATCCCTTAAGAATATGGTCTTGATAGTTCCCTTATACTTGCCCTTCATGAAGGCGATCCCAAGGTTGCCGAATTTACCGCAGTCTTCTCTCTGTCTGATATAGTATGCGTTCTTGCCGACCTTGAGCGGATTGAAAAGGAAAATGTTCAAAGCGGTTGCCACAACCCAGATAAACAGATCGATCAGACAGACGATCACGATAGTAGCGATGAGCAAAGAGATTATCTCAGGATGGTCATTTATGGCATCAATAAGTTCATCCGGTGATATGTTATTCTCGTTCAACTCCTGAGCAAATGCATTCGCTACCTGGACGAGTGTTGAAGAACTTGAAGCGCCCCTGGTGCCTGCAAACAGACTGATGACCAGACTGATGGCAAACCCGGTCCAATAGTACTTGGTGAGAACAGCCTTAGCATTCTCCTTAAGCTGTTTCCTTGTCCACATTGATCTTACCCCCTATATCTCAAAACAAAACCGCCGGAACGTGAATTCCGACGGTAAAATGTTAGCACTTTTTGATTATTTATTCAAATTTCTTTGAATAAAATGGCTGCAGGTTCATGCCTCAGGCTTGTAGCTGTCCTTGAGCGACACGGCCTTGTTGAAGACGAGTGCGCCGGGCTTGGAATCCTTGCTGTCTGCACAGAAATATCCGTTCCTTAAGAACTGGAATCTGTCTTCGGGTGCAGTATTCTCCAGTGACCTCTCGAGCTTTGCTCCCTTTACGATGGTAAGCGATTCGGGATTGATGAAGTCGAGATAGTTGCAGTCAGCGAGGTCGGGCTGCTCCGTGGTGAAGAGTCTGTCATAGAGCCTGATCTCGGCATCGATGCAGTCTGCGGCGTTTACCCAGTGGATGGTCGACTTGATCTTACGGCCGTCAGCGGGATTGCCGCCTCTGGAAGATTCGTCATACTCGCAGTGAACTGCGGTGACATTGCCGTCAGCATCGTGGTCGCAGGAAACGCACTTAACGATATAAGCGGACTTAAGTCTTACCTCATTGCCGGGATAGAGCCTGAAATACTTGGGTGCGGGAACTTCCATGAAGTCCTCCGCTTCGATCCAGAGCTCTCTGGAGAAGCTGACCTTACGGGTGCCCATTGACTCATCCTTGGGGTTGTTCTCGACCTCGAACTCCTCGGTCTGTCCTTCGGGATAGTTGTCGATGATGAGCTTCACGGGGCGGATGACTGCCATCGCACGCTTCGCATGCTCGTTAAGGTCTTCTCTGAGGCAGTACTCAAGGAATGCATAATCAACTACGGAATTGATCTTCGCGACGCCGTTCCTTTCCGAGAAATTATGGATGGAAGCAGGAGTATATCCTCTTCTCCTGAGACCGCAGAGAGTAGGCATTCTCGGGTCGTCCCATCCGGATACGATACCGGCCTCGATCATGGCGCGGAGTTTCCTCTTGGACAGGACAGTATGTGTGATGCCGAGTCTTGCAAACTCTATCTGGCGGGGCTTGCACTCTACCGAGATGTTGTTTACGACCCAGTCATAGAGCGGGCGGTGTGCCTCGAACTCGAGCGAGCACAGGGAGTGGGTGATGCCTTCTAATGCATCTTCTATCGGATGCGCGAAATCATACATCGGGTAGATGCACCACTTGTCACCAAGCCTATGGTGGGGCAGGTGGTTGATCCTGTAGATAACGGGGTCTCTCATGTTGAAGTTGCCTGAAGCAAGGTCTATCTTGGCGCGCAGTGTCATCTTGCCGTCTTCGAACTCGCCGGCCTTCATCCTTGCAAACAGGTCAAGGCTCTCCTCGATCGGTCTGTCCCTGTAGGGAGACTGTGCGGGAGTCTTGGTATCGCCTCTCATCTCACGCATCTGATCAGGGGTAAGCTCGCAGACATAAGCGAGGCCCTTCTTAATGAGCTCCACAGCGTAATCATACATCTGGTCGAAATACTCGGACGCATAGAAGAACCTGTCTTCCCAGTCATGTCCGAGCCAGTGGATGTCTTCCTTGATGGCTTCGACGTACTCTTCGTCTTCTTTGGTGGGGTTAGTATCATCCATACGGAGATTGCAGATGCCGTTATAGGCTTCTGCCGTACCAAAATCTATCTCGAGCGCCTTGGCGTGTCCGATGTGAAGGTAGCCGTTGGGCTCGGGCGGGAATCTGGTGTGGATCTTTTTGCCGTATACTCTTCCGCCGGGCTTAAGTTCCTCATCAATGATCTGATGAATGAAATTCTTGCTTTCAGCCATTATCGTTCTCCTTATACTTACAGCCTTGCAAGGCTTGCTTTTATTCTCTTGAGTGATTCTTCGCGACCCAGAAGGATCAGGACTTCAGCGCATCCGCCGGGAGTTACCGCCACACCTGCTGCAGCGATCCTGACAGGCCACATGACAACGGAGTTCTTGACCTCGTTATCTTCGGCAAGCTTCTTCATCGCTTCGCTGATGGCCTCACGGTCCCAGTCGATGCTCTCCAATACGGGAAGAGCCTTGGTCAGGTATTCCTTTGAAGTCTCGAGTGTCGACTTGCTCTTCTTGTGCTCGAAGAGTGAGATATCAAAATCAGTGAATGTTCCGAGGAAGGCGAGCTTATCGGTGAGCTCGTTGAACCTCGTGATCCTGGGCTTTAAGATCTCTTCGCAGAGGTCATAGCAGTCAGGTCTTATTCCGGCCTTCTCATAGAAGGGAAGAGCATGGGATAAGAATTCTTCTGAAGTCATGTTCTTGATATGCTCGGCATTGACCCAGGCAAGCTTGTCATAGTCAAATACTGCAGGCGACTTGGAGATGCGGTTTATATCGAACTGCTCGATAAGTTCATCAAGCGTAAAGATCTCCTGTGTTCCTTCGGGTGCCCATCCGAGAAGAGCGATATAGTTGATGATCGCCTCGGGCAGATATCCTTCGTTAACGAGATCCATGAATCCGGTAGATCCGTGTCTCTTGGACAGCTTGGATACAACTTCCTTGCCGTTCTCGTCGACGGTCTTGCCCATGATGAGCGGCAGGTGGATGTATGTGGGGATCTCCCAGCCGAATGCCTCATAGAGGAGGTTGTATTTGGGCGTGGAGGACAGGTATTCGCTGCCTCTGACGACATGGGTAATGCCCATGGTGTGATCGTCGATGACGTTAGCGAAGTTATATGTGGGATATCCGTCAGTCTTGAGCAGGATCTGGTCGTCCAGGTCCTCGTTCGGGAATGAGATCTCACCGTATACGAGATCGTGATAAGTCGTAACGCCGTCCAAAGGCATCTTCTGTCTGATTACGTAAGGCGTGCCTGCTGCAAGTTTGGCCTCGATCTCTTCTTCAGACAGATCTCTGCAGTGGCGGTCATAGCCGATGACCTCACCCTCGGGAGCGCTTGCTCTGAGCTCATCGAGACGCTCCTTGGTGCAGAAGCAGCGGTAAGCCTTGCCTTCTTTTACGAGCTGCTCGGCATAAGGCTTATAGAGGCCGAGCCTCTCGCTCTGAACATAGGGACCGTATTCGCCGCCTATATCCGGGCCTTCGTCATGGCTTAAGCCTGCGAGCTTCAACGTATCGTATATTACCTGAGTCGCGCCCTCGACGTAACGCTCCTGGTCGGTGTCCTCGATCCTTAATACGAAGGTACCGTTCTCATGCTTTGCCGTCAGATACTCATAGAGAGCCGTACGCAGGTTGCCTACATGCATGAATCCTGTGGGGCTCGGGGCGAATCTTGTCCTTATTTTCATAGCTTACTCCTTGTGCGGGATTGACATATCGATTAATTCTATCACTTTTGTGGTAAGATACAAATTAACTTTTATTAGGAGGTAATCCTTTGGACAGGCTTGAAGCCAACAGGAATTACGACTGTTACTGCGGCAACGGCATTGCCACGGAATTCGTAGCCGGATATCTATTGGAGAAGAATAACCTCGGTCTGACAGATCCCGCGCCCTTCAAGGTTGCCATCATCTCAGACAGGCAGGTAAGCGGCTATTACTATAACGAATTTGAGAATCAGTTCATACTGAGGAATATCCATCCCAGACTCATTGCCTGCGATGCCCAGGAAGCATCCAAGAGCCTTAAGACAGTCTCCGAGATAGTAGCTGACTTAAGAGATCAGGAACTTGGCGCTCAGGACTGGATAATAGCTCTGGGCGGAGGCGGCGTCATAGACTGTGCGTCTTTTGCCGCATCAGTATATTCCGGAAGATGCAATCTTATACTGGTTCCGACGACGCTCGGATCCATGGCAGAGAACACGGTAGCCGAGAGGGCATATCTCAATTCCGGGAAGTACAAGGATGCCGCATTCATCAAGGCCGAACCGACTGCCGTATTTGCCGATCCGAAGTTCCTTTCTACCGTTCCCGGCAAGTATAAGTCCAACGGCTATGCACCTATAATCAGACTCGCGCTCCTTGCAGATCCGACGCTGGTCACAGGCCTTACGGACAAGTCAGACCTCAGAGAATTCCTTAACCGCATCTATGCGGCGAGGACTGCGGTAGAGATCAAGAATCCCAGGCTCCTTACACTCGGCAATGAGATAGCAGCCGCGATCGAAGGATATTTCAGGTTCATGAACTATTCAGAGGGCGAGGCACTCGCGCTGAGTCTCTACTCATGCATTCCGGATGTGCTCAGGAACCCTCTTGCAGCAGTCTATTCCAAGCTCGGACTTCCGGTAACCCTGCAGGGCGTCGGAAGGGACATGATCTTAAAGTCCCTCAGAGAGAATCTGAGGCAGGCTGGGAGCAATATGGTCAATGTGGTAGACTATGACGCGGCCGAGCGCGGCAAGTGGGTGATAAGGAATCTTACCGCGAACGAAGCGATGGAACTCTTTGCATCAAGGCTTGATGTCATAGTTCCAAAGGGTTGAGTGATACATCTATATGAAGATCAGTTTTGCAAATATCGTTAAGAAAGCTACAGCCGGAGTTCTGGCGGCTTCATTCTGTCTTGCGCTTGCATCGTGTGATAAGGGCGAGACGAAGAAGACGATCCCCGCCGATTACGGTTCCTACGGTGCAGACATAGCCAGAGAACTTGCCGCACTGTATCCGAACCGCAGCGCATATTCCGCTGACGAGGTTTCTGCCGGCGGATATATCTGCGACAAGATGAAGGAACTTGGCTATGAGCCCGAGATCCAGACATTTACCGGTTCTTCCGGACAGACTTCGCATAACTATATCGTCAAGATCGAAGGTACCGGTTTCTATGTTGAAGATGCAAGCGGCAACTACAACCTCGAGAAGAGGATTGCAGTTATCGGCGCGCATTACGACGATGCCATGGTCTATGTTCCCGAGACAGCCGGCGGTGAGGGCGAAGAAGGCGGTGAAGGTGAAGGAGAAGGAGAAGGCGAAGGCGAAGAGCCGGCTGAGACAGAAGGTCCTTCTTATTCCTATGACGGCATCTCCGACAATGCATCCGGCATCGGCTGCCTTATGACATGTCTTGCCCGGGCGAAGGATTATTCCGAGATGGGGTATGATGTTTATTTTGTCGCTTTCGGTGCCAGTTCGGACAATTACGCCGGAGCTTATGCTTTCTATGAATCCCTTACGGAAGAAGAGAGGTCCAAGATCGAGGTCATGTACTGCATCGAGAGCATCTACGCGGGTGACAAGGTATATGCTTCTGCAGGCTATAATTCACTGATCTCCGGCAAGAAATACGCCATGCGCCGTAAGCTCTATCAGACTTACGATGTGTGCTATGCCAATACTCTCTACACCAACTACAAGTTCGATATCTACTATAACGAGTCCGGTATCAAGACGGATCTGGACGGAGACGGAATCATCGATATCTATAACGAAGTGTCTGCCAACAAGTCTGATTATGTGGTCTTCGATGAGGCAGGCATACCGATCGTCTTCTTCGACAGCTACGATTACAACTTCATCGCGCTTGAAGACATGAAGGACACGAAGAACCTTAATCTTCAGACGTTCGGAGGCCAGATCAAGGGTACTCCCGCTGATTCTACCGAACTTCTGGATTCCGTTATCAGGAAAGAGGATACGGATACCGACGAAGACGGCATTCCCGATAAGTCAGGCGATGTCCTTCAGATAAGGATCAATGCCATTGCTTTCGTTATGCTCGAGACTCTTAACAAGGGTTCTGATTCCGGCATGACTCCCAAGGCTTACAAGGAGTATCTGGCTAACCCCACCGAGAGCACGGTCATTACTCCGGCCGCAACACAAGGGACAACGCTTCCTTCGGCTCAGGTTGCAGAGGGCTGATCCATGATAAGACTTGCCGGCGGATCTGTTGCTGCGATCCGTGACGGAGCAGTCTGTTTTGAGAAGCGCGATATCTGGTTCGATCCTGAGCTTAACCTTATACTTCCGGAGCCTTCGGACACTTCAGGCATTACCGTAGAGACGACAGACTGCACCGGCAGATACATAACCCCGGGCCTGTTCGACAGCCACATCCACGGATGCTTCGGCACGGACATATCAGACGCTTCTGCAGAAGACATAGTTAAGATGTCTCAACAGCTTGCCGCATGCGGCGTCAGCGCATTCCTTCCGACGACCATGACAATGTCAGAAGACGATATCCGTAAGGCTTTGCAGGCTGTATCGGATGCTGCTGACATCCTTGAGAACATGGCAGGACCACACGCAGAGATACTCGGCGTTCACCTCGAAGGACCGTTCCTGTCATCTGCCAGAGCAGGCGTACAGAACAACGGGGCACTGATGCTGCCTTCCGTATCTCTCATCGAAAGCCTCGAGAAGGATTACCCCGGCCTCATAAAGATAATAGACATCGCACCGGAACTCGAAGGCAGCGAAAAGTTTTGCAGCAAGCTTGCGGGAAGATATGTCCTCTCGGCTGCTCATTCTGCGGCTGATTACGATACGGCATGTAAGTTCTTCAAGACGGGCGGAACGTCCGTAACGCACATGCTCAATGCGATGGAACCCTGCCTCAAGCGAGCGCCCGGAATCCCCGGTGCTGCTTATGACAGCAAGGGGGTCTATGTTGAGGTCATCTGCGACGGATACCATATAGAACCGCCCGTGCTGCGGATGGTTTTCGAGCTGTTTGAAGGGCGCGTAGTCGTGGTGTCAGACAGTATGTCCGCTGCGGGAATGCCCGACGGCAAGTACGATCTCGGCGGATCGGAAGTCGAGGTCAGGGGAGGAAGGACATACGGCGGATCTGACGGAAGGCTCGCAGGATCCGTAACGCCGGTATCTGAGGCGATGCAGAGACTGTACAGCTTCGGGATACCAAGAGAGAAGATAGCGGATGCACTGACAGCAGCGCCTTACAGAAGGCTTAATATGAATGTGCCGGAACTTGTTCCCGGAGAGAAAGCAAATGTTATCATAATGGATGAGGGTATGAGGATAACCGAAGTGTTCTCGTGCGGACACAAGATATGACAAAGGGGATAGGATATGGATTTCAGTAACATAGATGAAGTAATGGACAACATGCGCAGCTACCTTGATTCGCACAGTCTCAAGGACAACGACCTCATGAGCTGCGACGAATATGTTCTCGGCGAAGGCTCGAACGGGAAGATAGATAAGCTTATGGAGCTGGACAAGTACGGGGAATACCTCGGAAGGTACTGGAACTCGATAAGCTCGGATAATAAGCTGCGTTCGAATTCGAAGATCACTTTCTATGTCAGGAAGGACGGACGTCTCGGCGGCGTTTGGAACCGCATAGGCGGCATGATCGATAACTATGAGATATTCGATCATTACGACGGATACTTTGTCGGTGTCAGGTATATGGTAACGGGCAGGAACGTCAAGCCGATGCTCTTTGCCTGCTATGTCCTTGACGGAGACAAGGTCTCAGAGATATTGGAGATACTGATAGCTGTTGAAGACAAATCCGTCGTTAATCACTTCAGGTTCGATTATCTGGGCGATAATGTCTCGCTCAGATCCGAGACCAGGAAGATCTACGAGAAGACGCCGTACGGATACATTCTGGTGAAGCAGATAGTCCCGGATGAAGATGAGATGCCCGGCTTTCAGGGATAAGAAGATAAAGCATATTGAAGTCATCGAGACATAAAAGCAAAGGAGATAACAAGTATGGCAGACAACACATTTGAGAGATTCGTATTCACATCACTACCGACTAACGAGGCAGAACTTAACGCTTTGCCGGAAGCAGCTCTTGATTCACCGTATAAGACGGCTGCACTCGTGCTGGCAGTTCTCTGCAATTATGAGAAGGATACTGACGGTACCATCGCTATGCTGAACGTTCTTAAGGGACCCGAGGAGATGTCCGTGTTCGAGAAACAGTTCCTCAAGGACCGTCTGGCAGGGAAGCAGTATAAGGTTAATTCGTTCTTTGAAGGTGCGACGCCCGAGAACGGATATACTCCCGATACGCCTTATGCGGTAAATGTCGCTTCCAACCCGTATTCATTTACCAATGAGAACTGGGCAGTAATGCATGTTCAGAGCTCCGGTGCTGACTCTCTCAGACAGATCAAGCTCCGTAAGAAGCCTTCGACCGGGCAGTGGTTCCTGAATGAGATACAGTGCCTGTCAGACATCAGAGTTCCCGTGGAGGCTGATCCCTGGGCATAATGCCACCGTCTTCACGCAAAACTTCCTAATTGCATTTCCTTTAATATGCTATAATTATTAGGATATTTTGTGCGGAGGTCTTCAAGGTGAGCAATGAATCGTTTATCACCCAGATAATAGAATTCATCAACGAGCTTATCGCGAGCCTCGACAGCGGAGTCCTCTTCTTCGGAAGTCCGTGGGACTTTATCCGCTATATTCTCGATATCGTCCTGGTTACGTTCCTTTTCTACTGGATACTCCTGTTCATAAGGCAGACCAGGGCGTGGCAGCTCATCAAAGGTATCGTCTTTATCCTGCTGTTCGTTGCTTTCTGCGGCATCATAGGACTCGACATGGTCGGGTTCATCTTCAATACGTTCCTGTACGTCTTCGCGATACTGTTCATCGTGTTGTTCCAGCCTGAGCTTCGAAGAGCTCTCGAGACAGTAGGTCTCAGATCCTCATCTCTCAGGTTCATCGAAGTGTTAAGACACGGAGAAGAAGATGACAGGACAAGGCTCACTTCTTTCATCAACGAGATCTGCACTGCGTGCGGCGAGATGGCAAAGACATACACCGGCGCGCTCATCCTCATCGAGAGGAACACCAAGCTGAACGAGCTCCTTACCCAGGAGAATGTCGTATCACTTGATTCTGCGGTAACGTCAACGATGCTTACGAGCATCTTCTATAAGGGTTCGCCTATGCACGACGGCGGACTTCTCATCAGGGACGGAAGGATCGTGGCGGCAAGATGCCATGTGCCTCTGTCCGTAACGATGCATTCCCTCGACAGATACGGTACGAGACACAGAGCGGCAGTTGGCGCCAGCGAGATGGGCGATACGGTCGTCATCGTCGTATCAGAGGAGAGAGGAACCACTTCCATAGCTGTTAACGGAAGACTCTTCGAGATGAAGGATACCAGAGAGCTCGAAGCAAACCTTGCATATCTCCTCGGTCTCGACGAGCGTGCCCAGGACCAGAAGGGCATCAGCAAACTCTTGGGCAGGATGAAGCGCAAGAAGGTACAGGTTGCTGACGGAGGCGATGTATCTGCAGCTTCCGCTGATTCTGATGTAAAGAATTCTGCCGAGCAGATCAAGATCAGGACTCAGGCTGCGGATCAGACTTCCAATGCGCAGCGCGTATCAACGGGTACCAGAGTGCTGTTCTTCCTTCTGTCGATCTTCCTGTCACTTACGCTCTGGCTCTATATCCAGATCAACAACAATCCTGTAGTTACCAAGAGCATTACGGTTCCCATCAACCAAGATATCAATGTTCCGTCCAATGTCCTCGTATCTTACCCTATCGATACTGTCGAACTTGAGATCGTCGGACGTAAAGATACCATCGACAACATTGACGCGGGCGATATCGTCGTAGCAGTGGATTATTCCGGAGTAGGTACTGATACCGGAGTCGTCAACTGCCCCATAGTAGTATCCGGCGCAGAGAATAATGTGTATTTCCGTGTTCAGAGACAGTTCCCTGAGAATGAACCGGTCACCATCTATCCTGCGACTTAAATAATCCACTTACGGAGGAATACATATGTTTGAGATCAGTGAATACCTTGACCTGTCGCACACAATTGCGGCACCGCTTTTTGAAGGAAAGCAGTATCCCTGGGAAGTTCTCCCGGAGATATCCGAGTTCATAAAGAAGATCGGCCCCACACTCGATCCTGAAGTATATGAGAAGAAGGGTGAGGATATCTGGATCGCCAAGAGCGCTACTGTATTCGATACGGCTTATATCAAGGGACCCTGCATCATCGGACCAGAGACAGAGGTAAGACAGTGCGCATTCATCAGAGGAAGTGCGATCGTGGGAACCCACTGCGTTGTAGGCAACTCCACCGAGCTTAAGAACGTCATCCTCTTCGATAACGTTCAGGTTCCTCACTATAACTACGTAGGTGACTCGGTATTGGGTTACAAATCACACATGGGTGCAGGATCCATCACATCCAACGTCAAGTCAGACAAGACTCTCGTACATGTTAAGTATGAGGGCGGAGATATCGCGACAGGCCTTAAGAAGTTTGCTGCCATATTAGGCGACAATGTCGAAGTAGGTTGCGGCAGCGTTCTTAACCCCGGTACGGTCATCGGCCGCGGTTCGAGGATCTATCCTCTGTCGATGGTAAGAGGAACTGTAGCGCCCAAGTCTATCTACAAGAAGGCCGGCGAGATCGTAACGATCGAAGAATGATTCACGGGGAGCGCGGCATGAACAATAGAGCGGTATCGATCATATTGTGCGCGGTATTAGTCATGTCCGCAGTTTTTGCAGGATGTTCGAAGAGACTTCCTGCAGAGACTCTTCCTTCTGAGATTCCGACGAATCCCACCGAGACAACGCTCCCGCCTCCGGAACCTTCGGAGACTACGATAGAAGAGACCGAGCCTCTGCACGGCCCTTACAGTACTGCAATGGTCACGGAGATGCCTGTCCTCAAGTACGGCCAGCTCTCTGTTGACGGTGTGAACCTGGTATCCGAGGACGGAGAGACAGTTCAGCTCAAGGGCATCAGCACATATGGTCTTAACCAGTGCGTAGACGGATTCTTCAGCGAAGAGACGGTCAAGACCCTTGCAGAAGACTGGGGAGTACAGGTGCTCCGTATCGCGGTGCAGACTGAATCTGAAGACGGCAATGATTACATCAACGATCCTGATACTTACTTCAACCTTGCCTGCCAGATCACGGATCTGTGCATAGCTCAGGGCATCTATGTGATAATCGACTGGCATATCACTACTGACGGCGATCCGAATGAATATAAGGATGCGGCCGTAGACTTCTTCTCACGTTACTCGGCTCTTTACGGAGAGCAGCCCAATGTTCTTTATGAGATCTGCAATGAACCGGGCGGAACATATTACGACGATGAAGATGAGACCGTAGACTGGGATGACTGCGTAAAGCCTTATGCAGAAGACCTTATTGATGTCATTAGAGAGAACGATCCAGATAACATAATCATCGTCGGCACACCTTCTCTGTGCCGCGATGTCGATACGGCTTCAGATGACCCCATTGATGAGGATAACATCGCTTATTCATTCCACTTCAGCGCAGGCACCGATGGCGAGAAGCAGCTCGGATATCTGCAGGAAGCGATAGACAATGAGGTCTGCGTCATCGTGACCGAGTGGAATACGACCGATGTTACCGGTACGAGTGTCCTTTATATCGATGAAGCCAACGAATGGCTTAACTTCCTTAACGATAATAATATCAGCTGGTGCGGACGTGCCATCGGAAGCGATGTTACGCAGTATTCCAACGCGCTGCTGTTCAATACTGAGCTCCTTACGGATGAGGAGAAGATGGCAGGTCACTGGCCTGACGAATTCATCAGCAGGTCAGGTAAGTTCGTCAAATATGCGATCCTCGGCCTCGAATTCTGCGGTATCTGATCTATGCTCAAAGTATTCCTGGTAGAAGACGAGAGCACAATAAGAGAGACTCTCCGGGACACGGTACCGTGGGAGAGCATCGGTTACAATTTCGCCGGTGAGGCAGCTGACGGTGAGATGGCCCTGCCTCTCATTACCGACGCCCATCCCGATGTGCTCATAACCGATATCAGGATGCCTTTTATGGACGGCCTGTCGCTGTCCAAGCTGGTGCTCGAAGAGTTCCCGGAGACGAAGATAATAATCCTCTCAGGCTACGATGACTTCGAATATGCCAGACAGGCCATAGAATTAGGCGTAGAACAGTACCTGCTCAAGCCCGTCACAAAAGCATCTCTCATGAAGGTCTTAAGAGAGGTCAGGGACAAGATAGAGCAGGAGAGAGAGCAGCGCGAGTATCAGGTGCAGTTCCAGCACGATTCGCAGGAATACGACCAGTATGCGAGACGTAAGTTCATGGAGCGCGTCGTATCAGGAAGGCTTCCAGTCCAGCAGATATACGAGGAGGCAGCCAAGCTCGATCTCGATATCAAGGCTCAGTGCTATTCGCTCGCATTCTTCTCCATCCTCGGTGAGAACTATTCCGAGACGGAAGACAAGGTAAGAGAGAACCTTCTGTTCCACTTCATGAAGCATCCGGAGTATCTGCTCTTCAGATGGAACCTAACCACATACATGGTCCTGATCAAGGGCGGACAGGATTCCGTCGAAGGATATATCAGCGGATGCATCGCTTCCGTGCAGAGCAGCTACAGCAAGTATGAAGGCGAGAAAGCCTGGTATGTTGCGGCTGCGGGCCCGGTCAGCAGATTAAGCCAGCTTCCCGACTGCTTCAACGAAGTATCCAGGCTCTGGGCTTACCGCTATATCCAGCCTGACTGCCATATCCTTACATCCGCTACGGTATCGGTGCCGGACGCGCATAAGGGCACGGGCAGCCTCAGCGGCATGGACGTCTCGAAATTCAATCCCGCCATCCTCACGGACGTTATGAGCACGGCGGAAGCATCCGAGATACCTAACTTCGTCGGTGAGTTCCTGCTCGATCTTCAGGATGCGGCATCATCACAGCCGTTCTGCCACTACCTTATGCTCCAGGCGCGCTTCACCGCGACATCCTATGCAGCTTCGCTCGGTATAAGTGAGGAAGAACTTCTAAGAGAAGTCACCTGCATCGGTCTGGTCGACAGGCCCGTGGGTCTTCAGGATGTAAGAAGATACATTACTGAATTCCTTCTTGCAGCGATCAAACTCAGGACTCAGCATTCTGCCGGACAATATAAGGATATCCTGACCAGAGCAGTCAAATACATAGACAATAACTACACTGATGAGAATATCTCCCTGTCAGGCATTGCCAAAGAGGTCAACATCAGCGCGAACTATCTGTCAGCCGAATTCTCCCAGGAGATGAAATGCACCATAACCGAGTACATTACCACAAAGCGCATGACAAAGGCGAAGGAACTGCTGAAGACTACTGACAAGAAGTCTGGTGAGATAGCAAGTGAAGTAGGGTATAAGGATCCGCATTATTTCAGCTTCCTGTTCAAGAAGACTCAGGGCTGTACTCCGCGTGACTACAGAAGCGGAGGCAAGCGCTGATGCCTCATGGTGATACTTCGATATCAAGGAGAATGAGAAGGCTCTTCAACGCCTTCGTCTCCCTCACGATCGTTGTCATCATACTGACGGTATCCACCATCGCCGTGTATCAGGTAAGATACCGTAACTTCCTACACAACATAACGACGGTCTCCGAGTTCAATCAGGACTTCAAGGAAGAGATCGATCTCAAGATGTATTACTACGTTGTTGGAAGCCGTTATTCCGAAGGCCTTCCCGTCGCGGAAGTCCTTGAGGCGGAGAAGCTTGCAAGCTCGCTCATAGAGAGTACGACCGACAAGGACAGCCTTACGGCCATCACAAGCGTCCTGGACCTCTGCAAGACTCTCGAGACACAGATGCAGAGCATCGCAGAGACTGAGAGCTACGACGACCGTCAGATCCAGCTCGAGAACAACATCTACGTTCTTACGTCTCTTATCCAGGAATACATGTATGACTATCTGTATTTCGAAGCGGTACAGCTCAACGAGATGCAGAACGAGATCCAGATACAGCTCATCATCGAGATAGCGGTGATCCTGGCTCTGGTAGCCTTTGCGGTAGTGTTCCTCGCGAGATACACGGCAAGGATCACGAAGTCTGTTGCAGATCCCGTAGAGAAGCTCGGTAAGCGCATCAAGGACATCGGAGGCGGCGATCTTACCGTCAAGGAACCGGTCCGGTCCGACATCTATGAGATCAAGGACCTCAGCGTCGGTATGGAGAACATGGTCGCCAGGATGGATAACCTGATGAAGGAGTCCAAAGACAAGCAGGAGAGCCTGCGTAAGGCAGAGCTCGCACTCCTTCAGGCACAGATCAACCCGCACTTCCTCTATAACACGTTAGACACCATCATCTGGCTCATCGAAGCAGGCAAGTCTGATGATGCCGTCGAGATGGTAGCGAACCTGTCTTCGTTCTTCAGGTCATCTCTGAGCAACGGAGAGGACATCATCTCACTCGGAGACGAGGAGAAACAGGTCATAAGCTATCTGCAGATCCAGCAGGTAAGATATAAGGACATCCTCACATTCTCGGTAGATATCGATCCCGATATCAAGGGCGTCAGGATGCCGAAACTGACACTTCAGCCTCTGGTCGAGAATGCGCTTTACCACGGGGTCAAGCTCAAGAGGGCCGCAGGTCACATCTCGGTAACCGGCCGCCCTGACGGCGAAGACATAGTGCTGACCGTAACTGATGACGGCGCCGGCATGACGGAAGAACGTCTCATACAGATCAGGCAGTCTCTCGAAAGCAAGGAACGCGTCGGGTTCGGCCTCACGACCGTGCACGAGAGACTTCAGCTCTTCTTCGGAGACAGATACGGTCTGTCGGTGGAATCCCGCGAAGGTGAAGGCACTACTGTTACTGCGCGCATACCTGCTTCCAAGGAGGAAGGATAATGTTTAAGAAGATAATCTCTATATTATTAATCTCTGTAATGGCATGCTGCTTTGTCTGTTCATGCGCAAGTGATCAGACTTCGGGTGAAGATGATCTTATAGTAGTGGGCGTGTCTCAGGTCGGCGCGGAGTCTGACTGGAGAATAGCAAATACAGAGTCTACCAAAGCGGTCTTTACCGAAGACAACGGATACAGGCTCCTCTTCGATGATGCAAAGCAGATGCAGGAGAACCAGTTCAGTGCTATAAGAAAGTTTATTCAGCAGAAGGTCGATTATATCGTTGTCATGCCCATCTCAGAGGACGGATGGGATGCAGTGCTTCAGGAAGCTCAGGAAGCCGGCATTCCGGTAATAATCGTCGACCGTATGGTAAACGTTGATGACGACAGTCTCTTTACTGCCCATGTAGGTGCAGACTTCTACCTGGAAGGTCAGAAGGCAACAGAGTGGATGACACAGGAGTTTGCCGGCAGTGAGTCGGTCAACATAATACACATCCAGGGTACGATAGGATCTACAGCTCAGATCGGACGCACACAGGCTCTTCTTGATGCGTTGGACGCGAACAGTAACTGGAATCTTCTTGCCCAGCTTGATGGCGATTTTACCCAGGCAAAAACATATGAAGTAATTAGTGATTATATTATCAGCAGTGATATAAGACCTGAGATCGACGTTGTTTACTGCGAGAATGACAACTCTGCTTTCGGTGCGATAGAAGCCCTCGAGAAGTACGGATATACCTGCGGCGAAGGCGGAGTAAGGGTGATATCTTTCGATGCGACCAAGCAGGCATTAGAGCTCTGCATGGCAGGCAAGATCTCGCTCGAGGTGGAGTGCAACCCGATGCTCGGACCCTTGGTAAAGAACGTTATAGATACCCTCGAAGCCGGCGGCGTGCCTTCCAAGTATCAGTATGTCGACGAGACCGTATTTACGCCTGATATCGTTACGCAGGAGATAATAGATTCCAGGGAGTATTGATCCGTTACCCGCTGGCTCTGATCACCAGATTCCAGGGGATGGCAGATGACCTTGCTTCTTTGCCCCGGAGGAGGTCCAGGAGCTTTGATGCTGCCTGGGTTCCCATGGTTCCGGCTTTGTGGCCCAGGGATGTGATCGTAACCGGACAGATCCTGCTGTAATAACTGTTGTCGAAGCTTACGACAGCAAAGTCCTTCGGGACTTTCTTGCCCATGGACTGGATGTCTTTTATCAGGTGATATGCGATCTCATCGTTATAACAGATGACCGCGCTCGATGCGGGGAGACGCTCTTTGATGAAGCGGATGAGAAGGCTCTCGTCTTTGTCTTCTATCAGTCTTGCTCTCTGCTCGGAATCGTACCAGCATACCGCATGATCGGGGAAAGGCAGTCCTGCATCACGCAGTGCGTTCATCATGCCGCCGTAGCGCTCGGGGCCCTGGATATCGTCGCTCTTGAATACTCCGCCTATGGATTTGTGCCCCTTGGATATCAGATATTTGGCGAGCATATATCCGCCTGCGAAGTTATTATCCGTGACTGCGGGGATGTGCGACAGGTCAGTGTAGTGGCCCTGGAAGAATACAATGGGGATACCCATATCCCTGAGCTTCTGGTACAGGTCTGTGTTCGGATTGGGAAGTGCGGTCTTGGAACCTTCTACGATTATGCCGCCGACGGGGTGGCTCCTGATCTGCTGCAGGATCTCGCGCTCTGCGGAGACTCTGTTAAGAGTGGAATATACCTGAAGCTTGTATCCGTTTGGTGAGAGGATATTCTCCATATCGCGGAGAACGGCAGGGAAGATGTAATCGTCCATGAATGTTGTGATTACCGCTATCTGCATCGAAGAAGAGTCTGCTGCCTTGGCGAGATAGTAACCGCTTCCCCTGCGGCTCTTAATGAGACCTTCTTCTTTGAGGATGCTTATAGCTTTCCTTACGGTCTGGCGGCTCACACCGAATCTGTCCTGCAGATCCTGCTCAGTAGGAAGCGGATGCAGGGGCTCATTCGCGTGGAGGACGATATATTCTCTCAGGTACTGCGCCACAGACTGATACTTCATGTAGATTCTCCTTTTTGGGCAACCTGCCGACAGATATTGTCAAGTGTTTACGTTTCCGTGTGCCAAAACTAATGATTTTTTACCAAACTTTCATGTCAGGCAATAAAAATACACAAATCCTGGCATCCGTTTGAACGGATTAACAAACAATTTTTGAACGGAATCTGATGTTCGGTTATGAAAAAATCCAACTTATCCAAAGTAAATTGGAAAAAAACAAACAAAAAATATCCGCGTTCGAAGAATTTGTATTGTTATTCAAGAATACACCAAAATTTGTATTGTTTACAGAGTCAAATGTCCTCCAATGTCATTGAATTGAAAAATCATTAAAGGCAAACTCGAACTAACAACAACATCGGCAAGATCCGATGTGAAGAAAAGAACGACAATCATATGAAAGTGAGGAAAAACAATTATGAAGAAGTTCTTATCAATTGGTGTAACCGCTGCTATGGCACTTTCTATGTGCGCTTGTGCAGCTCAGGCTCCTGCAGCTACTGAAGCTCCCGCAGGTGACGATACACCCGCAAGCGAGGCTGCTGAAGACGAGACAGAAGCACCTGCAGCTGACGACGGTGATCTCATCAAGGTCGGTATCATCAACAACGATCCTAACGAGTCCGGTTATCGTACAGCTAACGACAACGACATGAAGGCTACATTCACAGAAGAGAACGGCTATGACGCTTCTTTCTTCTACAGCCTTAAGAACGACGAGCAGATCGCTGCTGCTCAGCAGTTCATCCAGGACGACGTTGATTATCTCCTTATCTCTGCTGCCGGCACATCCGGTTGGGATTCTGTTCTTACAGACGCTCAGACAGCAGGTATCGAGGTTATCCTCTTCGACCGTACGATCGATGCAGATGACAGCCTCTATGTAGCTTCCATCGTATCCGACATGTATCAGGAAGGTCTCAACTCCGTTAACTGGCTCGAGTCACAGGGTCTCGACGAGTACAAGATCATCCACATCCAGGGCGTTATGGGTTCTTCCGCTCAGATCGGCCGTTCACAGGCTCTCGACGAGATGGTAGAGGCTAACGACAACTGGACACTCGTTACACAGCAGACAGCTGAGTGGAACGCAGAGACAGCAGAGCAGATCGTTCAGGCAGTCATCGATTCCGGTGAAGACTTCAACGTAATCTATGCAGAGAACGACGATATGGCTAAGGGCGCTGTTGCAGCTCTCGATAAGGCTAACATCTCTCACGGTGTTGACGGCGACGTTATCATCATGGGTTATGACTGCAACCAGTGGGCACTTGAGGAAGTCCTCGCAGGCAACTGGAACTTCGATCAGCAGTGCAATCCTTTCCAGGCAGCTTACATCGACGAGATCATCCAGAACCTCGAGCAGGGTATCGAGCCCGCTGAGAAGGTAATCGTTATGGAAGAAGCCGGCTTCGACGCTAAGACTATCACTCAGGACGACGTAGATAAGTACGGAATCTAATTAATGAACTTTAAGTCAGCAATTGACTGAGATTTCAACCGGCACGCGGTACGGATAATTCCGCACCGCGTGCTTTTTTCAAATCTGATATCGGAGGAACACAAGTTATGGATGAGGGCGTTATACTTCAGATGACAGGAATCTGTAAGTACTTTCCGGGAGTCCGTGCCCTTCAGAATGTGGACTATACACTTCGCAGAGGCGAGATTCATGCTCTTATGGGCGAGAACGGAGCCGGAAAATCAACTTTGATAAAAGTCTTGACCGGAGTCTATCCCAAGGACGGTGGTCAAATCTATATAGAAGGAACTGAAGGAGAAGCTCATATCCGTTCTCCTCAAGATGCGCAGAACATCGGTATCAGCACTGTTTATCAGGAGATATCGCTCTGCCCGAACCTTACGGTCGCAGAGAACATGTTCATCGGCAGGACCAAGTCTGCCATCACTAACTGGAAGGATATGAATGCCAAGGCCGGCAAGCTGCTCGATGATCTTCAGATCCCGGTAAAGCCGACACAGCAGTTAGACAGTTGCTCGATCGCAGTTCAGCAGATGGTAGCCATCGCCAGAGCGGTCGATATGGAATGCAAGGTACTTATCCTTGACGAGCCTACGTCATCACTCGATGAACAGGAAGTAGAGAAGCTCTTCAAGCTTATGAGAGATCTCAAGGCAAAGGGCGTAGGCATTATCTTTGTTACACACTTCCTTGACCAGGTATATGAAGTCTGCGACAGGATCACTGTCTTAAGAGACGGCGGACTTGTCGGAGAATATGTTATAGAAGATCTTCCGAGAGTTAAGCTTGTATCCAAGATGCTCGGTAAGGAGCTCGATGATATGGCTTCCATCAAAGATGAGGAAGAGAAAGTAAAAAGCAACGAAGACACTGAGACCATTCTTGAAGCAAAGGGCCTGGCAAGCAACGCAGGCATCAAGCCCTTCGACTTCTATATCAAGAAGGGCGAAGTCAACGGCTTTACGGGCCTTCTGGGTTCCGGCCGTTCAGAGTGCGTAAGGGCGATCTTCGGTGCTGACCATGTCACATCAGGCAAGGTCTTCATGCACGGCAGGCAGGTAAGGATCCACAGACCTATCGACGCCATGAAGAACGGTATCGGATATCTTCCTGAGGACAGAAAGCAGGACGGCATCGTATCAGAGCTGTCCGTAAGAGACAACATCATCCTCGCTCAGCAGGTAATGAGGGGATTCTTCAGACCTTTCACCAGAAAACAGGCTGAAGAGATCGCACAGAAGTATATCAAACTCCTCGATATCAAGACGGCTTCGTCAGACACGCCGATCGGACAGCTCTCGGGCGGTAACCAGCAGAAGGTCATCCTCGCACGCTGGCTGTTCACCGATCCTGCGTATCTCATTCTTGATGAGCCCACAAGAGGTATCGACATCGGAACAAAGGTAGAGATCCAGAAGCTCGCACTCAAGCTTGCTTCTGAGGGCAAGAGCGTTACCTTCATCTCGTCGGAGATCGATGAGATGCTCCGTACATGTTCGAGACTCGTGGTCATGAGAGACCGCAAGGTAGTAGGCGAACTGGACGGCGCTGATCTTAACCAAAACAAAGTTATGGCGACGATCGCCGGAGGTGAGGAAAAATGACAAAAACAGGTAACAGTTTAACGGGCAAGAGTCTCGGAGCTCAGATCTTAGGACTCACCCGCAAGCAGTTCTTTATACCGATAGCGGCACTTTTGGCCCTGGTTGTATTCAACCTGATCGCGGACCCCTCCTTCTTCGAGATCAAGATGGGCCAGAACAGTGCCGGCGATCCGGTACTCTCGGGTTATCTCGTAACGATCTTCGATAATGCATCAGAGCTCGTTATCCTTGCTATCGGAATGACTCTCGTAACTGCAGCTTCTGGCGGACAGGATATCTCCGTAGGTGCTGCCATTGCCATTGCCGGTTCCGTTATGCTCAGGATCCTCTGCGGTCCCGACGGCAAAGCGGCAGAACTTCAGGCACCCATCATCGTTGCTTTCATCATCTGCTGCCTGGTGGCAATGCTTTTCGGTGCGTTCAACGGTGCGCTCGTATCCTACTTCAAGATACCGCCGATGGTCGCTACCCTGATCCTCTTTACTGCAGGACGTTCGATCGCCGCATGGATCAACAACAACCAGCTCCCGATCGTAAACGATATCTCATTCTCATATTACGGTAACTTCTTCCCGGGCATCCCGGTACCGACGCCTATCTTCATCGCAGTCGCCTGCATGATCGTGATAGCCCTCGTGCTGAAGTTCACCAACCTGGGTCTCTATTCCCAGACTGTAGGCATCAACCCTCATGCGGCAAGACTTAACGGTCTTAACCCTGAGGTCATCAAGCTCATTACTTACATCATCCTCGGACTCTGCGTAGCAGTCGCAGGCTTCATCAAGGTAAGCCGTTTCTCCACGATCAACTACTCCGTCATCGCGAAAGACATCGAGATGGACGCGATCCTCGCAGTAGCATTGGGCGGCAACTCCCTTGGCGGCGGTAAGTTCAACATGGCAGCTTCCATCATGGGCGCTTATGTAATCCAGTTCCTTACAACGACTCTCTACAAGTTCAACGTAGTATCTTCCGCTCTTCCTGCATACAAGGCGATCGTAGTCATCATCCTCGTTGTCCTGTCTGCTCCCATCGTAAGAGAGAAGATCTCCAGAGCCTGGAAGAAGACAACATCAAAGTCTGCAAAGGAGGTAGCATGATATGAACTCGCTCAAACTGCGCGTTAAGAACATGTCAGATACAAACCTTCTTCTGACGATCACTGTAGTAGTATTCTTCCTGATGTATGTGCTTGCTGTTATCTTCCTCGGCGGAGGATTCACCAAGCCCCAGACATTCTTCAATATCCTTAACGAGAATGCCAGCCTGCTCATCCTCTCATGCGGCATGAGCCTCGTAATGATCACGGGCGGCATCGATATCTCCGTAGGTACAATGACAGCTCTCGTATGTATGAGCTGCGCCGTATATCTTGATACGGAAATAGGCAAGGGCGGCAACGTCGTTACTGCTATCTGCATAGCACTCGCGATCGGTCTTGCATACGGTATCGTTCAGGGCTTCCTCGTAGCGTATCTCAACATCCAGCCGTTCATAGTCTCGCTGGCGGGAATGTTCTTTGCCAAAGGTATGACAACCATCATAAAAGCTGACCAGTTCAACGTTAAGAACGAGGAGTTCCAGGCACTCAAGGCTACAAGGATCTACATTCCTTTCCTCGGTGCTGTCAATAAGAAGGGCATCTTCGTTCCGGCTTATGTCGAGATCGGTGTTGTCATAGCACTCGTACTTGTTGTGGTACTCTTTGTTGTCCTGCGCTGGACCAAGCTCGGAAGAGCATTCTATGCGGTAGGCGGCAACCTCCAGAGCGCATCCATGCTCGGTATCAACGTCAAGCTCACCAAGTTCCTGGCACACCTCATGTGCAGCGTGCTCGCTTCCATCGGCGGCTGGGTATACTTCATGCACGTAGGTTCAGGTTCACCTTCACACGCGGCAGGCGCCGAGATGAACGCCATCGCTTCATCCATCATCGGTGGTACAATGCTTACAGGCGGTGTAGGTAACATCATCGGTACATTCTTCGGTGTGCTCTCGCTCAGCACGATCAAGAATATCGTCTCGCAGCTCGGTTTTGATGAAGCATGGTGGACCAATATCACGGTAGCTATCATGATCTGCATCTTCCTGCTCATCCAGAGCATCGTTATGCGCCGTAAGACCAAGAGCAAGTAAGGAGGACTTACCTTGAGCAATTTCCTGGGTATCGAATTCGGATCCACAAGGATCAAAGCAGTCGCGATAGACGACAGCTTCAATACTATCGCTTCAGGCGATTACGTATGGAAGAGCGATTACACTGACGGCATCTGGACTTATTCTCTTGATGAAGTTCAGAAGGGCCTTATCGAAGCCGTGAAGGGCGTAAGCTCCGCCGGCACCTACAACAGCTTGGGTGTATCAGCAATGATGCACGGATATCTTGCCTTCGATGCGGAATGGAACTTGCTGGTTCCATTCCGCACCTGGCAGAATACGATCACGGCACAGGCGGCTGAGATCCTGTCAGGCGAGTTCGGATTCAACATCCCTCAGCGCTGGTCGATATCACATCTGTATCAGGCGATCCTTAACGGTGAGCCTCATGTAGGTAAGATCGCGCATATCACGACTCTTGCAGGTTATGTTCATTACAGGCTGTCCGGCGTTAATGCGCTCGGCATCGGAGATGCTTCGGGAATGTTCCCGATCGGCTCTGACTGCAGCAATTACGACCAGGACATGCTCGACAAGTTCGATAAGCTTATTGCTGACAAGGGCTTCGGCTGGAAGATAAGAGACATCCTTCCTAAAGTGCTTCCTGCCGGCGCGGATGCAGGCACTCTTACAGAGGAAGGTTCTGCATATATCGGCGGACTTCTTCCCGCAGGAATCCCCATGGTCCCTGCTGAAGGAGATGCCGGAACGGGCATGGTCACGACTAATGCAGTATCTGCAGGAACGGGCAATGTATCCGCAGGAACGAGCATATTCTCCATGGTCGTTCTCGATAAGCCCCTGTCCAAATACTATCCCGAGATAGATATCGTTACAACGCCTACAGGCAAGCCCGTAGCGATGGTACACTGCAATAACTGCACAAACGACATGAATGCATGGATAGGAATGCTCAAAGAGAATGCGGCGCTCTTCGGTGCTGAGCCTGATACCGGCGATCTCTACACAAAGCTGTATCAGAAGTCCCTTGAAGGCGATCCCGACTGCGGCGGCGTTCTCTGCATGAACTATATGGCAGGTGAGGGCGTAACCCATATCGATAACGGCAGACCGTTCTTCATCAGACGTCCCGACAGCAAGTTTACTCTTGCCAACTTCATGCGTGCTCAGATCTATGCTTCGATGTCCACACTCGCAATAGGTATGGAGATCCTTGCAAAGGAAGGCGTCAGGATCGACAGCCTGACCGGACACGGCGGTCTGTTCAAGACACCCGTTGTCGGACAGAGCTATATGGCTGCCACATGCAATGCTCCCGTTACCGTCATGGAGACGGCAGGTGAGGGCGGACCTTACGGCATGGCTCTTCTTGCAGCATTCAGGATCATGGGCGACGGCAAGACCTTAGAGCAGTTCCTGGAAGAGAAGGTTTTCGTGAATGCAAAGCGTTCCACGCTCGAGCCTAAGGCAGAAGATGTCGAAGGTTTTGCAAAATATATGGATATGTTCAAGGCAGCTCTCAAGGTCGAGCAGACCGCAGCCGAGAGTCTGTGATACGGAGGTTATATAAATGCTTGAAGATTTAAAACTCGCGGTGCTGGATGCGAATCTGCTCCTTCCGGAATATGATCTGGTGACTTTTACCTGGGGCAACGTGTCTGCGATAGACCGTGAGAGCGGACTGGTCGTCATCAAGCCGAGCGGCGTTGAGTACGACGAGATGAGTGCAGACGACATGGTCGTTGTAGACCTGGACGGCAAGGTGGTGGAAGGCCGCTATAAGCCTTCTTCCGATACGCCCACGCATGTTGCCCTCTATAAGGCTTTCCCCGAGGTCGGAGGCATAGTTCATACCCATTCCAGATGGGCTACGAGCTTTGCCCAGGCAGGATGCGGTATCCCGGCATTCGGAACCACACACGCAGATACTTTCTACGGTGAGATCCCTTGCACAAGGAAGATGACTGCGGAAGAGATCAAGGGCGAATACGAGCTCGAGACAGGTAACGTCATAATCGAGACTTTCCGCGACAGGAATATCGATCCCATGGCAGTTCCTGCTGTGCTCGTAAACAGCCACGGACCTTTCATCTGGGGCAAGGATGCAGCCGAGGCGGCACACAACGCTGTCGTTCTCGAAGAAGTAGCTTTCATGGCGCTTCATGCGAGGATGCTGAATCCCGAACTCGGAACGATGCAGAGCGAGCTTCTCGATAAGCACTATCTGCGCAAACACGGTAAGAACGCTTACTACGGACAGAACTGATCTGTTCCGGACCTTAACATCAGAATCAACCCGGACTGCACTCCCGGAACGGCAGGTGTCAGCCCCCCTCTCCTTCGTTTTACCCTAACCTTCCGGGAGTCCGGGTTTTGATGTTCCCAACCAAGACAACTTTCCATTTTCCTATTATCCCATCCAAACCCCGGTGACTTTATGTCATCGGGGAATTCATTTGCGGGGAAGAAGTCAGACAGCTCTCTTGTTACTGATGAACCTGAACAGGCAGGCTGTTGCAAATGACGTCAGCGTTATCCCGCAGAATATGAGGATCCCGACAGGCCATCCCCAGCTCAGGAAGGCATAGAAATCATTGGTATAGGGCCACGGACCGCCGATGCCGTTGATGAGGATGTTCAGCATATAACCGATCCCGTACAGTAACGTAGGTACAGCTGCGATCAGGGTGTATCTGAAGGGGATGGGCTTCCTTCTGATGATGATGAACTCTGCCATGGCAAGGACAGGCTCGAGCAGATGGAAGAACAGGTTGCCTCTCTTATAGAACTGCGGGTATCCGTACAGCGGCCCGAAAAAGAACGCCACCACAGCAAACGTTATCGCCACACCGCAAACGGCGGCGAGCTTGAACGAACTCAGCTTGGCCGTGTCCCTGCCCGTAAGGATGGTAATAACATATATAAGAGATACGATCCCGCAGAAGACGTTCGACAGGACTGTATAGAACTTGAGGTTTTCCAAGCCTTCTGCCTGAAGGGAACCGGGCTCGGACGGGGTCGTAAGCATGAATATGATCCCGACTATCGTAAAACTGACGATGATCAGATTCAGTCTTATCTGCGCCTTGTAATAGATCTGATTATTCATGAAATCATTATACTACGCACACAAAATACCCAAAATTTTATGTAATGATATAATTAGTATGGTAGTTGACAACTCGAATACATTTTTGATTCTGTAATGAAAAAGAAGTTAGCAGTCTTTACATCAGGTTGGTGCACGGAGATCCTCAGTCAGTTCTTGACCGGTATGATGGGCATGCTTAATGCTGAAGAGGCGGATATCTTCTTATTTCTCTGCTATCCCACACCAAGTGATACCGAAGCCACCAAGAATGGTGAGATGAACATATTCAATCTCCCTGACCTGCATGATTTTGACGGCACGGTGATCTTTGGAAGCGGCATCGATTATCAGGACAGGACTGACGATATAATAGCCAGAAGCCGCGCTGCCGGCATACCTGTCGTTATGCAGGGCGGAAGAAGAGAAGGCGTCTGCTATGTAGGCTCCGATAATTATAAAGCTACGCAGGATATGTGCGCGCATCTTATCAGTGAACACGGCGTTAAGAAGATAGTATTCTTTGCCGGAACTCCCGATTCATATGATTCCGAGCTGAGGCTTAAGGCTCTCAGGGATTATCTGAAGGAGAATGATCTTGAAGATCATCTTACGGATGTCTACTATACCAACTGGGAGATGGCGGAAGCTTCGAGACTGGTCGATGAGATATGCGCTTCTGGCAGAGGACTTCCCGATGCCTTCATCTGCGCAAATGACGGACTTGCACAGCAGACATGTGTAACGCTTGACAGCAACGGTTATGATGTACCAGGAGATATCCTGGTAACAGGCTATGATTACACCAAGGGAGCAAGGGTCTTCTATCCGTCCATATCGTCTGTTGACCAGTGCTTTGTCGAGATGGGCGAGGCTGCCATTAAGCTTTGGAAAGAGCAGCTCGTGAGCGGAGGATATGTAGAAGGAGAGGTCATTCCCTGTAAGTTCATCCCCGGAGAGAGCTGCGGATGCCATGAACACGGAAGCAGCGACGAACTGAGAAGAAGAGTTGGAAGGGAAGCCTTCTCCGGCAGAGCTGCCAATACATACTTTACCCGTAAGCTGGATGTAATCGATTCGACCATCCTGTCCTGCCATACCTATGACGATTTTAAGGTGAGACTTAATGCCCTCCTTCGTGAGAACCACACTTTCGAAGGTGATTCCTTCCATGTGATACTCGAACCCAATCTTGGTCTGTCCATCTATGATTCCGATATCAAGCTTAATACCGACAGATACAGCAAGCATATGGATGTGCTGTATTCCTATGAGAACGGAGTCGGATATGCTGAGAATGAATTCTGTACAAAAGATCTCATCCCCGGATACACCGGTGAGGGAACTAACCATCTGTATGCTTTCGTGCCTTTGCATGAATCCGATCTCGCATTCGGATATCTTGTCTTCAGGGACTGTATTGACAAGGTCGAGAACAGGTTCCTGCATGTCTATTCGAACCGCATGAGCGTTGTAATAGATAAGTTCCGCCATACGCTTGCACTGGATCTCATCAACAAGAGACTTATCGATCTCATGAGACGTGATCCGCTCACCAATGTCAATAACCGCATTGCCTTCGACGAAAAGGAGAAGCTCCTGCAGTCGCAGATCAATTCGGGCGAGAATGTGCATTTTGCCGTTGCCATGTTTGATGTGAACAGTCTCAAGCTCATCAACGATACATACGGACATGAATCGGGAGATGAGTATCTCATCAGAGCCTGCCGTCTTATCTGCAATGTCTTCAAGCACAGCCCGGTGTACAGGATGGGCGGAGACGAGTTCGTTGCGCTCCTTGCCGGCGAGGACTATGACAATCGGGAATCTCTCATAAAACTGTTCAACGAAAGCCTCAGTCCGTATACTGAATCAGTACCGCTTCCGCCTGATTACATTTCAGTTGCTATCGGAGTATCTGCCTTTGATCCTGAGACGGACCTGACCATAGCAGATGTCAACAAGCGTGCCGACGAAGCGATGTATAAGGACAAGGGGCTCAAAAAGGATATACTGTAGTATATGCGCAAGATATCCGCTTCTCTTTTGGCAGTAGTATTCATTATCCTGTCCGTTACGGGCTGCACACCTTCGAAGATCTTGACGGAGGCGAAGAAGGCAGCTTCAGAAGGTCTGGATTATTCCGACGGCAGCCTCTGGATCTATAACAGGGATGCATCTTCGGAAGGACTCGAAGCCGACTGCTTCATGATAGGTCCTTCCGTGTACACGGCTAACGGAGGCGATTACAACATGCCCACATATGACGCATCCGCGCTCATATCCTATAAGAGCACTCTTGGCATGGAAAAGGATATCTACTCCGGCACCTGTGTTTTGTACGCGCCGGTGTACAGGCAGGTGTCGCTTGAAGTATATGACATGCCGGCAGATGAGGCGGAGAAGTATTTCGAGACAGCATACGGCGATGTCCGTGATGCGTTCCTCTATTACATGCAGAACGATAACAACGGAAGACCTCTGGTGATCGCAGGATTCTCGCAGGGTGCGGATATGGCCATACGGCTCCTTAAGGAGTTTGGTGACTGCCCCGAGGTTAAGAATGTGCTCGTCGCTTGCTATGCGATAGGCTGGAGGATCACAGAAAGCGATATTAAGGAAGCACCGTATCTTAAGCCTGCCGAGGGCGAGAACGATACAGGCGTGATTATCGCCTACGACTGCGAATCAGAAGAAGTCACTTCATCTCTGGTAGTACCTGCAGGCACGAAAACATACTCCATCAATCCGCTCAACTGGCAGACGGATTCTGCCGTGGCAGGCAAAGAACTCAATCTCGGGGCGTGTTTTGCCGACTACTCGGGCGGAGTGACCGAGATACCTGAATTTACCGGGTGTTATATAGATCCTGTAAGGGGAAGCCTTAAGGTCACGGATGTCCCGGCAGAAGAATACCCTCCGGTGCTCTCTATGTTCAGCGAAGGAGAGTATCACATATACGATTACCAGTTCTTCTTCAGGAACCTTCAGGAGAATGTCGCAGTAAGGGTATCAGCTTTTACCGGAAAATGATCAGGCCTTATCGGATGGCTCTTCCTTGGCTGCAGCCTTGTCTTCAGCATTCTTCCTGTGCTTACGCGACTTGAGCCAGGGAATGAAGATCTCGTCGTAGATGTACGAGATGATGGCTGCGAGCGGGATAGCGATAAGAAGTCCCGGAACACCCCAGAGATTGCCGCCGATAACGAGGAATGTGAGGATGAGGAACGGGGGTACGCTGAGCGCTTCGCCGAAGAGCTTCGGTTTGAACAGATAGCCGTCGATGAGCTGCAGTATCAGTGTAAAGATAAGGAACGGGATCACATACTCGGGTGCTACGAGCAGGAGAAGGATCGCGTTGACCGCACCGCCTGCAAAAGGTCCGAATGTGGGTGCCAGGTTGGTAAGTGCAGCGATAAGCGAGATGAGCACGATATAAGGCATGCCCATGATCAGCATGAAGATGGCATTGACGAGACCTACCGCAAACGCATCGACCAGTTCGCAGATGATGTAACGGGTGAAGATGGCATTGAACCTTGCCCAGACATCATTGAACTTGGGGTAGTGCTTGGTAGGGATCACAAGATAGAAGAACTCGCCGAGGAGCTCTCTGAGCCTTGTCTTCTCGATAAGGAAATAGAAGGAGAAGATCACTCCGATAAGGAAGTTCATGATAACGGAGAGCGTCACGGTCGTAAAAGACAGGATGCCGGAAGCGCCTTGGGCATTGGGGCCGGTTATGTATTTGGTGACAAAGCCGTTAACACTGATCTGCTCGTCGATGAATTCGAGCAGTTTATTCTCTATGTCAGAAGCAAATTCCAGCCTGATGACGAGCGCCTTGAGCTGTGCGATATAGACATCGATGTTCGTAACGAATGCCTTGATGTTCGATATAAGGATAGGCGTGATGATAATGATCAGTCCTGCAAGCAGCGAGTAGATGAGAACGAGGGCTATAACAGCGGAGATGACCCATGCCCAGCGCTTGTGCTTTGTAAAATGCTTGATGAGCCTGCGGTCGAAGATGACTGCGAGAGGATTGACGATGAAGGCTATCACTGCACCGATGATGACGGATGCCATGATCGCAAGTGCGGCTGTAAAGGTTCCCTTGATCGCATCCAGGTTGGATACTGCCATGTAGAAGAGGATGGCGAGGCAAAGTGACAGAGTCAGTCCTGCCCAGCGGTTCTTCTCTGTTTTGTTGAAACGGTCTTTTTTCTTTTCCATAATGCGTATTATAGCAGAGTCTATGATAGAATTTTGGTATATTTTTAATACCATTTGGGTATATTTCATTTTCCGGGAGGTTACTATGTTCAATACGTTTGAAGAAGCTAAGAACTTCATCATGCAAAACGATGTCAAGATGATCGACTTCAAGATGATCGACATCAACGGCAGATGGCATCATCTCACGATCCCCGTCGAGCGCTTCGACGAAGACATCATGACAGCGGGCATCGGTTTTGACGGCAGCAACTACGGCTTTGCACCGGTCGAGAAGAGCGACATGGTATTCATTCCGGATCTTATGAGCGCGGCAATAGATGATTTCTTCGAGATCAAGACTCTCTCCATGATAGGCGACGTCAGGATCATCGGAGACAAGGAGAACATCCCGTTCGACCAGGAGCCGAGGAATGTCTGCAAGCGTGCGGAAGAGTACATGAGAGAGCTGGGTGTGGCAGATACGTTCCTGCTGGGACCCGAGTTCGAGTTCTATGTTTTCGATGAAGTCACATATAACAACAAGCCTAACAGCTCAGGCTTTACCGTGGACGGTGCGGAAGCGTTCTGGAACAGCGGCGAATACGGCGGCCTCGGCTATCAGACTCCTCATCAGGGCGGTTATCACATCGCTCCTCCGCAGGATATCAATTACGACTACAGAAGCCGCGTGTCCATGCTGATGGAGAATCAGGGCATTCAGGTCCGCTACCATCACCACGAGGTCGGCGGCCCGGGCCAGATGGAGATCGAGGTCGAGTTCGCTCCAATGACGGAGATGGCAGACAAGACGATGCTCACAAAGTACATCATCAAGAACGAGGCCGTAAGGGAAGGCAAGACGGTTACCTTCATGCCCAAGCCCATCTACGGTGAGGCCGGTTCGGGAATGCACGTGCACATGCTGATGTTCAAGGACGGCAAGCCGGTATTCTACGACGAGAACGGATACTCAGGCCTGTCTGAGACCGCGCTGCACTTCATCGGAGGCGTATTAAGGCACGTTCCCGCGATCTGCGCATTCTCCAATCCTTCGACAAACTCTTACAAGAGACTCATCCCGGGCTTCGAAGCACCGGTAACGATCGGATTTGCAACGGCAAACAGGAGCTCTGTCATCAGGATCCCTGCTTATGCCAAAGCTCCTGACAAGAAGAGATTCGAGCTGCGTAATCCTGATGCCACATGCAATCCTTACTACTGCTATGCCGCTATCCTCATGGCAGGCCTGGACGGCATCAAGAACAAGATCGATCCTGTCGCAGACGGCAACGGACCTTACGACTTCAATCTCTATAAGCTGTCTGATGAGGAGAAGGCAAAGATCAAGGGCCTTCCGAAGTCTCTCGGTTCTGCGCTTAAGGCACTTGCAAAGGACAACGAATTCCTCAAGGCAGGCGGAGTATTCCCTCAGGAACTCATCGACCTGTGGATCAAGGAGAAGAAGAACGATCTCAAGAAGCACATCACGCTGCCTACTCCCATGGAGTTCGAGATGTACTACGATCTGTGATCGCCTGAGCTGCTGAAAGACTTGAGCAGTGCCTCGCCGTTATCTATCAGGATGTACGACGGGGCGCTGTTTTCTTTGGGGATGGAAGGAGAGCCTGGGTTCATGCAGCGGACGCCGTCCACGACCTCATCTCTTACGACGTGGGTGTGTCCCGAGAGGAATACTGCCCCTTCGGGCATGTCTTCCGGGAATTTGCCGGGATAGTATACGTGTCCGTGGGAAATGACATAAGTCTTCCCGTCACAGTCTATCTGCCTGTAGTCATCCATAATGGGGAAGTCCAGCACCATCTGATCGACTTCCGCATCGCAGTTGCCTCTCACGGCGATGATCTTGTCCTTAATGCCGTTGAGCAGGGGGATGACCTTCTTGGGTGCGTAGCCTTCCGGGAGGTCATTACGGGGACCGTGGTACAGGATATCGCCTAATATCACAAGGCGGTCTGCCTTCTCCTGTTCGAAAACTTCCACTGCCTTCGAAGCCCAGGCAAAGTCTCCGTGGATGTCCGATACGACCATATATCTCATAAAAGTAAACCTCACATATCTTTTATCAGTGAAGATAATATCACAATAAGCACCTCGGTTATGTTAAGATATCTAGTCAACAAATTGCTCTTTACGGAGGCGCACATGGATTATAAGGATCTTATCGCGACAAATATCTCAAAGATCACGGGCCTGGACAAGGACAAGGTATACAGCCTTATCGAGATCCCGCCCCAGCTCGACATGGGAGACTACGCTTTCCCTTGCTTTACTCTTGCAAAGGAACTGCGCAAGGCTCCGCCCATGATAGCGGCAGACATTGCTTCTGACCCTTCACTTGCGACGGGCGCTCTTACTGTTAAGAACGTCGGTCCTTACGTTAACTTCTATGTGGACCGTGAAGTCCTCGCACAGGAAGTAATCACTGAGATCATATCTGCAGGAGATAACTATGGTGCGGACGATATAGGAGGCGGCAGGAATGTCATCGTTGAGTATTCCTCACCCAATATCGCAAAGCCTTTCCATGTAGGTCATGCTTTCACTACCATCCTCGGCAACTCCATCGCAAACATCTACACAAAGCTCGGATATAACGTTATCAGGTTCAATCACCTTGGAGATTACGGAACGCAGTTCGGTAAGCTCATTACGGCCTACAGGCTCTGGGGCGATGAAGCTGCAATGGAAAACGATGCGATCACGGAGCTCACGAGGATCTACGTCAAGTTCCACGATGAAGCCAAGAAGGATCCTTCTCTGGAAGATACCGCCAGAGACAATTTCAGGAAGCTCGAAGAGGGCTGTGAAGAGGAAGTTGCCCTCTGGAAGAGGTTCAGAGAGCTCTCTCTTGCAGTCTTTGAGAAGACATACCAGAGAATGGGCGTTAAGTTCGACAACTACAACGGAGAGTCATTCTATTCTTCAAGGATACCTGCTGTGGTCGATCTGCTCAGGGACAAGGGACTTCTTACAGAGTCCGAAGGCGCGCAGGTCGTTATGCTTGAAGATGAGGGCCTGCCCCCGTGCATCATATTGAAGAGCGACGGTACGACCATCTATGCTTCAAGAGATCTCGCTGCTGCCATTTACAGACACGAGAATTACGATTTCTATAAGAACATCTATGTCGTAGGTCTGCCTCAGCAGCTCCACTTCAGACAGGTGTTCGCAGTGCTGAAGAAGGCCGGATTCGATTTTGCAGATGACTGCGTTCACGTAGGATTCGGACTCCTCAAGTTCAAGGACGGAAGCGCTTTCTCAACACGTGAGGGTAATATCGTCCTTCTCGATGACCTCCTTAACAAGACTGTCGAGAAGACAGAGGAGATCATCAGGAAGAATGCCGAAGAGCGCGGCGATGACATGACAGAAGACGAGATCAAGGAGATCGCGGAGAAGGTCGGCATCGGTGCAGTCATCTACACATATCTCAAGTCGGGCAGAGAGAAGGACATCCTCTTCGACTGGGATGACATGCTCGATTTCGAAGGCGATACGGCTCCGTATCTCATCTATACATATGCCAGGATCAAATCGATCCTGCGTAAGGCTGAAGGCCTCGGCTTAAGCGCATCTTCAGGCGAATCGCTGAAGCTCCTTGCAGGCGACGAGGAGTATGCGGTCATAAGGAGCCTGTCAGATTTCAAGGATTCCGTAAGAAGAGCAGCCACAAGCTACGAGCCCTTCATTGTTGCAAAGCAGGTAGCCCTTATCGCAAGGAACTTCAACAGGTTCTATAACAATTCGAGCATACTTAATGCCGACAACGAAGACATCAAGAGAGCAAGGCTTGCACTCTGTGTCGCTGTTGCCGATACTCTGAAGTCCGGACTGGGACTCCTCGGTATCAATGTAGTAGAGAAGATGTAAGGAGAATAACCAATGGGTGGTGAACACAGTCTGCCGGATTTCTCGTCCATCAAGTACACGAGACCTGACATAGGAGCATATACCGAACTCGTTAAGGATGTAAGACTCAGGCTCATGACGGCCCAGACAGCGGAGCAGGCCATGGAAGCCATGAACGAGTACGAGGATGCCATGAGCAGCTTCGATACGGCATATGCGCTCTGTACGGTGCTTCACGACCTCGATACATCAAACGAATTCTATACGGCAGAGAACGATTTCTTCGATGAGAACCTCGCGATGGTATCGGAGCTCTCATCTGCAGTTCTGTCGACTCTGCTTACATGCCCTGCCGCAGACAAGATCCGCGAGAAGTACGGCGACATGATCTTCCGCAAGGCTCAGAACACTAGAGAGACCATCTCAAAGGAGATCCTGGACGAGCTTGCAGAGGAGGCTTCGCTCGAGAGCGAATACGGTCAGCTCCAGTCAGAGGCTGAGATCGAATTTGCCGGCAAGAAGCTTAACCTGAGCCTCCTGCAGCCCTATCTCCAGTCTACGGACAGGAATACGCGCAAGGCCGCACATAAGGCGCTCGACGATTACTATATGAGCAGGAAAGAGACCTTCGACCGCATCTATGACGACATGGTCAGGGTGAGGACGCAGGCTGCAAAGAAACTGGGATACAGCAGCTTTACCGAGCTCGGATATAAGAGGATGGAGCGTTATGACTATACAAGGTCTGACGTCGAGGCTTTCAGAGCAGATATCCTCAAGTACATTGTTCCGATCACTTCGCAGATAAGAAAGCTCCAGCAGGAGAGACTCGGCGTAGACGAACTGAAGTTCTACGATCTTCCGTGCCTGTTCAAGAACGGCAATCCCGTTCCGAAGGTCAAGAAGGATACATATGAGAAGGCGGCAGGTGAGTACTTCCGCAAGATGTTCGGCAAGGATCCGAGCTTCTTCGATCTTCTCTCCAAGCACGGATTCACGGATCTTCTGTCGCGTCCGAACAAGTCGACAGGCGGTTACTGCCTGTACCTCGAAGACTACGGTATCCCGTATATCTTCATGAACGGCAACGGTACTTTCGACGATGTCGCGACGGTGGTGCATGAGGGCGGCCACGCATATGCTGCCATCCAGAGTGCGGAGTCGTCTCCTTTCGTAGAGTGCCTGTCACCGACGCTCGAGACATGCGAGATCCATTCCACCGCAATGGAATACATGTCATATCCCTACATGGATATCTTCTACGGCGAGAAGGCATCTTCATACTGCGAGATGCACATGACGGAGGGAATGCTCTTCCTTCCTTACGGATGTATGGTGGATGAATTCCAGCACACTGTCTACGACAATCCGGATATGACTCCCGATGAGCGTCACGGGGTCTGGAAGGCATTGGAAGAGAAGTATCAGCCATTCATCAGGTATGAGGATGAACCGTTCCACGCGATGGGCGGAGCATGGATGAAGAAGGACCATATCTTCACCACACCGTTCTACTATATCGATTACTGCCTGTCTCAGATCTGCGCATTAGAGCTCTGGGACGAGTCCAAACTGGATATGGGCGCAGCGCTCGAGAAATACAATCTTCTTTGTGCAGCAGGCGGATCTGATACATTCCGTAACCTCATCAAGAGTGCGGGAATAGGATCGCCTTTTGATACCGATGTCATCAAGCGCGTGGCATATGAGTGCTGCAAGTTCCTTGAGCTATGAGATTACCCGATAATTTCCTGCAGGAGATGCAGAGCTTCTTCGGAAGCCATAAGGAGATCCCCGAGGAGGGATTCTTTGACAGCTTCGATGAGCCCGGATATAAGGGAATAAGATTCTCGCAGTCCAAGACGGACACAGATGACAGAGAGAAGATACTCTCTGATATAGGAGAGATACCGGACAGAGTCGACTGGTGCTCATGCGGTTACTATGTCCCGGAGGAATTCTCCAACCGCAATCCCTATTATCATGCAGGCGTCTACTATCCGCAGGAGCCTTCCGCGATGCTGCCTGCTGAAGTGCTGGCGGCAAAGCCCGGCGAGGTCATACTTGATCTGTGCGCGGCACCGGGAGGAAAGGCGTGCAGGATAGGAGAGGATCTGGGCGGCAGGGGACTTCTTGTCGCTAACGAGATAAGCTTCGAGAGGTCCAAGGCGCTCCTTCGTAATATCGAGCGTTCCGGTATCGCAAACTCTGTCATCCTTAATGAGAATCCCGATAACATTGCAGCAAGCCTGCCCGGATTCTTCGATAAGATCCTGATCGATGCTCCGTGCTCCGGCGAAGGCATGTTCAGAAGGGATCATCAGGCGGTAAAGAGCTACGAAGAATACGGCCCGGCCAAGATCGTTCCCGTTCAGAAGGATATCCTCGAGGCTGCGCATATATGCCTTAAGGAAGGCGGAGAGATCGTATATTCGACCTGCACCTTCTGTGAAGATGAGAACGAAGGCCAGATCAGCGCATTCATCTCAAGGCACCCTGAATATGAAGTGATAGCCCATCCTGAGATAAAGGGAGTATGGCATAACGGAGAGGATTCCGCGCTGCCCGGCTCGATGAGGATCCTGCCTCATCTTGCAAAGGGCGACGGACATTTCTGCGTGCATATAAGGAAGGCAGGGGCAAGGACTGAGACTGACCCCGACATGCCTTCGAAAGACAAGCTCAAGGCAACCGAGCGCAAGGGCATAGAGCTTGCAAAGGCATTCCTGGGAGAACTTCTGGGAGATGATTCCGAAGAACTCACGGATATCCCCCTGACCATACACGGAACAGGAGTATTCAGGATACCTTTTGATGAGAAGCTCTTCGGAAGGCTCAAGATAGTAAAGACGGGTCTGTATATAGGTGATATAAGGATATCTGCCGGCAAGACCCTTTTCGCGCCGTCCAACAGCATCGCGCTTAGCCTTGATACGGAGAAGATAAGGCAGGATTCATATATAGGCATTCCTGCCGGAGATGAGCGCATTACGCGTTATCTGAAGGGTGAGACGATAAGCATATCTGATATGACAGGCATCAAGTCTTCAGGATATGTGGTGATCGGAGTTGATAAATACCCGCTCGGACTTGGCAAGATATCGGGTTCCACGATCAAGAACCTGTATCCCAAGGCCTGGAGGATGATGTAAGGAGAATGATATGAGACTGATAATCGCTACGGGCAACGAAGATAAGGTAAGAGAGATAGATGAGATCCTGGAAGGCACGGGATTCGAAGCCATCTCAATGAAGCAGGCAGGGTTCAGTCCCGATATAGTAGAAGACGGAACTACCTTTGAAGAGAATGCCCTTAAGAAGGCAATGGCAGTGCACGAACTGTCCGGCGAATATGTAATGGCTGATGATTCCGGCCTTTGCATCGATGCATTGGACGGCGCTCCCGGCATATATTCTGCAAGGTTCTGCGGTGAGGATTCCACATACGAGGAGAAGTTCAGGAAGATCTTCGAGATGCTCGCTGACGTTCCCGAGGATAAGAGAACGGCGCAGTTCGTCTGTGCGATAGCAGTCGTAAAGCCCGACGGGACCTCATTTACGGTGCGCGGAGAATGCAGGGGAGTGCTGCATGAGAAGCCCGTGGGAGAGAACGGATTCGGATATGATCCTATCTTCTATGTTCCCGAGTTCGGAATGACTACCGCGCAGATGGATCCGGAGGTCAAGAACTCAATAAGCCACAGGGGCAGGGCACTGCGCGCAATGGTTGAAAAAATAACGGTTTGATGTTAATATTGTCGGGCACGTACAAGTGTCCGCCACACGCGAACACTTAAGACCGTAATCCTGACCAGAGAGAGGGCACTGACCGTGGCAAAAGATACTCCTGAATATTATCTTGTCGATAAACGTGTTCTGCCTGAAGTCTTCATAAAGGTCATGGAGGTCAAACAGAGGATCAACACCGGTGAATCTGCTTCGATCAACGAAGCTGTCCGTAAGACCGGATTGTCCAGAAGTGCGTACTATAAGTACAAGGATTCGGTAATGCCTTTCTATGAGGCGGCATCCGGCAGGAAGGTTACCATCCTGATCTCGGTAGAGAACTTCCAGGGTATCTTATCTTCCATCATCAGGATAATCGCCGAATCACGCGCAAATATTCTTACTATTAATCAGAATATTCCGATCAACGGACTTGCGGATATCTCGATCTCGATCGACACATTATCCATGTTCGGCTCGCTCGACGAGGTAATGAACGATATCGGCAAGCTCGCAGGCGTGCGCAAGTGCACGATCCTGAGTCGTGAATAACGGAGGGTGACATGGCAGTAAACATTGCAATACTCGGATTTGGTACGGTCGGCTCAGGCGTAGCTGACATCCTTGCCATGAACGGCGCTTCGATCGAAGCAAAGACAGGTAAGAAGATCGAGCTTAAGCATATCCTTGATCTTCGCGATTTCCCTGACAGCCCGTTCGCTTCGCTCGTTACGCACAATGCGGACGACGTCTTCGAAGATCCCGATCTTCAGATAATCATCGAGACCATCGGCGGCGCGAGGATCGCTTATGAGTATACAAAGAGAGCTCTTTCCAAGGGTATCTCCGTCGTAACATCCAACAAGGAACTCGTATCCACACACGGCGTGGAGCTCCTTAAGATCGCAGAAGACAACGGCTGTTCTTATCTCTATGAAGCTGCAGTAGGCGGCGGAATACCGATCATCCAGCCTCTCTACAGAGACCTTGCCGCAAATAAGATCGTCAGGATCGCAGGCATCGTCAACGGTACTACAAACTACATCCTCTCCCAGATGAAGGACAACGGCATCTCTTATGAGGAAGCTCTGAAAGAGGCTCAGGAGAACGGTTTTGCCGAAGCAGATCCCACGGCAGATGTAGAAGGCATCGATGCGCAGAGGAAGCTGTCGATCCTGTCCACAATCGCTCTGGAAGGCAATTATGTGTCTCCCGATGAGATCAATGCTGAAGGTATCTCCAAGCTTACTCTTGATGATATCGATTTTGAGGAGAAGGCTCAGGCGGAGCTTAAGCTCATAGCTTACTTCGAGAACGCTGATAACGGAGCGATCGCTTATGTTGCTCCCACATATGTTGCCCGCGGCAATCTTCTTGCTTCGGTAAGCGGCGTGTTCAACGCTGTCATGGTCGACGGCAATGCTCTTGGCGTATCCATGTATTACGGCAAGGGTGCAGGAACGATGCCCACGGCTTCTGCTGTTTTCGGTGACATCATCCAGGCAGCCGTAACGGAAGGCCATCCTGCAGAAAGCAGGCTCTGGAAGGAAGGCTCTGTCAAGCTCGTGCCTTATGCGGATGTCAAAGCTGACATCGTAGTAAGACTTGATTCAAAAGCTGATGAATTATTGAAGATATTCGAAGGATACTCTCCCGTTGCGCTCGACTGCGGCGATGCCGTGATAGTTACGTCCATTACCCACGGAGAAGCGGACAGACTTTGCGCGCAGGCAGACGGAGCCAAGTGGTTCCATATCCTGAGATAACGGAGGACATGACATGAAGGTATTAGTAGTAGGCGGCGGCGGAAGAGAGCACGTTATATGCTGGAAGCTCAAGCAGGATCCCAGGGTAACTGAGCTTTACTGCGCTCCCGGCAACGGCGGCATCGCATCCATTGCTACCTGTGTGGATATCAAGGCAACAGACATCGAAGGAATGGTCGAATATGCCAGGAAAGAGAACTTCGATCTCGTCTTCGTTGCACCCGACGACCCGCTCGCCATGGGCATGGTAGATAAGATGGAGGAAGCAGGTCTCAGGAGCTTCGGCCCCAAGGCAAATGCTGCCATCATCGAAGGTTCCAAGGCTTTCTCCAAGCAGCTCATGAAGAAGTATTCCATTCCTACCGCGAGATATGAGATCTTCGACGACGAGAACAAGGCCCTGGATTACCTTGAGACTCAGCCGATGCCGATCGTAATCAAGTGCGACGGCCTCGCGCTCGGCAAGGGCGTCATCATTGCTCAGACTCTTGATGAGGCTAAGCAGGCTGTAAAGGACATGATGGAAGACAAGAAGTTCGGCAATGCCGGCTCCACCATTGTCATCGAAGAGTGCATGACAGGTCCGGAGCTTACCGTTCTTGCTTTTGCTGACGGCAACACTTGCGTTCCCATGATCTCTTCAAGAGACCACAAGAGAGCCTACGATCATGACGAAGGCCTCAACACCGGCGGCATGGGCGCTGTTACACCCGGCGCTGACATGACGGACGAACTTAAGGCAAGGATCCAGAATGAGATCATCACACCTACGGTAGAAGCTCTCAAGGCAGAGGGAAGACCGTTCAAGGGTGTTATATATTTCGGCCTGATGCTTACTCCGGAAGGTCCGAAAGTTGTCGAGTACAACGCAAGGTTCGGAGATCCCGAGGCACAGGCAGTACTGCCCCTTCTCGAGAACAGCCTGCTGGATATCGTTGATGCCTGTATCGATGGTACTCTCGATAAGGTCGACTTCAAGTGGAAGAACAAGTGCTCCTGCGTTGTTGTCATGGCTTCCGGCGGATATCCCCAGAGCTACGCGAAAGGCTACGAGATCACAGGCATCGATACCTGCGGCAAGCTCGTATTCCAGGCAGGTACGGCGCTTAAGGACGGCAAGCTCGTTACAAGCGGCGGCCGTGTCCTCTGCGTATACGATGAAGGCGATACACTGGATGAGGCTATTGACGGTGCATACGAGGGCGTCGCGAAAATATCCTTCCAGGACATGCATTTCCGCCACGACATAGGAAGGACACTTCAGGCCTGACATGAGGATAGGTATATACGGAGGTTCGTTCGACCCATTCCACAACGGTCATCTCGCGATGATCAGGAGCGCCCTTAAGAGCGGCATTGTGGACTGCGTCATTACGGTCCCTTCAGTATGCAATTCCTTCAAGAGATATACATCGATACTTCCGGCTCCTTACCGCTACTATATGGTCAGGGACTGCATCGAGACTCTCGGAATTAAGAATGTCTATACCAGTGATGTCGAATTCGGCATTGAAGGCGTGTCCTATACCGTGCTTACTCTCAAGGCTCTGACTGAACCCGGATACATCAAGGCTTTCCTTGAAGGCAGCGGAGTAAAGTCCAAGAAAGCATCCGAAGACCACAAGTTCTACTGGCTGATGGGTTCTGATACCCTTGCCACTTTCGAGACATGGTATAAGCCCGGAGAGATCCTCGATATGGCAACGCTCCTGGTGGCGGCAAGACCCGGTGATGACACGGATATAGAAGTCTGCTCACGCTCCATCAGGAAGAATCTCGGCGGAGATATCGAAGTGTTCAGGCTGGACGGCGTTGAGTGTTCGTCTTCCGGCATCGTCAGAGACGACAGATTCGACATGTGTCCTGAACCTGTGCTGGACTTCATAAAGACACATGCTCTTTATTCTGAGAACACAAGGCTCGAAGGCGTCAGCGACGAGGCTAAGAAGCAATTCTTCGATTATTCCGTACTGATGTATAAGTATCTCGGCGAGAAGAGGCTCCTGCATACGCTTAACGTCGGCATACTCTCGGCGCACCTGGCTGAGGTGTTCGGAGCAGACAAGGATAAGGCTCTTATCGCAGGTGCCATCCATGACTGTGCCAAAGAACTCGATATAGACGAACAGAGACGCCTTGCAAGGGAGTACTCAGGTGATGTGTTCACCGACAAGAAGCTCCTTCATTCGCCCGGCGGTGCGACATTTGCACGCGATAAGATGGGCATCGAAGATAAGGAGATCCTGGATGCCGTCTGCTATCACACTACGGGAAGAGGCAATATGTCAGTTCTTGAGAAGATAGTATATCTGGCAGATAAGATCGAACCGTCAAGGACTTATACAGACCTTACGGATATAAGGATAGCGGCTGAAAGTGACCTCGATCAGGCCATGCGCATGACGGTCAGCTCGGTACGCGACAAGTTCATAAAACATGGCAGAGACATACATCCGATGACACTTGATCTGATGCGTGACCTCGGTATGTAATGTATAATGATTGAAAACTCAAAGGAGAAGTTAATGGAAAGCAAAGAACTGGCTGAAAGAATAGTAGAGATCCTTGATTCAAAGAAGGGTATAGATATCGAGACAATAGATGTTACAGGCAAGACTACTCTTGCAGATTACTTTGTTATCTGCAGCGGTAATTCCACCACTCAGATCAAAGCACTCGCTGACGAAGTGGAGTTCGTACTTAAGAGAGATAACGGCATCATGGCCGATCACGTTGAAGGCAGATCCGGCGACCGCTGGATTCTCGTAGACTACAAGGATGTCGTGGTACACATCTTCCATCCCGAGGAGAGAGCCAACTACAACATCGAGAAGCTCTGGGAGACCAAGAGCAAAGAAGCTCAGTAAAGAGTTATAACATGCTGTTGAAGAGCGGTCCTTCGGGCCGCTCTTTTGTTGTCGGAAATTTAATATCGATCACGGGAATTCACCCTTGACTTAGAGTTAACTCCAAGTTGTAGAATGTAAGCATCAGCTAACAGAAATCGTGACGGGAGGTGCCGGCAATGACCATAAAGGAAGTGTGCGAGAAGTACGACATTACGGCGGATACGCTGCGTTACTATGAGCGCGTGGGAGTTATACCGCCGGTGACAAGAACTGCCGGAGGCATCAGGGATTACAGAGATGAAGATATTGGCTGGGTTGAGAACGCGATATGCTTTCGAGATGCGGGAATGCCCGTGGAGATGCTCATTGAGTATGTAAAGCTCTTCCGGGAAGGTGATTCCACGATAGATGCCAGGACAAATCTCCTGAAGGAAGCCAGAGAGACCATCCTCGAGGCAAGGAAGAAGTATGACATAGCCCTGGAGAAGCTCGACTATAAGATAGGCCGCTACGAGCTTGCACAGAAGACCGATGTCCTTAAGTGGTTTGATGATGAGGAGGATAAGAAGTGATTAGACGTTTATTGACCATAACAGGTTTGGTAATGTCGGCAGTCATGCTTGCTTCGTGTGCAGCATCTGCAGAGGCGCCGAGCGAACAGAGCAGTGAGGAAGAGACCGCTGCAGCCGTAACCGAGAGTGAGACAGAAGACACGGCAGTATCATCGGAAGCCTCAGATACGAATGATATCACCGAAAGCGGCGCAGATACACTGGTAGTTGTTTTCTCCTGTACGGGTACTACCAAGGGAGTGGCTGACAGGATAGCAGATGTGACGGAACATCCGGAAGCAGCGATATAGGTTCGAGCGGTACGAATCTGGCAGCGAATGCCGGAAGCGGTAACTGGCTGGAAGGCAAGCGGTTTGACAGCGATGTGTCAGAAGCTGAATTAACTGAATGGATAGAAAGCCTGGGATTATAAGGAGGACAAAGATATGGCAAAGACATTGACAGTATTCTTCTCAAGAGCAGACGAGAATTATTTCGGCGGTGCCATGAGATACATCGAGACAGGCAACACTGAGGTCGCGGCCGGCCTTGCTAATGAACTGATCGGATCAGACATGTTCAAGATCGAGATGAGAGAGCCGTATTCGCCGGTGTACCTGACCTGCATCGATGAGGCTAAGAAGGACCTCAGGGAAGGCAGAAGACCGGAACTGGTGAGCGTTCCTGACAGCATCGATCAGTATGACACTATAGTTCTCGGATATCCGAACTACTGGGGCACGATACCCATGGCTGTCGTTACATTCCTTGAGAAGTTCGACTTTACGGGTAAGACCATCCTGCCGTTCTGTACGAATGAAGGAAGCGGAATGGGATCTTCCGAGAGTGACATAAAGAAATACGCGAAAGGTGCTGACGTCAAAGACGGTCTGTCGATCAACGGCAGCAGAGCGGCTGATTCGAAGCCGGCACTCGAGAAGTGGCTCAAGGCAAACGGAATTGTTTAATATCAGGAGGAACCGAATATGACATTGAATCTTACAAATGAATGGGATAAGACTTTCCCGAAGAGCGACATGGTCGAACACAGCAAGGTGACCTTTGAAAACCGCTACGGGATCACACTGGCGGCGGATATGTATGTGCCCAAAGATGCGGAGAGCAAGCTTCCTGCCATAGCGGTATCAGGACCGTTCGGTGCAGTAAAGGAGCAGTGCTCCGGACTTTATGCGCAGATACTGGCAGAGAGGGGGTTCCTTACGATAGCGTTTGATCCGTCATTTACCGGCGAGAGCAGCGGGGAACCCAGATATATGGCATCTCCCGATATCAACACGGAAGACTTCATGGCGGCGGTGGATTTCCTGTCGCTCTGCGAGAAAGCAGATCCCGAACGTATCGGTATTCTCGGCATCTGCGGCTGGGGCGGTATGGCACTTAACACTGCAGCTCTCGATACAAGGATCAAGGCTACTGTTACGGCGACCATGTATGACATGACACGCGTTAACGCCAACGGTTACTTTGATTCCGAGGACTCTGAAGAACAGAGATATGAGAAGAAGAAGGCGCTCTGTGCGCAGCGTATTGAGGATCTGAAGAACAGTTCTCATAAGCGTGCGGGCGGATGTCTGCCGCTCCCCGTGCCTGAAGACGCTCCTTTCTTCGTAAAGGATTACAGCGAATACTATAAGGGCAGGGCATATCATGAGAGGTCTCTTAATTCCAATGACGGATGGAATGTCACAGGATGCCAGTCGTTCATGAATCAGCCCATACTCAAGTATTCAAACGAGATCAGAAGTGCGGTTCTCATCATCCACGGAGAGAAAGCCCATTCATGCTATTTCTCGAAGGATGCCTATGAGAATATGGTGAAGGACAGTAAGTATACTGATAATAAGGAGCTCATGATCATTCCGGATGCGGTTCACACGGATCTGTATGATAATCTTGAAGTGATCCCCTTCGATAAGATCGAGAGTTTCTATAACAAATATCTGTAATGCAGGAGGCTTGATATGACTAAGATCGTTCAAACAGCAGGCAGAGACCAGCTCGGCAGCTTTGCGCCTGAATTCGCGCATTTTAATGATGATGTGCTCTTCGGAGAGAACTGGAATAACGGGGATCTGGATCTGAAGACCAGGTCGATCATCACGGTTGTTGCATTGATGTCTCAGGGCATTACTGATTCCAGTCTTAAGTATCACATACAAAATGCAAAGAACAACGGTGTGACTCAGACGGAGATCGCAGCAGTCATTACCCATGTGGCATTCTATGCAGGCTGGCCCAAGGCATGGGTAGTATTCAATCTTGCCAAGGAAGTCTATAACGACCAGATGCCTGAGACATCGGATAAGGACAGATATCAGAACACGATCTTCTTCCCGATAGGAGAGCCGAATCCCTATGGCGAGTTCTTTGAGGGACAGAGCTATCTCGCGCCCGTTACGACGGAGCAGATACCGGTTTTCAATGTTACTTTCGAGCCGGGGTGTAAGAATCACTGGCATATTCATCATGCGAGCAAGGGCGGCGGTCAGATGCTGATCTGCGTTGGAGGCAGAGGTTACTATCAGGAGTGGGGCAAGGAGCCTGTGGAGATGACTCCGGGAACGGTCATCAATATCCCTGCAAACGTCAAGCACTGGCACGGCGCGGCAGACGATTCGTGGTTCTCGCATCTGGCAATAGAGATCGCCGGAGAAGAAACTTCTACAGAATGGTGTGAGAAAGTCTGATGAATCCCTGGAAAGAGATACCTCTGGGTGATTATGAGAATCATATGAGTCTGGAATCCGTAAATCAGCTCCAGACGCTTAACAGCATCATGAAGGGACAACTGTCTGATCATGATGTATCTGTCGCGATGATCCTCGGCGTCGCAGGAGGTAACGGCCTGGAGCATGTTGATACGGGCAAGTATACGGCTGTCTACGGAGTGGATATCAACGAAGGATATCTTAATGCGGCACAACAGAGGCATCCTGAGCTTGCCGGTGTGCTTCAGTGCATCTGTCTGGATCTGAACAGAGATGCAGGTAAGCTGCCGAAGACTCAGCTCCTGATCGCGGATCTGCTGATCGAGTATATCGGCTACGATGTCTTCCTGGAGACGGTCAGACAGACCGGGGCAGAATATGTATCCTGCGTCATTCAGATCAATACGGATACGGCAGGATGGGTGTCGGATTCTCCATATCTTCATTCCTTTGACAGACTTGATGAGGTCCATCATCAGATGGAAGAAGATGCGCTGATCGGCAAGATGCAGACAGCCGGTTATGAGCTGATCATTCAGAAAGCCTTCAAACTCCCTAACGGCAAGGCTTTGGTGCGTCTGGACTTCAGAAGATAAAACCCTGGGTTTTGTCGGTTTTTGTCGGTTTTTGTCGGGTTTTCTGCCCCTTTTTGCATGCTATCCTTTGTGCATGAAGATCAAGAAGGAAAAACTGAAGACATTCATCTATCCGGCAGCATTTATACTGATCGCGCTGTTGAGCCTTGCATATAAGTTGCTCGTCAACGGTACCGGAGACACGTTCATCAGTACGATCAAAGGCGAGAGTATCATCATGCCTTCGGATGCATCTTATCAGGATACAGAACAGACTGCTGAGCCGTCCTTGACAGAGGACACATCAGCTCCGGCAATGGTGCAGGTCTATATCTGCGGTGCGGTTGCCATGCCGGGTGTCTATGAACTGCCCGAGGGAGTGATCCTTAACGATGTTGTGGAATGCGCAGGCGGCTTTACTGAGAATGCCGATATCACCAAGATCAATCTGGTCTATGAGATAGATTCCAATGTGTCTGTGTTTATACCGGACTGCAGTCAGACAGACGAGTCTGTGTCTGAAGCGGTCTTTGAGATACAGGAAGACATAATTCGTGACGATGACGAGTATCTGTGGGGAGAAGATACAGGGAGCCAGCAGGAGAGTGCTTCTCTGATCAACATCAATACGGCGGGTAAGGAAGAGCTTATGACGCTCCCGGGGATAGGAGAGGTCTATGCCCAGTCGATAATCGATTACCGCGAGACATCTCCCTTTGCCAGTATTGAAGAGATAAAGAACGTCTCCGGAATAGGAGACGCCAAGTTCGATAAGATAAAAGCTTATATAACGGTCTGATCAGGTATAGCCGTATAAGCCCCTTACGCTGACCTCACCGCTCCTGACAGCTTCTTCTTCACCGGTGTCGTCAAAACGGACCTGAAGCGAGAAATCGTCGTTAATGCCCAGAGCCTCTCCGGTCCTGGGGGTATCGGTCGCCAGATTGAAGACGGATACTTTGGATCCTGTGGTAATGCAAGCCTCACGGTACCTGTCGAGGTATTCCTTCTTGCCGTCCGGCCAGGCAGCGACCAGTTCATCAAGCTTGCCTATGAGGCAGGCTGCAAGTTCTGCCCGCGCGAAAATCTTCCCGCCACACTCTGCCGATATCGAAGTCGCTATATCCCGCAGTTCTTCGGGAAAATCTTCCTTCTTATGGTTTACGTTAATGCCGATGCCGATGATGACATTATCGATATCACCGCTCTCTGCCACGACGGAGAGCTCGGTAAGGATGCCGCAGATCTTGTGGTTATTTATCAGAGGATCGTTTACCCACTTGATATCGCATGTAACTCCGCATACTTCTGAGACAGCTTCTCTTACGGCAACTGCGGTCCAGGCGGTCACTTCGCTGATGATCTCGCGGCCTCCTTTGGGAATCATGAGATATGACAGATAGATACCGGTGCCGGAAGGTGAGAGGAAGCTTCTGCCGCGCCTTCCTTTGCCTCCTGTCTGCTCGTCTGATATAACGACGGAACCTGCCGGAGCCCCCTGTCTGGCCATCTCCTTGAGGCGTGTGTTGGTCGAATCCACAGTATCAAGGACTGTGACGTCTCCGGTCCTTCCTTCAGGGAGTCTTGCCATGATCTCTCCGAGATTCATGAGGTCAGGGGAGGATAAGAGCCTGTAGCCCTTCCTGGTGGAGGATTCTATGTCATATCCCAGCTCTTTGATCTGTTTTACGGCGGCGTTGACGGCGGCCCTGGTGATACCGAGCTCGCGGCTTATTGACTCTCCGGACACATAACCGTCGCTTCTTAATATCATTGCAAGGACTTTATCTCTCGTCATATAACGCACCTGTTTGTCATTGTTTTTGTAATATTTTAACACAGCGGCATATTTACCCGACAAATGTAGTAAAATAGAGCCATGGTCTATAAGATATTACTCGGGGTGGCTGTTATTCTGAGTTTTGGCAGTACATTCGTATTGCTCAACAACTCCAGACGTAACAACAATTATCTTCAGGTCGTGCTCTCGGTGCTGCTTCTCATAAGCAACATCGGGTACTTTTTCCTTGCTTCTTCGACGAGTATCGGTGAAGCGCTCCTTGCCAATGCACTCTCATACATAGGCGGGATCTTCCTGCCGATGATGGTCATGTTCATACTGGCGGAGTTCTCCAAGTCGACGCTTCCCCAGTGGTTCGTATATTCCATATCAACGGTCAATGTCATTCTTTTCTTTTCGGTTGCCCTGACCGGCAGGTATTTCCTGTTTTATGAGAATATCAGGCTCCTGATATATCCAGACGGTGTCGCCGACTTTATGTATACTCCGGCGAATTTTTATTATGCGAGATTCATTGTCGTCGGTATTGAACTTGCCCTGTCAGTATTCTTTACCGTACTTGCATTCTCCGGCAAGAAGAAGGCATCCTTCAAGACGATGTTTACCTATGTAGGCGTCTTCCTTGCAGGATTCCTGGTCTACTTCCTGGAGAAGGTCTTTGTCAGCAGATATGAACTCGTCCCGTTCTTCTATATGGTCTGTTCCATCGGACTGGTGTATTTCAGCACCAGATCGATGCTCTACGATGTTACGCTGAGCGTTCAGGAGAAGATGGAGGAACTGAGCCCTTACGGCTATATCGTATTTGACCGCAGGATGAATTACATCGGAAGCAATGTCGCTGCAGAGAAGCTCTTCCCGGAGGTCAAGGAAGCTAAGATCGATAAGCCGATCGTTCCCGAGAACTATGCGCTCAAATCGATAATCTCCTGGGTCAAGGAGAAGGCTGCTCCGTTCGATATACACGAGCGCAACTCGCTTAAGAGACTCGGCCTTAATGACAGGAATCCTGAGGAGAGAAGATATCTCGACTGTGAGCTCAGCTATATCCACTTCGGTTCTTCACACCATGTTCTCGGCTACCTCGTCGAGATGGAAGACAGGACCCAGCATTATGAGGATAACCTGCGTAATGACAACCTTATCCATAAGGCGAGAAGAGAGATAGCAAGATCCAACAACGAGGTAACAAAGTCCCTCCAGAAGATGAAGAGCCTTCAGGAATCCACCATCCTCGGTATGGCGTCAATGATCGAATCACGTGACAACTCCACAGGCGGTCACATCAACAGGACTTCTTCCTGTGTCTCTTTGTTTGTTGATACACTTCAGACTCTGCCTGCCTATGCGGACAGATCCGAGAATTACTGGTATGCAGTCAAGCAGGCTGCCGTTCTCCACGATCTCGGTAAGATTGCGGTAGATGACTACATCCTGAGGAAGGAAGCAGGTCTTACCGAAGAAGAATATTCGAAGATGAAGGGCCATGCCGAAGTCGGCGCCGTCATCGTGGAGAAAGTCCTCAAAGAAGTTGACGATAAGGAATTCGTTGCCGTAGCGGTCAATGTTGCGCACTACCATCATGAGAAGTACAACGGCAAGGGATATCCGGACGGCCTCAAGGGTCAGAACATACCTCTCGAGGCAAGGATAATGGCTCTGGCTGACGTTTTCGATGCGCTTGCCAGCGAGAGAACATATAAGAAGCCGATGCCCTATGATCAGTGCTTCAAGCTGATAGAGGAAGAGGCCGGTACTCATTTTGATCCGATGCTCGTCGATGTATTCCTGAAGCTCAGACCTCAGATAATTGATCTGTATAACAGCTTCGAAGGTACGGACAAGCACAGGTAATTTACATTTGGGTTACAAAAGCCCTGTTTTCCGCGGTTTTGCTTAATTTGCCATTCCCCGTTTGATAGAATCCGGGTATGGGTTTAAATGGGTTTAAAGAATTTTTGGCATCTAACAGACGTCTTATCAGAGGGGTCTCATTCGGTATGTGCATGCTCATTGCCGTATGTTCGATCAATGCCGCAGATCTCGGCGCTTCCGACAGAGTCGATCTGCAGAGCCCTTCCATGGAACTCATCGTAAAGGAATATGCTTATGACGAGTCGCTTGCGAGCGGGTCGAACAAATATGTTGACATCAACGATTACACGCTGACCTTAAGCGAGGATACCGTTGTCAATTCGGAAGGATTCTCCTATGACGGCAAGTCCTACTCGATCCTTAAGGACGACACCATGATCCTCAAGGCCGCTTCTCCGGAGTCTGAACTTCTCGGAACGCTGTCCGCAGGCCAGATAGTCGTAAGGCTGTCATACGGTTCTGACTGGTCACTCATAAGGACTGAAGACGGCACTCAGGGCTATATCGAGAATGCATCAGTAGGTGAGGCCGAAGAAGTCGTCATTCCCGAAGACGAGCTGGAAGAGGAGGAGGAAGAGGAGAACACTGCAGAAGCCGTTCAGGAGACTTCTCCTGCGCAGCCCGAACAGAATCAGGAACCTCAGGCTCCCGCACAGAACGAACCTGAACCGGAGGCTGCATCCTTCACCGAGACTGAATGCTCGATGACCGTATACGCAAGCTGCAGCCTCAACACCCGTACGGGTCCCGGCATCACATATACAAAGGTAACCACACTCTCTACGGGCACTGCCATCAATGTTGTAGCCCAGACTGATAACGGCTGGTATAAGACTGATTCAGGCAGCTATGTCAAGGCGAGCCTCTGTCTCGAGAGCCTTCCCACGCCGACTCCTGTTCCGGAAGTCACTGAAGCGCCCTCGCAGCCCGCATCTGATCCCGGTGCCGGAGCTTCGGATTTCCCTTCGTACTGCAGCAGCTACATCGGTGTTCCCTATGTATATGCAGGTTCTTCTCCGAGCGGATTCGACTGCTCAGGCTTCGTTAAGTACTGTTTCCTGAATTACTACGGCATCTATCTGCCTCACAGCGCGCACTCCCAGTCACAACTCGGTACAGAGGTATCCGCAGATCAGATCGCCGTCGGTGATATCGTATGCTTTGATTATGACGGTGACGGAAGGATCGACCACTCCGGTATCTATATTGGCGGAGATACAGTCATCCACGCATCTTCATCCAAGGGTAAGGTCGTAGCATCGACATTCTCCGCCATGACAGGCATCGCGACTATCAGACGAGTTCTGTAAGTCCCGTGATCGCCTCTCTGAGGACATCTATATCCGTCTCGAAGTCAGTGAGCTTTCTTCTCTCATTTGCCTGATGACACTGGTCCTGCTGCCAGGGTGCCTGCATTCCGAAAGCGATCGTATTGGGCATATGCCTTGCATAAGTACCTCCGCCGATGGCCAGAGGCTCCCTGTACAATCCCTTGTATTCGTCCATGAAACCGTCATAGCGGTCCATATACCTGTCCCAAACGGAAGTCAGCATCCTGATCTCAGGCGTATCCTTCTCCTTGTACAGAGGTGCCATATGGTTCGTCTCGGATACCTTAAGGCCGTATCTTGAAGCTTCCTCTTCAAAATGCGCCAGTATCGCATCTTTTGAAGCAGTAACGGGATATCTGATATCGATCGTGATCGATTCGCCGTCAGCGCCTGCCCTTAAGACGGAAGGGTTACCTGTGATCTTGCCCGAATCGTCCGTAACGGCACAGCCCGTGTATTCGCATGCAGCCCTGTCTGCAAGTTCGTTCCTGATGTAGGAGAGGACAGGAGACTGCTCAAGTTCTTCTTTGCCCAGGCTCTTGACCAGCTTGAAGATCGCGTTCACGCCAAGCTCCGGCCTGGAGGCGTGTGACGGTACACCCGAGGCATCGTGTCTTATGCCGCCTATTACGGCTTCTGCAGAAGCGGGGACCATATTGGTGGCATTGCCCGCAAATGCGGTTATCCCGGAAGGGCTCTCTGAGAAGACCTTCACGTTCAGTATGCCTTTCTCGGCATAGATAACGGGGAATTCAGCATCTGGCGTTATCGCGAAAGCAGGTATCTCGCCCTTCTCCGCATAGCACTCTACGCAGGAACATGTGCGCTCCTCGTCTGTTCCGAGGATAAGCCTTATCCTTGACCTGAGCGGTTCGCCGGACACGAGAAGCCTTCTCATGGCGAAGAAAGATGCGGCAGCAGGACCTTTGTCATCGGTGATGCCCCTGCCGCAGAGGTAACCGTCATCAGTCAGGGTAAGCGTGAAGGGGGCTGTGTTCCAGCCTGATCCCTCAGGTACGACGTCGAGGTGACAGACTATGCCGACAAGCTTGCCGGAGTCTTCAGGGCCTATCTCCGCATATCCTACGCGGTTATCGATTATCCCGGTCCTCATGCCGATATCTTCTGCGGTCTTCAGGAAAAACTCAAGGGCGCTGAAGGGCGCCTTTCCGTAAGGAAGATCGCCTTCCGGTTCTCCTCCTACGCTTCTTATGGCGATAAGGTCGGTCAAAAACTTCTTTTCAAAGGTATCTAGTGACATATATAACACCCCCGGATTCAAATTCTTTTGTATTTAACCATAAAATATAAATTATTAAAAGAAAACGCGCGGTCTATGTTATAATTCAGTCTGATTAATTGGCACAACAGGAGATTACATTTGCGTAGTTATTACTTCAATGCGCGTGACGTAGCGGCATACTTCAAGTATTTCTCGGTACCAAGTTACCTTGAAGTGTCTTATATGCAGTATGTCTTCAACCTCGGCAAGAGAGTCCTTGCTGAACCTCTGACGAGGGATTTCGAGCAGTTCAAGCGGGAAGTATACCGCGAACTGTATTTCCTGTGGTCGAACGGATTTGACAGCGAGAGATCGGATATATCCGCCATGGTTACCGAGGGTCAGGTATCGCTCATATGTGATCAGGAGTGCATCAATCTCGAGTCATATATGAAGCTCATCTGCCTTCATCTGATCTTCTCCGGCAATCTTCCGTATGTGAACCTCAACTTTGCTGGGTTGATGCTCACGCTTGGCATCAAGTGCGAGGAAGAGGTATATGAGCAGAACGTGAGGATGGTGCTTGAGCCACTGAGACTGAATGTCTCTGACTGCTTTGGCAAGCCGTTCGACTTAGGCAGGGGAGTTCCCGATGAACTGCTCAGGATATACCTTGACAGTGAGTTCAAAGATTCTCTGTCGAGCAGGGATTTCAGGGAGAGCCTGAGAGTGCAGCAGATGGCATGGCTCAAGGAACTGAAGGACAAGTCCTTCAAGCTCTTCGGTACTATCCCTGCAAGGAAGAAGTCTTCCTATTCCAAGAAGTCTTCTTCAAAACGATCCGGCGGATATCGTCCGGACGGTGACGGTCATGTGCGCGGAGGCAAGAATCAGCCGAAGGGCAGCCCGAAGGCCGGCAAGAACAAAAATAACTCTACCTGGAGGATATGACATGGATAAGTTCTATCGCATGGGACTTGATATCGGATCCACGACTATCAAGGTCGTGATCCTTGACGGTGAGGAGATCATCTACAAAGACTACAGACGTCATCATTCTGACGTCTCAGGTCTTCTTAACGAGCTCTTCGAAGAGGTCAATGAGAAGTTCCCCGGAATATATGTCGACGTAGTCATAACCGGTTCCGGCGGACTGTCCGTTGCCAACTGGCTCGGACTCAAGTTCACGCAGGAAGTCATGGCAGAGACAGTTGCCATCAAGAAGTATCACCCTGAGACGGATGTCATAATCGAGCTCGGCGGTGAGGATGCGAAGATCACTTACATGCATCCCGTACTCGAACAGAGAATGAACGGTACTTGTGCCGGAGGTACGGGCGCGTTCATCGATCAGATGGCATCACTTCTCCAGACGGATGCCGACGGTCTCAATAACTTTGCAAAGGATTACAGATCGCTCTACACGATCGCTTCAAGGTGCGGCGTATTCGCCAAATCCGACCTCCAGCCCCTTATCAACGAGGGCGCTGCAAAGGAGGACCTTGCCGCATCCATATATCAGTCGGTAGTCAACCAGACGATCTCGGGTCTTGCCTGCGGCCGTCCCATCAAGGGCAACGTGGCTTTCCTCGGAGGTCCGCTGTTCTTCAACTCAGAGCTGCGCAATGCTTTCGAGAGAACGCTTGCAGAGAAGGTCGATTCCTTCTGGATGCCTGAAGATGCCCAGATCTACGTCGGTCTCGGTGCCGCGCTCTCTGCTGACGGCACGGCTCCTGCCAAGCTGTCTGATCTGTGCGTAAAGCTCAAGAACAGGGAAGGCTTTGTCCCTGATATCATCAGGATCGACCCCATCTTCACGGATGAGGCTGACAAGAAGGCCTTTGACGAGAGACATGCAAAGGATAAGATCCCGGTGCTCGATCTGACCGAACAGAAGGGCGCGCTTTATCTCGGTATCGATGCAGGTTCCACCACGACAAAGGCAGTCCTCATCAATGCCAAGGGTGACCTGGTATACACATATTACGCATCCAACAAGGGTAACCCCGTAATGAGTGCGGTCACCATCATGAAGGACATCTACTCCAAGATGCCTTCCGACTGCCATATCGCTTATTCCTGCGTAACAGGTTACGGTGAGAACATCATCAAGGCTGCTCTCGGAATCGACGAGGGCGAGATCGAGACGATGGCACATTTCCAGTCTGCCAAATTCTTCTGCCCGGACGTCGACTTCATCATCGACATCGGCGGTCAGGACATGAAGTGCATGAAGATCAGGAACGGTGTCATCGATTCCATCATGCTTAACGAAGCGTGCTCTTCCGGATGCGGTTCATTCATTCAGACCTTTGCCGAGACGCTTAACCTCACGACACCTGAATTCGCTGCGGCAGCGCTGTCTTCCAAGAAGCCTGTCGATCTCGGTACAAGATGCACGGTATTCATGAATTCCAAGGTAAAGCAGGCGCAGAAGGAAGGCGCATCCGTAGGTGATATCTCCGCAGGTCTGTCTTATTCTGTCGTCCGTAATGCTCTCTATAAGGTCATCAAGATCAGAGATACCGAACAACTCGGCAAGAACGTCGTGGTTCAGGGCGGAACATTCCTGAATGACGCCATCTTACGTTGCTTCGAGCTCGTATCGCACCGTGATGTAATAAGGCCTAATGTTGCAGGCCTCATGGGTGCTTTCGGTGCCGCTCTTATCGCCAGGAAGCGTGCAAAGAACGGTGATGAGGGAAGCTCCGCGGTACTCGGCAGGGACGATCTTGATTCATTCTCCATGGAGACCGAGAACGCACAGTGCCCGGGATGTACCAACCACTGCCGTATCACCATCGCGAAATTCTCCAACGGTCAGAGATTCGTATCGGGAAACAGATGCGAGAGAGGCGAAGACATCGCACTCGACAGGGAGACCGTTAAGGATAAGGAGAAGCTTCCGAACATATTCGAATACAAGTATAAGAGGACATTCGACTATAAGCCGCTTAAGGCTGAAGATGCTCCGAGAGGAGAGATCGGAATCCCGCGTGTACTGAACCAGTATGAGAACTATCCGTTCTGGTTCACCGTACTTACCAAGCTCGGATTCAGAGTCCTCGTATCTGCAAGATCTTCCCACAAGCTCTATGAGAGCGGAATGGAGACGATCCCGTCGGAGTCTGTATGCTATCCTGCAAAGCTCGCGCACGGTCATATCGAGAACCTCATCTCGCGCGGCATCACGACGATCTTCTATCCTGATGTTCCGTATGAGAACGTCGAGAACAGCGGTTCGAACAACCATTACAACTGCCCGATCGTATGCTCGTATCCTGAGGTCATCCGCAACAACGTGGAGAACCTGAGAGAGTTAGACATCAACTACATCAATCCGTTCATGCCTCTTGATAATCTCGAGGCTGTGGCAAGGAATCTCGTCAAGTGCTTCGACTATACTGCAGTATCCTACGAGGAAGCGAAAGCTGCGGTCGAGGCAGGAGCTGCCGAATACGGCAAGTACAAGGAAGATATCAGGGCAGAAGGCGACAGAGTCCTCAAGGAGATGAAGGAGAAGGGCATCAAGGGTGTAGTCCTTGCCGGCAGACCTTATCACATCGATCCTGAGATCAATCACGGCATACCTGAGATGATCAATTCTCTCGGCCTTGCCGTTCTCACTGAAGACTCCGTGGCAAGAGCCGGTATGCTCATGAGACCTATCAGAGTCATCGACCAGTGGATGTACCACACGAGACTCTATGAGGCTGCTGCGTTCGTCATTACCAGACCTGACCTCGAGCTCGTTCAGCTCACGAGCTTCGGCTGCGGTCTTGATGCCGTTACATCAGATCAGGTTCAGGAGATACTTGAATCTTCCGGCAAGCTCTATACGCTCCTCAAGATCGATGAGGTATCCAATCTGGGTGCTGCCAGGATAAGGATGAGATCTCTCGTGGTTGCAATGAACGAGAGAGCCGATATGGAGAAGAACGCACCGAAGCAGGAAGAGTCTAAGAAGGATGAAGATGCTCCTTATGCTCTTCACAGAGTCGAGTTCACCAAGGAGAACAAGAAGAATCACACGATCCTTGCTCCTCAGATGGCTCCGATCCAGTTCGAGTTCGTCGAGGCTGTATTCCACAAGCACGGATATAAGCTCAAGCTCCTTAAGCAGGCTACGAGAGAAGATATCGAGTGCGGACTCAAGTACGTTAATAACGATGCATGTTTCCCGACGATCATAGTCGTAGGTCAGATGATCAACGCGGTGCTGAAGGGCGAACTCGACCCGGACAACACGACGCTGGCGATCACTCAGACAGGCGGCGGATGCCGTGCCACCAACTATGTCGCATTCCTCAGGAAGGCACTGAAGGAGGCAGGTTATCCGCAGATCCCCGTAATCACTATCTCGGCTCAGAGATTCGAGAAGAACGAGGGATTCGAATACACTGCAGGATTCCTCCTCGATGCCATCGAGGCACTGTCGTTGGGCGATATGCTCACAACGCTCCTGCTCAGGACCAGACCTTATGAGACTGTCCCCGGAGCAGCCAATGCGCTGTATTCATACATCAACAGGATCGGAAGGAAGATGCTGAATCCCAAGGAATTATCAGATGATCTTACCGAGAGATACGATGTGATGATGCCCAACAGCTATTACTCCAAGACGGAAGAAGAGCAGAAGGCTATCAGGGAAGTCCTCGAGTCCATTGGCGTTGATATCGACAATCCGCCTGTCATCAAGAGATACAAGCAGTTTATTAAGTTCGCAGTAGAGAAGTTCGATAAGCTTCCGCTTCAGGATATTCCGAGAAAGCCGCGTGTCGGTCTCGTCGGAGAGATCCTCGTTAAGTTCCAGCCTGATGCGAACAACAACGCCATCGATGTTATCGAAGCAGAAGGCTGTGAAGGCGTTCTTCCCGGCGTTCTCGACTTCTTCTTATACTGCGCTTATAACCCGATCTGGCAGGCCCAGAACCTCGGAAGGAGCAAGCAGACCGCATATCTGATGACACAGGGAATCAGGTTCATGGAGCTTCTCAGGAATCCGATAAACAAAGAATTCAGGAAGACCGGCGGCAAGTTCATGCTTACCGAGAGGATACAGGAACTCGCAGAGAAATCATCTTCAGTCCTGTCATGCGGCAACTCCTGCGGCGAGGGCTGGTTCCTCACGGCTGAGATGATCGAGCTCATCCAGGACGGTGTTCCGAACATCATCTGCGCACAGCCGTTTGCATGTCTGCCTAACCATGTGACCGGTAAGGGTATGATCAAGGAACTTAGACGTCAGTATCCTAACTCGAACATCATCCCGATCGACTACGATCCGGGTGCTTCTGAAGCAAATCAGCTCAACAGGATCAAGCTCATGATCTCCACTGCACATACTGTCAGGAACATGGAGATCGAGAAGGAAGGCAATACGGCCGGAGATAACTGATATGGGAAGGCTATTACTAGTTGACGGTAACTCTATTATCAACCGCGCTTACTATGCTGTCATAGGAAGAGCGCCGATGACCGCGCCCGACGGTACACCCACAGGTGCGGTAAACGGTTTCTTCAACTCCGTTCTCGGAGTAATGAAGGAGTATGAGCCCGATCATCTGTGTATCCTTTTTGACAGGAGAGAGCCTACTTTCCGTCATAAGATGAGTGCCGAATACAAGGCAAACCGCCACGGGATGCCTGACGATCTTGCAGCGCAGATGCCCGTCGTAAAAGAGCTCTGCGATCTTCTCGGCATGCCGAGGATGGAACTTGCCGGATTCGAAGCGGACGATCTCATCGGCACGCTCTCCAAGCAGGGCGAGGATGCCGGCATGGATGTCTTTATATTCAGCGGAGATCACGACGACTTCCAGCTCATATCAGATAAGGTATCAGTCGTTATGCCGCAGTCAGGCAAAGGCAAGGAGCCCAGAGTGCTCTTTGACCGCGAGAGATTCGAGACCACATACGGAGTTAAGCCTGAACTCTTTGTCCATGTCAAAGCACTGATGGGAGATAATTCCGACAATATCAAGGGTGTTGATAAAGTAGGTGAGAAGACGGCATTCAAACTCATTGCCCAGTATGAGACTACTGACGGCGTCTATGAGCATGCCGGTGAACTGTCACCTGCTCTCAAGACGAAGATATCGGAATCCAAAGAACTCCTCGACATGAACCTGAAGCTCTGCACCATCGTAAGAGACGCACCCGTGCCTTACGGAGTTGATAAGACCGGTTACACGGGACAGATATCTGACAGCCAGGCGCTTGCCGACAGGCTGTCGCAGCTTGCACTTAAACAGCTGACCAAGAAGCTCGATCTCGAGAGTGTAAAGCCTACTGTGGCATCCACGACGGAAGATCCGTTCGTATCTGAACTGCAGGCAAAGCTGGAAAAGCTCATAGCAGACGGACCGGTAATCAAGCAGGAAATCCCTTCGGCTGTCCCGGAAGGCGCCAATGCTGAAGATCTTAACGTCGGCATCGGCTTTGTAAGTGTTAATTCCAGGTCTTATGTGCTCTTGCTCGATCTTGCAGCATCAGTCTTCTATCAGATGTCGGTTCAGGATGCGTGCATCCTGTTCGATAAGGACGAAGATGTATTCCTTGCCGCATACGGCTACAAGGATGCTTCGAAGGTCTGCCCGAGAGCATTAAGGTCTGTGAAGGCTGTTTTCGATACGATGATAGCAGGTTATGTGTGCAACAAGATCGAAGGCAAGGCTGATTTTGAGAGACTGTATGTGAGCGTGACATCGCTTGCATATCCGATAGAAGAGCAGCAGGAAGCAAAGCAGCTGTCGCTGTTTGACGAGCCCTCTGAAGACGAAGGCAAGGCCGTTGTCACGGCTGCGCTTAAGCTCTATGCGAACATGGTCATCGCCAAGGTGCTCAAAAGAGATATAGATAAGGACGAACAGATTAAGAAGCTCCTCTACGATATCGAATTCCCGCTCGTAATAACCCTGGATTCCATCGAGCGCTGCGGAATGAACGTCTCATGGGAGAGGCTTAACAGACTTCACGAAGAGTATTCCAGAAGGCTCGAAGACACATGCGCGAGGATCTACGATCTCTCGGGCTTCGAGTTCAACATCAATTCGCCGAAGCAGCTTGCCGATGTACTCTTTGCTGAAGATAAGCTGGCGCTGCCTCACGGAAAGAAGAACAAGACCGGCGTGTATTCCACTGACATAGATGAGCTCAACAGGCTCAAGTACATGCATCCGGTCATCAAGTACATCATCGAATACAGAGAGCTCAGCAAGCTCGATTCCACATATGCCGTAGGTCTCGTTAAAGCAATTGCCGATGACGGCAGGATCCATACGAGATTTACACAGGCCATGACCAATACAGGAAGACTGTCTTCCGCTGAACCGAACCTTCAGAACATTCCCGTAAGGAGCGTCGAAGGATCAAGGCTTCGCGAGGCATTTACGGCACCCGAAGGACGCGTGCTCGTCGATGCCGATTATTCGCAGATCGAACTCAGGCTTCTTGCGGCCCTGTCGGAAGACCCGATCATGTGCGATGCGTTCATGAAGGGCGAGGACATCCACAGAAGGACTGCAGCAAAGGTTTTCGGAGTGGATGAATCCGAGGTTACCCCGAAGATGAGAGCGCAGGCGAAGACCGTAAACTTCAGCATCATCTACGGAATCTCGGATTACGGTCTGTCGAACGATCTTGATATCGGGATCAAGGATGCGGGCAATCTCATCAAAGAGTACGGCAACCAGTTCCCGGGCATCATGAACTATCTGGACAGACTCAAAGAAGAAGGCATGTCCAAAGGTTACGCCGAGACATACTACGGCAGGAGAAGGAACCTAACCGAGCTTAAGAGCCAGAACAGGAACCTCAGGAACTTCGGCCTCAGGGCGGCGATGAATACTCCGATCCAGGGTACGGCTGCAGACGTCATCAAGATAGCGATGAACAGGGCTTACAGGGCGTTGAGAGAAGAACTTCCCGACAGTCTTCTCGTTATGCAGGTTCATGACGAACTGATTGTTGAATGCGACGAGAAGGATGCGGCAAAGGCATCTGAGATACTTAAGCGCGAGATGGAAGCTGCGGCTGAATTCAAGGTGCCTCTCGTAGCTGACGTACATACAGGAAAGGACTGGCTGAGGGCAAAGTAATATGTTCATATTAGGCATCACAGGCGGAATAGGAAGCGGCAAGAGCACGGTCAGCGGTATCTTAAGAGACAGGGGACTCCTTGTCCTTGATGCCGATGAGATATCCAGAGACGTAACGGAAGCCGGCGGAAGGGCAATGCCCAAGATATCCGAGGTGTTCGGTCCCCGCGCAGTAACTTCTTCCGGCGCGATGAACAGGAAGTACATGTCGTCCCTTGTCTTTAACGATAAGGCAAAGCTCGATCTGCTCAGTTCCCTTATACATGCGTATGTTTTCGAAGAGATGGAAGCGCGTGCGGAGAAAGAGCGTGAGAAGGGGACAAAGTGCATAGTGCTCGATGTTCCCATCCCGGTATCCAAGTTCACTCAGATGTGCAACCAGATCTGGGTAGTGACATGCGACGAGGAAGTCAGGCTGGCAAGGCTTGCCAAGAGAGGCCTTGATCCGGAAGAAGCAAAGCGCAGGATCGCCATGCAGATGTCTGATGACGAGTACTGTGAATTAGGCGATTATTCCATTGATAATTCCTGGGATCTGGAAGCCCTGAATGAGAAGGTAGATAAGCTCATCAGCGAACAGCTTCATGCAAGAGGCATCAGGATATGAATCCCGCAGCAGTAGTGATATCTGCGGTCTTCGCAGTATTGGGAACAGGCGTATTCCTGTTCTTCCTGTTCGGCAGAAGCGAGCTGTCCTCAGGCCGTGCGAAGAACTATTACCGTGCATCTGCCGGAGTATATCTGTCGGCGCTTATTCTGTTCCTGGTACTGTCTCTGACACTTCCGGGACTTCCCACAGAGTTCATTGTCATAGCCGAGATAATGGTAACGATAGTATTCGGCTTTTCCACATATCTGCTCTACCGTATCGTCATGCAGCTGGAGAGCATTCAAAAAGACATTGACGACGGCAGGGTCCGATCTTCCGAACAGGTAGCAAGAGAGGAAGAAGCATTTGAGCAAAGATTCAAAGACAAAGAAGAGTCTGAAGATCCCGAAGACGATAATTAAGATCGCGACGATCCTTGTTGCCGGCGTTGTGGCTGTCATACTGGCGGCAGATCTTATCGTGGTACTCTCCGTGAACGGAAGAGTGTCTTCGCTTGAATCATTCGAGTCCGACCAAAAGTACGACTGTGTCATAGTCCTCGGCTGTGCCGTGCACAAGGACAAGACACCGAGTTCTTTCCTTAAGGACAGGCTCGCTACGGCGGTCTGTCTGTATAACGAGGGCGTGGCAGACAAGATCCTTCTGAGCGGCGACAAGGACGATGCGGAAGAATACGATGAAGTCGGTGCGATGTATGATTACTGCATCAGCTGCGGAGTCGATCCTGAAGACATATTCCTCGATGTCTACGGTTATTCCACATATGAGACGATGTACAGGGCTTATAACTATTACGGAGTAAGATCTGCAGTGATAGTGACCCAGGGATATCACATCTACCGTTCAACATACATTGCCTGCGGATTGGGCATTGACGCGATCGGTGTAAAAGCTGTAAATTCAGGATATGTGGTAGCGCCTCACAATTACCTGCGTGAGAGCCTGGCGATGGTAAAGGACTTTGTCCAGACCCTTTGCAAGACTGCTGCCGAGCCTAACGGAAATGTCTATGATATCAGCGGTGACGGCAGCGTTACCCGGACGGATTACTATTGATGAGAAGGATAAACACAAAGGGGCTCCCTGCGTACATCAAGGGATTCTTTACGATACTTGCCGGTATCGTGTTCATCATATTCCCTGATGCGGTATCGAATGTCATAGGAATACTCTTTGCCATAATCCTCATAGTCCTGGGCATAACCGGAGCGGTCGATTACATCATATCCATCAAGGAATTCAAGGCAGCGGGATACGGAAAGTCTGTCGGGGCAGAGATCGTCCTTGTATATTCGGTGATCGTCATGAGCCTTGGAATAATCTTCCTGATCAGGCCTGATTTTGTACTTAATATCCTGGCTCTCACAGTAGGCATATTCTTCCTCATAGACGGAGTAGTCAAGTTACGTGAAGCAACACTGGTGCCTCAGTTCAGGAGCTTCTTCTGGTGGATCATGCTCGTGCTGTCACTGGGGATATTTGCCGCAGGCATCGCGTGCATCATCGACCCGTTCAGCGGAACAAGGGGCATAATAATATTCTCCGGCATCACATTCATAGCGAGCGGAATCGAGACAGTTATCTTAAGCCTTAAGGGAAAATGATATCAGACGTTGAATCTGAACAGGACGACGTCGCCGTCCTTCATGACATATTCCTTGCCCTCTGATCTTACGAGACCCTTCTCCTTGGCAGCGTTGTAAGAACCGCAGTTCATAAGATCATCGTAAGATACGACTTCGGCTCTGATGAAGCCTCTCTCGAAGTCAGAATGGATCTTGCCTGCAGCCTGCGGAGCCTTTGTGCCGTTGGGGATCGTCCATGCGCGGACTTCCTTGGGACCTGCAGTAAGATAAGAGATGAGTCCCAGGAGCTTATAGGAAGCCTGGATCATCTTATCAAGGCCTGCGCTCTCGATGCCGAGGTCATCAAGGAACATCTGGCGGTCTTCGGGATCTAACTGTCCCAACTCGTCTTCGATCTTTGCAGAGATGACGACTACGGCAGCATTCTCCTTGGAAGCGATATCCTTAACGATCTGAACATAGGGAATGTCCGGATTCTTGATGTCATCTTCTGCGATGTTTGCACAGTAGAGGACAGGCTTCATGGAGATCAGCTGAAGATCTCTCGTGAACTCGAGCTCATCTTCAGTAAATTCAATTGTTCTTGCAGCCTTCTCTTCTGCCAGGCAGTTGTATATCTTCTCGAAACATGCGAGCTCAGCGGCATAAGTCTTATCGCCGCCCTTCATGAGCTTCTTGGTACGGTCGATCCTCTTCTCCATTATCTCGAGGTCAGACAGGATCAGCTCTATGTCGATGGTCTCGATATCCGACTTGGGGTCGGCATGACCGTTTACATGTACTACATCGGGATCATCGAAACACCTTACCACATGGACTATGGCATCGCACTCGCGGATGTTGGACAGGAACTTATTGCCGAGACCTTCACCCTTGCTCGCGCCCTTAACGAGGCCGGCGATATCTACGAACTCAACAACTGCGGGGGTGTACTTCTCAGGGTTATACATCTCGGCAAGCTTGTCGAGTCTCTCATCAGGGACGGATACGACTCCCACATTCGGTTCGATCGTGCAGAACGGATAGTTAGCTGATTCTGCGCCTGCTTTTGTGATCGCGTTGAAGAGTGTGCTCTTGCCTACATTGGGGAGACCTACGATACCGAGTTTCATTTTATTACTACCTCTTTTTATTTACTGTATTTAAGCTATTGCATTATACACTTATCCCCAGGATTTTGTCGGTTTTTGTCGGTTTTTGTCGGGTTTTTCGGCCTTTTTTCTCTGTATGCTTTTGGTAAGGAGGTGATTTTGATGCTTGTATCAAAAGTCTATTCGTGTTTTAACGACGGAACCGGAGTGGTGCTCTCGGAGATAGAAGTCTCCGTGACTCCCGGCATTCCGACATTCTCGGTGTTGGGTCTCTGTGATTCGTCGATAAGGGAAGCACAGGGAAGGCTGCATTCGGCTCTTGCCGTATCGGGATTCAAGATGCCGAAGGGTCACGTTACGGTCAGTATCAGCCCAGCCTATATGAAGAAGTCGGGCTCAGGCTTCGATCTTCCGATGGCTTTGGGGATACTGTTTGCTTCAAGCCAGCTCCCGGAACCTCCGGGAAAGAAAGTCTATGCCGAAGGAGAACTCTCGTTACGAGGTGAGGTAAAGGCTACTCCCGGAGCCGTGATGCGGCTTGTGAGCATCAGGGATGAAGATTTCGATATCAGGATAATACCGGAAGAAGAACGCAGCAGCGGCGAATGTGCGGGCTTCAGCGGGGCCCTGGTATCGAGCCTTAACGATGCCAGAGCTGTATTCGGGTTAGAAGGCTATAACGAAGAGACGCTTGCGTTCAGCGCTCAGTCAGAAGTAGAAGAAGATATTGTGGACATCTCTCTTCTCAAGGGGCAGGAGAAGGCCAAGAGGGCGATCCTTCTCAGTGCTGCAGGATTCCACAACATACTTCTTGTGGGAAGTCCGGGGTCGGGCAAGACCATGGCAGGCAAGATACTGACCGGACTGATGCCGCCTCTGTATCCCGAGGAGATCGCCGAGGTCTATGCCCTGACCGAAGCCGTTGAAGGCGGCGGAGCAGGTCCTGTCAACACGAGGCCATGCAGATACGCCGGACCCGCGATATCCGTAAGCGGTCTTATGGGAAGCAGTATGACGCTCTCGCCGGGCGAACTTGCCATGGCAAATCACGGGATCCTGCTGGCGGATGAATTATGCGAATACAAGAACGAAGTGATCGAGGCTCTGCGCCAGCCTTTGGAAGACCGAGAGGTGAGGCTTACGAAGAGCGGAAGGACCTTTGTGTATCCTGCGAGTTTTATTTTCGCCGGGACGGCAAACCCGTGTAAATGCGGAATGTATCTGGAACCCGGGAGGAAGTGCAGGTGTACCCCCGGGGCAAGGAAGAGATACATGAGCAAGCTGTCCGGACCGCTCCTGGACAGGATAGACATCGTAAGCGAGATGACTTCGATATCAGGAGCTGACATGGCATCGATATGCGAGCGAACTTCCCACGATGAATCCGACAGGTTAAGGGACGTTGTGGCCGAGTGCTGGTCCAGGCAGCATGACAGATACAAGGCGCTGGGCAGGAGGCTTCTTAATGCGACCGTCAGATCAGAGAATCCGGCTGAAGTCATGCGGATACCGGAGAAGGTGGTGGAATTTGCATCGGATCTGTCAGAGAAGGGGTTCTTCTCGGCAAGAGGATTTACCGGAGTATTAAGAGTGGCAAGGACTATCGCAGATCTTGACTTGCGGGACGATGTCGATGAAGGAGATGTGTCGGAGGCTGCGATATACAGAACAAAACTGTTTGAGTGAGGTGAGAGTATGTGTCTAAGAGATGATGGTGCAGATTACAGATATTCGGCGATAAGGATGGTAACGAAGCTGGACTTCAAGGCCATAAATGAACTTGAGAACCTTCAGAAGATCAGGAACTACAGGGATCTTACCGTTCTTGACCGCCTCAAGGAGATGGACAGGTCCGAATTGAGCGAGAGTACATGCAGGAAACTCGACGGAGTGATAGGCAGTTGGGACATGGTCCTTAAGACGGCTGATGAATACTGCGAGATAGCGAAGAAGAACAATATATTCGCCATATCCGTCCTCGACAGTGAGCACTATCCGTATAACTGGCGGGGACTTAGCGGCATGCCCAAAGTAATCTACTGCAGGGGCAGGAAAGAGATGCTGAGGAGAATGGTCATCAACGGAGCCGTAGCGATCGTAGGATCCAGGGAAGCAAGCAAATATGCCCTGTTTGCAACAGAGAGCTTCGCGACGGAACTGAGCAATAAAGGCATAGTCGTTGTGTCGGGAATGGCATCGGGAGTGGACAGAGCGGCACATTCTTCTGCCGTAAGGCATAAAGGCAGCACCGTAGCCGTCGTTCCGGGCGGTCCTGAACGGATCTATCCGCGCGAGAACAGGGACATCTATGAGCAGATAGTATGTGAAGGTCTGGTGATCTCTGAGATGCCGCCTGGACAGAACGTCTTAAAGCAGTATTTCCCTGCCAGGAACCGTCTTATCGCAGGCCTCGGCGACTGCACCTTGATCATGGAGGCAGGGGAGGTGTCAGGGACACTGCACACAGCCTCTTTTACGGCTGCACAGGGAAAAGAAGTCTTTGTGCTCCCGAACAGCATCTATTTTGAGAATGCCAAAGGCGGGATGAAGCTGCTCGAAGACGGCGGCAACGTCCTTCTGAACACGGACAGCGTCATCGACAGCGTCTCGCAGGCCCAGTTTTTCAAAAGGATCGGGGATCCCTATTACTTTGAGTACCTGGGTGAAACCATGGCAAATGAAGAGGAGATCGAGCAGGAATTCAAGGCGGATATATATCAATTGCGCAAGAGAGCAGAGGCCGCACCGGAGGAGTTGGATGACGATGAATGGAAGCTCCTCATAAGCGACGAACTCTCTTCAGGCCCCAAGAACATTGATGAATTGTGCCGGGCGCTGGTCCTGCCTTTCTACCGCATATCACAGCTGATCATCGAGATGAAGCTTGTCGGATGGGTCACTGACCAGTGCGGAAAGTTTTCTTTGACAATTCGTTAATGATGAATTATATATATATGCGACTAAAATTTTAAAGGATTCAAAGCATGGGAAAAAAGTTAGTAATCGTCGAGTCTCCGGCTAAGTCCAAGACTATCGGAAGATACCTGGGACCCGACTTTCAGATAACGGCTTCGCTCGGTCATATCAGGGATCTGCCTTCCGGTAACCTCGGTGTTGACGTTAAGAACAACTTCAAGCCTATATACATCACAATGAAGGGAAAAGAGAAGGTGGTAAGAGAACTCAAGACTCTTGCAGCCGGCTGTGATGAAGTCCTGCTCGCGACGGACCCTGACCGCGAGGGAGAAGCAATCGCATGGCATCTTGCCAAAGTACTTAAGATCGATCCTGATTCAAACTGCAGGATCACATTCAACGAGATCACCAAGAAGGCCGTACAGGAAGCCATAAGCAACCCCCGTGCGATCGATATGAACCTTGCCGATGCACAGCAGGCTCGAAGGATCCTTGACCGTCTCGTAGGTTATGAGTTAAGCCCTCTTCTCTGGAAGAAGATCCGTAAGGGTCTGTCTGCAGGAAGAGTTCAGTCTGTAGCTACCAAGATCGTAATGGACAGGGATGCTGAGATCGATGCATTCAAACCCGAAGAGTACTGGCTCGTCAAGGCGCTCGTAACTCCGGGCAAGGCATCTGACAAGTTCCTCATGAGCTATTACGGCGTTAACAAGGACGGCAAGACATCGCACGTAAAGCTTACCTGCGAGGAAGAAGCAAACAAAGTCCTGAACGATACAAAGGGCGTTCCCTTTAAGCTTACTTCAGTCAAGCACGGCTCAAGGGAGCGTAATCCTTATCCGCCGTTTACGACTTCTACTCTGCAGCAGGAGGCTTCGAGAAGACTCGGCTTCTCATCGAAGAAGACGATGTCCGTAGCCCAGCAGCTCTACGAAGGTATCGATATCAAGGGTGCCGGCCAGACAGCTCTCGTATCCTATATCAGAACAGACTCCGTACGAATATCGGATGAGGCTTATGAAGCTGCCAAGAAGCTCATTGTCGACTGCTTCGGCAAAGAGTATCTGTCCGGCTACAGAAGAAAGTATAAGAACAAGAATTCCGCTCAGGATGCTCACGAGGCGATAAGACCTACGCATTTTGACATGGATCCCGCTTCCATCAGAGCTTCTCTTACATCAGATCAGTTCAAGCTCTATTCGCTCATCTGGGACAGATTCCTTGCAACACAGATGGCACCTGCAAAGCTTGATACTCTCTCTGTGGAAGCTTCCTGCGGCGAGCATGTCTTCAGGACATCCGGCGAGACGATAACATTCAAGGGATTCCTTGTTCTCTATGCTGATGTTGCAGAGGATAAGAAGGATGACGACGAGGAGAACTCCAAGGCAAGGCTTCCTGCGCTTGAGGAAGGCATTGAGCTGAAGAACCTCGATGTATCCGGCATACAGAAGTTCACCACACCTCCGCAGCACTTTACTGAAGCTACTCTTATCAAGGCACTCGAGGAATACGGTATCGGCAGACCTTCAACTTATGCTCCTACCATCTCCACGATCCTTGACAGACAGTATATCGAGAAGGAAGGAAGATCACTTCTTATTACAGAACTCGGTAAGCTCGTAACCAATATGCTCTCTGAGAATTTCTCCGAGATCGTAGACGTAAGCTTTACTGCCGACATGGAGAGCAATCTCGATAAAGTCGAAGAAGGCAGCGTTAAGTGGGAGAAGGTCTTAAGTGATTTCTACCCTGAGTTTGCCGAGCAGGTCAAGAGCGCACAGAACTCCATCGAGAAGATCGAGATCGTTCCCGAGAAGACAGGCGAGAAGTGCCCCAAGTGCGGCAGCGAGCTCGTCTACAAGGAAGGCAGATACGGTAAGTTCGTTGCATGCTCTAACTTCCCTCAGTGTGATTATACGAAGAACATCGAGATACAGGCGAAGGGTAAGTGCCCTCAGTGCGGTTCAGGACTTCTCGCGCATCACTCCAAGAAGTACAGAGGCAAGCTCTTCTATACATGCGATAAGAAGGGCTCCAACCCTGACTGTGACTTCATCTCATGGAACCTTCCCATCGACGGCAAGACATGCCCCGAGTGCGGTTCATACATGGTGCTGAAGCACTACGGCAAGAAGGCATATCCTAAGTGTTCCAACAAGGACTGCCCGTCAAACTCCAGAAAGAAGAAGTCTTCGGGTTCTGATAAGGATGAGTGAATCCGTTGAAGTAACTGTCATAGGAGCAGGACTCGCCGGTTGTGAAGCAGCAAATATGATCGCTTCACTTGGCGTGAAGGTCAGGCTCTTCGAGATGAAGCCTGTCCGTAAATCTCCTGCTCATCACAGCGACGGATATGCCGAGCTCGTATGCAGCAACTCCTTAAGAGCGGCTGCTCTTGAGAATGCTATAGGTCTTCTGAAGGAAGAACTTAGAAGGCTCGGTTCGCTTATAATGGAATCTGCCGACAGGGCTCAGGTACCTGCAGGCGGCGCGCTGGCTGTCGACCGCGACGAGTTCTCATCTTACATAACTGAGAAGATAAGGAATAATCCTCTTATCACGGTCGTATCCGAAGAGGTCACCAAGATACCCAGAGAGGGCATCGTTGTGGTCGCCACGGGTCCGCTTACGGACGGTGAGCTCTATGAGGACATCAGGAGCCTTACCGGTTCTGATCTTCATTTCTTCGATGCGGCTGCCCCCATCGTTACACTTGATTCCATCGATATGACCAAGGCTTTCAGAGCCTCCAGATACGGTAAGGGCGGAGATGATTACATCAACTGCCCGATGAATAAGGATGAATACATCGCTTTCAGGAATGCGCTCGTTACGGCAGAGAGGGCGGATGTTAAGAATTTCGATAAGGAAGTTGTTTTCGAGGGATGCATGCCCATCGAGACGATGGCTTCGAGAGGAGAGGATACCATGAGGTATGGTCCTCTGAAGCCAGTGGGATTGATAGACCCCGCTACCGGCGAGGAGCCCTATGCCTGCCTTCAGCTCAGACAGGACAACAGGGCAAAGACGATGTATAACCTCGTAGGTTTCCAGACGAGACTTAAGTTCGGCGAGCAGAAGAGAGTGTTTGGAATGATACCGGGCCTCGAGAATGCCGAGTACTACCGCATGGGTGTAATGCATCGCAACACATATATCAATTCGCCGGAGAATCTTACTCCCAGGTACAGCCTGAGGAAGCTTCCGAGCATCCATTTTGCAGGACAGATAACCGGCGTGGAAGGTTACATCGAATCCACCGCGTCTGGACTTCTTGCCGGATTCTATGCAGCGATTGAAGCTCTCGGGATCGACAGCCCTATGATGCCTGATGCCGATACCGTTATCGGTTCCATGGCCTTGTATGTGTCAGATCCGAATGTTAAGAAGTTCGTTCCGATGAATGCGAACTTCGGTCTGGTCAATCCCATACCCGGTAAATTCCGCGGCAAGACGGCAAAGAAGGATAAGAATTCTGCGATTGCCGCGAGAGCACTTGAGCAGATCGACCGATTTGCGGTTACAATAGAGGAGATCAGAAAGCTTCACGGGTAGTAGGAAAATGAGCGTTACAGAAGACAGGCAGGAAGACAGGACCGTTCTCGCGGGTACAGACCGCGGCGGCGTAACTGCGGTCATCGGGAGTCTCGGCACCAATCTTATCAAGCTCATGTGCTGCAATGTGGTGTTTGTAATATTCAATATTCCGGCAATGGCTGTAGCCTTCCTTCTGGCGGCATACATCCTTCCGAAGATGAGTTCGTCTCTTATGCCGGAGACTTTTGTCGATACCCTTATAGCTCTGGGTTTGCACGGACAGACTAACCGCTCCAACGATATTACCGGTCAGGAGGCGGCACTCAGCATATACAGCCTTCTTCTGATCTTCTGCGTCATGCTTCTGGTATCGAGTCTTCTTGTGTGCGTGGGGCCTATCCAGGCAGGCCTTGCCAAGGTTTACGGCAGCATTGCCAGAACGGGGAGCGAATCTTCCGTCAAAGTTTTCCTTGCAGGCGTAAAGGGCAGTCTCAGGCAGTCGATTCCTGCCATGCTCATATCCATCGCGGTCACCTTTATCTGCCTTCTTGCAGTAAGCTTCTATCTCGGATTCGGCCTGACACCTCTGGCGGCACTGTTTACCGTGATACTCGTAGTGTTCTCTCTTATGCAGAACCTGGTCTACCGCATAATGGTGACTAGCGACCTCGGGCTCTTCAAGATATACAAGAATGCACTGTTCATGATGCTGCTCAGATTGTTCCCGAGCATTGGCATTGCTTTGCTCAACATCATCGTGCTCGCGGTGATCCCGTTCGCACTTATAATGAGCTCGCAGATCGTGTCTGTGGGCGTATGCTTCTTCCTCTATCTGTTTGTCCTGGCTTCGGTAATGCACTATCTCAATACCGCTTATGCCGACAGTCTGATCGCGCGCTATATGCGTGAAGGTGAGGAGGATAGCGATGCTTGATTTTACTCTCCTCTCGGACAGGGTCGTCGAACTCATGCAGGTCGGAGGCGTGCTGTTTTTCATCGCGCTCGGGGCATTTGCCTACATCATGCTCACGATACTCATCAATGTGTTCAAATACAAGAAGAAGATAGCAGATAAAAATGACGACTACCTCATCTGTGATGTGGCTTACTTCATCGAGAGGGGCAAGCGCGATGCGCAGGAGGATTCATTCTATATATCACCCATGACCGAGATGCCTGATAACGGCCTTATCGCAGCCGTATCGGACGGAATGGGAGGTCTTGCCAACGGCGAGGATGTATCGAGCTACATCATTAGCAGGCTCAAGGAGTCCTATCCATTCAATTTTGATGACACGGCCGAGGTGGCAGCGATCCTCAGGCAGATATCCGATGAGATCTATGAGAAGTATAAGCTCAGCAGCGGCGCGACCATCGTCATGATCCACATCAAGGATAACTTCATGAATTTCTATTCTTCCGGCGACAGCAACATCATCCTGATGAGAGGCGATAAGACGACGCTCCTTAACCAGCGCCAGAACTATGTTTCCTATCTCGTCAAGAAGATGGCGGAAGGCGGGATTACGACGCACGATGCCTATACCAACAACCGAGCGAGAGCACTGACGGACTTCATGGGCAACCACGAATGCAAGGTCATCAGGACCAGCAGCCCGATAAGGCTTTTCGAGGAGGATGTTATCCTTGTTACATCTGACGGCGTAACGGATACCGTTAATCTCGGAAGGCTCTCGAAATACGTATCGCCCCAGCTGAGTGCGAGGACCTCCGCCGAGAGGCTCAAGTATGCGGTAAGGGCCAAAAAGAACAAGCGTCAGGATAACTACACCGGAATAATCGTAAAGATGGAGAGATGCTTCCTGTGATCGAATACAATATCTTCAGACATGCAGGCGACAGCCTTACATATGACGACGAAGTGGTCCTTGCCGCTTCTGTATCGACGACCATCGGAATACTGGACGGCAATAAGATCGGCGGTGATAAGGATAAGTTCAGAGATGCGTTCAGAACTATAGTCGAGACTGCCGGCTATGAGGATATCGCAGATCCTTCGCACCGCTTTGAGTTTGCAGCGGAACAGGCCGAATGCCAGATGCCGCCTGAAGCGGAATACATGATAATGGAGATCGACGGCCATGTGGTCGAGAGTGTAAGGCACGGCAATGTATCCGCGAAGATAGTGATGAGCGGAGAGATGAGAAGTCTGCCGAACGGTAAGTTTGGACTGAGCGAGGGTGACAGGATAATCTGCGCCACTTCGAACTTCTACCGCAAGCTGACAGACGAGGCGATACTCGCTGATGCACTGGTATCCGAGAACTGTTCCGAGTGGATGAACTACATGATCAGAAGGATATCCGACAGCTGTGAACTGAAGTGCGGCAATCTGTCTGCCGTAACTCTCATCGTCAGGGGCAGTTAATTGCCGTAGTATTTCCTGTAGAACTCTTCCTTGAAGTCGCCGAGACGGTCTTCTGCGATCGCTTCCCTGACACGCTCCATGAGCTTGAGCAGATAATAGATGTTGTGATATGTGCAGAGCCTTAAGCCGAACATCTCGTTAGCCTTAATAAGATGCCTTACATAAGCCGCGGAATAGTTCCTGCACGCATAGCAGTCGCATTCGGGGTCCATCGGACCGAAGTCCTCGGCATGCTTCTTGTCTCTGATTATCTTCTTGCCGTAGTCGGTGAGGATCGTTCCGTGACGTCCCATTCTGGTGGGTAGTACACAGTCGAACATATCGACGCCTCTTAAAGCGCCCTCGATAAGATAGTCGGGAGTTCCGACGCCCATGAGATATCTGGGCTTGTCTTCCGGCATGAGTGGTACGGTGCAGTCGATCATCTCAAGGAATAGTTCCTTGGGCTCGCCCACGGAGATACCGCCTATGGCATAGCCGGGCAGATCGAATGATGTTATGGCCTCGGCACTCTTCTTACGGAGTTCCGGATACATTGAACCCTGGATAATGCCGAAGAGAGCCTGGGTATCCGGATTCTTGTGTGCCCTGATGCAGCGCTCGAGCCATCTGGTGGTCCTGGCCTGTGACCTGTCCGCGTAATCGTATTCGGAAGGGTAGGGGCAGCACTCGTCGAAAGCCATAATGATATCAGATCCCAGATCGTTCTGGATCTTCATGGATTCTTCAGGTGTGAGGAAGAGCTTACGTCCGTCTATGTGTGAGCTGAACTTAACGCCTTCTTCCTTGATGTCCTTGGGCCTGGCAAGAGAGAAGACCTGGAATCCGCCGCTGTCGGTCAGGACCGCGCCGTTCCAGTTCATAAACTTGTGGAGACCTCCTGCCTTGGCAACGATCTCCGAGCCTGGTCTCAGCCAGAGATGGTAAGTGTTTGACAGGATTATGCCTGCGCCCATTCCGGACACTTCCTCAGGGCTCATGCCCTTGACTGATGCCTGCGTTCCCACGGGCATAAAGGCGGGCGTCATGAAACTGCCGTGCGGGGTGTGGACCCTGCCGAGCCTCGCGCCTGTCTGCTTACATGTGTGGATGTGTTCGTACCATACGGGCGGCTGTGACATTTAATCCTCCAGGTCTGTTATGAACATTGCATCGCCGAAAGAGAAGAACCTGTATCTCTCATCGACGGCATGCTTATATGCATTGAGTACGTTCTCTCTTCCGGCAAGTGCCGATACCAGCATTATAAGTGTTGATTCCGGAAGATGGAAATTCGTTATGAGCGAGTCGATGCACTTGAACTCGTATCCGGGATATATAAAGATGTTCGTGTATCCGGAGCGGGGCATCATCTCAGGATCGACGGATGCGACGGATTCGAGAGTCCTGGTCGAAGTGGTTCCGACGGAGATTATCCTCCTGCCTTCGGCCTTTGCCCTGCGGATGATGTCGGAGGCTTCCTGCGGGAAGTCGTACCATTCGGAATGCATCTCGTGTTCTTCGATATTGTCAGCCTTGACCGGTCTGAATGTTCCGAGACCTACATGGAGCGTGAGCTCTGCGATCTCGACTCCCATGCCGCGAAGCTCTTCGAGGAGCTCTTTGGTAAAGTGAAGACCTGCGGTAGGGGCAGCGGCAGAACCGGGATCCTTGCTGTAGACGGTCTGGTAACGCTCGGGGTCATCGAGCTTCTCGTGTATGTAAGGGGGGAGCGGTACCGTGCCGGCCTTGTCCAGCACTTCTTCCCACACGCCATCGAAATCGAAACGGATAATGCGGTTGCCGCCTTCGAGGACCTGCTCGCACTCTGCTTCGAGCTCGCCGGGGATAAATGTCATGCGGCGGCCTTCGCGGACCTTCTTGCCGGGTCTTGCCAGGGTCTCCCAGTGGTTGTCATCGATCCTCTTGAGGAGAAGGAGCTCAACGGGGCTCTGCGTGTCAGACCTGACGCCCAGAAGTCTCGCGGGGATTACTCGGGTGTTGTTGATGACGAGCACATCACCCTTCTTAAGGTAATCCTTGATATCGTAGAAGTGTTTGTCGATAGTCCTGCCGGTCTTCTTGTCCAGCACGAGCAGTCTCGATGCCGTTCGGTCCTTGATAGGAACCTGGGCAATAAGTTCTTCAGGCAGATCGTAATAAAAATCTTCAGTCTTCATGATGTCCTTCTTCTTGTTTGTTATCCGAAAGAGTTTATCACATCAGAGGGCATTTTGCTTTGCGGAAGGGAAGGTTCCGCATTTTTAATAAAATAGTGGAGATGCGGGATTGATTTTGCCAAAGATTGATATAATGACTCTATGAAATCTTATCCTTTTATCCCGGTCCTTATCCTGGCGGCTGTGCTTGGCATATCCGCCTGTTCTTCGTCTGAAGATGGATTTGCTCCCGATACGGCCCAGACGACGATGATCCTGGATACTGTAGGAGAGACCACACTGCCGTCACCGACGCCTACCCCCACGCCGACTCCTCTGCCTCCTGCTGAAGAGATCGCAGCCATGGAACCCAAGCAGGTTACAGTGTCTTTTGTCGGGGATCTTACCCTGACCGAGGATGCCAGATCTTCCAGCTCCATAGGCTTCAATGCCGTCGTAGGTGACGATTACGAATACTGCTTCCAGAACTGCAAGGATATCTTCCTTGCTGACGATCTGACACTCGGCAATCTCGAGAATGCCGTTACTGACCTCACGAGCTATGCCCAGAAGGAATTCGTCTTCAAGATGAAGCCCGAAGCACTCGAGATGCTCCAGATAGCAGGCATCGAGGCTGTCAACATAGCCAATAACCACACGAAGGACTTTAAGCTCGAGGGACTTGAAGATACAAGAGATAACCTCGACGAATACGGCATTATCTGGAGTGATGCGGACAATGTCGCCATATACGAGACCCCGGACGGGATCAAGATCGGCATGTTCGGCATTGGCAACAGCGGAACCCTGGATCAGGGCAAGGCCTGCATCGATGAACTCAAGGAGATGGGTGCCAACATAATCATTGCTTCATGTCACTGGGGAGTGGAGAAGATGTATACCCCCAATAATGACCAGATCTCCCTGGCATACGGCCTGATAGATTACGGTGCCGATATCGTCATAGGAACTCACCCGCACAGGCTCCAGCCCATAGAGGAGTACAACGGCAAATACATATGCTACAGCCTGTCCAATTTTTGTTTTGGTGGAAATAACATATTGAGCGACCCCGATTCCTGTATAATTCAATGCACATTTATAATGGACAGTGAAGGCCAAAGTTGCGTAGACTATAAACTGAGCGTAATTCCTTATTCTCAGACCTCGACGAGACCCGGTAATGACTTCTGTCCGGCGCCGTATGAATGGGGAACCGAAGAGTACTATCGCGTTCTTTCTAAGCTCGGCTGGTCCAATGAGGACGAATAATTTTTTGAGAAAGGCTGATATTATGTCAAACGGTAAAGTTCTTGTTGTAATGGGTTCGGATTCCGATTTCCCCGTAATGGAAAAATGTTTTAAGATGCTCTCCAAGTTCGATGTGGCTTATGATGCCACAGTGGCTTCTGCCCACAGGACTCCCGAGCGTGCTGCCAAGCTTGCAAGTGAAGCAGAATCAGAAGGATATGATGTAATAATCGCGGCTGCAGGCCTCGCGGCTCACCTTGCCGGTGTTCTTGCTGCACATACGACGCTCCCCGTTATCGGAGTTCCCTGCAAGGGAGGCGCTCTTAACGGCGTTGATGCGCTTTATGCCACAGTACAGATGCCTACGGGCATACCGGTAGCGACTGTTGCCATTGACGGCGCAGCCAATGCAGCTATCCTGGCCTGCCAGATGATAGCGATAAGAGACGGCGAGCTGAGAGCAAAGCTCGCTGAATACAAAGAAGAACTCAAATCTTCAGTAGACGCCAAGGATGCGGCTCTGAAGGAGAAAATAGCGAATATCTAAAGGTTAAGGAGCAAGACTCAAATGAGTGGTATTTTCGGTGCTTTCAACATCAAGGGCAACACGGAGGATGTGACAAGATCCTGTTATTACGGAATCTTCTCACTTCAGCACAGAGGACAGGAGTCCGCAGGTATTGCAGTCAATAACGGCGGTTCATTCCTGATCCACAAGAATCCCGGCCTGGTAACCGACGTATTCGATGAAGTTACCATCTCGGCTCTTACCGGATTCTCCGCCATCGGCCACGCGAGAGGCGGTTCGCCCAGAGAGTCAGGCACCGAAGCCATCCAGCCTATCATCATCAAGTCAAGAGTAGGCAACATCGGACTTACATGCGACTCTGTCGTAATGAATGCTTCCGCCATCAAGGAAGAGCTCGTTAACCAGGGTGCGATCTTCCAGACAAACATCGATGCGGAGCTCATCCTCTCGCTGTTCTCCAGGAACCGCATCAAGACTGACGAGTGCGAGCCGGCTATCCTCGAGACGATGAAAGAGATCCATGGTGTATATTCCATGATCTTCATGACAGACAACAAGCTCATCGGCGTAAGAGATCCTTACGGAATCAGACCGCTCGTTCTCGGTAGGATCGGCGATACATATTTCCTGTCTTCCGAGAATTGTGCGCTCGATGCTATCGGCGCTGAATTCATAAGAGACATCGAGCCGGGCGAGATCATCTCTATCTCTTCGGAGGGCGTTAAATCTACATTCTACAAAGAGAGTCCCACGAACAGACAGGACGGCAAGGTGTGCATCTTTGAGTATGTATATATTGCAAGACCTGATTCCGTCATCGACGGTATGAGTGTTTTTGATTCCAGATACAGAGCAGGTAAGGCTTTGGCTGAGCTTCATCCCTGTGATGTCGACCTCGTAATCGGTGCGCCTGACTCCGGTAATGCCGCTGCTGAAGGTTTTGCGGCAGGTCTCGGCGTTCCTTACGGCGCAGGTCTTCTCAAGAACCGCTATGTCGGCAGAACGTTCATCAAGAGCACGCAGACACAGCGTGAACTCGCGGTCAAGATGAAGTTTGCTGCTCTTAAGACAGCCATCAAGGACAAGAGGATCGCGATCGTTGATGACTCCCTCGTAAGAGGTACCACAACAAAGCACATCATCAGCTTCCTCAGAGAGAACGGTGCCAAGGAAGTACACGTAAGACTCGCTTCTCCTCCGGTAAAGTTCGGCTGCTGCTACGGAGCAAACGCTTCTTCCGAGACAGAACTTCCTGCCGCTACCAAGTCTGTTGAAGACATCAGACAGATGATCGGCGCAGATTCTCTCGGATACATCAGCCTGGACAAGCTCAAGGAGTGTCTCAACACGATCGAATGCGATGTTTGTGCTGCTTGCTTTGACGGCAACTTCGTCGCAGGCAGACCTGAAGATACTGAGTTTTAAGAGGAGTAACGGATGAAGATAGCAGTATTTGTCTCCGGAGGCGGTACTAACCTTCAGGCGATAATCGATAATACGAAGACAGGTATCCTTCAGGATATCGAGATAGTCCTTGTGCTGTCGTCTTCTCCCGATGCTTATGCACTTACACGTGCTGCGGATAACGGCATAAAGTCTGTCGTACTCCGTTCTGCTGATTTTGCAGACAAGGCTGAATGGGATCAGAAGGTCGTAGAGGAGGTTAAGGCTTCCGGTGCCGAACTGGTGGTCCTTGCAGGATATCTCTCACTCCTCGGACCGAAGATCGTCAGCGAGTATTCCAATCGTATAATCAACATACATCCCGCGCTCATTCCGTCTTTCTGCGGTGCCGGCATGTACGGCATCAAGCCTCACAGGGCAGCCCTTGCGAGAGGCGTAAAGGTCAGCGGTGCCACGGTGCATTTCGTGAACGAGAATTATGATGAGGGCCCGATACTGCTGCAGAAGTCAGTGGATGTCCTGCCCGATGATACTCCCGAGACACTGCAGAAGCGCATCATGAAGGAATGCGAGTGGGAGATCCTTCCGAAGGCTATAAGGCTTATAGCAGACGGCAAGGTGGAGATCGATAACAACATTGCATACGTAAGAGAATAAAATACAGGAGGATCCGTCAATGGAAACAGCAGATTTGGGTAAGCTTCTTAAGGAGAATTCATATCCCGGAAGAGGAATCGTGATCGGAAGATCAGAAGACGGAAGCAAGGCTGTAACAGCTTACTTCATCATGGGCAGGAGTGTTAATTCCCGTAACCGTGTGTTCACGGCAACAGAGGACGGAATCAAGACAGAGGCTTTTGATCCTTCCAAGCTTACGGATCCGCACCTCATCATCTATTCTCCCGTAAGAGTACTCGGCAACAAGACCATCGTTACCAACGGTGACCAGACTGATACGATCTACGACGGCATGGATAAGCAGATGACTTTCGAGCAGTCATTAAGATGCAGAGAGTTCGAGGATGATGCTCCGAACTATACTCCGAGAATATCCGGTATCATGCACGTTGAGGGTGGTACATACAACTATGCAATGTCCATCCTGAAGAGTGCTGACGGCGATCCGTCTTCATGTGAGCGCCACACATTCACATATACCAACCCCAAGGCCGGCATCGGCAGATTCCTGCACACATACATGGGTGACGGCAACCCGCTTCCTTCTTTCGAAGGTGAGCCTGAGAAGGTTGAGATCAAGGGGGATATCGACGAGTTCACTGCCAATGTGTGGGAGTCTCTGAACGATGACAACAAGGTATCACTCTTTGTAAGATACATCGATATCGCTACAGGCAAGGCTGACACGAGAATCGTAAACAAGAACGTATAATTATTAACCGCGGAGGAATAAAACTATGAACGAGATGGCCCTTAAGTACGGCTGCAACCCCAACCAGAAGCCTTCCAGGGTTTTTATGAACAACGGATCCGACCTTCCGATCGAAGTGCTGAACGGAAAGCCCGGATATATCAATCTGCTTGATGCTTTCAACGGCTGGCAGCTCGTAAGAGAACTCAAGATTGCTACAGGCCTTCCGTCTGCTACTTCATTCAAGCATGTATCTCCTGCAGGCGCTGCAGTAGGCAAGCCCCTGTCCGAGACAGAAGCAAAGATCTACTTCGTTGATGACCTCGGCGAACTCTCACCGATCGCATGCGCTTATGCCAGAGCAAGAGGCGCTGACAGAATGTCTTCTTACGGTGACTTTGTTGCCCTTTCCGATACTTGCGATGCGATCACAGCTACAATGCTCAAGAGAGAAGTATCCGACGGTATCATCGCTCCCGGTTATACCGATGATGCTCTCGAGATCCTGAAGTCCAAGCGTAAGGGCACATACAATGTCATCAAGATCGATCCTGATTATATACCCGATCCCATCGAGACAAAGCAGGTATTCGGTGTCACATTCGAGCAGGGAAGGAATGAGCTCGCTATCAACAACGACCTTCTCTCCAACATCGTTACAGACAACAAGGACATCCCTGATGACAAGAAGATCGACCTTCTCATCTCTCTGATCACTCTCAAGTACACTCAGAGTAACTCCGTCTGCTATGTTAAGGACGGACAGGCAATCGGTATCGGTGCCGGCCAGCAGTCTAGGATCCACTGCACAAGACTTGCAGGTTCCAAGGCTGACAACTGGTGGATGAGACAGAACCCGAAGGTCATGGGCCTTAAGTTCGTTGACGGTATCGGCCGTCCTGACAGAGACAACACCATCGATGTCTATATGTCTGACGAATATGAGGATGTACTCCGCGACGGCGTATGGCAGACTCTGTTCAAGGAGAAGCCGGAGCCCCTTACGATCGAGGAGAAGAAAGCATGGCTTGCAAAGAACACTGATGTTGCACTCGGTTCAGATGCATTCTTCCCGTTCGGCGATAACATCGAGCGTGCTTACAAGAGCGGTGTTAAGTACATTGCCGAACCCGGCGGATCCATCCGCGACGACCATGTCATCATGACATGCAACAAGTACAACATGGCGATGGCATTCACGGGAATTCGCTTATTCCATCACTGATTTCGTTCGGTTGTTTTGCTCGCTTAGGTCCTCCGCGCTACGCTTTTGCGGAAATCGCTCGCAAAACAGCCTCACTCAGGAACAGTAATGCTCAAGGGCTGCGAAGTTGTTCGCAGCCCTTTTGCTTTAAGTGAATTGTGTTCTTAGAAGTGAAGTCAGTTCTTGGTCAGTTGTGACTTCAAAGTCGGGGAGTCTGTCCGGCTTCGGTAAAGAGCTTCTGTTGATCCATATTGTATGCCAGCCACTGTCCATTGCACCCGTGATGTCGTGCTTATAGGAGTCGCCGATCATCCAGAGTTCGGCAGGCTTAAGACCAAGCTTCTCTTCGACTGTCCGGCACAATCTGATATCGGGCTTCGAGAAGCCTGTCTCGCCGGAGACAATCACATTCTCACGGTCGAACCATCTGTCCAGTCCGAGCATGTCGACTTTGTGCCGCTGATGTTCTGATTCACCGGCAGTAAGCACGGCAAGTCTGATCTCAGGATTGGTAGCAAGGGCGTCCAGAGTTCTGATCATATCGTCGCTGAGCGCCATGTGGCTCTGCAGTTCGAGATAAGCATCGGCTGATAAGACTCCGTCGCCGTTTTTGTAGGGCAGAGACAGCGCTTTGAATGTCTCTTCGTATCGCCAACCGTTTATCTCTCTGGTCGTAATCCTGCCGGATTCGAGATCCTTCATGTTGATATCGCTCTTATCGTAGAAGATCTTGATGAAGTGAAGAGGATCATCAACGCGTGTTCCGAGCACCGTCTCTGCTGCCTTAACGAGCATATCCTGCCTGCAGTAGAGAGTGTCGTCTATATCAAAAACTAAACCTAACATATAACTCCTGTAACGAACAAACCCCTTTGTTTGCGTTTTCCGCACAAGCGAAGCGCGGAGGACCTAAGCAAACGAAGGGGTTTGTGAGTTTTGGAGCCAATGGTGGGAATCGAACCCACGACCTATTCATTACGAGTGAATTGCTCTACCCCTGAGCCACATTGGCGTGCCATAAAAATATACTCATTAGAGGCCTTAATGTCAAGTCGGAAGGGGTTGCCGGAAGACAAGTAATGATATAATGAAATGGCAGGAGGTAAACGGGAAAGTGTATTCAAAGAGAATAGCTCTTACAGCGGCATTTTTGTGCCTGGCGTTCTGCGTATCCGCCTGCAAACGCGAAGAGAACGTTTTCCCTGAGCTGCCGGGAGAGCCTGAAGCATCTGCTCCGGCTGAAGAGACCGAGACTTCAGCAAGTGATTCCAAGACCATTAAGATGCTGTCCGTGGCGCTCCCTTATTCTGATGACACCGTCAGATATCTTTCCGCCATGTTCTATATGAAACGCAGCGGAACCTGGGATGACATGTATACCGGAGCAGATATCGATCTTGCTTCTTTGGATGAGGTGTCTACGGACTTTGTCATCACTAACAGTGAAGTTCCTTCCAATGGTGCAGACCTCATATCTGTCAAATCCTGGGATGACAACGGATACATGCCTGATGTTTTCCTCGCTCAGGATTGCGCTTCCGTATATTCGGGAGGGTATTGCACGGAACTCAATGAGTATATCTCGGACTCCGAATACATAGACATGTCCCAGATATATGTTGGTGCTCTGCAGGCAGCGTCAGAAGACGGTGTCTATTATGGTATCCCGCATTATTCTTCCGCGATAGTCCTTCTCGGCAACAGCGACTACATACCTGATTCGGGTATATTGTCTTCCAAGTTCACAACAGATGAACTCCTTACGTATCTTGAAGACATAGCATCAGAGAATGCAGAGGGCAGTGTGGTGCCATTTGCTTCTGCATATAAGCTTGCTCCGTACATTGCCGGCAGTTTTGACGGCGATAAGGCATATTCGTTCATGATGTATAACGAGTATAAGAATGACAGTGAGGGCGCTTCAGAAGTTCTCGCGGAGGATATCGGCTATATAAGAGGTCTCTATGAGGGCGGTCTTGCTTCCAACACGGATGCGAGCGGCGCGGATCCTGTTTTCGCGCGTAATGCTGCGTTATGGCTCGAGACGTCGGATAGTATCGGGCTATGGTCTGAGTACTTCCCCGGCAAGCTGTATGTTCTTAGGCTGCCTTGTGCCGATACGGCAAATCCGGGTGTTCCTTACCTTGAACCGTACAGCCTGTGCGTATCGGAGAACTGCGGCGATAAGGAATTTGCTGCTGAGTTCGCGGAGTTTATTACATATGACGTTGATGCACAGCTTCTGATATACAGGACAGAAGACATGTCCGGATATCTGCCCGTTATAAGAGATCAGGGCCTTTGGGACGAAGTCTGTGCGGATGAGTTCTTCGGGACAGAGGCTTACATATACAGCCAGATAATGGACAACGCGGTCTATTGTCCTGCGGGATACGATAACCCGCTGTACAGGAATTCGGGTGAGTATCTTGCCGAATTCTTCACCCTTGATGAGGATTTTGATCCGGAGGCATGCTATGGCGGGAATTAATCTTCGTAAGATCAAGATAGGTGACAGTTCAAAGCTTCGCGCCTGCGGCCTGATGTCGGGCACGCTCTCTGTGGTCGAAACTGATATCAGAGGGTTTGTTGCGAGCCGGATGACTGATGTCCTGATCGCACAGGATGAGAGTATCCGTGCCGTTGTTAAGCTCTTCCGCCGCGACAGGAAGATGAGCGCCGTGCAGCTCGAATTCGTTTACACGGAAGATGCCGATATGGACACCAAGTCCGAGATCATGGAAGCTACGCTGAAGTATTGTTTCCTCACTGAGTACTACAATAAGGTCATCGCGATATGCAGGGCGGAAGATGCCGTGACCGAAGAGCTGCTCGTATCTCACGGATTCATGCAGGAAGCGGTGTTAAGGGATGAGATCAGGACTGATACAGGATTCGAAGATGCCGGTTTGTTTGCACTTACCGCCGCCTGCTATACGGAATACAATGTCTGCTTTGTTCCTTTCGAACGCGGAATTGCAGTTATCACGGGCGGTAAGGACTATGTCGATGAGATAAGGCTCCTTCATCCAGGTTCGCACATCGAAGATCCGTTCATTCTCAATGTGGCGGGAAGCCTCGGACTTCTCGGTAGGGGAGGATGCATCAAGGCTGCAGATGGCGGCATCTATGATATGGACGAAGAGCAGCTTGACATGCTGCCTTCCGAACTTGCAAAGGCTTATGTGGAGCTTACCGAGTATTTTGCAAATAAGAGGGCTACGTTCGACATAAGATACAGGTTCATGAGGGGCACTGAGTTCCAGCTCAAGGTCTGGAAACAGCTCTGCTCCATTTCTTACGGCACGACTGCAAGCTATGAGGACATAGCCCTGGCTCTGTCCGGCGGCAACCGTTTTGAGGCAAGGAAGATAACAAGGGCAGTCGGTGCTGCATGTTCCGACAACCCGATATCGATAGTGGTACCCTGCCACAGGGTCATAGGCAAGGACGGCAATCTCGTGGGATACTCCGCAGGCCTTGATATCAAGGATTATCTGCTCCTTCACGAGTCGTTCTTCGCAGTAACACCGCTTATCTCCAAGGAGGCATGATTTGGCAAAACACGATAAGACCAGCATAGGGGTATCTACGATCCTTAACCCCGTACCTGTCGTCATGGTATCCTGCGCAGGCAAGGATCCGTCGAAAGAGGGCGAACGCCCGAACATCATGACTGTCGCATGGGCAGGAACGGTCAATTCCGAACCTCCGATGATATCTGTCAGCATACGTAAATCAAGACACTCGCATAAGCTCATCTCCGAGACGGGGGAATTCGTCGTGAACCTTGTATCCAAGTCACTTTGCAAGGCATGCGATTACTGCGGTGTAAGATCCGGCGCTGACGAGGACAAGTTCAAGGCGTGTTCGATAACACCCGTGAAGGCAGACGGCATGAAGTATGCTTATGCGATCAAGGAAGCGCCTGTATCGATATCCTGTACGGTAAAGGCAGTCCAGGAGCTCGGCTCTCACGATATGTTCATCGGACAGATAGAAGCTGTCACTGCCGATTCGTATCTTCTTGATGAGAGCGGAAGACTTTGTCTTGACAACGCGAGACTGGTGGCTTATAACCACGGCGAGTATTTTCTGTTGGGAGAGAAGATGGGATTCTTCGGGTATTCAGTAGCTTCTCCCGACATAATAAAAAAGAGAATGGGAAAGTAACAAATGGAATTCGAGAGCATAGAGAAGAAATTCAGCGGTAAGTTCATCCACTACTACAACGCGAGATATAAGACTGCGCTGGGCAACGAGAAGGTATATGAGATGATCTCCCGTAACGGAAATATCAAAGGTATCGAAGATATCCGTTCGGACAAATGCGATGCCGTAGTACTCATAATCCATTCGCCTGATCACTCGAAGATACTTCTTAACCATGAATTCAGGATGGCAGTAGGAGGGATAGCGGTGAATTTTCCTGCCGGTCTCATCGATCCGGGAGAGACTCCCGAGACCGCTGCTGCAAGAGAGCTTTGGGAAGAGACGGGACTTAAGCTGGAGAGTATCGAACAGATACTGCCTTCGAGCTATTCCGGCGTCGGCATCACCAATGAGCGCAGCTGCTGCGTGATCGGTACTGCGACAGGCGAATTCACCCCCAGCACTTCAGATGAAGAAGAGATATCAGCTGATTGGTATACCAAAGACCAGGTGCGCGAGATGCTTGCAGATACCAATTTTGCAGCCAGAACACAGGCTTATTGCTACTTCTGGTGCAAAAGTTGATTATTAAAGAATAACATTTACTTTTAGGACTAAATTATTTATTATTTATAGGTCAATTTTCTACAAAGGAGTACGAATATGGATATTTCACCACTTCAGAAAGCAAGATATGAGTATCAGCCCAAGCTTCCGGGTATGCTCAGGAACGGCATTGCAGACATCTGCGTAAAGGAAGGCGCTGCTACACAGAGTGTTGCAGATCAGGAGAAGATCCAGGCACTTTTCCCCAATACATACGGTAAGCCCGAGATCACATTTGATAAGGGCCAGAACACATCTGCTGCTAAGAAGCAGGTTGTCGGCGTTATCCTCTCCGGCGGACAGGCTCCGGGCGGACACAATGTCATCTCCGGTCTTTATGACGCACTTAAGGCTACAAATCCCGAGAACGTTCTTCTCGGATTCAAGGGCGGTCCGGACGGACTTCTTAAGAATGATTATGTAGAGTTCGACGATAAGTTCATCGACGCATACAGGAACACAGGCGGATTCGATATTATCGGTTCTGGCAGAACAAAGCTCGAGACAGTTGAACAGTTCCAGACTGTTGCAAACTATGCTAAGGAGAACGGCCTCACAGCTATCGTCATCATCGGCGGTGACGACTCCAATACAAATGCTGCAACACTCGCTGAGTACATGGCTGCTAATAACACAGGCATCCAGGTTATCGGCTGCCCTAAGACGATCGATGGTGACCTTAAGAACGAGGACATCGAGGCTTCTTTCGGTTTCGATACAGCTACGAAGACATATTCCGAGCTCATCGGCAATATCGAGAGAGATGCCAACTCTGCAAAGAAGTATTGGCACTTCATCAAGGTTATGGGACGCAGCGCTTCCCACGTTGCTCTCGAGTGTGCTCTTGAGACACAGCCTAACATCTGCCTCATCGGTGAGGAAGTTGCAGCTAAGAAGATGTCTCTTGCTGACATCACAAACCAGATCGCTGACTCTGTTGAGAAGAGAGCAGCTAACGGCAACAACTTCGGTGTTGCGATCATCCCTGAGGGTATCGTAGAGTTCGTTCCTGAGTTCTCCGCTCTCATCGCTGAGATCAACGAGCTCCTCGCAGGCGAGAAGACAGCAGCTTTCAATGCACTTCCTGACTGGAACGCAAAGTATGACTTCATCAAGGCAGGCCTCTCTGCTGATGCATTCAAGGTATTCGATATCCTGCCTCAGGGCATCCAGCAGCAGCTCTTCCTCGAGAGAGATCCTCACGGTAACGTTCAGGTATCCCTCATCGAGTCTGAGAAGCTCTTCTCCGAGATGGTCAAGAACGAGCTGGCAAAGAGAAAGGAAGCTGGTACATACAAGGGCAAGTTCGCTGCTCAGCATCACTTCTTCGGCTATGAAGGCCGTTGCGCATTCCCGTCCAACTTCGATGCAGATTACTGCTACTCACTCGGCTACAATGCATTCATGCTCATCCAGTACGGATACACAGGTTATCTGTCAAAGGTATCCAACATCAGCAAGCCTGCTGATGAGTGGGTTGCAGGCGGTATGCCTATCACAAAGATGATGAACATGGAGAGAAGAAACGGCGAGGATAAGCCGGTTATCCGTAAGGCCCTCGTAGAGCTCGACGGCAAGCCCTTCAAGTTCTTCGAAGCTAACAGAGAGAAGTGGGCTGTTGAGACATGCTTCACATTCCCCGGTGCTATCCAGTACTTCGGACCTTCTGAAGTGTGCGACAGAACTACGGTAACTCTCGCTCTCGAGAAGTCCTGAGCTGTTTGTATATGGTCTTTTCAATAGCCGGTTCGATATATCGAACCGGCTATTATAATATTATTATTATTATTATTATTATGCTTGCTAAATGACTTATTTTAATCTGAACACAGAGAACTACGCTGATATTATTCGAAAAACAGAAATACTCTCATTTTCATATACGAGTATGCTTTCAACATTGCTTTTGTAATGCTCCTCTATATACCATTCAATAGTATCGATGTATACTGTGCTTGCATTTGAAGGTAATACTAATTTGATGTTCTCGTTATCAATGCACTGTTCCCATAAATTTTGTTCGGAATTCTCGAGATTATCCTGCCCCGGTATACGAATACCAGAACCCCACCCCCCCATAAAACTATAATTACTATCTAGTATTTGTTCAGGAATATCATATATATTACGTTTAGCATCAACATCGTAGGCAAGAGGATGGATGTAATAGTATGTGTTTTCTTCATTGCAAGCATCAATGAATGATGATTGTAGCGACGTATAATAATACAAGTATCCTGCATGTAGAGAAATTGAAGGAACTATCAAGAATATAACGCTTGCCAAACAAAATAGAAAAGAGATACTTTTAAAACTACCTTTGCTCAATTTCAAGAAGCTAGGAATCTTTACATTGCTTAAATAGATTATCGAAATGAACAATGATAGCAGAATTCCAAAATCTACTCTGTGAATATTGTATCGGCCTTTAAAGACAAGATATAGTTCCAATATCATAAATATAGAAATCAAAGAGATTGGATACCATTTTTTGCTTGAGCCAAAGACTAACACATATGCAGCAAATAATATAGAAGCAATTAAAACATGCTGATGTAATAACATATCAACTATGTGATTTAAAAATCTTATCAGTATATTATGGATGTTTGGAACCTGTTGAGTTGAACTGTATGCATTGCTTAAGGTTTCTAGTTTCTCTGATGTGAATACTTCGGGATCATTATTCATCCAATTAGCGACCATATAGACTTCAGAGTCAGCGCTAGCTATAGTCTCCGGGTTAAAATCATAATCTTGAATGTTTGACCTATAGTAATTGTATTGATTAAATTCATCTATTCCAGGGGTATTAGCATTTATATAATCACCTATAGTAAAGCTTAGAATTATCAAGGATGCAGCAATAAGTATAGTAATCAAGCTGTTTTTGAAGACAATAAAGTTGTCTTTTCGAATATCAAGCAATTCGAAGAGATATACAATTAATAGAAAGGGACATGTAGAAAACAAAACACTCTCCCTTAGCATACTAGCTAAAACCAAAAGAATGATGCAAGCAATAGATAATGCAAGGCACTTTTTATTCTTGAGTGAGTAGATTAGACCGATTCCACCAGATAATAATGCAAGCGCGGCGGTCTTTGTAAATTGAACCAGAAATAGAGGTTCAATAATAACAGATAATACGATTATTCCAACCGCCAAACTGACATTCTTATATTTGTCGCTAAATACGTATATAAGAATGAAAATTGATAGAAGGCAAATACTATAGTGCATAATAAAGTACCAATTTACAAACGGGAAAACAGATACTAATTGATATAGAATTATTCCGAGAATCCTGTTTATAAATACAAGGAAAGAAGTTCCTCCATCACCATTAATACCAAACAATAGTGATTCCATACCTGGATCATCGTTGGTCTCATATATAGGATGCACAAATAAAGCAAAGGCAAGAGCAACTAAGCATAATAAGAAAGAAATAAACGAACTGTGGTGCCTTGTAATAAAAGCCTTTATATATGTAATATTCATACTGTCATAAGAAAACAATCTGCTTCTAACTATAATATAAATTATATTATATAATATCATAAAATTATTGCTTGAAGGGATTTAAATATGGAAAAACCTTTGATTAGTAAGTATTCTCACATTTATACGAATATTAAAAAGCATCCGTTGATTCTTGCTTTTCTACTAAACCTATTTGCTCTAATAATCCGATTATTAGTCTTTGATGTTAAATATGAGGTTTCTGATGATTATATTACCGATGCCGTTCTTTCTGGTGCTTTTGGTAACGGTTATGATCCGGATCTCTTATTTGGCAATATAATACTAGGATACTTGTTGGTTTTACTGTATAAGCTTATACCTACCATCAGTTTTTATTTTGTCTTATTATTAGTTCTTGGTTTTATATCAAGTACGTCTATCGTTTTTCTCCTTTTTAAGAAGAAGATCAATTTTGTCACAATTTGCATGTCTTTGGTTTTCGTTGATTTTTATACAGATGATCTGTTTACATTGATTCAGTTTACTAAAGTTGCAACAGCTTCTGGTATAGCAGGTGGCCTATTGATTCTATATAGTCTATGGGAAGCTAAGTCTCATAGATATACCTACATAATTGCTGGATTAGTATTAATGATCTTGGGTACTATGGTTCGGTTTTCAGTTATATATATTTTTGCTGCTTTTTTGGTTTTTGTTTTTATCTGCTACTGCTTTAGATATATATATAATCAGAACGAAACCACCAAGAAAAACGCACATTTGAACAGAGATGATATTCTATTATTACTTAAACGTTTCCTTGTGTGTGTATTAATTATTGGAATATTGTTTATCTTGGAATATTTAGGAAATTGGCTAAGTAATCTTAATGAGGGGCATAAAGAGTTTAACGATTATAGTTATCTTCGTTACCACATTACAGATGTTGCAACTCCAACTTATAAAGATGTTGAGCAAGAGTATGATGAGCTGGGCTTAGACTATCTTGATTTTGTTATGTTGAATTCTTGGAGTTTTGATGATCGAAGTATATACTCTGATGAGGTTCTTCAAAGAGTAGCTGAGATTCACCAAAGTGCTAAGGATAATAACCCCACATATGCATATGATGTATTAAGGATAATGTCGGAACGTCGTGTTTTTACCTATCCGGCTACGATCGCAATTTATATACTTGCTTTATTTGCATTTGTATTGGAAAAAAAGCATTACTATTCACCGATATTAGTATTTATTTCATTATCTTTTATAGCGGGTTTTGTGTTTTGGGGAAGAAATGTCTATCGAGTTGAATGGAGCATTCTATTTTGCGCTGCTTCTAGCCTTGTATCTTGCTTTGACTATAGTGAAGATAACATCTTCTCAAAACTGAAAACTAATGTATTAGGAAAGAATATCCGATTAATCTCAGTAATAGTATTAATTTTGACCGTTGAACTTCTTGTTGTTAGATTGCCAAGAGCTTATATGAGTAAGTCTTACTTAAACAGTTCAGACAAAGAATACTACAAGTATTTTGTCGATACTATGTTGTATTCAGGTGAATATATACCTAATAAATTGAGTTGTCCGACGGTTACACGCAAGCCGTGTATGAACCTGATAAACTATATGAAAGAAGATACAGAACACTTCTATTATGTCGATTTTGGTACAGGAATCCAAACGCTATATTTTAATTATGATCCGTGGATTCGACCTGAGCAGGGCATGTTCTGTAATGATTATGCGTTTTTTGGTGGCGTTACGATGCGTCATCCTGGTGAGATTTATGCCCTGAATTACAATGAATGTGATCCATACAATCCTTTTAAAAGCCTGGTTAATGATAATGTATTATTGATTGATGGGTGGGGATATGAGTATAAGCTTGAATATATTATCCGCTATTACTATCCAGATGCAAAGATAGAATTATATGATGTTGTTGATGGATATCCGATTTGGAATATTTATGTTTGATAGCAAAATTGAGCTGTAGTTTTACAGAATCACGGATTGGCTTTTGATTATATGTTGGAGGGTTTCAGGATGGATCAGAGATGGGCAAACGGTATCAGTCAACTTAATCAACGTCGAGCGAGTGTGGCTGCGGCTGGTGGTTTTGTACGAATTGAAAAGCAGCATGCATCCGGTATGTTCCCACAGTTAGCTCCTGATTTCATTAAAGCTCGAGATAACACTGGAGTTCATGATATTTCAGTAGACTGGATTCGTAGTGGAGGTTAATTAATTTTTGATTTATACATTTTCAGTTAATAAGATAGAGTATAATGACTAAGAAGGATTAGATAACCACGATGTTTATGATTAATTTCAATGAGCCTACATTAGTTGGAAAAGAACTGGATTATATAAAGGATGCAGTTACCGTAGAGCATAAGTTGTGCGGAGATGGTAAGTATACGCGCAAATGCGATAAGTGGATTGAAGAAAATACAGGAGCATCAAAAGCCATGCTTACCACATCGTGTACTCATGCTCTTGAAATAGCCGCAATGCTCTGCGACATAAAAGAAGGTGACGAGGTCATAATGCCTTCCTATACATTCTGCTCTACTGCTGATGCTTTCGTATTAAGAGGGGCTAAGGCGGTCTTTGTTGATATCAGACCTGATACTATGAATATCAATGAGGATTTGATTGAAGAGGCGATAACCAGTAAGACAAGGGCTATCGTTCCTGTTCATTATGCTGGTGTTGGTTGCGAGATGGATAAAATCATGGCTATAGCTGCGAAGTATAACCTTAAGGTTATTGAGGATGCTGCCCAGGGAGTTAAGGCTTCTTATAAGGGTCATGCTTTAGGCTCGATCGGCGATTACGGTTGTTTCAGTTTTCACGAGACAAAGAATTACTGCATGGGTGAGGGAGGCGCAATCCTGTTAAGAGATCCGGATGACATAGAGCACGCTGAAATAATCAGAGAAAAAGGCACTAACAGATCAAAGTTTTTCAGGGGTCAGATAGATAAGTATACATGGGTTGATAAAGGCAGTTCTTATCTGCCGAGTGAGCTTAATGCGGCATATCTCTGGGCCCAGTTAGAAGTGGCTGATGATATTTTGAATGACCGGATGAGCAAATGGAACCACTATTATGAAATACTAAGTTCCTGTGATGTTATCAAGGAACGGCTTGAACTGCCTTATATACCTGAAGGGTGTACACATAATGCTCATATGTTCTATATCAAGACTAAAGATATTGATGAAAGGTCCAGGTTAATAGCTCATCTTCGTGCTAATGGAGCGAATACTGTTTTTCATTATGTGCCTCTGCATTCAGCGGATGCCGGAATAAAATACGGCAGGTTCAGTGGTGAAGATAAGTTTACGACCAAAGAGAGCGAAAGACTTTTAAGATTGCCGTTGCATTATAATCTCAGTCTGTCTGATGTTGAAAGAATCTGTGATGCGGTTAAAACTTTCTATAAATCTGTTTGAGTTAGTCTTGAGGGCGTCTTTTTGTGAGTGAAGATAAGATTAAATTCAGTTTAGGAGCTTTTATTCTCCTTCAGGTAGCTTTATTTATCGTGTCTTTTGGCGCAGTTTGTTCCAAAATGGCAGGAAGACAGGAATTCTTATCGTTTAATTTTTTTGTCTTCTACGGAGCTTTGATCCTTATCCTTTTTATCTATGCTATCCTTTGGCAGCAGGTTTTGAAGAAAATTTCTCTTGTTATTGCATACGCCTGTAAAGGAATAGGTATCATTTACGGAATAATTTGGGGAATGGCTTTCTTCAATGAAGAACTCACTTGGAAAATGGTCACCGGAGCTATTTTAGTACTTATCGGCGTGTACATTTTTATTTTCGGTGAGATCAAGGAGAGTAAGAAGACAAAGAATGAGGAGAACGCAAACCATGCTTAAGTTCATCCTTATTTTTCTGATTTCTGTTTTTATATCTTCCATTGCTCAGATAATTCTTAAAAAGAGCGCTGTAAAAAAATACGACAGTGTCATAAAGGAATATCTGAATGTCAGAGTTATCGGAGCTTACTCTATATTCATTCTCTCAACTTTGCTTACGATGTACGCTTATAAAGGTGTTCCACTCACATTAGGTACACTTTTGGAATCTGCCGGATATATTTATATACCTGTTTTAAGCTTCATTTTCCTTAAAGAGAAGATAACACCAAGGATGGTCATTGGTTCGTTGTTTATTGTATGTGGTATAATTATCTATAATTTATGATTTAAATAATATTCTTATGAAGGTTATTTATATTGATGAATAACGACGGAATCAGCAAGAGAGCCGGAACCGCGATTATTACTGGTGCTAACAGAGGTATCGGCAGAGCTATGGTAGAAGCATTTGCTACTGCCGGATATGATGTGTTTGCCTGCGCCAGATCAGAGAATACTGAATTTGAGTCATTCCTTAAGAATCTTTCTTCATCTACAGGTACAGAACTGATACCTGTCTATTTTGATCTGATGAGTGAAGATGAGATTAAGAAGGGTATAAAGACGATAATAAATTACAAAAAGCCGATAGATGTTCTTGTCAACAATGCCGGAATTGCATATGGTGCTCTTATGACAATGACTTCTACGGACAAGATGAGAGAAGTTTATCAGGTTAATGTATTTGCTCCTGTACTTATAATGCAACTTGTTTCAAGGATAATGATGAGACAGAAGTCCGGTTGCATAATAAATATGTGTTCCGTTGGCGGGATCGAGACATCTCCCGGTTATCTGGCTTATGGTTCCAGTAAAGCGTCGCTGATTTGGATAACCAAGTCGGTGGCAAGAGAGTTAGGGCAATACAATATCAGAGTCAATGGAATTGCGCCAGGTCTGGTTGATACAGAAATGGGAAATTACAAATCTGAGGAGGAACTTCAGAAAGTCCTCAATAGAATGAGTATTTCTCGTATGGGAAAAACTGAAGAAATCGCAAAAGCAGCGTTATATATCGCGTCTGATGATGCAGCTTACATGACGGGTCAGATATTGATATTGGATGGTGGCAGAGTTTGATCGATAAGAGGCGAATGATTAATGTATCTGAAGAAAATGCAAAGAGATTAGCTGAGATGTCTTTGCGTATCCGGTTGGATGCAATGGATATGGCTCTTGCATCCGGAAATAACGGATCTCACTTGGGCGGCAGCCTCTCTTGTGTTGAGATAATGTCAGTATTATATGGTGAGGTTTTGCATCTTGATGTTGATGATCCTTTGAATCCTGATCGCGACAGGTTTATCCCCAGCAAGAATCACTGTGTTCTTTCTCATATCCCTGCTTTGGCTCATGCAGGTTTAATTTCGCATGAAGAGATTCTTGAATTTCAAAAAGACGGTGGACGGTTAACTGGATATCCGCAAAGACAGGAAATTGGTCTTGAATATTCAGGTGGAAGTCTTGGTATGGCTATTTCAGTTGGAGTTGGTCTTGCATTGAGTTCTAAAGAAAAGAATAGAGGCAATAAGATTTATATCTTGATGGGTGACGGAGAGCTTAACGAAGGTTCTATTTGGGAAGCTTTGATGTCCGGTGCACATTATAAGCTTGATAATCTTGTAGCCATTATTGACAGAAATCATTTGTCATATGACGGTGATACCGAATCTGTAATGGCGATTGAGAATCTTGCAGATAAATTCAATAGTTTTAATTGGTTCGTCTCTGAATGCAACGGACATGATACACTGGATCTTCTTAAGGCATTTGCAGAGGATTCTAAGGGAAAACCTCATGTAATCATTGCTGATACAGTGAAGGGCAAGGGTGTTTCTTTCATTGAAAACAAACCTGAATGGCATCATCACAGGTTGTCTCAGGCTGAGTACGAATTGGCCAGAGCAGAATTGTTGGGAGAGAAACAATGATCAATGTAACACCAATAAACATAAAGACTTGGTCGAGACTTGGACAGAGAGGTTCATTCTTTTCCATTGCCATGCCTGATATAGCAGAGGACCATGATAATCTTAAACTCCTTACAGCTGATCTGGCGCTTCTTTCGGGAATGGACAGATTCAGAGCGGCTCATCCGGATAAATTTCTGAATGTTGGAATAGCTGAACAGAATATGATCGGCATTGCAGCGGGTCTGGCTATGGACGGTGATATAGTATTTGCCACAACTTATGCTTCGTTTATTGCTGTAAGAAGTTTGGAACATGTCAGACAGCACTTATCTCACCTTGGACTTAATATCAAGATCATAGGTTCTGCGGCAGGCGTTGTTGCTGCAAAGTCAGGTGTTTCCCATTGGGCAACTGAAGATTTGGCATTTACAAGAGCCTTGCCCAACATTATGGTCTTTTCTCCTGCGGATAGTCTGGAAGCTATAAAAGTAGCGGAATATGCAGCATCTTGCGATAAGCCGATGTATATCCGTTTAAGCGGAGGCTTGAACTGTCCTGTGGTTTATAAAGAAGATTATGAATTTATCCCCGGCAGATTGGTTTGTCTTAAAGATTGTATGCCTGACGCTTCCAAGAAGAAAGTTGCTGTAATAGCAACCGGTCTTATGGTTTCCCGTGCTATGAGTGCAGTTGAGATGTTGGAGAGCGATGAATCTGTTAATGCTGAGTTTTCTGTGTTTAATATGCATACGATCAAACCTGTAGATAAGGATGGTCTTAATAAGATTTTCAGCGAGTATGATCTTGTCGTGACGGTTGAAGAGCATAACATAATTGGCGGAATGGGCAGCGCTGTTGCTGAATATAAGGCTACTAAGAATAAAGCACCGCGACAGGTTTTTATCGGATTTAACGATACATTCCTGCCTGCCGGTTCCCAGAATTTTGTTCTTGATGAAGCGGGCTTAAGTCCGGAAAAGATTGCTGACAGAATTATGGTTGAATGCAATGATTGAAAGTTTCTATGAGTTACAGCCATATGAATTGGGTAAAGAAGAAAAAAGAAAGCTCCTTATGAAAGAACTGTTGGAGTTGACGTCTTTTCATAAGGGAAGATGTAAAAGCTATTCGAATTTCCTGAATGCTGTTAGTTTCGATCCTGATGCAGTTAAATCACCGAAGGATATTCCGTTTTTCCCTGTCAGAACTTTTAAAGATATTGATCTTTTGAGCATTCCTAGAGAAGAGGTGTTTAAGACGATGACTTCTTCTGGAACAACTGGTCAGCGTGTTTCCAAGATTTTTGTAGATAAAGAGACTGCATTGATCCAGCAAAAGGCGATGGTAAAGATCCTTGGTGACTATTGGGGAAAGAAGAGACTTCCGATTCTTGTAATAGATTCAAAAGCAACAGTTAGGAATAGAGACTCTTTTTCTGCCAGAGGTGCTGCAATCATCGGACTTCAAGTTGTTGCCCGTGAGATGATATATGCATTGAACGATGATATGACACTTAATGTTGATATAGTTAAGGAATTTCTTGAAAAGTACAGTGGTCAGAGATTTATTATCTTTGGATTTACTTTCATTGTATGGCAGAGTCTGTATTTGAATTCAAAAGCATTGGACTTTTCAAAATATGATCTTTCAGAAGCTTTTCTTATGACCGGTGGCGGATGGAAAAAACTGATATCAGACAGTGTTTCGCAAGAGGTATTCAAGCAGAAGATTAAAGAGATATTTGGTATCAATCATTTTCTTGATCATTATGGTATGGTCGAACAGACCGGATGTATCTATGCGGAATGTGAGTGCGGACATCTTCATGCGAGCATTTATTCTGATGTGATCATTAGAGATCCGATAGATTTTTCAGTTAAGAAGAACGGCGAGAAAGGTCTCATACAAGTCGTATCTGTTTTACCTCATTCCTATCCCGGCCATTCATTACTGACAGAAGATGAAGGTGTCGTATTAGGAGAAGACGATTGTCCGTGCGGAAGAAAGGGAAAGTATATTCAAATATTGGGCAGGATAAAGAGCGCAGAGATTAGAGGTTGCAGTGATACATATGCAGATAAACTTGAAAGAAAGAATTAAGTATCTGACAGGAGATGTCAGTATCCTTGAAAAGTCTGGAGAGATTCCGGCTCTTCCGATGTTTTCTGATATCGCTGTCAGTTTTCTTGCAGAACTTTCTAAAGAACTGTTGTTTATTCCTAACATAAGAGAACATGTTGACGTAATGTCTTTTGCATATTGGATACGTAAAGCTTCGCTCGAAAAGGAAAAGCAGAAATATAATCTTAATGAATTCAGACTTGGAAGAGGAGTCGCTTTCCATATTGCACCTTCTAATGTCCCTGTTAATTTTGCTGTTTCAATGACATCATCTTTGCTTGCCGGAAATATAACGATTATCCGTGTATCAAACAAAGAGTTTGTTGAAGTAAGTATCATTTGCGATGCAATTAACAGAGTGCTCACAAAGGAAGATTACTCAAAAATGAGAGATTATATCTGTATTATCAGATATGAGCATAGTGATGAGATTACGGCGTTCCTTTCCAGTATATGTGATGTAAGAATAATCTGGGGTGGTAACAATACTATTGCCCAGATAAGAAAATATCCTATTCCTCCAAGAGCGATAGAGATGTGTTTCGCTGACAGATATTCAGTTGCAATTATCGATTCTGAGAAATATCTTGAGGAAGATCCTTTCGAGATAGCTAAAAAGTTCTATACAGATACATATTACTCCGATCAAAATGCCTGCAGTTCACCTAGAATAGTTATCTGGCTTGGTGAGAATGAAGTTGCTAAAACTTCTTTTTGGAATGCACTTAATGAAGAGGTAAAGAGCAGATATGATATTCAGCCTGTGCAGGTTATTGATAAGCTGTCCACGTTTACTGAGATCTCCATGAAGATGGAAGGCGTCAGGATCAGAGAAGATATATCTGCTGATAACCGACTTATGGTAATCGATATCCCTTCTTTGGTTTTAGATTCAGAGACGATAATGGATTATAAGATGAACAGCGGATATTTCTATCAATATACAGCAACCTGTTTGGACGATATTTTGCCTATATTTAACAAGACCTGTCAGACGATAGCGGTGCTTGGAATAGAGAAGAAGGATGTAGTTTCTTTCCTGATGGGAAAAGGTGTCAGAGGTATTGACCGCGTGGTAGATATCGGTGATACGATGGGATTGGAATTTGTTTGGGACGGTTTCAAGATGATAGAAAACATGTCCAGAATAGTATACATATACGAGAAGTAAACTTAGGAGACGGTTCAATGTTAAAAGGAAAAACAGCTGTAATTACAGGATGCAATAGAGGAATTGGCAAAGCGATTTTAGAGAATTTTGCTGAGAACGGCGCTGATGTCTATGCCGTTGTCAGACAAGAATCCGAGAAGTTTAATTCCATAAAAGATGAATTGAGCCAAAAGTATGGTGTCAACATCACCCCTGTATACGCTGATCTTAGTGATGAAGAAGCCGTAAAAGCAGCTGCAAAACAGATTTTAGCAACTAAGGTACCGATTGATATTCTTGTTTGCAATGCCGGAGTTGGTCTTCCGTTAAGTTCTCTTGCTATGACAAAGATGGAAACAATAAAGGAAGTATTTGAGATCAATTTGTTCTCACAAATGCTCTTAACACAGCTGATAGTCAGAAACATGATGCGTCAGAAGAAGGGAAGCATAGTCTATATTTCATCTTCCGCGGCTTTTGATGGAGGTGCGAATATCGAATACAGCGCCAGCAAGGCTGCAATACTTGGTGAGGTAAAGCGTCTGGCTTTGGAATACGGCCCTTACAACATCAGAGTAAATGCTGTTGCTCCAGGCCTTACGGCAACTGATATGGGCAACAGTATGAATGAAGAAGACGAGAAAATTGCACTTACAATGAATATAATGAAGAGAAAAGGCGAACCTCGTGAGATTGCTGATGCAGTTGCTTTCTTAAGTTCAGACAAAGCATCTTTTATTACAGCGCAGGTTTTGAGAGTTGATGGAGGGTTAAGGTAATGCAGAGAGTTGCAGATTATATATTAAAGCGGATTGCAGAGGAGGGTGTGAAGCACATCTTCTATGTTCCTGGCGGACAGTGTGTATACTTAATGGATGCATTAAGAAGAAGTGAAGAGATCACAGGAATCGGAATGCATCATGAACAGGCTTGTGCTATGGCCGCTTTGACGTATTCTTTGCAGAATAATGACTTTGGAGCTTGTATTGTTACTACAGGCTGTGCCGGTACTAATACCCTTACTGGAATCCTTCATGCTTGGCAGGACAGCATCCCCATGATAGTTGTATCAGGTCAGCAGCCTTATGATCAGACTGTCAAAGCATCCGGACTTCCATTAAGACAGGTTGGCATTCAGGAAGCCGATATCGAGACAATTGTAAAGCCTATAACGAAATATGCTGTTACGGTCTCTGATGCAGAAGAGATAGCTTATCATCTTGATAAGGCAATCTTCCTTGCAAAGCATGGTAGAAAAGGCCCTGTCTGGATCGATGTTCCATTGAATATTCAGAATTCAATGGTTAACGAAGATAAGCTTAAGAGATATGAAGCAGAAGACAACAGTCTTTTTATTTCTGATTTGCTAATTAAAGAAACTGTCGATTCGATCAACAAGGCGGAAAGACCGGTCTTTTTGATTGGTCAGGGCGTCAGAAATGCAGGTGCAGTATCTGTTTTTAATGAATTAGCTGAAAAGTATCGCATACCGGTTGTTTTCTCCAGATTTGCTTATGACATAATTTCGACTGACAGCAATCTTCATTTCGGTGTTGTCGGTGCTGGCGGAGCTAACCGTTTTGCCAATTTCATTGTTCAAAATGCTGATCTTGTTATTTCAATAGGGTGCAGACTGGCTATAGAGGTTACGGGTCCTGAGAGAGAACAGTTTGCCAGAGAAGCAAAAACGATCGTTGTTGATATTGATGAAGTTGAACATTCTAAAAAAGGTGTTCATATTGATACATTTATTCACGGCGATGCAAAGAAATTCATCGATAAACTTCTTGAATTGAAGCCTGATAAAGAATTCACTGAATGGATAAATAAATGCCGTCACTGGAAGGAAGTATTTCCTTTATATCCAGCTGATATCGATAAGACTAAACTCATAGATGTTAAATACTTCCTGAATAAGATGTCTGAGCGTTTCGGCCCTAATTCCATTGTTACTGCAGATGCAGGATTAACAGGAGCTGTAACCGCAGGTAGTTGTAGTATTGGCAAAGGCAATCGTGCATTATCGTCTTTAGCACAGGGCGAGATGGGTTATTCTCTGCCTGCTGCCATCGGTGCATCGTTTCTGACTGATGATTCTGTTTTCTCTGTTACAGGAGATGGTTCTTTTATGATGAATCTTCAGGAATTACAGACCGTGGTAAGAAACAATTGCAATATTAAGATCGTAATTATCAACAATAACGGTTATTCCGGTGTCAGACACGGACAGAAAGCCCATTTCAGAGGCAAGTCATATGGTACTGATCCTTCTAATGGTCTTGATTTTCCTGATTATGGAAAGCTTGCTGCAGCATTCGGAATTAAATATATAAAAGTAAATGATTACAATGAGATTGAGAGTGGTTTGGATGAGCTTGTTTCTGATTCAAATCCTGCAATTATTGAAGTAATGTGCGATCCTGAACAAGTTGATCTGCACAATGGTCTTGTCACTTACGGAAAGAGGAAATATGGATTCAGACCGATTGAGGATCAGGCTCCATATGTAGATAGAGATCTCTTCTTTAGTGAGATGATAGTTAAACCATTGGATACAAGTTACGGAACACCAGTATAAAGAGGCAATAATGGGTAAGAAACTATCATTTGTTATTCCTTGTTACAGATCAGAAAATACTGTTATGAAAGTAGTTGAAGAGATTGAGACTACTGTTGTTCAGCGCCCTGAATATGATTATGAAATCATTTTGGTCAATGATGGTTCACCAGATAATGTTTGGAAAGTTATAAGTGATCGTGCTAAGGTCGATGATAAAGTAATCGGTATTAATCTGTCAAAAAACTTTGGACAGCATTCAGCTCTTATGGCAGGCTATAACAATGTCAGCGGAGATATAATCGTATCTCTTGATGATGACGGACAAACTCCAGCTTGTGATGTGTTTAAACTTGTAGATAAACTTGAAGAAGCCGATTATGACATTGTTTATGCTACTTACCCTGAAGTTAAGCAAAGTTTGTTTAGAAGATGGGGTTCGAAGTTCGCAAAACAAATGTCAGATTATATGTTTGATATTAAAAATGATATAAAAGCGAGCAGCTATTTTGTAGCAAAACGGTACCTCATAAATGAGATTATTAACTATAAGAATCCTTATCCGTATATGGTTGGTCTTGTACTAAGATCAACGAGGAATTTTGGGGTTGTTCCTATTGAACAACGGAAACGAATAGAGGGAAGATCTGGTTATAATATAAAATCACTAATTAAATTATGGTTAAATGGTTTTACAGCTTTTTCTGTTAAACCACTTGAAATAGGTGCTTACATAGGTTTTATTACTGCAGCGTTAGGATTCATTTTTGCGATTATTACTGTTATTCGCAAGTTGTTTATTGCTCCTGATATGGAGGCAGGCTGGAGCTCGATTATTTCTATTATGCTCGTAATTGGTGGAATAATAATGATTATGTTGGGATTGATAGGTGAATATATTGGCAGAATATATATTTGTATTAATGATTCACCGCAATTTGTTATAAAAGAAAGAGTTGAGAAAAGAAAGGAGCAAACAGATGACTGATTACCTTTCAGAATATGATAAAGTAATTCTTTTTGGTGGTGGAATATTAGCCGAGCGTCTTTACTCCCAAAATGAAATTATAAGAGATTCTCTTGTTGCAGTCACAGATATGTTACCTGCTGAAAAGCGAGTGATAAAAAGTTTTCATGGGATTGATATTGTTAATCCAAATTCAATCGATGATAGTATCCTTGCAAATTCTGCAATAGTTTTTGCTATTGGTAATATCAAGGTTTGTTATTTTATTCGCGATTTTTTACATAAGTACAATGTGCCTGCTAATAATATTTTTGTTGTTAATCCATACTCCTCATTGAGATTTTTCATGGTTAATGATGAATTGTCTGGAGAGAAACGTATACCATTTTCAGATGAAAGATATTCTATAGTTGCAAATTTGTTTAAAGATGATCTTTCAATAAAGATTTGGAATGCGCTTTTATCCAGTAAGCCCTATGAATCAAATGACGACACTTATGAATTGATTAGATATTCAGATATAGAAGAGTTGTATTTCTATGACGAAGACTACTGGAAAAGTTATTCTTTTCAAGTCGCTATCGATGATGATGCTACTATATTTGATTGTGGGGCATATATCGGAGATAGCATAATTGATATATGTAAAGCAATTCCTCAAAAGAATAAGTATTACTTTGCGTTCGAACCATTAAAAGAGAGTTTGGAACAGATTGTTAATAATCCTTCTTTTGCTGATTATTGTAAAGAGATTATCCCGTTGGATTATGGTGTAGGTGAACATGATGAGGAAAAGTTGTTTGGTGTAGAAAACAGCGCAACTTTTGACGGAGCAAGATTCATCTCTGAAGACTGTGTATCAGATTGTTCCGAGACATGGAAGTTGAAGATAAGGGCAATAGACAATTTGGATTTGAATGTAAAAGGAACTCTATATATAAAAATGGATGTTGAGGGTTCGGAACTCGCTGCCCTAAAAGGTTCAATGAATACCATAAAGAAATATCATCCGTTTCTAGCAATATGCTTATATCATAGGAAAAATGATATTGTTGACATTCCTTTGTATTTAGAGAGCTTAGGTATGAAGTATAAATATTTTTTGCGTGGAGGATACCATACAATTTTATGGGCGATTCCAGAATAATACTTTGATCAAGGGGTTATATTTGTGAAAATAATTGATAGCGTTTGGGAAAAAGAAAACCTTGGAGTTACTTCCAAAGAAGTGATCATCGATATGAAGGATAATATCGATGATGTAGAGAACGGATTATCTGCGATAAACGACCAGTATATTGTCGTTAAGATCCCTGCCAGTAAGCTTGGGATTATGAATCTTATTCAGGATATGGGCTATAGATTTGTTGAAGAAATAATATCTGTTGAGCATGATCTTCATGAGGTTAAACGAAACAGAATTCTTCAAAGACTGTATGACTCTCTTGATTACAGGGAAATGAACGAAGATGATATAAACACTTTGTATGATGAAATCAATAAAGGAATGTTTGATAGTGACCGTATTTCAAACGATCCATATTTTTCACCTGAACTATCTGCCAGAAGATACAAAAACTGGGTCGCTTCAATGCTAAAGAATGGAGCCATCCCTTATATAATGTCCTATAAGGGAGAGCCTGCCGGATTTATCATTCTTACAACTAAAGATAGAATTGTTTACCACTCTGTTCTTGGCGGCGGATATGAGAAATTCAGAAAGACCGGACTTGGTATGGTTCAAAAAGAGCAGGAAATTGTAAAGAAGCTTGGCGGTAAACTAGTTACTACAAATGTATCATCAAATAATGTGAATCAATGTAAAGCTTTGTTGGCGAATGGATATACTGTAACCAATATTAATCACGTTTTTGTTAAACATAATATGTAGGAGCAAACATATGCAATTACTGGATTGTACTCTTAGAGATGGCGCATATATTGTTGATGCAGAGTTTGGTGCTTCTGCAATTAAGGGAATTATCGATAAGCTTCAAAATGCAAATATCGATATTATCGAATGCGGATGGCTGAAGAATTCGGAACACAAGATTGGCACTACTTTCTTTCATGTTCCGGATGATATTTCTATGTATGTCAACAAGAAGAGCGACAATTCTGTTTTTGTTGCCATGATTGATTGGGACAGATATGATCTCAATTATCTGCCCAAAAGCGAAAACAGTATTCTCGATGCAATCAGAGTGGTTTTCCCAAGAGGAAAGGTCGAAGAGGGAATAGAGGTAGGCCGTCAGATTCTTGAAAAAGGATACAAAGTCTACTTTCAGGCTGCCAATACATTAGCATATTCAGATGAAGAACTTGTTGAGCTTGCCAGATGTGTTAACGGTATTAACGCTGAAGCTTTGTCAATTGTAGATACGTTTGGGGCGATGTATGAAGAGGACTTAGAACGTATTATAGAAAAACTGGATGAGCATCTTGATTCCAGAATAAAGCTAGGCTTTCATTCACATAATAATCAGCAGTTATCATTTGCTCTTACACAGTATTTCGTTAACCGTTTACAGTATTCTGAACGCGATGTTATCGTAGATGCAAGCTTGTGCGGTATGGGCCGTGGCGCAGGAAATACTACTACTGAATTGGCAGCTAGTTTTCTTAACAGAAAATACAACTGCAATTACGAGATGGATCAGATCCTTGATGCTATTGATCTCTATATGGAATATTTCAAGAACAATTATTCATGGGGTTATTCAACACCTTACTTTATTTCAGGTATGTACTGTTGCCATGTAAATAATATTGCTTATCTTTTAAAGAATCATAGAACCAATGCAAGAGATATGAATGAGATCATCAAGTCACTAGATCCGCAGGACCGTTTAAAATATGATTATGATCTCCTTGAGGAGAAATATATAGAAAATCAGAACAGAGTTATTGATGATAAGGCATCTATTGAAGCATTGGAAAATGCCTTTCAAGACAGAATCGTTCTTCTTATTGCGCCAGGTAAATCGACACTTACAGAGATTTATAAGATTAAGGAATACATCAAAGCTAAGAATCCTGTGGTTATTGAAGTTAATGCAATTAACCCTGAATATGAAGCTGATTATCTTTTCCTGATTTCAAGCAGTAGATACGATTATTCAAAGAATAGTTATCCTGAATTGTTTAGCTCGAAGAAAAAGATTTTGTTGTCTAATATTGGTGCTAATTGTGGTAAGGATGATGTAGTCATAAACTTCAACCGAGTTGTTAAACGTGGGTGGGACTACTTTGATAATGCTGTTATAAATTGCTTGAGGCTCCTAAGTATAGTTCATGTTAAAAATGTAGCTATTGCAGGTTTTGATGAGTTTAAGGCTCACTACAACGAGACCTATGCTGATCCTTCGCTGCCGACAGTTAATCCAGACGGTGACTGGAATAAATTAAATGCTGAGATACTTGATATGTTTGTGGATTTTAAGAAAACTATAGGCGATTCGATGAATGTTGAATTTATTACCAAAAGTGCTTATGATGTAAATAACTTATAAGGAGACTAGTTATGACAAACTTGGAAAAATACAGAAATGCTTTTGTTGAGGGCCTCGAGATGAGCCCTGAAGAAGTTAACGATTCTTTGGAATATCAGGGCGTCCCTCAGTGGGATTCTGTCGGTCATATGGCTTTGATTGCTTCATTGGAAGATGCTTTTGGAATCATGATGGATACAGATGATATTATTGATTTCAGCTCATATAAAAAGGGTATAGAGATACTTAAGAAGTACGATATAACGGTCGAATGACCGTATACTGCGTCATGTATGTGGGATCTTGAGTGTTTTGCAGAAAATATCGCACTTCAGGATGAATATGGTCAATGTTTATCTTATGCCGGTCTGAGTGCAGGGTGCGACAGATTATACGCGAACATCGGTCGCAGATGTCTTGTCTTTTTGTTATGCACAAATTCTGTCGGATCGATCATCGGATACACATCTTTTATAAATAACAGAGTTGTACCTGTAATGCTCAGTGCGGACATGGAGCCGTCTCTTCTGATATCATTGCTGGAATTATATAAGCCGTCGTTTATCTGGATGCCTTCAGATAAAAAGATTGAATCATATGGCGGTGAAAGTATTTTCGATGAGTGGGGCTATTCACTTGTAAAGACGGATTATGATTCGGAATATCTCCTATATGAGGATCTTTGCATGCTGCTTACGACGTCGGGTTCTACCGGAAGTCCCAAATTCGTAAGGCAGAGCTACAAAAATGTTGAAGCCAATGCACGCTCGATAGCAGGTTATCTGAAGCTCGGTCCGGATGAACGGCCTGTCACAACATTGCCGATGAATTATACATATGGTTTATCGATCATTAACAGCCATCTTATGGTCGGAGCCACGATCCTTGTAACTGATAAAGGATTGATGCAGAAGGAATTCTGGCAGTTTATAAAAACCTCTGAGGCTACATCATTTGGCGGTGTTCCATATACTTATGAGATGCTGGATAAACTCCGCTTTTACAGGATGGATCTGCCGGCGCTCAGATATATGACCCAGGCAGGCGGTAAGCTATCTGCCGATCTGCACCGCAAATTTGCTGAATACGCCGATTCCCACAACAAGAAGTTTATCGTAATGTACGGCCAGTGCGAAGCGACAGCCAGAATGGGATATCTTCCTGCTGAATATGCTTCTTCGAAAATAGGCTCCATGGGTATTGCGATTCCCGGCGGAAAGCTTTCTCTGATCGACACTGAAGGAAAGACGATCAGCACACCGCATTCTGCCGGAGAACTCATATATGAAGGAGACAACGTAACATTAGGTTATGCGTTGACAGGTGATGACCTTGTTCTGGGTGATGAAAGACATGGGGTGCTTCATACCGGAGACATTGCCGAATTCGATGATGAGGGATTTTACTATATAGTCGGACGGAAAAAGCGTTTTCTTAAGATATTCGGCAACCGTGTCAATCTTGATGAGACTGAAAGAATGATAAAGAGCAGGTTCCCCGGTAATGAGATAGCCTGCGCCGGCGTTGATGACCATATGTTTATTTTCTCTGTTAATGAGACCATAAATGAAGAGATCAGGTCTTTTATTTCATTGAAGACCGGTCTGAACCAGTCGGCATTTAAGGTGGTCACGGTAGAGTCGATCCCGAAGAATGATGCAGGTAAAACATTATACAAAGAATTGGAAAAGTATTATGACGTTTGACGATATAATCAACATTTCACCGTATTCTTTGAATCAGGATGAAAAAGAAAAACTGCTGACCGCGAGACTGTCCGGTCTTACTTCCATGCACCGGGCTAAGTGCAGGGCATATGACGATATCCTGAAAGCCATCGGTTATGACGACAGCAGAGTCAGATCGTATAAGGATATTCCTTTCCTTCCGGTCAGGCTTTTTAAAGATATGGATCTGAAGAGCGTTGATGATGATCAGATCGTCAAGACAATGACTTCATCAGGTACTTCCGGTCAGAAGGTCTCGAAAATATACCTTGACAGGATCACTGCTTCCAATCAGCAGAAAACGATGGTTAAGATCGTCAGCTCTTTTACCGGTGCGGAAAGAATGCCGATGATCATAATTGATTGTCCGTCGGTAATTAAGAACAGGAATCTTTTTTCTGCGCGCGGTGCCGGGATCCTCGGCTTTTCGATGTTCGGATCAAAGAAAATATATGCATTAAAAGATGACATGACGCTTGATGTTGATGCGCTGTCTTCGTTTATCAATGAGAACAAAGGCAGGAAGATACTGTTATTCGGCTTTACTTTTATGATATGGAAGTACTTTTATATGGAGTTGCTCCGGCTTAAAAGTGAAGGGACAGAGTTCGATCTTTCAGACGGCATATTGATCCATGGAGGCGGCTGGAAAAAACTGATAAATGAATCCGTCTCTCCATCAGAGTTCAAGAATGCTTTGAACAGTGTCTGCAGGATAAGCAGAGTGCATGATTATTACGGGATGGTTGAGCAGACCGGCTGCATTTACATGCAGTGTGAATGCGGACATCTTCATGCCAGTATTTTTTCTGATGTTATCGTAAGAAGATATGAAGATTTTTCTGAGTGTGAGACCGGAGAAAAGGGCCTGATTCAGGTTGTCTCGACGATCCCCGAATCGTATCCGGGTCACTCGCTGTTAACTGAGGATGAGGGAAGAATACTTGGTGTAGATGATTGTCCCTGCGGAAGAAAGGGCAAATACTTTGAAGTTATCGGAAGGATCAAGAAAGCGGAGATAAGAGGCTGCAGTGATACATTTGCAGCCGGTGTTGAGGAAAAGAATGATTCGCTGAAGGTTAATTATCTGGTCGGAGATGAGGAAAACATAAAAGCTGCCGTTAAAGCTCCTGTTCTGACTCCCTTTGATAACCGGATAATCGATTTTTGCAGTGATTTTTCTTCGAAGCTTTTAAAGAGCGCCGATGCAAGGAATTTTCCCGATGTTGTGTCACTGGCATTCTGGCTGCGCAGATCTTCGGTAACTCAAATGAAAGATGCATATTTGAGTGATGACCGGGTGATCAGATGCGGAAGAGGCGTAATCTTTCACATTGCCCCGTCAAATGTTGCGGTCAATTATGCTTATTCGCTTTTTTCTGGACTCCTGTGCGGCAATGCAAATATAGTAAGGGTTCCGTCCAGGGATTTCCCGCAGGTTAAGATCATTAATGATTATCTGGTTAAAGTCTTGGATTATCATCCTGATATGAAAAAGTATATTACCGTCGTCAGATACGAGAGAAGTAAAGCAGTCAATGATTATTTCTCTTCATTATGCAACGTCAGGGTTATCTGGGGCGGTGACAATACCATAGCTTCTCTTAGAGAATCCCCAATTCCCGCAAGTTCGACTGAAGTCACTTTCGCAGACAGGTATTCTCTTGCAGTGATGGATTCTGATGCATTTGTGGAAAGCAATAAAGAAGCAGGCTTCATAGAACGGTTTGTCTCAGATTTTTATAACGACACTTATCTTTCGGATCAGAATGCCTGTACAAGTCCAAGGATCGTTGTATGGACCGGCAAGAGGAAAGAAGAAGCAAAAGAGATCCTGTGGAAGAATCTGAAAAGATTTGCAGATGATAAGTATTATGTCCAGCCCATTTTCGGTGTAGATAAATTAAGTCTGCTTTGCCGTGCAGCTGCAGAAGGGACAGATTATAATATCCGCCTGTCAGAAGGCAGCGATAACCTTTTATATCGTGTGAGGACGGATAAAGTTGATCCGGCACTGTTGGATTACAGAGGAACGGCCGGATACTTTTATGAGTACGATTGCAATGATATTTGCAGTTTGTTTGATCTTTGCAATGATACGGGCTGTCAGACTATTGCTCTTTTTGGCAGTAAAGACATAGTGGAACCGCTGATCAATGCCGGAACAAAAGGAATATACAGGATTGCTTCCATAGGACACACCATGGATTTCAGTCTTATATGGGACGGATACAACCTGGTTGACTGTTTTACGCGATCGGTCAGCACGTCAGACATTAAGTAAGTGTTTTTACGGGTGCAGCTTAGTGACTTATAAGTATTATTTGTTTGATTTGGATGGTACGCTTACTGATCCAGGTGTCGGTATAACCAATTCGGTCATGTATGCGCTGGAAAGATTCGATATTCATGTATCAGACAGAAGTGAATTATATCCGTTTATCGGACCGCCGCTCGATGAGTCATTCCAGCGTTTTTTCGGCTTTTCGGAATCGCAGTGCCGTAAGGCCATTGAGTACTATAGAGAAAGATACCGTGATACCGGACTATTCGAAAACTCGGTTTACCCGGGAATTCCTGAACTGTTAAGCTCCCTTAAAGAAAAGAGTATTACTGTTGCTTTGGCAACATCCAAACCTTACGAGTTTTCGGTGAGGATTCTCAGGCATTTTGATCTGTATGACAGCTTCGATTTTATCGGTGCTGCAACGATGGATGGCAGTATAAGCAGAAAGAGCGATGTCATAAAGCATCTCCTCAATGAGATAGAGACAGATAATACGGAATTTGTTTTAATGATCGGAGACCGGGCTCAGGATATAAACGGAGCGAAAACAAACGGCCTTAAAAGTGCAGGTGTGCTTTGGGGTTACGGAAGTTCTGATGAGCTTCTGAATGCCGGAGCTGATTATCTGATTTCCCGTCCTGAAGAACTGTTGTATCTGTAATGACAAAATAAATACACGATTTGTTTGTTTATTTTCAACAGATACAAAACATTAGGGTCTTATTCGGCGGATATATTCTATATTCATTCTATTTTTTATAATGCTGTTTTTCCTGTTCTAGGAATAAATAACCCAATACTTACTTTTGGTCTTTGTTTTTCGGTGAGTCTGCTGATATCGATGGGAATTGAGTTCATTAAGGGGAAAACAGGCTTCAATCAAAAACTCAGGATAGGAATAGATAGAATGCTGAATATACCTCCTGCCAAGTAAAAAACCTTGACACCCGACACCCCTTCTGTTATTATCCTCAAGGTCTTGAACAAAGGAGTACTGTGCCCTTATGAAGGAAAAATCGGTCAGAACAGGCATCTTACTTGATTTCTACGGGAATCTCCTTACGGACAAGATGCGCGAGGCCTGCGAGAGTTATTACAATGAAGATCTGTCGCTGGCTGAGATCGCGGAGTCTTCCGGCATCTCGAGACAGGGTGTGTACGATACGATACACCGTGCCGAGAAGCAGCTCGAAGAGTATGAAGAGAGACTTGGGCTTCTGGAGCTTTTCGAGAAGCAGCAGGCGAGAGCAAAGAAAGCTCTTGAGATGATAAATAACGGCGACAGCACATCGGCTGCGCATGAATTAGAAGAACTTATAGAGGAAATGTAACAGGTGTTTGAGAGCCTACAGAGTAAACTTGCTGATATAACGTCCAGGATGCGCGGCAAAGCCCGTGTAACCGAGTCTGACATCAAGGACATGATGCGCGAGATTAGAATGGCGCTCCTTGAAGCTGATGTTGAGTACGGCGTTGTCAAGGATTTCGTGAAGGATATGACGGAGAAGTGCCAGGGTGCTGATATCCAGGGCTCTTTTACTCCGGGCCAGCAGATCGTTAAAATCGTCAGGGATTCTCTTACGGAGCTCCTCGGAGGCGAGGAAGGCGACGAGAAGATCGCAGTATCCGACTCCGGCTTTACCACGATAATCCTCTACGGTCTTCAGGGTGCAGGTAAGACAACGACAGCAGTAAAGCTTGCGAGGCTTCTCAAGGCTTCAGGCAAGAAGCCGATGGTCGTATCCGTTGACGTGCACAGACCCGCGGCTGCCCAGCAGCTCAAGGTATTGGCAGACGGCGCAGGGATCGAATCCTATATCGATCCCGAAGAGAAGGATGCCGTTAAGATCGCCAGAGACGGTGAGGGCAGAGCGAGATACATGCTCTGCAATTACCTGATCATAGATACTGCAGGCCGTACGGTCGTAGATGACGAGCTCATGGACGAGCTTAAGAGCATCAGCAGTGAAGTTAACCCTACCGAGAAGCTCCTTGTAGTCGATGCGATGATCGGTCAGGAAGCCGTTAATGTTGCCAAGACCTTCGAAGAGGCGATCGGCATGGACGGTTTCATCATGACCAAGCTCGACGGTGATGCCAGAGGCGGTGCCGCACTCTCCATCAGGAAGCTTACGGGCAGGCCGATCAAATACATCTGTACAGGCGAGAAGGTAGATGCCATCGAGCAGTTCTATCCCCAGCGTATGGCTGACAGGATCCTCGGCATGGGCGATGTCGTATCTCTCATCGAGAAGGCTTCGGTAGCGGTAGACGAAGAAGAGGCTGCAAAGACGATGGAGCGCATGATGAGCTCTTCGTACAACCTTGATGACCTCTATTCTCAGTTCGAGCAGATGAAGAAGATGGGTTCTCTGAAGGACCTGGTGGGCATGATCCCCGGTACAGCCGGCAAGGTCAATGAGGAAGACTTAGACGACAGGATCGTCGACAGGCAGATGGCCATCATCTCCTCCATGACCAAGAAGGAGAGGAAGATGCCTTCCATCCTGAACGCGAGCCGCAGGAAGAGGATCGCGGCAGGTGCAGGCGTAGAGGTATCCGACGTAAACAAGCTTATCACGCAGTACGAGCAGACCGCCAAGATGATGAAACAGTTCTCCAACGGCAAGGGCGGCATGAAGATGCCCAAGGGCTTTGCCAAGCAGGCCGCGAAAATGGGTCTCGGCCCGGCCGGCGGCATGGGAGGAATGGGCGGCATGGGAGGCTTCGGCGGCCTCGGCGGATTCGGCAAGCCCAAGCAGACCGAAGAATATGACGGACAGCCCAGAGGAAGAAGAGACGTCAAGAAGAAGCGCAAGGGCAAGAGATAATCAGGTTCATCCCGCAGAAGCGAACAAGCAGATGCGATGATAATAAAAACTATAAATATTTTCCGGAGGAAAAGAAAATGGCAGTAAAGATTCGTTTAAGAAGAATGGGTAAGAAGAAGGCACCTTTCTATCGTGTAGTCGTAGCAGATTCACGTTACCCCAGAGACGGCCGCTTCATCGAGGAGATCGGTACTTATAATCCCCTCGTAGAAGAGGATCAGGTTAAGATCGATGCAGAAGCAGCTAAGAAGTGGATCGGCAACGGTGCTCAGCCTACTGACACTGTTAGAGCTCTTCTTAAGAAGCAGGGTATTATCTGATAGTCTGTGACTGTAATAGAACTACTCTAATTTTTAGGAAGGAGAACGTGATATGGACGATTTATTAGTTTATATTGCAAAGGAATTGGTTTCCAATCCCGACGAAGTAAACGTCAAGAAAACAGAGCGTGGCAACACGGTCATTTTCGAGCTTTCCGTTGCTCCTGAAGACACAGGAAAGATTATCGGAAAGAATGGCAAGAGAGCTCAAGCCATCCGTTCCATCATGAAGGCTAAGTATCTCAAGAGCGGTAAGCGCGTTATTGTAGATATCGTAGGCTGATGGAAGATTACATAATCAACGGCAGGATAATCGGCGTGCACGGTATCCGTGGGGAACTCAAGGTGGTTCCTCTTACGGATGACGCGCGCCGTTTTCTTAAGATGAAGGACTGCTACCTGTGCGGTCCTAAACTCGAGAACCTTACTCCTGCCAAAGCAAAGTCCGCCAGGATAGACAAGACCAATGTCCTCCTCAAGCTCGAAGGCGTTGAGGACAGGGACAAGGCAGAATCGCTCAAGGGTACTTACATTGCCGTATCCAGAGCCGATGCCGTTCCCCTCAAGAAGGACAGCTACTATATTGCTGACCTGATAGGTCTTGATATATCTGACGATGAGAGAGGAGCACTGGGCAAGGTGTGCGACTGTTATGAGACAGGCGCCAATTACATACTTGAGATCAAGCGTGACAAGCCCAAGAACCTGCTCCTGCCTTTCCTTAAGCAGTTCTGCTATGAGGTCAATGTGGAAGAAGGCTACATCAAGTGCCGTCTTCCGGAAGGTCTGTACGAACTATATGAGTAATATGGATTTCCATGTTATTACGCTTTTCCCGGACCAGGTATCGGATTACCTTCGTACGAGTATGACAGGCCGCGCCATCGAGAACGGCGCCATCGGCCTTGACTGCATCAACATCAGGGATTTTGCCCACAATCATTACGGCAAGATCGACGATACGATGTACGGAGGAGGTACGGGACTTCTTATCTACTGTGATCCCGTCTACGATGCGTATAAGAGCATTGCGGACAAGCTCGAAGCGAAGCCCTATGTGGTGTATATGTCTCCGAAGGGGCATGTTTTCGACGAGAAAAAGGCGGTGGAGCTGTCAAAGCATAAGGACCTTGTTGTCATTTGCGGTCACTACGAAGGCATCGACGCCAGGGTGATCGATGAGATCTGTGATGAGGAGATATCGATAGGAGATTACATCCTGACAGGCGGAGAGACTGCGGCCATTGTGGTCATCGATGCAGTCGCGAGGCTCGTGCCCGGTGTGCTTCCCAATGAGGAGGCATACATGAACGAGTCCCACATATCGGGAACGCTTGAGGCGCCTCAGTATACAAAGCCGCCGGTATGGCACGGCAAAGAGGTGCCGGAAGTGCTTAAGAACGGTAATGATGCAGCGATAAACGAGTATAACCGCATCGCCTCCCTGGTCGAGACCTGGGACAAGCGCCCGGATATGCTCGACCAGCTGGATATTACGGAAGAAGAGTGGAAGAAAATGCTTGCCTTCAAAAAAGGCTTGTGCTAAACTCTTCAAGTTATCAGGGTGGTCCTCTGCCACATCCAGGCAAGAACATCTGCAGGAAAGAGAGGAAACGAACAATATGGATTTAGTAAAAGTTGTTGAGAGCGAGAATATCAAGAACAACTATCCTGAAGTTGAGATCGGTGATTTCGTAAAGGCTCACCTGCTCATCAAAGAGGGAAATAAAGAGCGTATCCAGGTTTTCGAAGGATATGTTATTGCTCGTAAGGGTTCAGGTCTTTCAGAGTCTATCACCATCCGCCGTGTTTCTTATGGCGTAGGTGTTGAGAGGATCCTGCCTGTAAATTCGCCCAAGATCGATCATATCGATGTTATCCGTAAGGGTAAGGTTAGAAGAGCTAAGCTCTACTACCTCCGTGGAAGACAGGGTAAGGCAGCTAAGATCACACAGAAGATCTGATCTTGATTTATTCTTGAAACACAGAACCCGTCGGTTATCCGGCGGGTTCTTTTTTGTTTATCTCTCTGCTTTGGCGACAGCCTCTTCGATCGGCATTCCGGTGAATTCCTGTGCCCGGAACAGTCTGCCTGACTTGCCGTCATCAACGAAAGCACCGACCACAAGACCTGGAAGCGCACTCTCCGGGGCGTTGGGCGCCTGAGGTCCGCCGAGGTCGGTCCTGCACCAGCCCGGATCGGTAAGGCTAATAATGACATCCGTTCCTTCGACGGTGGAACCGAGGTCGACCGTTATCTTATCGAGCGCCGCCTTGCTCGCTGAATACGCGGCCTGCTGAGGCTCCAACGCGATGCCGGAAGTTGTGTTGACGATCCTTCCGAATCCCGCTTCGATCATCTTCGGCAGGAAGTGATAGCAGATCAGAGCAGGGGCAATGGTATTCACACGAAGGCTCTTAACGAAATCTTCTGCAGGCGTTACGTAGTAATCCGTCCTGTAGGTCACCTGGATGCCGGCATTGTTAAGGACGATATCGACGCGAACTCCGGTCTTGTCTATCTCGGACAGCATGACCTTCACCTGAGCATCATCTTCAAGGTCGCACGCGAAAAGCTTCACATCAGCTCCCATCTCTCTTGCCTCAGAAGCAACCTCTTCCAATGCCTCTTCGGTCCTTGCCTGCAGGAGAAGGTTAGCCCCCTTATCTGCCATATAAAGCGCACACAGCCTTCCAAGGCCTCTTGAAGCGCCCGTGACCAATACCCATCTTCCTTTAACGTCTACCATGATTACACCTCCGCATACGAATATAAACATCCTAACATTATGGTAAAATCATCAATTATAGATTTGAGGTGGTTTATGTCAAATAGCATCAACTGGTTTCCGGGACATATGCGCAAAGCTCTCAACGAGACGAAGGACAGGCTTAAGCTCGTCGATCTCGTATATGAGACCTGCGACTGCAGGATCCCGTTCTCGAGCAGGAATCCGGAACTGGACAAGATAATAGGCGACAAGCCGAGGATCATCATCCTCAATAAGAGAGATCTGGCTGATCCCAATCTGACATCCAGGTGGATCGCTGAGTTTGACAAGACTACGCATGCAGTCGCGATCGAAGCAGCTCACAAGAAAGGCTTCGACAAGCTGAATGAGATCACGATGGAGATAATGAAGGACAAGCTCGATGCTGCAGCCGCCAAGGGCCGCATCGGAAGACCGATCAGGGCAATGGTAGTAGGCGCGCCAAACACTGGCAAGTCAACTCTCATCAATGCTCTTGCGGGCAAGAAGGCTGCCGTCACAGGTGACCGCCCCGGCGTTACGAGAGACTTCAAGTGGATACAGACTCCGGGCAGGCTCGAGATGATGGATATGCCGGGTGTGCTCTGGCCTAAGATAGCAACACACAGGAGCGCGGTATGCCTTCAGATGTGCGGCTCTGTCAAAGACGATGTTACCGATGTCGTGGAGACTGCGTATGAGGCCATGAAGCTTCTTATCAAACTCTATCCGAAGTACATGGAAGACAGATACGGTGTATCACTCGATATCCTTGAAGAGCAGGGTGACAATGAAGGTTACGCAGATCCTTATTACGATCTTTTCCTGGCCATGGGCAAGAAGAGAGGCTGCGTTATGAGCGGCGGAAGAGTGGATGAGAACCGTTTCGCGGCGCTTCTTCTGAACGACTTCAGGGAAGGCCGTATCGGAAGGATAACGCTCGAGTCGCCGGATAAGCCGGAAGGAGACATATAATGGCCAGACTTACACAGGAACAGCTTGAAGCAAAGTACGAAGAGATGTATGCCTATGAGAAGCAGGCACGTGAAGACGGTTACTCATTCCCGGGCGGAATAGACGAAGCCGGAAGAGGACCTCTTGCAGGTCCCGTAGTAGCCGCATGCTGCATTCTGGATCCTGATGTGAAGATACTGGGTCTCGACGACTCGAAGAAGCTTACGGAGAAGAAGAGGGAAGAACTGTTTGTGCAGATCAAGGAGAAGGCCCTGGCTTATGCCGTCTGTGCGGAGTCTCCGGAGACGATAGATGAGATCAACATCCTGGAAGCTACCAAGAAGGCCATGAGGCGCTGCGTGGAAGAGATATCAATCGAGCCGGACATCCTTCTTATCGACGCGGTCAAGCTCGAAGGAACGGGACTTCCCGTGATACCCATCATCAAGGGTGATGCCAAGTCGGATTCCATAGCTGCCGCTTCTATACTTGCCAAGGTCACCAGAGACCATATGATGATGGATTATGACAAGGAGTATCCGGGCTACGGATTCGCCAAACACAAGGGTTACGGGACGAAGGATCACTATGCTGCGATAAGGGAGCACGGCATCACTCCGATACACAGAAGATCCTTCCTCAAAGTAATTCATTAGAAAATGCTTGACTTTAGCCTCAGTTTTGCTTAATATAACCGAGTTGACAAAAAAGAAGAAACATTACGTTCTCACCTCCAGCGGTCATCGGACCTGTGAAGAGGTTAATAGTTAAACCTAATATAGAGGGTGCCTTAATCTTAAGGCGGGGCTGTTATGAGAGAACGGATGTTATCCGTTCTTTTTTATTGCTTGAAGGAGGTGTTCACCATCGCTAAGACTACTGAAAACCAGATGATCAACGAGGCTATTAAGTTTGCCAGCGTTCGTCTTATTGACGCAGATGGAGAGATGGTAGGCGTAGTACCTATCGAAGAGGCCAGACAGAAGGCTGAAGAAGCAGGTCTTGATCTCGTATGTATCTCTCCGAATCCCGATAACCCGGTTTGCAGGGTAATGGACTACAACAAGTTCATCTTCGAGAAGAAGAAGAGGGAGAAGGATGCCAAGAAGAATCAGAAGGAAACTGAACTCAAGGAGATCGGCTTAAAGCTCAACACTGATGTCCACGATATCGAAGTAAAGCGTAAGGCCGTAGTCAAGTTCCTCTCGAACGGCAACAGGGTCAAGGTCAACATCAGGTTCAGAGGTCGTGAGATGGCTTTCCAGAACAAAGGCTTCGAAGTAATGGAGAAGTTCGCTGAGGGCGTCAGCGAGTACGGATCAGTCGACAGACCGCCCAAGATCGAGGGCAGGAACATGGTAATGTACCTGTCACCGGCAAAGAAGAAATAAATTAATTAGGAGGATAAGACAAATGCCTAAGCAGAAGACACACAGCTCATCAAAGAAGAGATTCAAAGTAACAGGTACCGGTAAGGTTCTTCATAAGCAGTCCTTCAGAAGCCACATCCTGAGCAAGAGACCTACTAAGAGAATGAGACACTTAAGACACAGCCAGGTATGCTCGGATCAGAATGCAAAGATCGTCAAGAAGATGATCCCTTACGCATAATTAGAGAGAATTAGGAGGACAAAGATATGTCAAGAGTTAAAAGAGGAATCCGCGTAAGAGCGCGTCACCATAAGATCATCAAGCAGGCTAAGGGTTACTGGGGCCACAAGAGCAAGCTCTTCAAGGTTGCTAACCAGCAGGTATTAAAGTCCGGTAACTATGCTTACAGAGACAGAAGAAACAAGAAGAGAGACTTCAGAAGACTTTGGATCATCAGGATCAATGCAGCTTGCCGTCTTAACGACATGAGCTACTCAAGATTTATGAACGGCCTCAAGAAGGCAGGCGTTGAGCTCGACCGTAAGGTTCTTGCTGACATCGCAGTAACAGATGCAGCTGGCTTCACATCACTCGTTGAGAAGGCTAAGGCAGCTCTGTAATTCAGATCTTAATCGAATCTATAACGGCCGCATCATTAGATGCGGCTTTTTAGTACCATAGAAAGTGTAATTGTTAGAGAGTAATTAACTCCGACAGTTGCACTTTTCTTATAATTAGGGGAGTAATTGGCCTGACGTCCG